>MKGP02000088.1 GCA_001913845.2 Limnothrix sp. CACIAM 69d | reverse complement strand
TCGGGAGAGGGACTTGAAAATCAACAACGAAATCGCCGTAAATCCCGATTTCTGGCTCCCCTTCGCCCTCCCTTGGGAGAAGGGGTTGGGGGATGAGGGCTGTTAGCTGATTCGTGCAGGAGGTCTAATAATGGGATCAGTTTTGGTTTTGCAGATATCCTCGTGATTCGGATTGGTAGACCCAAAAAAGGGCGATCGCCCTCAGACGATCGCCCCATGCGAGATGAATTGAACCCAGCTTCCTAGCGGATATATTCCTTCAAGATGCTGTTGCGGTTCGGGTGGCGCAACTTCCGTAGGGCCTTCGCTTCAATTTGGCGAATCCGCTCGCGGGTCACGTTGAAAATTTGCCCAATTTCTTCCAGGGTTTTCATCCGACCGTCATCCAGGCCGTAGCGCAACCGCAGCACATCGCGCTCGCGGGCGCTGAGCGTATCGAGCACGCTTTCTAGATCTTCCCGTAGCAGGTTCTTGGAAACGCGATCTTCCGGCGTTTCGCCGTCGGATTCAATGAAATCGCCCAGGCGCGAATCTTCTTCCTTCCCGATCGGGGTTTCCAGCGAAATCGGCAACTGTGCCGACTTGGCAATGAACCGCAACTTTTCGATCGTCATTTCCATCCGCGTTGCAATCTCTTCTTCCGTGGGCTTGCGACCCATTTCTTGAGACAGCAACTTGGTGGTTTTCTTAATTCGCGAAATGGTTTCGTACAGATGCACCGGTAGGCGAATTGTCCGGGATTGGTCGGCGATCGCCCGGGTGATGGCCTGCCGAATCCACCAAGTGGCATAGGTGGAGAATTTGTAGCCCTTTTCGTGGTCAAACTTTTCGGCGGCGCGAATCAGACCCAAGCTACCTTCTTGGATCAAGTCCTGGAATGACAGGCCGCGGTTCATGTATTTCTTGGCGATCGAAACCACCAAGCGCAGGTTCGACTGCACCATTTTGTCCTTGGCGCGCCGACCCACATACAGCCGCTTGCGGAATTCCGGCAAGCCCATATTCAATGCTTCGGCCCACTCCCGATCGTTCGGTGCGCGATCGAGTTGATCCAGCAGCTTTTCATGGACCCGTTCGATTTCTAGCAGGTCAGCAATCTTACGGGCCAGTTCAATTTCTTCGTCGGCTCGCAGCAAGCGAATCCGACCAATTTCTTGAAGATATAGCCGAATTGAATCTTCGGTGTAGTGCTTTTTCTTAGCAGCCGTACGGCGACGAGATGCGGCCGCTTTGCCAGGCTGCTCTTCATCTTCCTCATCGAGTTCGGCAGACGGGTCATCATACTCATCAATATCGACCTCATCTTCGTCCTCTGTGGTGAGTAGCTCTAGTTCGACCTCTACATCATCCACAGCATCAGTCAATACATTCATTTCTTCGAGTACGGTTTTGGCCTGGGTCATGCCGAGTCCTCTCGCTCCTTTCAACGAAGTAGGGTAGATATGCAGTGATCGGTGGGAAGTTGGAAACTGCGACGGTTGCGGAAACAGGCACTGAAGGGCTGGCAACGCCGCAGTCTGGGCTGGATTTTTTGCCGAGATCCAGATTAGCCCCAGATTTTTGAAATGTCCCAATAAACTGTAGCCTGTCTTACGAAATTTTGCCGGGACGATCGAAAATTTGCTGGCAATTAACTCCAAAAATCACAACAAACAGGCAAGAAACAACCGATTGGCCGCTGATTTGTCGCCCATGACCGATCTTGTGTCGGCTGAAATGGGCAATTTGGCTAGGGTTTAAGTTATGAGTTATTGATATTTCCCTGGATAAGCGGCAAATGTTGTCAGCAGAGGAACGGTCTTTTTTCCTCGCGATCACCCCGGTCATTGTCGCTGAAATACTTCCAGCGATTTTGTCTCCCTAGACAGGCTCGATTGGGCCTGATTTACAGACCTCCAAGGTGATGCTTCTGCGTTCTCTGATGCCTTCCTCTGTTGTAACACGCTCTTTTCTAAATCACAGGGCTATTGCTTTCATTTGGTTTTCATTTTTCGAGTTTTCATGTTTGAGACTTGAATTGGCTCATCCTTCAGGGCGTGAATAACGGTTCTGTGGATTGGGTGATTGGCCAGTTGATCGCGCATTCATCAATCCAGGATTGACCCAGTATTCAACGATTATTCATTCATCGGACATTTGATCGATCGCCCGATCGATCTCGCGAGCCGTTGGTTTTGGGGAAGCCGGGTTGAGAGCGCCTTGCTCGATCGCATCCCACAGCCGATCGACCGTCACAAACCGCCACCCCCGATCGCGTAGGGCCGGAATCAGTTGCGCCACGGTTTTGACCACATCGTGCCCGCCACAGGGCCCATCGTGCAGCACAATCAGCGAACCGTTTTGCACCTGATCCAAAACCCGCCGCTGCACCACCGCCGGCCCAGGATGCGTCCAATCTTCCGGCACCACACTCCACATGACTGGTCGATATCCCCAACTGCGCCATTGAGCCAAGGCCCCGGGCAAAAATAGCCCGTTGGGTGGCCGCACATCTCGCACATGGTGTTGCACCCAAGCCGGATCAAGCTGACAAGCCTGGGCGATCGCCCACTGGGTACGTTTTAAATCCCGTTGCAGTTCGTCTGCGCTGAGGCGAGGAAACGATCGGTGATGGTAGCCATGGAGGCCAAGCCAGTGGCCCGCGTCCCAAACTTGTTTGGCAACGGCAGGGGCCCGATCGACCCAACAGCCCAACCAAAAGAAGCTGGCGATCACCTGCTCTTGATCCAACAGGCGCAAGAGGGCTGGCGTATATTCCGGGTGGGGTCCGTCATCAAAGCTGAGAGCAATTTCCCGGCGATCGGGATTGCCGGCCCACAGACCCAAGGGAAAGCTGGCCGCCAAGACTGGATAAAGGCGTGGATAGAGCCAAGCAAACTGCATTGCCGAATGGGCCAGCTACATTAGCAAATTAAATTGGCGAGCTAAATTGGCGAGCTAAATTGGCGGTCGCGCCGGACGGGGGCGAGGGGTTGTGCCGCCTGAACGTTACGGGTTTGGAGGATTGGTGTTTGGAGGATTAGCGTTCGCAGGATTGGCATTGGGCAGCGCCTCGGCCGGTTGCAAAAGCCGCAGCGTGTTGAGGGCCCGTTCGTAGCCCTCGCGATCACCTCGACGGGCAAATAACCGAGCCGCCTGTTGCAAGTTATCCACGGCCTCTTGCAAATTGCCTACGGCAGCTTGGGCGATCGCCCGATTGTGAAAGGCTTCCGCATCGTCCGCTGCGATTGCCAGGGCGCGATCGTAATCTTCAATGGCCCGGAAATAGGCCTGCTGCTGCACCAGCAAATTAGCCCGATTGAAATAGGCGTTGGCATATTGGGGATCTAGCTCGATCGCCCGGTTATAGTCCGCCATCGCTGCCAAGGGATTGTCTAAGGCTGCGTAGGCCGTCGCCCGATCGTTATAGGCCTCCACCAAGGCCGGATTCAGCCGCAGGGACTCTGAAAAAGCCTCGATCGCCTGCTGAAGCTTGCCCGCCGCCGCCAAGGTGGCTCCCCTGGCATAGGCCGCTTGGGCCTGTTGACTGCGGGCTGCATTCGGCTGGGCTGGTTTGGGTTGTGCCGGGCCCGGTGGCCTATTGCGGGCCGGTTGGGGCGATCGGGAGCGGGTCGGGTTGGTCGGTTGGGGGCGGCGCGGCTGGGATGGCCCTTGGGCCTGAGCGGCCGGCGCGATCGGCCATGCAAGCAGCCCGATCGCCCCCAAAAGTACCCAAAATCGCCGCCCCTGTCCGTTAAATGGCTTCCAGCCGAACTGAGATCGATCAGACTGAGACCGCTCAAACTCAGACCGGTCAGACTGAGACTGATCGAATCCAGACCGATCAAACCCAGACCGGCCGTTCCGATCGCCCGGAAATTGCCCGAGAATCGGAGGAGTCAATCGTTGTGGATCCTTAAGCCTCATCCGTCGGCTGAGAGTTAGAAGAAGGGTTAGACGAATCTCCCGGCGAAGCATCAAACAACGCATCCAGACGACTGCGGGCATCTTCAACCGTAATCGACTTCATCACCAACAGGGGTTCACGAATCGGCTGCCCCCGATCGTCCAGCATTTCCGGGTGCAACGAGATGGGCGGTTGGGCCGGAGCCGCCGCCCGCGCTGAATGATCCACTCGATCGGCCGTGCGGCCCGCCTCAGTTCCCAGTGTGAAGAGATTGCGGACTAAATTCCCGATCGCCAAGAATGCCAACACTGCAAAGGCCAGGATATACAACACCTGTAGCACGGCCGTCGTCTCCCTAACGGATGATCTCTAAATAAATAGTCTCTAACATGATCTGAGAAGGCGATTACCCCGCCGAACCCGAAGGATTCTGTTCAGCCCGGAACCGCATTGCCACATGCCAGCACTCCTGAACCAGGTTGTGCCAAGGCATGAGGGTTGACGTTTCAACACCCACCTGGGCCCCCATGGCCTCAAAGAGCAACTGAGTGCTGCTCACTTCCTGTTGGGCCTGTTTGACCCTTGCCAGCAAGCTTTCCTGTTGCTCATCGCTCAGAAACGACAGACGCTCCGATTCCAGCAAGGTGCGCGATCGCCCAAACCAATATTGAAAGTCTTCAAGCAGCGGCTGCAAGACGGTCTTCAGCAGATTGGGATCGGGAGGAGTAGGAGCCGACATAGGCAAAGTAGAAACTAACCAATCTACATACAAGCTTAACGCTATTCATCTTTCGTAACATTTTTTTGGAAGATTTCGCATCATCTCTTTTGGTTATTTCCCTGGCAGCGACTTCAGCGCCAAGGGCCAAGCCATGGTCAGAGCGAGGGCCAGTCGTCATGTCTTGGGATCACGCAAAAACGGTTAATCGTCCATGCTCTAACCAACCCAGACAAGGGGCTTAAGCCCCTTGCCCCCACGACTCCCACGATTCGTCCTTGCCCCCACGACTTCCGCAATTCGCCCTTGCCCCACGACTCGTCACGGTGGAATCAGGGTTTTGGGTAATCGGGCGACCAGCCCTAAAGCCCCAAATCAAACAGACGCGCAATCCGCTTGCGCACCCACTGCACCGGGTTGCTGTCATCTTCATCAGCCGCAATCAAACCCAAGGCTCGGAGCTGGGTTTGGCGATCGCGCAATTCCTCTTGGCGCACGGACAGTTCCCGCACAATCACCTCCGCGATCGGGGGATGCTTTCGCAACAACTCCGTGAACCCCCGCTGATTAATGGCAAAGAGCAAGGTTTCCTCATTGGCGCTCACCGTTGCCGTGCGCGGAATGCCCAGCATCAGCGCCAACTCCCCAAAAAAGCTCCCCGCCTCCAAATCCGTCAGGTGCTTATCCAACTCCGCCACAAACACCCTTACCGATCCCGACAGCACAATGTAAAAGCTATTGCCCGGATCCCCTTCCCGAAACAGCAGCTCATCTGGCTTGAGGCGCTGACGATAACCGCACTCAATCACCCGCCGCAGATCCAAATCATTTAGATGCGAAAAGTAGTGAACCCGTTTCAGGGATTCCGTCAGCAGGCTCGATCGCGTTTCGCTGGGAATTTGGCGTTGGGCCAAGGGGGCAGGAGGTAAGGCCGCCGTCGGGTCGCTGCTGCGGCCAAGGGGATAGAGCACCTCCGGGTTTCGTAGCCACAAGTCCTGCTGGGGAAAGGGAATTTCAATGCCCTGTTGATGGAATCGATATTCGATCGCGCAGTTGAGGGCATGGCGAGCATCAAACTCCCGTTCATAGCCCCGAATCCAAACGCGCAGGTCAAAGTCCAGCCCATGATCGCCTAACCCCAGCAAAATCACCGTCGGAGCCGGATCATCCAGCACCATGGACTCGGAATAGGCCACATCCAACAGCAATTCCGTCACCACCAGCGGGTCACTGCTGTAGGCCGTGCTGACTTTGATATGAAGCCTTGCGGCTAAGTCGTTGTAGTGCCAATTGATGACCCGTTTTTCCACTAGATCGCTGTTGGGAACGATCACATGGGCCCCATCCAGGGTGCGAATCACGGCCGATCGCAGGGCCACCTCCACCACATGCCCCGCCAGCCCATCGAATTCAATGAAATCCCCCACCCGAAGCTTGCGCTCCAACAGCAGGTTCAAGCCGCCCACAAAGTTTTTGGTGATGTTTTGCAGGCCCAAACCCACGCCTACCCCCAAAGCTCCGGCCGGCACAGCGAGGGAATTGAGATTGAATCCGGCACTTTGTAAGAGCGCCACGAAAATCAAAACGCCGATGCCGTAGCTGACAATGCCGGCGATCGGGCCACGATTGCCCTCATCAATGCGGAGTTTGGCAAGCAGGCGGTTTTGCAGAAATCCCTTGATGATTTGCGCGCCGCCGTAAACAAGAGCGCTGTAGAGCACCAGTTGCAGTAAAAACCCGAGAGAAATAACCGTTTCGCCCAATTGAAACAGGGGCGTTTGCAGCAAATCCAGAAGGCCTTGCTGAAGGGGTTTGAACCAGTTCATATTAGGGAGATGCGAGCAACCTAGAGGCTGAAATCAAGCCAGACTAGCCGTTATTTGACCGAATTACTGTAGTTGAGTTGCTCGGGTGAGGAATTGATTCTGAAGCCAAAATAGTGTGATTTTTCAGCCGGGAACCGGTGATTTTTAAGCTGGAGGGGCAACGGTGTCTGATTCTGAGGCTGTGGCCTGGGCCCGATCGCCCAGGGATTGCAGCCATTGACCCAGGGCCGGAGACTTGGACGTGAATTGCACCAAAACGTGATCCGGGCGATCGGGACTGGGGAGCACTTTGACATAAACTTCGCGGTTTTCCGGGCCTGGGGGCAGGGTATCCGGGGCCGAGGCTTCCGCCAGGTTCAGCTTGAGATTCGTCAGGGGCTTGGTTAAGGCCTGGGGGTTCGGGGCTGGGGCATTGCTGGCCGGGTTGATGGCCCCTTGGATTTTCAGCCAACCGCCTTTGGCAGACAACTCCACCAAGGCAACGGCCCAAGCCTGACTGCTGACATGTTTGCCATCCAGGGGTTGGGCGGTGAATTGCAAGGGGGCGATCGGGGAGTAAGTTTCCTGGGCCCGTTCCAGGGTGAGGTGATAGGGCGCACCCACGCCGCCCACGTCGTAAATGGTGATTGGTTCGGGAACGCCCTTGGGCTGTACCTGTTGGGTGGCGGCAATGTTGACGTAATCGGAGCCGCCAGCTTCTTCAAGGGCCGATTCGGTAATTAGAATTTGTCCCCCGATCGTGTAGGACTCAATCCGATAGGTCAGGTTGACTTGGGCCCCCACCACGCCATATTTAGCCCGTTTGTAGGAACCAATGTTGCCGACCACCACTTCGCCCGTGTTGATACCAATGCCCATTTCTAAGGGTTGGTAGCCCATTTCTCGCATTTTGGCGTTCACACCGCCCATGGCTTGCTGCATGGCGATCGCACAGGCGATCGCCCGTTTGCCATCGTCCGATCGGGTGGTGGGGGCCCCAAACAGCACCAAAATTCCATCCCCCATAAACTCATCGATCGTGCCCTGAAAGTCCGTGATCGCATCGGCCATGGCTTCCAGGTAGAGGTTAATGATTTCGATCACCCTTTCCGGGGGCAACCGTTCGGCGGTGGCCGTGAACCCTCGCAGATCGGAGGTCAAGATGGTGATTTTGCGCCGCTCCCCGCCCATTTTCAGGCCTTCGGGATCTTCCAGCAGATTGGCGACTACTTCATTGTTCAGATACCGGCCAAAGGTGTTGCGAATCTGGCCGGCGGTGCGGGCCAGGTAAAGGGCCACCATGGTTGCTCCCACCAACCAAGACAACAGGGGCGGCACAAAGGGAACCCACAGGCCTTGGATCATGGCCCCTTGGCAAATTCCCCACAACAGCAATACCAAGCCGCCGGAACCCCCAATGCCCCAAATGGCAATCCAACGGCGCGAGTCCGGCAGCCGCAACAGCCAAGCCAAGGTGGAACCAACGGCGGCCCAGCCCACAATCCACAACCACTCGATCGGCTCCTGCCAGGTGGTCAGGAGGGGGCGATTGTCGAGGGCGGCGGCAATTACTTCGCTGGTGAAGTGGGCATGGATTTCAACCCCGGCCATCCTTTGGGGCAGCTCTAGGGGTTTGCCGCTATAGGGCGTGAGGAAGAGATCACGGCCGCTTTCGCTGATGTTGCCAATGAGTACCACCCGATCGCGGGCCCAGTTGGCGGGGAGTTTGCCATCCACCAAATCCCGAAGGGAAACGGTTTCAAAGGAGCCACTCCCACCGCGATAGTTCAGCAGCAGTTGGTTACCCGCATCATTGGCATGGATGTAGCCGCCGTCATGGCTCTGAAACCGCCTAAAAATGGCGTTTCTGAGCTGAAAGGCTCCGGGTTCGGCGGCCACGGCTTCGGGCGCGACGTTTTCTGGATCCAGATACAGCAGGGCCAGGTACAGACCCAAACCGTAGATTTTGTTGTTTTCTACGTCTTGGGTATCGATTAAAACCCGCCGCACTTTGCCATCCGCATCCACCACAAAGTCATTGGTGCCCACTTGCCCTTTGGCGTCCAGGGCAGGAGGCGCGGCCACCCGATCGGCGGCGGTTTCCCCCCGCACCTTGGCAATGCCCACCAGGTAATCGGTGTTGTTAAACAGGCGCACCAGGTTGGCGTGGCCGGGTTCCTGGGGCAAGTCGCGGTAAATATCCAACCCGATCGCCCGGGGGGCCATGGCCTTTAACCGTTCGATCGCCTGGGCATAGACCCCATCGGGCAGAGTTGTGGTGCCAAACCGCTTCAAGTCGGCATCGGTGATTCCCACAATCGCCACGCGCCGATCGGGAGCCTCCGCCGGCCGAGCCTGGAGCATTTGGTCATAGGCCAACCATTCCAGCCCTTGCAGCAGACCCAATTCCCGCATTCCCAAAACGAAGCCGGTGGCCGTGGGAACCGCTAGCAGCACGCCTCGCCACTGCCAGACCCACCGTTTGAGGATCTTGGCCCAGGATTTCATAACTGCCGCTCAACCGGAGAACCTAATTGGGAAATTGGGAAATTAGGATGGGGAACCTAATTCAGGAGTCGGGCGCTGGCGAGGTTTTGCAGGCCCACGGATTCCAACAGGCTTTGCCATTGATCCGGTTGGGTGGTTTGGAGGGCAATGGCCGTGGCCAAGGTGTCGTACCAGAGGCGTGCTTCTGCCAGGACTTGGGCCCGTTGGAAGGGATCGCGGGCTGCACTGAGGCGGCGGTTAACGCTGTCCGGCAGGGCCACGAGTTTCACTTCCCCGATCGCGGCCACATCGCTGGCTCGATCGCTGGGGTCACAAACAATCGAAAAAGCCCAATTGTAGGTTTTGCCCGTTTGCAGCGCCTTGCCAGGGCTGAGGAGGGACATTTTTAAAATTCCTGCCTGACCGGTGAGCGGCACGGTTTGGCGATCGATCAAATTGCCGTCTTGGTCAGCCACCACCAATTCTGCGGTTTTGACCACTGTGGATGGCACGTAAACAAAAACCGTTGGGTTGGCGCTGGTGGCTTGGCCTGACTGGTTTTGTGGCAACAACAGGGTCAAGTTGGTTCCCGTGGCCGCAATACATTCACCGCCTCGAGTGCCGCCGCCGGTGGTGCGGTTGGGGCCGCCCCGATCTTCTGTTTGGGGAAACCGCAGCCCGGATCGGGGTGCCCCAAAGCGAGTGCCACCCCCGATCGTGCGGTTGGGCCCGCCTCGGTTTTCGGTGTTGGGGAAGGCAGGCCCGGCGATCGCGGCGGCCTGGGCAGGGGCCAGGGAGAGGGCAATGCCACCGCATAGCAGCATGGCAACTGCGCTTCGGGTTGCCAATGGGTTCCGAGTGGGCGTTTTCTTCTGAGGGTCGCTCATGACTGGTTCTCCAGCGTGCGTTGCACTGGCTTGCACCTGCATTGCCTGACGGGTTGATTACACCCTGCGATAGGAGTTTTGGACGAGAGAATGGGGGCCACAGGTTCCAAGGGCGAGGTTGGTAACGGTGAGATCGACGGGGAGCCAGCGCCCTGAAATGGGCTGACTGCCCTGGATCTCGCCGCTTCTGGGCAATGGAAATGGAATCTTCAATGGCTGATTCCAGGCTGATTCCAATCTTAGCTGGCTGTTTTCAGTTTGCCCCTAGCCACCAATTTGGGACATGGTGCGGGCGTAGCGTCCGGTGGTTCCTGATTCGCGATTTTTGAAGTTGATCTCGGGTTTGGCTTGGATCAGTTGGCTAACTTGGGCCCGCAGGTCTTGGAGGTCAACGCCCGATCGCAGTTGGCTTTTGAGGTCAATTTGACCCGACTCATTCAGCAGACAGGGGCGTAACCAGCCATCGGCCGAAAGGCGCATTCGATTGCAGCGATCGCAGAAGCACTCAGACATTTGGCTAATGAAGCCGATCGTGCCCTTGGCTCCTGGAATTTGGAACACATCAGCGGGGCCATTGCCGGTGACCCAACCCGTGGTCAGACCCCAGCGCGATCGAATCCGTTGGCGCAACTGTTCTGAATCAATCCAACCCCGATCGGCAAACAGATCCTGATTCCCGATCGGCATGAACTCAATGAACCGCACATGCCACTGGCGATCGAGTGTCAGGGCGGCCAAGGCTTCCACCTCTTGGTCATTGATGCCCGGGATCACCACCACATTCAGCTTCAGCGGATCGAAACCCACCCGGTGAGCCGCTTGGATGCCATCCCAAACCTGTTGCCAGCGCGATCGCCCCCGATTCCCAATAATGACATCGAAGGTTTCGGGAATCAGGGAATCCAAGCTGATATTAATCCGTCGTAATCCTGCGTCGTAGAGTGGTTGGGCCAAATCCTTCAGCAAAAAGGCATTGGTGGTGAGGGACAAGTCCAAGGTTTCTGGAAACTGCGCGATCGCCTGGGTAATTTCCACCACCCCCGGCCGCAACAGGGGTTCTCCCCCCGTGAGTCGAAAGCGCCGAAACCCCGCCGGCATCAGCACTTCCCGCAACAACAGCAGCAACTCCCCGTCGGTCAGCAAATCCTGTTGCAACGCAAACTGCAAATCTGTTCCCTCGGGCATACAGTACTGGCAGCGGAAGTTGCAGCGGTCAATCAAACTGATGCGCAGATAATCAATCGTTTCAGCGGCCATAAGTGCCCAACCCAGTTCCTGACGAACTTGTTCGTGGCGATGTGGCCAATCATTATTCAGGATCTCGACCAAAATCCGTGCTTTTTCTTGACGGGTTCGTTCATACCTAATGGGTTATCCTTAACCGGTTTACTTGGTTCATTCATCCGCCTCATGGGTTATCATCGGGGCATTCAACGGCCATCTAGGTTGGTACACTTTTTTTGGCTCGTTAGCCCTTAAGGGCTGGCTGTGCCCGCGCTGTTCGCCCTGGACTGAGCCGCCGCCGATCGCCCGCCCGCTTCATTCGGTTTGGTCGATCGCGCTTGGTGTCTTCGTTGCCCGCCAACGATTCGCCAGCTCAGACCCTCCAATTCAGCCGCCGCAATTTATAAATTTTTGAGTCCAATCCTGAGTCCAATCTTTCGGACTTTGCGGATTTTTCGGATCAACCAGTTTTCATGACCTAGCGTCGGGCCGCAGCATCCTGCCTTGGCCGTCACAGTAACTGACTGGCCTAGCCCGATCGCCCCTATTGATTTCTTCATCAAAATGGCCGCTGGCAGCGAGGCTGTCCGATATGCTATTCCGTCTACCTTCTCGCTGACGACCCGTGACTACCGAAACCCTATCGCCCACCGTCACCGCTCCTGACTCCCGAGTCAATCGCCAGTTCATCGCCATTTTGGACTTTGGCTCTCAATATTCCGAACTGATTGCCCGTCGGATTCGCGAAACCCAGGTTTATTCCGAAGTTCTGTCCTATCGCACCTCCGCCGAGCAACTGCGGCAACTTAGCCCCAAGGGCATCATCCTGTCTGGCGGCCCCAGTTCCGTCTATGCCGATGGCGCGCCCCTGTGCGATCCGGAACTGTGGAACCTGGGCGTTCCCGTGTTGGGCGTTTGCTACGGAATGCAGTTAATGGTGCAGCAGTTGGGCGGCCTCGTGGAAGCAGCCGATCGGGGCGAATATGGCAAAGCGGCCCTGTTTGTGGATGATCCCACCGACTTGCTCACCAACGTGGAAGACGGTTCCACCATGTGGATGAGCCACGGCGATTCTTGCACCCAGTTGCCCAGCGGGTTTGAGGTTTTGGCCCACACGGACAACACCCCCTGCGCCGCGATCGCCGATCACCAACGCAAACTCTACGGCGTGCAATTCCACCCGGAAGTGGTGCATTCCGTCGGAGGCGCGGCCCTCATTCGCAACTTTGTTTATCACATCTGCCATTGCCACCCCACCTGGACCACGGAAGCCTTTGTGGAAGAGTCCGTGCGCGAAGTGCGGGCCCGCGTGGGCGATAAGCGGGTGCTGTTGGCCCTGTCGGGTGGGGTCGATTCTTCCACCTTGGCCTTTTTGCTGCACAAGGCGATCGGGGACAACCTCACCTGCATGTTCATTGACCAAGGCTTTATGCGTAAAGGCGAGCCAGAGCGTCTGTTGAAGCTGTTCCAAGAGGAATTTCACATTCCCGTGGAATATGTCAACGCCCGTCGCCGCTTCATCAATGCCGTGGATGGAGTTTCCGATCCTGAGCAGAAGCGCAAAATCATTGGCCATGAATTCATTGCCGTTTTTGAAGAAGAATCCACCCGCTTGGGCCCCTTCGATTACCTGGCCCAGGGAACCCTGTACCCCGACGTGATTGAGTCGGCGGACACCAACATGGATCCCAAAACCGGCGAGCGCGTTGCTGTCAAAATCAAGAGCCACCACAACGTGGGCGGGTTGCCAGACAACTTGCGCTTCAAGCTGGTGGAACCGCTGCGAAAGCTATTCAAGGACGAAGTGCGTAAGGTGGGCCGGGCCTTAGGGTTGCCCGAAGAGATCGTGAAACGGCAGCCCTTCCCCGGGCCGGGCTTGGCCATTCGGATCCTGGGCGAAATCACCGATGAGCGGCTGGATATTCTGCGGGATGCGGATTTGATTGTGCGGCAAGAAATTAACCGGGCTGGCCTCTACAACGATGTTTGGCAGGCGTTTGCGGTGTTGTTGCCCGTGCGCAGTGTGGGGGTGATGGGCGATAAGCGCACCTATGCCTACCCGATCGTGCTGCGGATGGTGACCAGTGAAGACGGCATGACCGCCGATTGGGCCAGGGTTCCCTACGATTTGCTGGAGACCATTTCTAACCGGATTGTGAACGAGGTGGAAGGGGTCAACCGGGTGGTCTATGATGTGACCTCCAAGCCGCCGGGCACGATCGAGTGGGAATAGGGCTGATCATGGGTTGACTCGATCGATCTTGATTAATCTCGATTAACCTCGATTTGCGGAGCTTGATCGAGATTTGTTGAGGTCGATCGAACCAGGTGCTCTCCAAAGCAAACCCTTCAGCTTAACGAAATTTCCCCAATTAAACCGATCGCTCCCCAATTTCCCCGCTCAATTCGTTGATGCGGGGACGGTCATCCTGTGGAAAACTAAACATTTTCTGTGGAAAACTCGGCCGCTCTTGTGGAAAACTCAGGATTTTTAACCAATTATTAAATCTTCTTTAAACTTCCTGATGGGTGATTGAGTCCATGCTGTAGGTCAACTGATCACTTTGATAACCATTGGGTTCCACGTGGATGGTCATGCGCACGGGATGGTAGTGATCGCAAAGGGCTGACTCCACCGCTTCCGTGATGTCGTGGGCCCGGCGCACGTCCTCCGCTTCCACCACCAAATGCATTTCCATAAAGACTTGCCGCCCCAATACTCCCCGGGAGGCGATGTCGTGGCAGTTGACCACACCCGGCACGCTCATCACCAGGCTGTGAATTTCTTCGGGGGGAACGGCCATGGCATCAATCAACCAAGGCAGGTTCGATCGCAACACATCCCAGCCACTCTTGAACACCAACAGGGCCACGGGGAACGCCAGGGCCACATCTAGCCAGCGCTGTCCCCACCAAACGCCCAATAACCCCCCAATCACCGTCATTGTGATCCATACGTCACCCATGGTGTGGCGAGCGTCGGCTAGCAGAATGTTGCTGTGGAGCTTTTGACCCCAATGGCGTTCGTAGAGGGCCACCAAAATATTGATCCCCAACACCAGCACGGTCAGCCCGATCGCTGGGCCGGAGACATTCACGGCCTCGCCCTGGCCGGTTAATCGTTCGATCGCCCCTTGCATAATTTCAAAACAAGCCACCCCCAAAAATGCAGCGATCCCCAAGGCTCCCAGGGCTTCATATTTCTGGTGACCATAGGGATGTTCCCGATCGGGGCGGGGATCAGCTAGCTGGCTGGTGACCAACCCCAGCACGTTGCTGGCGCTGTCCGTCACGCTGTGCAGAGCATCGGCCAACAGGCTCAAGGAACCGGTGGCCCAACCCACGAGGGCTTTGATCACCAACACCACAAGATTCAGCAGCAGCGTCAGCCACAGGACATACCGAATCTTTCGCTGACGTTTATCGGGGCTAAGGAAACTGGTAGAGGCAGACATGGTGTTAGGCGGTGGTCAAGCCAAGAGACCGCGAGGGAGGTTGAAAAAGGATCCATGCTTTTGAGCATCGCTTTTGAGCATCGCTTTTGAGCATTGCTTCTGGGCATCAAGACTCATCAGAGTGACTAGATGCATCGAGGGTGGGGCGATCGGGAGCAGATTCAACATCCAGCTTCTTCGCCCGTTGCTCCTGGAATTGTTGCCAAATGCCAGCAGACCAAAACGACACCAGGGCGATCGCAAACCAGTTCACACGATCGTTAGAAGCACCCAGGGCCACCGCTGGCCAAACGTAGGGAGCAACGAATTGCAACAGGGCGATCGTGCCAAACAAACCCCAGCCCAATTGGCCATAGCGTTGCCAAATCCAGATGCCTGCCAGGGCCGCTAGGATGGGCATCCAACCATAGAGGAACTGCAAACCAGCATCGAGCGTTTCCATGAGCCTTGTCAGTGATTGGAAAAAATGGGGTGTTTGGCAACTTATTGGTTGGCAACTTATTGATCGGCAACTTATTGGTCGGCAACTAGTTTATTGTTAGCTAGTTCATTGGCAACTCATTCACAAGCGAAAACTCAGAATAAATCACCATAAATTCAGCACAAGTTCAGTGTGAATGAACTGATTTGCTAACCAATCGCCTTTCTGGTGAATAAATTTGGCTGATTAACTAGAAGACCAACCAAAAAACAACCAGAAGCCAACCAAAAACTAACCAGAAAACTGATAGGCAAATTGTGTTTTAGTAATAGCCTTCGGGTCATACCAATCGGTGAGGGCTTGGAGACCATCAAACAGTTTTTTGGCCCGGAGGGCGCTGCGAGCGGAAAAGTTTTCCGCATCTTCGCCGTAAGCAAACGAAAACTCAACCACGGAAGGCTGCTTTTGGCGATCGGGGTCTACATACCAGGCGGTGAGGGCCACTTCTGCGTCCTGTTTGCCAAAGTCAATGATCGCCCCGCGTTGCACAAACTCTTTGGCAACAAACTGATTCACAACGGTCAAGGGTTTGCTAGCCGATAACTCCAGGGAATCAACCCCCGGGAAGTTGGTGGCCAAATCCCCGATCGTTGTCCAATCTGCTGATTCCACAACGGCACTCGTGGAATGGGAAAACTGACTGCGGAAGGGGGGAACAATGTCCTCTTCAAATTTGGTTTCGCCCTTGAGCGTGGGGGTGGAAACATCTGCGCCCCAGGCAATGTAGCGATCGGGCGATCGATACTTCAGCATCACCTTCGTGCGGGCGGGTTTGCCGGCCTTCAGTTCCACCCGACGGCGCACGATGTAGCCGGTGTTGAGCAAGTCATGTTCCGGTGTGTCCAAAAACACCACTTCCCGCTTCACCAATTCGCTGAGTTCGCCCGTCACCTTCAGACCCAAACCTTCTGCGAGGTTGCGCACAACTAACCAAAATCGATCGACTCCAGCCGCCCGATCGGTAAATTGATTAGCCTGCAAGATCACTTTGTATTCACGAGATGCAACACAAGACATGGGCGAACCTTCTAGAAAGTAGCGTTCTGGGGAGGGGAAGCAGTGGGGGCGATCGGGTCTATCAGGGAAAGTACCTATGGATCGATCACCCATCAGAATCGGTGCTGATCAATATCTGGGATGGCTGAAAACGCCTCAATTATTACTCAAGCTACCGTTCCCTATCCTTCATAACCCAAATTCTTTGAAAAGGAAGACTCAAGTTCATGAACTGTCACTCAGAGTTGCTCCATCATGGCTTCATAACTGCTAATTATTGCCGTTTACTGGTAACCATGATTGCGAGTCATTCGTGACAGCAACATTGCAAGAATAGACCTCCTGCATCAATCAAGACCCTCATCCTAAATCCCTCTCCCAAGTCGAGAGAGGGACTTGACGACTAACAACCAAATCGCCGTAACTCCCGTTTTCTGGCTTCCCTTCGCCCTCCTTGGGAGAAGGGGTTGGGGGGTGAGGGCTGTTAGCTGATTCGTGCAGGAGATCTAATGAACCAGCGGTCATCGACTAATGACCAGCGCCTTGATCGCCAACCATTTACTAGTGATTAACTTGCCAATGATTTGCCAATGATCTATTCATCATTTGCCATTGGCCAACCCGCTTGTTTGCCATTCATTGCTAATTACTGAAAATAGACATGGCCTCGGCCTCGTCCGTTTCGCTTTGAGATTGGGGCTTACGACCTAAGAGCCAATAGGTGGTCATGATGCCGCGTCCTTTGACTTCCAGTTCACCGCGCGGCTCTAAGAGGAATTCTTGGCGCAAAATTTCGTAAACCGCTTCGGTAACCTGAATTTTGCCGGGTTCTCCCTGGGTTTCCATCCGGCTGGCCACGTTCACCGTGTCGCCCCACAGGTCGTAGGCAAATTTCTTGATCCCAATCACCCCGGCCACCACGGAGCCGGTGTTGATCCCAATCCGAATTTGGAAAGGTTGGCCACTGGGGGTGGTGAATTTGGAAATGGCCGCTTGCATGTCCAAGGCCAGTTGAGCCACGGCTTGCACATGGTCGGGCTTGGGGACGGGCAAGCCGCCCACGGCCATGTATTCGTCCCCGACGGTTTTGATTTTTTCGAGGTCGTGGTTTTCGGCCAATTGGTCAAAGGTGGAGAAGATTTGATTGAGGAGGTTCACCAGCTCGATCGGGCGCATTTGGGCAGAAACGGGCGTGAAACCAACCAAATCGGCGAACAGAATGGTTGCTTCGGCATATTGTTCCGCCAAGGATCCTTCGCCCTGTTTGAGGCGCTCGGCGATCGCCTTGGGCAAAATGTTCAGCAACAGGCGATCGGACTTTTCTTGCTCCATCACCAGGGCTTCTTCCGCCTGTTTGCGCTCGGTGATGTTTTGAATCGTGCCTTCGTAATACAGCAGTCGCCCATCCCCATCGAACACCGTGCGGGCATTTTCGGAAACCCAAAAGGTATCGCCATCGCGATCGAACACTTGCGACTCAAAGTTATAGATCGTGCCTCGATCGGCAATGACCGTGAGGAAGCCGTCCCATCGTTCTGGATCCACATAGAACCGGCGGGTGCGATTTAAGCCCAAGGGGCCGAGCATTTCTTCGATCGAGTCAAAGCCAAACATCTTGGCCAAAGATTGGTTACCCCCCAAAAACTGACCATGGGGGGCGCACTGAAAAATCCCTTCCACCGCGTTTTCCACAATGCTGCGGTAGTTTTCTTCGGCCCGTTGCAAGGCCTCTTCCATTTGCTTGCGATCGGTCACATCCCGGGCCATCGCCAGAAAAATTTTCTGACCTTGGGACTCGCGCATTCCCACCCGGGTTTCCACGGGCAAAGTGCGGCCGCTCTTGCAGCGATACATGCCTTCCACGGTCACGGGTTGCCCCGGCTTCATCATGGCCCAGATTCGATCGTGCTGATCCAAAGAAGCCAGGGTGTCGATCGCCCGCACATTCATTTGCAGCAGTTCCGCCTTGGAGTAGCCCAACACGGTGCAAACCTGTTGGTTCGCATCCAAAATTTGCCCATGCACGTCATGCACCAACATCAGATCGCCGCTGGCCTGTTCCGTCAGCATTCGGAATTGAGCCTGGCTTTCACTGAGGGCCTGTTCCGCCTGTTTGCGCTGGGTGATGTTGTCCGTAATGCAAAGCAGATAGGCCACACCCCCATTGGGATCAAATAGCGGCACTTTCACCGTGCGCAACACCAGGGATTCATTGGGCCCAGTCACCTGCTCTTCGGGAATTTCCAGCTCGCGCCGTTCTTCCACCGCCTGCACGTCCTGTTCCAGGATGGTGGTGGCTCGCTTAATGGGAAATAAATCATCGGCGTTTTTGCCCAAGGCCCGATCGCGCGGAATGCCAAAGAGCTTTTCGCTGGCTCGATTCCAGAGCACAAACCGGAAATTCTGCCGCACATCCTTGACATAAACTGCCAGCGGAATATGTTCAATAATGCCGTCAATGAAGCGCTTGGCCCGCAGCACCTCGGCAATCAGTCGCTTGCGCTCGGTGATGTCCCGAATTGCCAGAACGGCACTGGTTTGGTTGTGGTTGGGCGCACCGTCGGGATCCGGCAGCGTCACATTAGACCAAGCAATTTCCAGGGAATAGCGATCGCCCGCTGAGTTGTGAAATTCGTAGGCCGTGTTGCCCGAACCGATTTCCAACGCCCGGGCGACCGGATGCAGAGACGTGGGCAGTTGTTTGCCACGATGGATTAGAGGCAAGCAGTCGATTAAATCTTGGCCAATGACTTGCTCATGGGACTGTTGGACTAACCGCTCAAAGGCAGGATTACACCATTGCACCTTGCCCGCTGGATCTGTCCAAACGAGGGCATCGCGCACGGAGCCAAGAACCGTTTCTAGCTTCTCCAGGGTCGATCGCAACTCATCGCGGGACACCTCCAACAGCGCCAAGGCCCGCCGCCGCTCCATTTCTTCCAGGCGCTGTTGGGAATAGCGCAGGTCTTCTTCTAGGCCTTTGTAGTCCGTGATGTCATGGACTACCAACAGGGCACATTCCATGCCGTGGAGATAGAGCAACTCCGCCGACAGCAGCACCGTGCGGATGTCTCGGCCCTTGGTGCGGACTGGAATTTCCTGGTTGCGGATGCTGCTGCCCCGTTGCAGGGCCTGCATCACGGCCAGGCGATCTTCCGCCCGCAGCCAGATGTTGAATTCCATGCTGGCAAAGCCCATCATTTCCTCGAAGCTGTAGCCAAAAATGTCGAGGAAACTGTCGTTGAAGTCCAAAACGCAACTGTTATCCAGTTGCATCAGACAAATGCCGCTGGGGCTGGCGTAAAAGATTTTGGAAAACTTGGTTTCGGAAAGGCTGAGGGCGCTGGTGCGTTCACGGATGCGTTCTTGGAGGGTGTCCCGATCGCGCTCAAAGGCCGCCATGGCCGCCCGCAACTCCCGCATCATCAGTCGCACTTGGCGGGCCGCTTCATCTAGCTCTCGCAGGCCCGTGGGTTCAATGGGCCCCGTAATGTGACCGCTGGCCATGGTTTGGGCCGTTTGGGCAAACCGAGCCAAGGGTTGCTCAATCAGCCGCAGCAACAACCAGGCCACACCCAGGGCACAGCCCACGGAGAGGAAAAGCACGGCAACGGTGAGGGCATTGCTACCCGGATCGCTGAGGCTATCGATCGGGGCGGCCACCAACACCACCCAGTTAGGTAAATTCGGATTCTTCAGGGGTTGGGCCCAAAGGCGATAGGTTTGGTTGCCCAGGCGAATCGTGGTCGATCGTTCCCCATCCCACTGTTCTAAGGGGCCACTGGCCTGCTGCCAACGCTCCAGCAACAGGGGCCAGCGATTGCGGGCTGGCGGCTGACCGGCCTGGGTCGATCGCTCACTCAGGGCCAACAGTTGCCCCGATCGATCCACCACCGCCACATCCACATCTCCCAACTGGGCCAGTTCCACCCCCAACGGTTGCAAAGACACCGCCGATACCGACACCCCCAAGCGCCGGCCATCGGCCCCCACCACCGGCTCCGCGATCGCCGCGATCGGGGCCGCCGTTTGTTCGCTCAGGGGCCACAGAAACCAAGTGGGCCGGCCCGCCAAAGTCGCTGCCCGAAACCAAGCCTCCCGCTCGATCGCAAAATCGCCCTGGCTGCGCAGCAGACCCGATCGATCCCCTTGGCTGTTGGTGTTGTAAATGGCCAGCCCCTGATTCGGCTTCGGCGGCGCAGCCCACAGCAGCAAAGATCCCGTTTCCGTGCGTTCCACCGCCGTCAGGGCCCCATTGTCTCGGCCAAAGGCCGCAAATCGCAGGGCCCGCGATCGCTGGGACTGTTGCCACAGCCAACGCTCCAGGTCTTGGGGACTTTGGGCCCACTGGCCCCAGCGGGCCCCATCGCCCAAGGATTGATTAAGCTGAATTGCACCTTGCAAGTGGCTCACCAGTCGATCGCTAGCCCGGGCCCCCAACACCTGCTGCCATCGTTGGGCCGTGCGATCGCTCAAATCGCGCACCTGCCAGCCATAGATCCCCTGGCTAATCACCAATGCCACCCCCACCGGCAGCACCACCCCCAGACCCAGCAGCCAACGCAACGACAACCGCCTTGGGCTGCCGCCGATGCCATCGCCTGTCTGTCCTCCCACCAAACCCATTCGCTTCGTTCCTTTATGGCCGTTGGGCAACCCGATCGCTCGGCCCCAACCCCTTTTATCAGGCTTTGGTCAGCCCATCAGCCTCGCTGCGTCCAGTTTGTCCTGCGCTCATGTCCTAGCTTAATCAACAAAATCATCAATCCAATATCACCACCTCGATCGCCACCCCGATCGACAAAAAAGGAGGATGTCCCCATGGAACATCCCCACCATTATCTTCAAATTGTTTCAAATCCCCGGATTTCAACGAAAAGGATCCAGAAATTGAGTGGCCAAACCCACTTCGCGGCGGGTTTCTATCTGTTGCCTCAACCGAGTCTCGAAACAGCTTCGAGGCCAGGATTCAGAACGCTTACAGACCCACACCCACCAGCGTCTTTTGGGTCAGACGCTCATAGGCCGCCCGCATCTTCAGACCCGTCAGCACTTGGAACAGACCCGAACCATTGTTCGAGCCAGGGTAGTCACGGTGCTTCAGCAACAGCTCCGTCATTTCGCCGTAGTACTTCGCAGAGGTGTTGCTCAGGTGGCTTTCTACGTAGATCATCTCTTCGAGATTCTCGAACTGGCCATCCACTTCCAGCACCGAAACTTGGTTGCCGTAGTAGGTGTCAGGCCCATAGAACAGCTTCATGCCGGGGTAGGAGCAGGTCAGCTTACGGCCGCAGGGAGTCCAGTGGATCGTGGAGCCTTCATCAAACAGATACACCGGCTCGAACCCTTCAACGCCCGTGCGTTGCATCATCCGCACCCGCAGGATCTTGCGCTCTTCATCGTTGGCAATTAACTGCGTCGGCAGAATTTGCAACACCACATCGGCGTGGGTCTTTTGCGGGTCAATGTAAGCTTCAAAGTCCGGACGACGGGCCTCGATCGCGGTCAGCACATCCTCATAGGTGTGACCCCGTTCAGCCATGTCGCGTTGAATCTTCCAAGCGATTTTCACCTCATCGCTGATATCGAGGTAGACGCTAAAGTCCAACAGACTGCGAACGCGCTCGTCATAAAGCGGGTGCAAGCCCTCAATCACCACAATGTGGTTGGGGTGTACCACTTCCGGCGGATCGATCAGGCCGGTTTCGTGGTTGTAGATGGGCTTATTGATGGTTTCGCCATTCTTAAGGGCTTTGATCTGCTCATACATCAGATCAAAGTTATTGGCTCTCGGATCCAGAGCCGTCACACCCGCTTCCTTACGTTGCTTGCGGTCTAGACTGTGGTAATCGTCCAGACAGATCACGGTCATTAACTCTGCGCCGAACAAGTCTTCTAGGCGACGCAAAAAGGTCGATTTACCGCACCCGGAATCGCCGGCCACACCAATTAAGACGACGCGATCTGGCTTGCTGGTCATAAGTTTCCTCTATATCACTAGACACTTTGGCTGGGCTGTGTGGCGTGCTCGGCAGCGAACAGCGCCTAAGAAAATCCCTGCAATTATCGCAGTCAATTGATGCACGATCAAAGCAACTCGATCAAAATCATGCACTACATCGGGTCTGCGCTCTATTTGGCATGAACCCCAGTGGCATGAATTACACCGAGAACCGTTGCTTTGGGAAATGAATCGGCCATTGATGATCTCCAAAGGAGAGGACAGCAAGGGCTGATTCGAGACCCCAATGAAGCGGCCATTGACCTATCGCGATCGCTGTGACCAGCGATGTGCAGGGCCGGGGCCGATCGAATGCTTCGTTAATCGCGGGGTTACCGTTGCGAAATTACGAAACCGCGATCGGTCACCAACGCATTACCGGAAGCAGGTTACCAGGGAATTGGTGACCAAAAGATTGCTGGAAACCATTGCTCCCCAGGCAACTTCCGCAAGCGTTAACCGCAACGTTGCGATCGCACAAGTTGTTTAACGAGCACGTTGTCTAAAATTAATAGTTCGTTAAGTATTTTTACCAAGCGAACCGTCAGTAGCGTATCAGACTGATATCGTTCGTGCAAGTTTAGGTTAATGGGGGTCTTGCCTGGCCGATCGCCCCATTCTTTACCTGGCCAGCGAGCTGCCATTGCCCCCGCAAGCGCAACCGTTTCTCGAATCCCAGCGAAGGCCTTGCATCAGAGGGGCTAAAATCTTTGCAGATCGAAACCCACTCCTAAACGTTGATTAGAGTCATAGCAAGTCATGTATAGTCCCAGTGCAGCCGGGAGCGCCAGCAACACAACTGCCGGAAACCGCGTATTTCGTTACGAAGTAACCGGGTTACGTCAAAGCAGTGAATCCGATAAAAACGGTTACGCGATTCGTAAGAGTGGCAGCGTGTTCTTTAACGTGCCCTACAGCCGCATGAATGATTTCATGCGTCGCATCGCTCGGCTCGGGGGCAAAATCGTTAACATTGTGGCGGTGACCGTGGATTCGGGCCATGATGGCTTGACCCCAGCCGCTCCGGTGGCCGCCGCCGCCGCTCCGGAACCGACCCCGAGTGCTCCGGCCGAGCCGCCCGCCGCCGTCAGCCATGAGCATATTTTCCCCACGGATGTACCGGTCAACACCTACAAGCCCAAAAATCCCTTCACGGGCAAGGTGATTTCTAATGAAGGTCTGGTGCGCGAAGGTGGCGAAGGGGTGGTGCAACACATCACCTTTGACCTGAGCGGCGGCAACCTGCGCTATCTGGAAGGCCAAAGCATCGGCATTATTCCGCCCGGAACGGACAAGAACGGCAAACCCAACAAGCTGCGTCTGTACTCGATCGCCTCGACGCAGCATGGTGACTTGCTCGATGACAAAACGGTTTCCCTCTGCGTTCGCCAATTGGTTTACACCAACGAAGCGGGCGAGCGGGTTGAAGGGGTTTGTTCCACCTTCCTGTGCAACGTGAAGCCCGGCGATGACGTGACCATCACGGGGCCCGTGGGCAAGGAAATGCTATTGCCCGTGGATCCGAACGCCAACATCATCATGATGGGGACTGGAACGGGGATTGCACCGTTCCGCGCTTTCCTGTGGCGGATGTTTAAGGAAAACAACCCGGATTATCAATTCAAGGGTCTTGCTTGGCTGTTCTTTGGTGTGGCTTATACCGGCAACGTCCTGTACAAGGACGATCTGGAAAAAATGCAGGCGGAAAATCCTGACCATTGCCGGATCACCTACGCCATTTCCCGGGAACAGAAGAACGCCCAAGGCGGCAAGATGTATATCCAAGACCGCATTAAGGAAAATGCGGATGAGCTGTGGGCGTTGGTGCAACAACCCAATACCCATGTTTACATCTGCGGTCTGCGCGGTATGGAGCCGGGCATTGACGAGGGGATGTCGGCGGCTGCGTCTAAGTTTGGTGTGAACTGGGCGGATTATCAGAAGCAAATGCGTAAGGAAGAGCGCTGGCACGTGGAAACCTACTAAACCTTGAGGGTTCAGCTCCTACCCCGGTTTTGGGCTGGAATGGCTGAGTTGGTTTAGGGATTGCCATGAAATTGAGGGGGCCGTTGCGATCGCGACGGCCCCTTTGTATTGAGTATTGAGTTTGTATTGGGTATTGAGTTTGATTGGCTTTGGGTTGAATGGCGAGTGCAAGCTTTACCAATTCGAGTTTTACCAATTCAAGTTCTACCAATTGTCGTCCCAGTCATCATCGGGGGCCGATCGATCCCAATCGTTGACCTGAGGGGCGGTGGATTGGGGGGCGGGCGGGGTCAGAACGCGATATTCCGCATCGGTGACGGAGCGCGATCGCTCGGCGGGCGGCGGCAATTCTGATTCTGGCTTTGAAGATTCTGGCCTTGAAGATTCTGAGCCTTTGGCCGTTGCGGCGCGATCGGCTTTGGGCGGTGCTGCCGATCTTGCTGGCGTTGCTGGTTTTTCTGGCGCTTCTACTTTTGGCGCTTCTGCTGCTAGTTCTTCTAAATCGTCCTCGTCCCGTTGATAGCGAATGGAGTAGCTGGTTCCTTCACGACGGGTGGCGGCGGGTCGGGCGGGCGCTTCAAGGGGCTTAGGTTCTGGTTTTGGAGGAGCGGCTTGAGGGGCTTGGGGGCGGGCCGGGGCCGGGTCGGGGTCAAAGGGGCGATCGATCCGATTGGTCGATCGGGGACGATCCTGAGGCGACGATGGGTTCGATCGGGGCGGACTCGGCTGGGTTCGGTTGCTGTCGGGAGCCGTTTCTGCCCATTCATCCCACTCCGGATCGTGATTCCAACCCTTCTGCGGGCGATCGGGCACAGCCCAATCGGCCAATTCCTGTTCCAGTTCGGCGGCGGTGGCAGAAGGGCGCGGCTCCGCTTGTAAGGAAAACAGGCGCGATCGCCAAGAGGCATTGCCCGGTTGACCGTTTGCTTGGCCCTCGGCGGCCGATTCCCCGCTGCCCCACTCGTCTTCCAACTCATCGCCTAAGGGCTGATTAATCAAACGCTGTCGGGGAGAGCGAGACTGCTCGGATTCGGGGGCTGGCCGGCGATCGATCACCGGACGGCGGGGCGGCCGGCCCAATTGAACCAACAGGCCAATCAGGCCCATCGTTGCGGCCCCCGCAGCCCCTGCACCAGCCAGCCACCACCCCAACGGCAAAGTCACCATCGGCCGGCCAAACACCACCAAAGGTAGCAGGGGCGAAGGGTTTTGAGCTGCTAACAACAGCAACCCCACCACCAGCAGTAGTAATCCCAACAGGCGCGCCATTACCCGCTCTCTCTCCTCTTCCGGACGACCTTAGCTGTTTCGTGACCTGGCCGTTCAACCAACCTAGCTCGGATTGGGGCCGATGGGAGTGCTTCCGCCAGAGGAGAGAGGCGAAGCGGTTTGGACTGGGGCTTGTAATGGGGAATGCCTGAAAAATGAGAATGGCTGCAAAAAGTTCAACAAGTGGGCTTAACCCGGCAAATCTTCGGGCGTTTCGTTGCCCCCTTGCCAGCGCCGGAGAGGCACACAGTCGATCGCCAGGCGATCGAGCGCCCTGGCCACCACAAAATCCACCAAGTCTTCAATCGATTGCGGTTGGTGATACCAAGCGGGAATGGCCGGCACGATCGCCGCGCCGGCCTCGGCCAACTGGGTCAGGTTCCGCAGATGAATCAAGCTCCAAGGGGTTTCCCGAGGAACCAACACCAGCGGCCGCCCCTCCTTCAGTTGCACATCGGCGGCCCGCTCCAGGAGATCGCTGCTTAAACCCGCTGCCAATTTGCCCACGGTGCTCATGCTGCAAGGCATCACCACCATGCCCAAGGTGCGATAGGAACCGCTGGCGATGGTGGCCCCTACGTTGCCGAAACGATGGCAGATGAGCCGCCCTCCGGTGGGTACGCCGGCCTGCGATCGCCAAAACGCTTCCTGGGTTGAGGGTTCAAGGGGCATCTGCACCTGGCTTTCTGACTGCCAAACCATGTGGGCCGCCTTGGAAGCCACCAGCTCGATCGCGTAGCCCGCTGTTAACAGCCACTTCAGGGCCCGCACCGCGTAGATCAAGCCCGAAGCCCCCGAAACTCCCAAAATCAACGGTCGCTGATCCGCTCGATCGTGCGACTGAGGTTGATCAAGATCCGGAGATATATTGGGGCTAAGTTCCGTGCGCTCAACGCTGTCGGTCATCGACCGGGCCGCCATTTCACAGAACAACCCACCGCCTCCGTGAAGGCAATCGCGATCGGCTGTTCATCCAAAAAACTGGTAATCGCATCCCGCAAATAAGCCTGCGTGATGACGGATGGATCTTGGGGGCTGTCATCCACCGCGCCGATATAGCGCATGACGCTGTTGGCATCCACCAAAAAAGCCTGGGGTGTTTTCTTGGCCCCGAAGCAGTCCGCCACGTCCTGGGTGGGATCCCACAGGTAGGGAAAATTTAACCCCCGCTCCCGGGCAAAGACCTTCATCGCATCGAAGCTATCTTCGGGGAACTGATTGGCATCATTGGCATTGATCCCGATCAGCGTTACGCCCTGTGGCTCAAATTCCGCTTGCAGAGCCTTCAGCCGATCGAGATACATCCCCACGTAGGGGCAGTGATTGCACATGAAAATCACCACCGCCGCTTTGTATTGACCGAGATAGGTCGCAAAGTGGTGTACTTTGCCATCGGCCCCAGGAATTTCAAAATCGGGGGCGTATTTTCCGATACGTTCCATAAGCATGGGGGTAAGCCAGTTGCGCCGCGCTCAGACGGCTAGTTTGCTGGGGGTCTCAGCGAGGGGGTGCCACTTCGCCGAGAGCCGTCTATCCGGAAGCACACTTCCATTGATTCTACGAGGATTCGGCCAGATTCGTGCGCTGGAATCATTTAACCTCAAGAACCCTAAGCCGTTTTCGCCAGGATGGGAATTTATGAACTTGCGATCTTGGGTCGATCGCTGAGTGTGCGATGTTGAAGCAGCCTTAAAGCGGCGTGTGCTCAACTGTCGTCGTTGAAATTTCGGTTTGGTTCAGGATTGACTACGAATTTGCCCTGGGTTCAACTGCCATGCGGGCGCGATCGGTTGGTTTCTAGTTCCGAAATCAGCGGCTCAGCAAGGCTTGAGATGGACAAGTCATGGATCGGCCATGCCATTCAAGCCCTGTGCGAGATCTCAATTTTGGACTGCGGGATTGCGGCGGCGGGAGGGTGCAATTCAGGATAGGACAACGATTTGTTGGGATTCGTCGGGCGATCGGGTAGTTTGTAAAATATCTACGTAAAATTACGGAATCAATTCACAGGCCTTGGCATTAAATCGCACTCCGCAAGAATCGAGCCAAGGAATGAAGAAAACAGCAACCGATCGCGCAGGGCTGGGAAAATTGGAGCGATCGGGGCTTGGGAACCACCTGGGGTCATGCTGGAGACCAGAATTTGGGAAAGGCAGTGGGAAAGGCCACGGCAAAAGGCTATTGGGAAACCCGTTGGGAAACTGGCACAATACCGAATTGGAGTTCTGAATCCCCGGCATGGCTTGCTCCCGGTTGGTTGGCTGGTTGTTGACTGAGCCATTGATTCATGACCCAACGCACCTTACTGCACCTTTGCCACTGCCATGACCATTGCGATCGACTTTGGAACCAGCAACACGGTGGTAACCTACCTCAACCCCGTAACCGGCAATCCCGAAACCCTGGATCTCAGTGGACTTTCGGTGCGACAGTCTCCCAACCCGCCGCTCATTCCCAGCCTGTTGTATGTGGCCCAGGCGGCCGAAGGTCAGGTGGTGGCCGGCCAAGCAGTGCGCGATCGGGGGCTGGATCAATTGGCCGATGGGCGCTTATTTCGGGGATTCAAGCGGGGGATCGGAACCGCCGTCCAAGGATTTGTGCCCGAGTTAGACGGGCGATCGGTGGATTTCGAGCAAGCGGGGCAGTGGTTTCTAGATGCCATTGCCCGCGCCCTAACAGAGCAGCAGTTTTGGGGCGGCGCAGGGGCTGGGTCACAACTGATTTTGACCGTGCCGGTGGACAGTTTTGAGCAATACCGCAATTGGTTAACCCGGGCGATCGCCCAGTCGGCCTTGGGGCAAATTGAACAGGTGCGTTTGCTGGACGAGCCAACGGCGGCAGCTTTGGGCTATGGCGCAGGCGATCGGGACTTGGTGTTGGTGGTGGATTTTGGCGGCGGCACGTTGGATCTGTCCCTGGTGCGGCTCGATCGCCCCAGTGCCACCAGCGCCGGCCGGCCCTTGGGGTTTCTGTTGAAGTGGGGGAACCGCGCCCTCGAAGATTCCCAACAAACCGTGAAAACCGCCAGGGTTTTGGCCAAGGCAGGCTTAAACCTGGGCGGATCCGATTTGGATAACTGGATTGTGGACTATTGGAGTCAACAGCAATCTTCGGTGGACTGGCCAGGCAATGCCTTGGGTAATTCCTCGGGCAATCTCGCGGGTCATTCTTTCCAGAAAACTCCAATTTTGCTGCGATTGGCGGAGCGGGTCAAAATTGCCCTTTCGCATCAGGAAACGGCCCAGGAAGTCTATTTTGATGACATAACATTGAATAGTCTAGAGCTAAGCCTTTCGCGCACAGAATTAGAAACTATTTTGCGCGATCGGGGTCTGTTTCAACAGCTCGATCGCGCCTTGGATCAAATTTTTCAGCAAGCCATTCGCCAAGGACTAGAACCGCAGTCGATCGAAGCGGTGTTATTGGTAGGTGGCACGAGCCAAATTCCTGCCATTCAGTCCTGGATTCGTAACTATTTCCCTACCGAAAAAGTCGCCACCGATCGCCCCTTTGAAGCGATCGCCCAAGGAGCCTTGAAGCTGGCCAGCGGCTTAGAAGTGCGCGATTTTCTCTATCACGGCTACGGAATTCGCTATTGGAACCAACGGGAAAAGCGCCACAATTGGCATCCCATCATCCCCAAAGGTCAGCCCTACCCCACCCCCAAGCCCGTTGAATTGCTCTTGGGAGCCTCTATTGAAAATCAGCCTCAAATTGAACTGATCATTGGAGAATTGGGCGACGAGGAACAGCGCACCGAAATCTTTTTTGACGGCGATCGATTGGTCACCAAAACCATCGGCGGTCAAGCCTCAGTTCAACCGCTGAATGATCGTGATGGCGCACGCAGCTTGGCTCAACTGGATCCGCCTGGAATGCCTGGCATTGACCGAATTCGGGTGGCCTTTGAAGTGGATGCCGATCGCACCTTACGCGTCACCGTTGAAGACTTACTGAGCGATCGTACCCTGCTCAACCAATGCCCGATCGCCCAACTGAGTTAAGTCCTGGTAAACCTCGCCATTCCCGAACTTGCTGTTAATCCCTGAATCAGCGCCAGGCATAGCCCAAGGGGTGTTTCGCCAATGCGCAGCTCCCCCAACCGAAAGGCCATATGGGGGCACGATGTGCAAGGGTTGGCGAGTATTGACTCGTATTCGTTAGCATGAGCAAGATAAAACATTCAACTTCAGTCTTGGCTGCATTGGGCTTCATTGGGTGCTATTGGGTGCAATAGAACTCCGATGTGGCCTAAGTTCCTGTGCTGAATTCACCTGAGTTCGGGATAGTTTGAAACCTCTCAACTTCTAATGGGTAAGCTAAATCCCAAAAGGCCGTTAGCAAACCATTAGGTACTTGGGGTGGGCAAGGATACCTTCAGAAGTTCCCAACCCAACCGAAGATCAACAATTGATGGTTTCTGCCTATCCCTTGCTCACGTTGTAACTGTTGACTGATCTCCCAATTTCGATCGCCCCGATTCCGATCGTGCGTCCTCGATTTTGGGTTGGGGAACCGAAATTGCCATGGCTAAACCTAGGGTGTCTTTAGGTCTCTCCCGGGGCCTGGTTGTGTCATTTTTTACAATCAATTTCCGATTATTGTTTCGATTGTTGCCGCCGCTTGATCCAGCCAACCTGACTTAGTTGAGGGAAATTTGACCTGAAAGTTGATGAAGCAGGATGAAAGATTCAACAAACTCCACCTGCAACCCGACTGATATCAACCACTAGTGCTTTAGGTCTTAGGAATTTGGGGGGTTAGAAATTTTTCAGCATCGATCACCACTAGTCCTTAGCCCATGGATCCCAATCCCAGTGCGCTCATCACCCATCGGAGCTAGTTGTCTCTTGGTGCATATCATTCTTGTCCATTGACCGCGATCGCTTCCGAAACGCGATCGATTGCCAAAAATAGTGCTATTCAGGAGTTTGAGTTAGGGGGTAACCAACAGCGCTCTGGAGTGCTGAAGCGGGGTGAATCGCCCCCCCTAGTTGCATCACTCCAGTGCAGCAGAATCCAGTCGTGCTGAGTGAGGATCACCTGTCAGAATGCGCAATTCGATCACCGCCCGCACCGATGCCAATGTTGCGGCCAGTTACCCATCTCTCTCATCCAGTCCTCTCTCCCACCCGATCGCATCGCCAGACATGGAGTCCAGCCGCAAACACTACTCACTGTTGATCGTTGACGACACTCCCGACAACGTGGATCTGTTGCGGCGCTACCTGATGCGCTTCAAGAAATTTCGCATTCAAAGTGTTGAAAACGGTCAACTGGCCCTTGAATATCTGCAAAATGTGCCACCGAAGGATCATCCTGACCTGATTTTGATGGATGTGGTGATGCCAAAGCTGAACGGGTTTGAGACCTATCGCGCTTTGCAAACCCTTTATCCTGACTGGGATGTGCCCGTGATCTTCATGACGGGCCTTTCGGACTTGTCCAGCAAGCTCGAAGGGCTGGAACTGGGCGCAGTGGACTACATCATCAAGCCCTTTCAAAAAGAAGAAGTCTTGGCCCGTATTGAGCTGCAATTGCGGCTTTTGGACTTGACCCGGCAGTTACGCGCCAAAAACGAAGAATTGGAGCGGGAGGTGGCGGAACGGCAGCGGGTGGAAGCCACGCTGTTGACGGTGAATTTGGAACTGGAGCGCCTGGCCACCAGCGACGGTCTGACGCAGGTAGCCAACCGACGTTGCTTTGACACCACGATTAATCGCGAGTGGCAACGCCTGGCCCAGGATCATCGTCCAATGTCGTTGGTGCTCTGCGATGTGGACTATTTCAAGCGCTTTAACGACCATTACGGTCATCAAGCGGGAGACGATTGCTTGATTCAAGTGGCCCGCACCTTGCAGGATGGCACACGCCGGGCGACGGATTTGGTGGCTCGCTATGGAGGGGAAGAGTTCGCGATTCTGTTGCCGGACACGGACTTGACGATGGCAGTGGATGTGATTGATCGGCTGCGGCGGGCGATCGAGAATTTAAAAATTCCCCACGAGCGATCGGAAGCTAGCCCCTGGGTGACGATCAGTTTGGGCCTGGCCTGTCAGTTTCCCAAAATGGGCAATACTCCCCAAAATCTGATCGCCGCTGCCGATGCGGCCCTCTACGAAGCCAAACAGCAAGGACGCAATACCTATTGCAAGCGCTATCTCTTGGAGAGTTAGGGCCGGCTAACCAGTTGCCAAAGGCTGGGTGCTGCGATGCCTGGGCATCCATCGGTCAAAATTAGCAACTCAAAATCAGCGGCTCAAAATCAGCGACTCAGAATTAGCCGCCCAGAATTAGCCGCCCAGAATCAGCGGCTCAGAATTTGCTGCCCAGAATTAACCGTCCAGAGTCAATCGCTCGCAATTTGCGATCGGTTCTGTTGCCGGTCTGTGGTAGTCTCAGGCCGGTTTTGAGCGATCCCCAGCGCCATGAACGTCACGCCGACCGACATTCCCGATGTATTGCTGATTGAGCCGACGGTTTTTGGAGACGATCGCGGCTTTTTTTATGAAAGCTTCAACAGTCGCACCTTTGCCGACAAAACCAGACTGGATGTGACCTTTGTGCAGGACAACCATTCCAAGTCCGTGAAAAACGTGCTGCGCGGCCTGCACTACCAGGTGCAACAGCCCCAGGGCAAATTGGTACGGGCCGGAGCCGGGGCGATTTTTGATGTGGCGGTGGATATTCGGCGCGGCTCGCCCACTTTCGGTCAATGGGTGGGCTACGAGCTGAGTGCCGAAAACAAGCGCCAACTCTGGATTCCAGCGGGATTTGCCCATGGATTTGTCACCCTGACGGAAACGGCGGAATTGCTCTACAAGGCGACGGATTTCTATTGCCCAGCGGGCGATCGCTCGATTCTCTGGAACGATCCGCAAATCAACATCGCCTGGAATCTGGACGGGGAACCGATCCTGTCGGGCAAAGACCAGGCGGCCAAGCCCTTGGCGGAAGCGGATCTGTTTGAATACGGGCAAATCTAGGGGCAAATTTGAGGATCGCGGAACCATGCGGATTTTATTGACGGGCGCACAGGGGCAGTTGGGCGAGGCCCTGCAACCGGTTTTGGGGGTGATCGGGGAGCTGACGGCGGCCGGGCGCGATCGGGTCAACCTGGCCGACACCGACCAGCTCTACGACCAAGTGATGGCGCTCCAGCCGGATTTGATCGTGAACGCCGCCGCCTACACGGCCGTGGACAAGGCGGAAACCGAAGCCGATTTGGCCATGGCCGTCAACGGCAAGGCTCCCGGGATTTTGGCCCAAGCGGCTAAGGACTTGGGCGGGCGGCTGATCCATGTGTCCACCGACTATGTGTTCAACGGGCAACAGGGGCGACCCTACCGGGAAACCGACCCCACCGATCCGCTGGGCAGCTACGGGCGATCGAAGCTGGCGGGGGAAACGGCGATTTTGGCCACAGCCCCAGCCCAGAGCGCGATCGTCCGCACCGCTTGGGTCTATGGCGCAGGCAAAACCGGCAACTTTGTGAAAACGATGATTCGGCTGGCAACCGATCGCCCGGAGTTGCGGGTGGTGGCGGATCAAATCGGTTCGCCCACCTGGACGCGGGACTTGGCCGGGGCGATCGGGCAGCTCGCCGGCCGCCTAGATGCCGACACCGCCGGGGTCTACCACTACACCAACAGCGGGGCCGTGAGCTGGTATGACTTTGCCGTGGCGATCATCGAAGAGGCCCGCGCCCTGGGGTTGGAACTTGCGGTGGAACGGATCGTCCCGATCTCCACGGAGGATTACCCAACCCCGGCCCAGCGCCCATCCTATTCGGTGCTGTGGGGCGGCAAGTTGGCGGCGTTGCTCGGTAGCCCGGCTCCCCATTGGCGGGCCAGCCTCCGCAAAATGCTGCCAGAACTGCTGAACCGCTAAATTGCTCCCCCAATCCCAGCCTTGTAGGTTGGGTTGAGGAACGAAACCCAACACCCGCAGACCTTGCAAGAATCCTGTTGGGTTTCGCAAGGCTCAACCCACCCTACTGATTTACCTCGACAAGCCCAGACAAGGGGCTTAAGCCCCTTCCCCCCCAACGATTAAACGATTACTCAACCGCGATCGCAGCGAGTTAATAATATGAAAGCCTTGATTCTTTCGGGTGGCAAAGGAACCCGCCTGCGACCCCTGACCTATACGGGTGCAAAACAGCTCGTGCCGGTGGCCAACAAGCCGATTCTTTGGTATGGCATCGAGCGAATTGTGGCGGCAGGCATTACCGATATTGGGATTATTATCAGCCCGGAAACCGGCGACGAAGTGCGCGAAAAAACCGGCGATGGCAGTCGGTTTGGCGCAAAAATTACCTATATTTTGCAAGAGCATCCATCGGGTCTAGCCCACGCAGTTTCCGTGGGGCAAGAATTCCTTGGAAACTCGCCATTCATCATGTATTTGGGCGATAACGTCATCCAAGCGGATTTGGGGCAGTTTATTGACCAATTTAAAAAGCCCGCTGTGGATTCGGTGATCATTTTGCGAGAAGTGCCCGATCCGCGTGCTTTTGGGGTGGCGGAAGTGGACGCAGCCGGTCGGGTGATTCGCTTGGTGGAAAAACCGAAAAATCCTCCTTCCAATTTGGCAATGGTCGGGATCTATTTCTTTCAGCCGGTGATTCATGAGGCGATCGCCCAAATTCAACCCTCAGCCCGGGGCGAATTGGAAATTGTCGATGCAATTCAAAAGCTAATTGATACGGGCAAAACCGTTGAGGCTTGCACCCTAGAAGGCTGGTGGTTGGACACCGGTAAAAAGGATGATTTGCTAGAAACCAACCGGATTATTCTTGACACCGATTTGCAGCCTTGGAACTACGGCGAGGTTGATGAATCGAGCAAAATTATCGGGCGGGTGGAAATTGGTAAAGGCTCAAAGGTCGTCAATTCCACGGTGCGCGGCCCGGCGGTGATTGGCGAGAATTGCACGATCGAGAATTGCTACATTGGCCCCTACAGCAGCATCAGCGATCGCGCCCATTTGGTGGATGTGGATTTAGATCACAGTGTGGTCTTGGAAGGAGCAGAAATTGTCGGCGTAACGGAGCGGATTATTGATAGCGTGATCGGTCAACGGGTGAAACTCCATGTGGGTCCAAAACGCCCGAAAGCCCTGCGTTTCATGATCGGCGACGACTCCCATATCGAATTGACCTAGGATGATTGCGGCCTCTGGGGCAAGGGGCTTAAGCCCCTTGTCTTAGTTGCCAGCAATTGGGGCAAGGGGTTTAAACCCCTTGTCTTTGGTTCTTGGATGGTCGGGTGTTTGGGGGGTGATTCTGATGGGGCGAAATGCCGATTTTTTATTTCGTTGTTGTTAACTATTGGTGTGGGGAAGCGATCGCCCAATTATTACCATCGCTTGCCCAGGATTGCCCCGACCAGAATTACCAAATCCTGATCGTGAATAATTCACCGGAGGATCGCTCGCTCGACTCGTTTCCCACTGAATTTGCCCATTGCACGATCCTAGAAACCGGCGAGAATTTGGGGTTTGGGCGGGCTTGCAATCGGGCGATCGCCTGGGTGGCCGATCGCGATCCGGGGGCGATCGTCTGGCTGATTAATCCCGATGCTTGGCTACCGGCGGGAACCTTGGCGGCGGCCCGATCGCTCCTAAGCCAAGCCAATTGGGCGATTTTAGGCACGGCGATCGATCAACCTGATGGCCGGCCGGAATTTCGCGGCGGCCGGTTCGATCGGCGATCAGGCCTGATCGAGCCGAGCGCCCAGGATTCCCCCACCGCTGCCAAAGTTCAGCCCACGGATTGGGTGAGTGGTTGCAGTTTGTTGATTAATCTGGCGGCGTTTCGGGAGTTACCCCAGTTCGATCACCGCTTCTTTTTGTATTACGAAGATTTTGAGTTTTGCCGCTGCTACGCCCGCCAAGGCTATTTGGTGGCGATCGCCCCCAGCCTGCGGGTAATCCATGCCACCTCGACGGTGACGGGTCGCCAGCCGGAGCGGAAATTGCGCTGGTCGATCGGGGGCTATCTGTTGGCCCTGTCGATTCACGGCAGCCGTTGGGCACTGATCTATCGGCTGGCGCGGATTGTGATTAGCGCGATCGCCCAGTGGCCACAGCATCCCGCCCGATCGTGCGCCAAGCTCCAGGGCGTGGCTGATGCTTGGCAAAGTTGGCGATCTACACGCAACGGCTCCGCGCGGCGCTAAAGTAAAGCTCGACTTGCTTGGCCCACTTTTTTGGAACCCTATGCTGGACTTGCGCTTAACTCGATCGCTGCCGGAGCCGTTGCGCTCTTGGATGGAGCGGCTGGCGGCTTTGGACGATCGGGGGCGGGGCTGGCTGGGCCTGGCTTGGGTGTTGTTGGTTTGGGCGATCGCCCTGTTTTGGCACTCGGGCAGCGTGGGGCTTGTGGACGAAACGGAGCCGATGTTTTCGGAAGCGGCTCGCCAAATGACCGTCACCGGCGATTGGATCACGCCCTATTTCAACGGAGCCACGCGCTTCGATAAGCCGCCGCTGATCTATTGGCTGACGGCGATCGCCTACAAAATCCTGGGCGTGAATGAGTGGGCCGTGCGATTGCCCTCGGGGTTGGCGGCCCTAGCGACGATCGGCTTTAGCTTTGCGACCCTTTGGCGATTTTCCGTGACTGGCGAGGCGCGTCAACAAGCCCCTTGGCGGCCTTGGATCGTGGGGGCGATCGGGGCCGGGACGATCGCCTTTTCGCCGCACATGATCATCTGGGGGCGTGTCGGCGTGTCCGATATGTTGCTCACCGGCTGTATCAGCATCGCGCTGCTGGCCTTCTTTTGGGGCTATGCCAGTGATCGCCCTCGGGTCAAGCGCCTTGGGTATCTCGGGTTTTACGTGGCGCTGGCCTTAGCGGTGCTGACCAAAGGGCCGGTGGGCGTGGTGTTGCCGGGCGGGATTGTGCTGGCCTTTGCCCTTTATGTGGGCGAATTCAAGCAGCTATGGAAGGAAGCAAAGCCGCTGTGGGGCTTGCTGCTGGTGGCGGTGCTGTCGATTCCCTGGTTTGTGCTGGTGATTTTGGCCAATGGGGATGCCTACGTTGAGTCCTTCTTTGGCTACCACAACATCGATCGCTTCACCCGCGTGGTGAATCAGCATTCGGCTCCCTGGTTTTTCTATTTCATTGTGGTGGCTTGGGGCTTTGCACCCTGGTCGGTGTATCTGCCGATCGCCCTGGGTCGGCTGGAACTTTGGCGGCGCAAATGGTGGCTGCGGCGATCGCGATCGGAGCGGCTGCCCCTGTTTGCGGGCGCTTGGTTTTTGGGCGTGTTTGGCTTTTTCACGATCGCGGTGACCAAGTTGCCTAGCTACGTTGTGCCCTTGATGCCGGCCGGCGGGTTGCTGGTGGCGCTGCTGTGGCGGGACTTGCTGAGTGGTGATCTTGCGCCGCGCCGATCGATGCCGCGACCGGGTTTGAGCGAACCGCCGATCGCCACGGAAGATCTGGTTTCACCGGGATTCCACCGCAGCGCGATCGCCGCCGTGATTGTGATGGGCATTTTAGCGATCGCCCTCAGTGCCCAAAACCTCTGGCTCCCGTTAATCAAAGACCCGACCATGCCCCGAATTCGGGAGGTGTTGATCGAATCCGGAGCCATTACGCGGGGGGCGATCGATTGGGCAATCACCGCTGTCCTCAGTGTGGTGGTGATTTACCGGCGGCGCTATCGCTGGCTGTGGCTGCTCATGTGGGTCGGTGGTGTGCTGTTTTTTGTGGGTACGATCGTGCCGGTAACTTTTGCCCTCGATTCCCAACGTCAATTGCCCCTGCGGATCCTGTCGGCGGACGTAATTCGGGTACGGCAACCGGAGGAAGAGTTGATGATGGTGGGGTTTGCCAAACCGAGTGTGGTGTTCTACACCCAGCAAATCGTTAACTTCTCCCAACGGGCGACTCCGTTAATTGAAGGAGAGCGGGAAGCCCTCAAGATTAATCCCAACCCCAAACCTGCCACGGTGTTGTTGCTGGGCGATCGCAAAAAATTGGCGGAAACCGGTTTAGACCAAGTGGGTCAACCGATCGCCGCCGCTGGTTCCTATCAATTATTCCGGGTCGATCGGCGTGCCTTTGCGAACCACCAACCGCCGACTGATCCGGACGATTAGCCCCATCGGCGATCGACCATTCCTAACGAAACGGGGGGGCCAATTGGCCCCCCGTTTTGCATTGTGGCGAGTTTAACCGCTGGTCAACGGCACAATCGCCTTAGGACATGTCATCAATTCCATCGCTGTAGGGGTTGGGTCTCCCAACCCTGACCCGAGCGATCGCCACAAACCCATCTGAGTCTCAGAACATCACGGATCGTGGGGGCTGGGCGAGGAGACCTCGCCCCTACGGCCGATCGTTTGGGAGAACGAAATAATCAGGGTTTCGGCAATTTAACGACATCCCCTAATCACCCGATGGAATCGGCACTTGCTTGATGTCAAAAGGCAAGTTCAAATCATCGGGCAAGCTCTGTTGCGCCTGTTTCAGCCATTTCAAAACCTGCTTGCGTGTTCCGCTCAAGGGTTTCTTAGCCGGTTGGGTTGGTTCCGTAACGGCGCTGGGCTGCGGGGCTGGCTCGATCTCCGGTTCCACGATGGGGGCAGCTACCGGGGCGATCGCCGGTTCTACCGGAGCAGGGGCGGGTTCGGGGCTGGCGATCGGCTCGATCTCTTTCACTGCTTCCGGCTCGGCCACTGGCTCTGACTCAACGGCGGGGGCTGGCTCGGGGCTAGCGATCGGCTCCGGTTGATCGCTGGTTGGCTGACTATTTAGATCAGGGGTCGGATCCTGGGCCGCTTCTAACTGATCACTCGCTGGCTCTGTGATCGGCGTTTCCGTTGCCACCGGAGCCTCAACAGGTTCGCTGGTAGCGGCTGGGCTGGCTTCGTCGATCGCCTCACTAGGTTCCGCCGGGACGAGCGCGTCATCGCCATCGGCTTCAGGCTCTGCAACAGTTTCAACAGCGGGTTCTGGGGCGATCGCTGGTTCCGGCTCAACCATGGGTTCTGGCTCCGGCAGAGTTTCCGGTTCCGTGGGTGATTCCACCGCCGCTGCCGGTGCTGATGCGGCGGGCACTTCGGGGGCTGCTTCGGTCGGTGCAGGAACAGGTTCCGGCTCTGGGGCAATCAGCTCAACCGGTTCCGGGGGCGGTTCTGGGATCGGTTCCGGTTCTGGGGCCGGCGGTTCGTAGTTCGGGTCGATCAATGCGCGGGCTTCGGTTTCCGGCAGATCACCTTTAATCAGGCGATCGATTGTGCTGGACTGCTTGGGGTCAAACTCCACCAGCGCCACCGACTCATTAAACGCATTCTCTAGCAGCTCCCCCCGATCGTCGATCAGCTCCAACTTCACCCAGTTTTTGCCCCGACGGAATCCCTTCAAATAAATAGACTGCCAATCATCCAGCAAAAAGCTGTCACCATTGACCGTCACCCGCACCTTCCAATCCACAATCTCATCATCATCCCGCTCCCGAGCCAGCAGATGCAGCGGGGCATTGGTCAAGTAAAAGTCCAGCAGCACCGGTTCTGTGCCCACCGTCCCGATCGGCTGGTTATAGGTCAACAGTGGCCGGCCCGAGTCGGGAACCTGGGTTTGGGTTTTTGCAAACACATGGAAAGACACCTGGGCATAGGCCCCATCATTCTTAAAGCTTTCATGCCAGGGACGTTCCGCAAAGGCCCGGAGTGTATGGGTTCCCGGTGTTAAGTCGCTAATCGTGATCGGATCCGTGACATCAAAAATCTCTGTCACCGGGCGATCGTCCAACATCAGCTTCAAATGTGGCCCAGCAGCCAGCACTTCATCCTTAAATAGCGGCAAATCTTGCACCCGCAACTGCACCGCCACCTGTGTTTGCATCAGGGTTTCATCGGGCCTTGGCGCAATGATCTGCACCTGGGGTTGATAGCGATCCAACTCCCGATTCAATCGCTGCACGATCGATGGTGGTGCTACCTCATCAATGGCCCCCACCACCCTGCCCTGATTGGGCTTGGGCGGCGTGGCCGTCGCCAACGGCGGTGGCTCCTTGGCGCATCCCCCGATCGGCAACAGGAGGCATCCCCAGACCAACACCACGCATCCCCAGGCCATTCGCCGCCCTAGCCCTCGACCCAGCGCCCCGAGCCACCTCATCTCGTTACCTCTTTGCAATCTTCAGTAATGGGTATAGGAACTGATATGACCTAGGCGATCCTAAGCAAACCTAGGCAATGCAGAATTTGAAAAACTTGCAAAATCTGCGGAATTTGCGATCTGAAGGCAATCTGAAATCGAGTCCAGTGTATCCGAGAACCATAGCCGGGCCGCGGTTTCCAGCCTTTACCACAAAGAACTACCCAACTCGACCTCAGATGCTTTGCAATTCTTAATCAAACTGTTTGTAAAGTTTATAAACCTAACTTTCTGGATCTTACTACTGAATAAAAAAGCTCCAATGCCTCATGGGATGAGGCTTTACGGATTTTGAAATATTGTTAACCCCCTCAAGTCCCTTGAAAACCCACGTCTATAATCTTCAAGAGAGAAGCCACCCCGGTCGTTCACTGCGAGCTAGATGCGACGGGAATTCCAGGCAATCTGGCTGTGATGCGTGTCTTGATCCCTGCTATCCAAGCTGCGATCAACACCATCGCTGACCCGCTGTACCCCCCTGCTTGGGGCGTTGCGAAGACCAGCCGGGTGGATAGTCCTCGTTTCCTGTCTTGAGAGAGGAGAATCTCGATGACGATTAGCCCTCCAGAGCGAGAGGCAAAAGTCAAGGTCTCGGTTGATAAGAATCCGGTTCCGACTTCTTTCGAGAAGTGGGGCAAGCCGGGTCACTTTGATCGAACCTTGGCTCGGGGTCCCAAGACGACGACTTGGATCTGGAACCTCCACGCTGACGCTCACGATTTTGATAGCCATACCAGCGACTTAGAAGACGTTTCGCGCAAAATTTTTAGCGCTCACTTCGGCCACTTGGCCGTGGTCTTCGTTTGGTTGAGCGGCATGTACTTCCATGGTGCGCGCTTCTCGAACTACGAAGCCTGGTTGAGCGATCCGACTCATATCAAACCCAGCGCCCAAGTGGTTTGGCCGATTGTGGGCCAAGAAATCCTCAACGGCGACGTGGGCGGTGGATTCCACGGTATTCAAATCACCTCCGGTCTCTTCCAACTGTGGCGGGCTTCCGGCTTTACCAATGGCGATCAACTTTATGTGACCGCGATCGGTGGGCTGGTGATGGCTGCCCTGATGTTGTTTGCTGGTTGGTTCCACTACCACAAAGCAGCACCCAAACTGGAATGGTTCCAAAACGTCGAATCGGCGATGAACCACCACCTGGCAGGTTTGCTAGGTCTGGGCTGCTTGAGCTGGGCTGGTCACCAAATCCACGTTTCTTTGCCCATCAACCACCTGTTGGATTCGGGTGTGGCGCTGAAGGATATCCCGCTGCCCCACGAATTCATCCTGAACAAGGATCTGATGGCGGAGATCTACCCGAGCTTTGCTCAGGGTCTGACCCCCTTCTTCACGCTGAACTGGGGTGCTTATTCTGACTTCCTGACCTTCAAGGGCGGTCTGAACCCCGTCACCGGTGGTCTGTGGCTGTCGGATACGGCTCACCACCACTTGGCTCTGGCTGTGCTCTTCATCGTTGCTGGTCACATGTACCGCACGAACTGGGGCATTGGTCATTCCATGAAGGAAATCCTGGAAGCCCACAAGGGCCCTTACACCGGCCAAGGCCACAAGGGTCTCTACGAAATCTTCAATACCTCGTGGCACGCACAACTGGCCGTTAACTTGGCTGTGTTGGGTTCGCTGACGATTGTGATCGCGCACCACATGTACGCGATGCCCCCTTACCCCTACATCGCGACGGATTACCCGACGCAGATCTCGCTGTTCACCCACCACATGTGGATTGGCGCGTTCTGCATCGTGGGTGCTGGCGCTCACGCTGCGATCTTCATGGTTCGTGACTACGATCCGGCGAAGAACGTTGACAACTTGCTCGATCGCGTGATTCGTCACCGCGATGCGATCATCTCGCACCTGAACTGGGTGTGCATTTTCCTGGGCTTCCACAGCTTCGGTCTGTACATCCACAACGACACGATGCGTGCTTTGGGTCGTCCCCAAGACATGTTCTCGGATACCGGTATTCAGTTGCAGCCGGTGTTTGCGCAGTGGGTGCAAAACCTGCACGCTCTTGCGCCTGGTAACACGGCTCCTAATGCCTTGGAAATCGTCAGCCACGCTTTTGGCGGCGGCATCGTGGCGGTGGGTGGCAAGGTGGCAATGATGCCGATCACCCTGGGTACGGCGGACTTCATGGTTCACCATATCCATGCGTTCACGATTCACGTGACGGCGCTGATTCTCCTGAAGGGCGTGCTGTATGCGCGTTCGTCTCGCTTGATCCCCGATAAGGCGAACTTGGGTTTCCGGTTCCCTTGCGATGGTCCGGGTCGTGGCGGTACTTGCCAAGTGTCCGGTTGGGATCATGTGTTCCTCGGTCTGTTCTGGATGTATAACTCGCTGTCGATCGTGATCTTCCACTTCTCCTGGAAGATGCAGTCGGATGTGTGGGGCACGGTGAACCCTGATGGGTCGGTGGCTCACATCACGGCGGGCAACTTCGCTCAAAGCGCCATTACCATCAATGGTTGGCTGCGTGACTTCCTGTGGGCGCAAGCTTCGCAGGTGATCACCTCCTATGGTTCGGCTCTGTCGGCCTATGGTCTGCTGTTCCTGGGTGCTCACTTTGTGTGGGCGTTCAGCCTGATGTTCCTGTTCAGCGGTCGCGGCTACTGGCAAGAACTGATTGAGTCGATCGTGTGGGCGCACAACAAGCTGAAGGTGGCTCCGGCAATCCAACCCCGTGCTCTGAGCATCACTCAGGGGCGTGCGGTGGGGGTTGCTCACTACCTGCTTGGCGGCATTGTGACCACTTGGTCGTTCTTCCTGGCTCGGATTATTTCGGTCAGCGGCTAATCCCTTTAGCCCCGGATTGCATCTGAGGTCGAGACGCGACTTCGGCAACGAGGATTAAGACAAAAACAGGACTTATGGCAACCAAATTCCCAAAATTTAGCCAGGATCTCGCCGCCGATCCCACGACGCGGCGGATCTGGTACGGGATTGCCACAGCCCACGACTTTGAAAGCCACGATGGCATGACGGAAGAAAATCTTTATCAAAAGATTTTCGCGTCGCACTTCGGTCACCTGGCAATCATCTTCCTGTGGACTTCGGGCAACCTGTTCCATGTGGCCTGGCAAGGCAACTTTGAGCAGTGGGTGAAAGATCCCCTGAACGTCCGTCCGATCGCCCACGCAATTTGGGATCCGCACTTTGGCCAAGCCGCCGTTGATGCGTTCACCCAAGGTGGTGCTTCGGGCCCCGTGAACATTGCGTTCTCTGGCGTTTACCACTGGTGGTACACGATCGGGATGCGCACCGTGGGCGACCTGTACCAAGGCGCTGTGTTCCTGCTGGTGTTGGCGGCTTTGATGCTGTTTGCCGGCTGGCTGCACTTGCAACCCAAGTTCCGCCCCAGCCTCTCCTGGTTCAAGAACGCGGAATCGCGTCTGAACCACCACTTGGCGGGTCTGTTCGGCGTGTCGTCGCTGGCTTGGACGGGTCACTTGGTGCACGTGGCGATTCCCGAATCGCGCGGTGTGCATGTGGGTTGGGATAACTTCCTGTCGGTGGCTCCTCACCCGGCTGGTTTGGCTCCTTTCTTCACCGGTAACTGGGGCGTTTATGCCGAGAACCCCGATACGGCTGGCCATGTGTTTGGCACGGCTCAAGGGGCTGGCTCCGCAATCTTGACCTTCCTGGGCGGTTTCCACCCCCAAACGGAAGCCCTGTGGCTGACGGATATTGCCCACCACCACCTGGCGATCGCGGTGATCTTCATCGTCGCCGGTCACATGTACCGTACCAACTTTGGTATTGGTCACAGCATCAAGGAAATCTTGGAAGCGCACAAGCCGCCTTCGGGCAAGCTGGGCGACGCTCACAAGGGTCTGTTTGATACGCTGAACAACTCGCTGCACTTCCAACTGGCTCTGGCCCTGGCTTCGCTGGGTGTTGTGACCTCGTTGGTGGCTCAGCACATGTATTCGATGCCATCGTATGCCTTCATTGCGAAGGACTTCACGACCCAGGCTGCCCTGTTTACTCACCACGAGTACATTGCTGGCTTCCTGATGGTGGGTGCGTTTGCCCACGGCGCAATCTTCCTGGTGCGTGATTACGATCCCGCCCAAAACAAGAACAACGTGCTTGATCGCGTGCTCCAGCACAAAGAAGCGATCATCTCGCACCTGAGCTGGGTCTCGCTGTTCCTGGGTTTCCACACCTTGGGTCTGTACGTTCACAACGATGTGGTTGTGGCGTTCGGTACGCCTGAGAAGCAAATCCTGATCGAACCCGTTTTCGCTCAATGGATCCAAGCGGCTCACGGCAAACTGCTCTACGGCTTCGATACGCTGCTGTCGAACCCCGATAGCTTGGCGGCGACGGCTTGGCCGAACCATGGCGATGTGTGGCTGCCCGGTTGGTTGGAAGCGATCAACAGCAACGCTAACTCGCTGTTCCTGACGATCGGCCCTGGCGACTTCCTGGTTCACCATGCGATCGCTCTGGGTCTGCACACCACCACCTTGATCCTGGTGAAGGGTGCTTTGGATGCCCGTGGCTCCAAGCTGATGCCCGACAAGAAGGACTTTGGTTACAGCTTCCCTTGCGACGGTCCCGGCCGTGGCGGTACTTGCGACATCTCGGCTTGGGATGCGTTCTACCTGGCCATGTTCTGGATGCTGAACACGATCGGCTGGATCACCTTCTACTGGCACTGGAAGCACCTGTGCGTGTGGCAAGGTAACGTGGCTCAATTCAATGAGTCCTCAACTTACCTGATGGGCTGGTTCCGCGATTACCTGTGGCTGAATTCGTCGCAGTTGATCAACGGCTACAACCCCTATGGCATGAATAACCTCGCTGTTTGGGCTTGGATGTTCCTGTTCGGTCACCTGATCTGGGCAACGGGCTTCATGTTCCTGATTAGCTGGCGTGGTTACTGGCAAGAATTGATCGAAACCCTGGTTTGGGCGCATGAGCGCACTCCGCTGGCGAACCTGGTTCGCTGGAAGGACAAGCCGGTGGCCCTGTCGATCGTGCAAGCTCGTTTGGTTGGTTTGGCCCACTTCACCGTTGGCTACTTCGTGACCTACGCAGCCTTCTTGATCGCCTCGACTTCGAGCAAGTTCGGCTAAATCTGATTGCCTCCTAGGTAACGAGCAAAAATCCCCCGGTCTCGTTGAGATTGGGGGATTTTGCCATTGAAGAATGGGGCGATCGATGCAATTCAATCGATTGGGATTCCACTGGCTCGCTTAGTAGGGCGCTGCAATCTCTGGAGACCGAGGGCGATCGATCAGAATCGCCTGAATGGCGCAAGTCCCCCTTGACTCGAAGACCCATGCAAAAGCGGAGCGCACAGATTGCCCTGCCTTCGCCCCGCTTACTATTGCAGTCCTAATTGTTTGAAAGAGAATGGAGTTTAGCGCACCGTCTCGAAGCTGTCGGCACGCGACTTGAATTGACCCAGGAAGATATCCAAAACTGATCGCTTGCGGGTCTTGATCCGCGCCGAAACCGACATCCCGGCCTGAATCTTTAACTCCAAGCCCCGATTGGTTTTCAGGGTTTGCCGTTCCAGCTCAATCCGGATCGGAAACGTATAGGTGGGGCGCTCTTGGGTGGGTGCTAGGGCATCCGACCCGATCGAGACTAATTTCCCCTTGATGCTGCCAAATTCCAGCGAAGGGAACGTGTCCACACTCACCTCAACCGGCATTCCCACTTCCACGAACCCGATATCCTTGTTGGTCACATAAACCGATGCCACCAATTCGCCATCGGGCACGATGCTCAGCATGGGTTCCGTGGGGCTGGCCACATAGCCCGGGCCACTGGCCTTGATGTCAAAAACTGTGCCGGAAATCGGGGCGCGTAGTTCCTGATAGCGTACCGCTTGCTCTGCTTTCACCAATTGGCTTTGCACTTGGGCAAGCTGACCGACCACGCTGGCATCCTGGCGGCGGTTATCCAGACGGGACTTCGCCAACTGGGTGTCGATATCGGCGATCGTCCGATCATTTTCCGCAATCCGGTTTTCCAAATCCGCCGCCCAACTGGTTTGGGTGGTGCGAATTTCCGCCAACTGCGTCCCAATTTCCGCCTGCTTGGTTTGAATGGAAGCCATCAGGCGACCTTCTTGCTCATTCAAACTGGCAATTTGCCCCTCCAGGGTTGCCACCGCATCGGCATTCGACAGCACAGCCTGCTGTTGGTTCTTAAATTGCAGTCGGGCAACGGCCCCTTCTTCAACGAGGGGCTGCAAATCAGCGATGATTCCCTCATTGATATTCAGGCGCTCTTGGGCCTGTCCCAATCGAATTTGGATGGCCCGTCGTTGGGCGCGAGTGTTGGCCACGTCACTGCGCAATTCGTTGATTTGCGAGTTCAGTTCCGCCACGCGCGATTGCAGTTGCGACAGTCGAGAAGCTTGGGCCGCTCGGTTTTCCGCCAAACGACCGGCTTGGCCAGCCGGAGCCGCGCGATCGCCCCGCAGCAGCGCCCGCAGATAGATATTTTCCGCCACTCGCACAGCTCGGTTGCGTTGAAGGTCAATGATACTAGCCTGGCCCTCGCGGGTTAAGCCCAAGCCAGCGGCCTCCGCTCGAATTAGTTGCTTTTGGCGCTCGAGGGAGTCCTGGTTGGCCTTCAGGGATTGCACATCCGCCGCCTGCCCCGTGGGGTCAAAGGTGGCGAGCAATTGGCCCTTTTCGACCCGTTCGCCGTCTTTGACCACGATTTCCCGCACCACCCCGCCGGCTGGTGCTTTGATCGGCTTTGTGGAATCCTTGGGCTGCAACTTACCGGCCGCCGGAACGGACTGGTCAATCTGGGCCACTGCGGCCCAAGTGATGCCGCCGACCACAAAGGTCACAATCAACCAAATAAATCCACTGGCGAGCAATGCCGGCCGTTGTAGCAAGACCGGTTGCTCTTCCCGTTCGATAAAGGCCTTTAGCATTGAGTTTCACCAAATTGCAGACTGAAAGGATTGACGGGTCACAAACAAACGGGGTGAGGACTGGGGAAATCGCTAGCTAAACGACCCCTCCTGTTGTTGGAACAGGCAATAGTAGCGACCCTTCATAGCCATCAATTCCTCGTGGGTTCCCTGTTCAACCACGGCCCCTTTATCCATCAGGATGATGGAGTCTGCGTTCAGAACCGTGTTCAAGCGGTGGGTGATGAAGAACACCGTGCGGTTTCGGAACTCAACGGCCAGGTTATTACAAACCTGACGTTCTGAGTTGTAGTCCAAAGCGCTGGTGGCTTCGTCCAAAATCAGGAGCTTGGGTTGTTGCAGAACGGTGCGGGCGATCGCAATCCGTTGTCGTTGTCCCCCAGAAAGCCCGGTTCCCCGTTCCCCAACCACGGTGTTGTAGCCGTTGGGCAACTGCATGATGAAGTCGTGGGCGGCGGCCACCTTGGCGGCGTGAATCACTTCCTCGGTGGTGGCATCCGGGTTGGCCAGCATGATGTTTTCTTGCACCGTGCCCGTAAACAGGAGGGTGTCTTGTAGCACCATCCCAATCTGTCGGCGCAGGGAGTAGAGTTCCACCTTGCTGATGTCGTAGCCATCAATTTGGATGTAGCCAGCGGTGGGAGCGTATAGCCGCTGGAGGAGTTTCATGAGGGTGGATTTCCCGGAACCGGATTCCCCCACAATGCCCACAAAGGTGCCCGGGGCAAAGTCTAGATTGACGTTGGCCAACTGCAAGGGGCCCGTTTCTGCAAAGCGGAAGGAGAGATCGGAGAATTTGACGGAGCCGACCAATTCCGGCATGGGGATATTGTCGCGATCGGCATCGCTGGACTCCGGTTGGCTGTCAACAATATCCGCCAGACGTTCCACGGAAATTGAAATTTCCTGCACCTGTTGCCAAGCACCCACCAGGCTGAGGAGGGAGCCCGTCACGTTTCCGGCCAGGATTTTGAAGGCGATCAATTGCCCCAGGGTGATTTGGTTGCCAATCACCAAATAGGCCCCCGCCCAAAGCAGGGCTAGGGTAGACAGGCTGTTCAGGAAGGAGGTGGCCCCCCCGATCGTGGTGCCGGTCATGATCGTTTTGAAGTTTGCCTGGATCATGCGGGCATAGCGCTCTTGCCACTGCCACAGCACCTTGGTTTCGATGTTTTGGGCCTTGACGGTTTGGGCCCCGGAAATCACTTCCACCATGTAGGAGTCCACGTCGGCGCGGCGTTCCGCTTGGCGGCGAATCAGTTGGCGGATGATCGGGGCAGCGAAGACGATAATCCCGCCCAAGATGGGTACAACCGCCAAGGCCACCAAGGTGAGCAGCCAACTGTAAACCACCATCACCACGATGTAGATCACCGAGAAGATGGCGTTCAGGAAAACGGTGAGGGCTGTGCCGGTCAGGAAGTTCCGAATGCTGTCGCGCTCATTGACCCGACCCGCCAGTTCACCCACCCGGCGCACGTCAAAGTAGCCCAGGGGTAGGCGCATCAGGTGACTGATGATGGCGGAACCGACGTTCATGTCGATCCGGTTCATGGCATCGACAAACAGGTAAGTCCGCAGGATGTTGAGGATCCCTTCAAAGACGGCCACGCCCAACATGAAGAAGCCGAGGGCATCCATGGTTTCGATGCTGCCTTGGCCCAACACTTTGTCGATGATCACCTGGGTGATGATCGGCTGCACCAACCCAAAGGTTTGAACGAAGAAGGACGCGACGACGACTTCGATCAGGGCGCGTTTGTAGGGCAGGATCCAGGGAACGAACCAACTGAGACCGAATTTTTCTGGCAGTTCTTCGACGGGGGCTTCGAGAAGCAACACCATGCCGCTTTCGCCCCAACCTTCTAGGAACTGCTGGGGGGTCTTGCGCATCACGCCTTCTTCGGGGGTGGCGAGGATGATGCGGGTTTCGGAAATGTCATAGATGACGGCGAAGCCATCTTTCCAGGGGGTGAGGGCGGGTGCTTTCAGCCGATTGATCAAGACACCGGAGATTTGGATCAGTTGGGGCCGAAAGCCGATGGTTTGGGCGATCGCCCCGCAAACCTGCATGGAAATTTGCCCGGTGGCCCGCAGTTGATCTTCCAGGAGCCGCCGAATTCGGTCTTTGCGGAACTGCAACCCGGGCACAAATTCATTCAGCATCTGGAAGCAGGCCAGAGTGCCGTTGACGGGCCCGCGCCCGCGCACATGGGGATAGGTGGCGGGCTGGGTTAGTAGGGCTTCCCGGGGGAGTTCGGGTGGCTTTTCGGGGGCGAAGGGAATTTCGGGAACGGGAACCGGAGCTGCCGCGACGGGTGCTGGTTCGACGATGGGGGCAGCGTTGCCGGTGACGATATCAACGGGCGGTGGAGGCGGGGCGATCTCGGCTTCAGTTTGGGGGGTGCGCTGCCGAAGCCAGTCTTGGGTGAATCCAACGACGCGGGCCGCATGACCGCCGGTGATGGTAACGGAGCCGCTGCCGGCCCATTGCAGTCGATCGCCCGCGATCAGTTTGCCGCTGACAGTTTCCGCTTGGCCACCACTCAGGAGCCAGACAAGTTGCGGATCAATCAACCGCTCAAGGGTGGCCTCATCGACCATTCCTTCGGGGATGCCCATCACCTGCACTTCATCGAGCATTCGCAGGGTGATGTCTTTTAGGTTGCCGCGTCGATCGGCTTGGCGCTGAAGCTCCTGGCTGAGCAAACTGAAAAGTTCACAGAGATTGCAACGCGACTCCCAGGCCTGACGGAAGGTGGCCTCTTCGGCCATCACGGTCAGAAAATCGGCGGCGGGAATGCTGATGCAGGTGGTTTCGGTGGAGGCGATCGCCGTTTCGCAGGCCACGCCTCGCAACAGCCCAGCCCAACCGAGAATTTCGCCGGGAGTGGCTAGTTTGAGGCTGACGGGCCGTTGCGATCGCTCGTCAAACCCCAGAACCCGCACTTGCCCTTGGAACAACACCAAGACTTGGGCCGGCAGGGTTTGGCGATCGAGCAGTGGTTGCCCCACCCGGTAGCGCAGTAGCTGGGCCTCCTGGAGTAAGCGTTCCAAACTGGCGGAGCTGAGGCGACTGAACGGATCGATCTCCGCCAGAAACACTTGAATGGGCTGATGGCTAGCAGCTTGAGTCATAACTCCAGGCACGGGCAAAGACGGGTCAAAGCAGTCAGGCGAGGCGATCGGGATTGGGAGGCGATCGGGGTTGGGAGCCAAATCAGCGCATGGGTTCACGGCTGGCTGACGGTTTCGCAAATTATGGATCGTTTTTATGGATCATTTGCCGAATCAAGCTTGGCCCAATGGGTTGACCAAATTAACCGTAGCGGGCGATCGCCCTGGCTCACCCCGATCGCCCTCAGCTTCCCGAATCGGAAGCGGCCCAAAGTAACTGGGGCGAACCGAGGGCTTGAATTTGTTCGCGCATCCAGTTTTCAAACATTTCATCGATCATTTGTCGGCGCATTGGTTCATCAAGCTGCGACGGCAAAAACTGTTCCAGCCGCACAATAATAAACCATTCCACCAGGGCACGCGGGGGCCACAATTGACCCGGCTGGCTCACTTCCAACATGCGGGCAATGAAGGGGTGAGGCTGGTTCAGAGGCACGGGCCCCAAAAGACCATTGGTTTGCGCTTCTGGGCCTTGGGAATAGGTGCGAGCCATGTCTGCAAAGGAAGACTCGCCCTCTTCAATGCGGTAATAAATTTCCTGGGCCAGCCCTTCATCCTGCACGCGAATCAGGGAGTAGACCACCTTATCTAGGCGGCTCTTTTGACTGACAAAATAGTTTTCTACTTTGCGCCCAAATTGGGACTCTTTGAACTTTTCCAGCCGCATGGGCCGAATGGCCAGCTCTTCAAGCCCTTCGATGGAGAGGTTGTTTTCCTGCATCCAACGGGCAATGTCTGCGTCTTCAATAATCCGATGCTGCTTCCGAAAGTTGATGACGGCCTGTTGCCGTTCTTCTTCGGTGAATTCCACATCGGCGATCGCCCGATCGATCACCAATCCGCGCAGGAATTGCGGCATCAGGTGATAGCGACTGAGCAGCGAGAGCATCTCATGCGCTTGGATAACATTCGGACCAATTTGGAAGAGACCTGCCATGGTGAATTGATTTGCAGCGATTGCAGGCAAAACGAACGAAAAGTGTAAACGAAACGTTAACGACTAACTGGTGATTGGCCAACTGATTCAGTCAGTCATCAACTAACCATTAAGCAGCGATCGGGCAACCATCACAGGGATTATGTGGCACTTTGGGGTACGCATCAGTTTTGTGTTTGGGTTGCCCTGTCAGTTAAGCCGCTCATTCAATCGTGGCTGAATGGGGTGGAGCATGAATCTTCCAAAGAATACCATCGCGCCTGGAATCAAGCCGGATAGCTTGTTGCGTTGGGAAAACGGGTGCTCAATGCCTTGGGGACAGGACATCGGGGACAAAAGCTTTGGCCAGAATGCATTGGAGCGCGGGGATAGGTTTAGATCATGAATTTGATCACTTCAATCACAAGGGCGGACTAAGGGTGTGGACGCAGGGCTGCCGGGGGAGGTTCCGTTGATGGAAAGTGGCGGCTGTGGCTTGTGTCGGGCGATCGGGCGCGATAGCCTAGGGCGGTGATCTGTTCACCCAATCGCTCGCCATCTTCCTGTTCCGATGACTTCTGAACCCGCCGCATCCTTGGCCTACAGCGACATTCACAATGCCGATTTGTTGAAACTGCTGCCCGGAGATGCCCGATCGATTGTGGAAGTGGGCTGTTTCACAGGGGCCTTGGGACAGGCCTACAAACGGATTAACCCCTTTGCCCAATACATCGGTTTAGAACAAGATCCAGCGGCGGCCCAAATCGCGGTGGGCCGGCTCGATCGCGTCTATGTGGGGAATGCGGAAGATCCCCAACTGGGGGCAGAAATTCCCCCGGAAAGCATGGATTGCCTGGTCTATGGGGATGTGCTGGAGCATTTCATGAATCCTTGGCAAACCCTGACCCACCATGCACGCTGGCTGGCTCCCGGTGGCCAAGTGATTGCCTGCATTCCCAATATTCAATATTGGGGAGCCATTGTGGATTTGCTGTCGGGCCGTTGGGACTATGCGGATTACGGCATTTTCGATCGGGGCCATTTGCGCTTCTTCACCAAGGATTCCATCACCCAGCTTTTTCAGCAGGCGGGCTTAGAAATCGAAGAAATTCGGGGTCGCAGTCGCCCCGATGAAATGCGCGACAAATTCCAAGAGGCGATCGGGCCGCTGCTGGATCGGTTGGGAGTCGATCGACAGCGGTTTAATCAGCAAAGTGCTTCGGTGCAATATCTGGTGCGAGCCATGCGGCCGGGCGATCGGCCCCAACGGCACTTCTTCGCCCAAACCCTGGTGATGGAAGCCAAGGTTTGCAAGCGAGTGCGAGTGACCGAACCGAATGAGTTTTTGAATCGCATTCCCGGAATGCGGGCGATCGCCCAGGATCGCACCGCCACCGCCGGAGCCGTGCAAGCCCACGAAGAGCCAATTTTCATTTGGCAACGGGCAATTTTGAACCGGGAACAGGACTTGGTGCAGCAGCGCAAACTCCTGGCCCGGGGTTATCTGATCATCTTGGAAGTGGATGACGACCCCTACCGCTGGGCCCGCACCGAAAAAACAGACTTTTTCGCCTATCGCAGCGTCCACGCCATTCAAACCTCCACGGAACCCCTGGCCGCCTTCCTGCGCCAAGTGAACCCCTACGTGGCCGTGTTTCCCAATCAGTTGGCGGAATTGCCCCCACCCGCCGCCACCGATCCACAACGACCGGTCACCCTCTTTTTTGGGGCCTTGAACCGGGAAAACGATTGGAAACCGCTGATTGATGGCATCAACCGCGTGCTGAATCAACGGGGCGATCGAATTCTGGTGCATGTGATTCACGATCGCCGCTTTTTTGAAGCCCTGCAAACGCCCCACAAAACCTTCCGCCCCTTCTGTCCCTACGAGGAATATGCGGAACTGTTGCACCAAAGCGATGTGGCCCTGCTGCCCCTGGAACGCACCCGCTTCAACGGCATGAAATCGGACTTGAAGTTCATTGAGTGTGCCGCCCACAGCACCGCTGCCCTGGCCAGTCCCGTGGTCTATCAACAAACCCTGATGGATGGTCAAACGGGCTTGCTCTACTACAGCCCAGCGGATTTTGAGCAAAAACTAGCCGCCCTGGTTGACTACCCCCAATTACGCGAAACCCTGACTCAAAATGCCTATCAGTGGGTGTCCCAAAACCGGCTGATGTGCCAGCACTATCGCCAACGGTATGAGTGGTATCAATCCCTGCGCGATCGCCTGCCGGAGTTGAACGCGGCCTTGCAGCGCCGAATTCCCGATCTGTTTGCAGGATGATTTCAAAGGATATCTGGGAAGTAACTTGGGGGAATGGCAAGGCACGAGTACTCGTGGGGGCAAGGGGCTTAAGCCCCTTGTCTGGCAGTGTTGGTGAGGTGATGATTTTCGGTAACTGATCGCTTGCGCCGCAAGACTTTTACGGACTGACCATGACTGAATTATGGCACTACCGAAACCTGATTCGTGATCTATGAACATACTCTGAATGATTCATGAAAACTCCTGAATCATGAGAAATTAATCTCTAGAATACTGACTAAATTTTGATAAAAATTGAAGCCTGAAATCAAAAATCTCTTATTCACTGAACAATAAAAATGCGTGAGAAAAATCAGATTCATTTTTAAATCAAAATTAACAAAAAGTGCCCTATCAAAAACCTTTTGGCTATCGATAGGGCACTTTAGGGATTTCTGGAAATGAAATCAGCCAAGACCAGCTTAAGGAAATTAGAACATTAACCTGAAAATTCTTCGAGTTGATCCAATCGGAGCCAAATATTGGGGGTTGGCACTTTACACCACTTCACCAAGGCATAGTCACCCCGCAGATCGAGTACCTCTCCTTTGCTTTCAAATAGGTAAGAAGAAAAGCGCTGATCGCTGGCGGTTGCTTCGACGCTGTTTTCTAGTTTTTCGCGGACGGCACGAACAAAGGAACCTTTTTTGACGGGCATAGGAGTGAATGGCGCGATCGCACGTAATTGTTAACTGAGAACAACCATTTCCAGGTTGATGCAGATTGTCTCATTTTAAAGCTGAGATCAGACTTTCAGTTGGGCAAAACGTTGGGTTGCCGCCACCAACGCCTTCAGAATTCCCGGTTCCGCCATGGAGTGGCCCGCGTCGGGGATGATCTGCAACTCGGCTTCTGGCCAGGCTTGGTGTAATTCCCAGGCGGAAACCACCGGGCAAACCACGTCATAGCGTCCATGAACAATGACGGCGGGCAAATGTCGGATTCGATCGACCCGTTGCAGCAGTTGATCGGCCGGGTCAAACCAGCCCCCATGGACAAAGTAGTGGCACTCAATTCGGGCGAAGGCCTCCGCAAAGAAGGGATCGGCAAAGGCCGCCTGCAAATCCGCGTCGGGAATGAGCTTGCTGGTGCTGGCTTCCCACACGGCCCAGGCTTTGGCCGCTTGTCGTCGCACCGCTGGATTCTTATCCGTTAGGCGGCGGTAGTAAGCCCCCATCAGATCATGTCGTTCGACTGGGGGAATTGGCTCTAGGTATTGGGCCCAGGCTTCGGGAAACAAATAGCTGGCTCCCTCTTGATAAAACCAGCGCAGTTCCTGGGGCCGCAGCATGAAAATTCCCCGCAAAATCAACCCCAAGCAGCGATCGGGATGGGTTTCTGCATAGGCCAGGGCGAGGGTGCTGCCCCAACTGCCCCCAAACACCACCCACTGCTCGATCGCCAAATGCTCCCGCAATCGCTCAATATCCGCCACCAGATCCCAAGTGGTGTTGTTGGTCAAGTCCGCATGGGGCTGGCTGCGGCCACAACCGCGCTGGTCAAATTGCACGATGCGCCACTGGGCTGGGTCGCAATATTGCCGATAGCTCGGTTGGCTGCCACCGCCGGGCCCGCCGTGCAGAATCACGATCGGCTGGCCGGTGGGATTGCCACTTTCCTCAAAGTAAAGGGTGTGGCGATCGGAAACGGGTAGTGTCCCTTGGCGATAGGGGTCGATCGGCGGAAATAAACTCATGGCAATCCGTCATGTCAAAATCGTAATGACTATGATATTCTCGTAACAGTTCGTAATTCATCCAAAACAGCGCAACAGGAGACTCACTCCCATGACCGAAGGTTGCCTCCGTGTGGGCCAAGTTGCCCCTGACTTCACCGCTACGGCCGTTTCTGACCAAGAGTTCAAAGAAATTAAGCTGTCGAACTACCGTGGCAAGTATGTAGTCCTATTTTTCTATCCCCTGGACTTCACTTTTGTCTGCCCCACGGAAATCACGGCCTTCAGCGATCGCTACGCTGAGTTCTCGCAACTGAACGCCGAAGTATTGGGCGTTTCGGTGGACAGCGCCTTCTCGCACCTGGCTTGGATCCAAACCGATCGCAAGTCCGGCGGCGTGGGCGATCTGAGCTATCCGCTGGTTTCGGATATTAAGAAGGAAATCAGCACCGCCTACAACGTGCTGACCGAAGAAGGCATTGCCCTGCGCGGCCTGTTCATTATTGACAAGGAAGGTGTGATTCAACACGCCACCATCAACAACCTGGCCTTCGGCCGCAGCGTGGATGAGACCTTGCGCGTGCTGCAAGCGATTCAATACGTGCAAACTCACCCCGATGAAGTGTGCCCCGCTGGTTGGCAACCGGGTGAAAAGACGATGAATCCGGATCCTGTGAAGTCGAAGGACTACTTCGCCGCCCTGTAATTGACGTAAATTTCGGCGTTCTGGCCGGAATTGGTCGGCTGGTGGCCACCGTTCCGATTGCCCTCAGGCTCGGGTAATGGTGGCCCGAACTCCTCCTTCCTAGGAACCCAACCCGATCGACCGATGAGCCAAAGCCTCTCGATCGACCGGACAGGGTTGAAAATCATTTCGAGGTTGGCTGAACTGACTCCTGAGAGAGAGTCGCTATCTTTTGGCAAGATGGCGACTTTTTTGTTGGTTGGGTGTTCAGGATTGGGGTTCGATCGATTAGGTAGACTTTGGGTTGAGTTCCCCTGCTGAATGGTCTCGAAGCTGTCCAATGAGTCGTCGCCCATCCCCATCATCTGCCGATCGCCCGGAGTCTTCGCCCCAGAAGCCTTTGTCTGAGGAAGCAGAGTTTTCGGCTTTTTTAGCCCAATTGAGTGATCAGCTAGCGGCGACGGAAACCGCCATGGGACAGGTGCGATCGCGCTTGGAGCAGGTACGGGCCGATCGGGAGCGGCGAGCCAGTTTGGGCCATCAAGTGGAAGTGGTGCGGGCGGATTTGGCCCGAGCGCGCGATCGAGAAATTCGCAGCGAATTAACGCAAACGATCCAGACCTTGCAGCGGGAGCTGGAAGAATTGGACTTGGCCTTGGAAAGTCGTCTATTTGCGGACAGCGGTTTAAAGGAAGTGTTTTGGCAAGCGGTGCGGTTTGGCAGTTTGGGCGTGGTGTTGGGTTGGTTGCTCAAGCTATGGGCCGGTTAATGGCGGGTGGGGCGCTGGTGTGGGCGGTTCTGTTGGGTTTGGGGATCGATCGAGCTAATGCCGATCGGCCGATCGAGCCGCCTCAACCCGCGTTGGATCGTCATGCCTTGCTGAAAAACTGGGAAGTGCCCTCGCCCCCGGAGCGTCGGCGGCCCCTGTGGCCCCTGACTCCGCGCCCGCCGATTTCGCTCGATCGTGCCCGGTGGGGGAGTCCCCGCTTGGAATCGCAGTTGCGGCTCTATCGGCAATATTTGGCGACCCATGGCCAGCCGCCGGATTTGTTGATTGTGGGCAGTTCCCGATCGCTCCAGGGCATTGATCCGACGGTTTTGGCCCGTTCGTTGTCAACAACCCTGCGGCGGCCCGTGCGGGTGTTTAACTTTGGCATTAACGGCGCAACGGCCCAGGTGGTGCGCTGGTTGCTGATGGATTTGTTTCCGCCGGACTGGTTGCCTCGGGTGGTGGTTTGGGGCGATGGCTCGCGGGCCTTTAACAGTGGTCGGATCGATCGCACCTTTGCCAGCATTGCCGCTTCCGAGGGTTTTCGACAACTAGCCATGGCCCGCGCCCGGGGCGGTCATCCTTGGTCTGTGTCGCGGTGGCGGGAATCGCCTTGGGGGCGATCGGTCAGTGGGTTGCCATCCTTGACCCTCAACAGCAGCGCCTATCCCGGTGCGGCCCTGATGCCCGGCCTGATGCCCGGTGGGCTTCAACAACCACAGCCCTGGCCCCTGCGCCCAGAGCCAGAACTCGATCGGCTGGGATTTTTGGCTGATTTGCGCCGTTTTGCGCCCGATCGCTACTATCAACAATTTCCGAAAGTGCCGGGTCGCTACGACGATATGTACAGCGGTTTTCAGTTGGCAGGCGGTGTTCAAGATCGGGCTGTGCGCCAGTTGATTGCCTTTGCTCGATCGCGCGGGATCCGCCTGAGTTTTGTGAACTTGCCCCTCAGTCAGGATTATTTGGATCCGGCCCGATTGACCTATGAACGGGAATTCCAGACCTATTTGGCACAACTGCGAGATCAGGGGTTAATCGTTCAAGATTGGTTGCTGCGCTGGCCCGATCGCCATGACTATTTCGCAGACCCCAGCCACATCAACCGCTATGGAGCCGCCGCGATCGCCCTGGATTTGGCCCAGGATGCCTGGCTACGTTGGAATTTGGCCCCGATCGCCGGTCGGCCTGCACCGGTTTTGGATGAAGTGCCGGATCGGGGGAACAATGGGCGATCGGGGCCACTGCGGCCAGCCCCTTAAAGGATTGGCTTTCGCGTTAGAAATCCGAATGGTTGTGGACTCTGATCGTTGGCAATAATCGTTGGCAATGATCATTGGCAATTGTCCTTGGAATCAACCTTGCGATCGGGGGCGAGATCATGAACCGCGATCGGGTAGGTGAGTGGAACCAGAAGGGGGGCGATCGACTGAATGAGCCACCGAAGCGATTGGGTCTAAATCCTTATGGAGCCTTGTTTTACGTCGTTTTGTCGAGACAGTTGGCCGTGAATTAACAAACGGTCTAGTATCTAACAAACGGTGTTAGGATTGCCACAGTAATAGAAAGAATCTCCAAGGATCATCATCATTCATGCAAGAAATTGACAAGTCAATATCCTTTGATGGAAGGGATATTCGGCTGAAGATCGGTTTGCTCGCACCCCAAGCTGGTGGATCGGTACTGATTGGGTCGGGCGATACCGCAGTGTTAGTAACCGCCACCCGTTCCTCAGCGCGCGAGGGCATTGATTTTCTTCCCCTCACTGTTGATTACGAAGAACGGCTGTATGCCGCCGGCCGCATTCCGGGTAGCTTCCAACGCCGCGAAGGTCGCCCGCCCGAAAAGGCGATTTTGACCGGTCGTTTGATCGATCGCCCCCTGCGCCCGCTGTTCCCGAATTGGTTGCGCGACGATATCCAAGTGGTGGCCACCACCGTGTCCCTCGATCCCGACGTGCCACCGGATGTGTTGGCCGTGACGGGTGCTTCGATCGCCACCTTGCTGGCCCAAATTCCCTTCCAGGGGCCGATGGCGGCGGTGCGCGTGGGTTTGGTGGGCGACGAGTTCATCATCAACCCCACCTATGCGGAAATTGAAAAGGGTGAGTTGGATCTGGTGGTTGCCGGATCGCCCGATGGCGTGGTGATGGTGGAAGCGGGGGCGAATCAACTGCCCGAGGCGGACATCATTGAGGCGATCGACTTTGGCTATGAAGCCGTGCGTGACCTGATCCAAGCGCAACGGGACATCATCGCTGAGTTGGGTCTGGAACTGGTGACGGCGGAACCCCCCGCGATCGACACCACCCTCGAAGACTTCATTCGATCGCGCACCACGGGCGAAATCAAAGGCATCTTGTCGCAATTTGAGCTGGGCAAAACCCGGCGCGACGCGGCCTTGGATGCCCTGCAAGCGACCGTGGCCCAGGAAATTATCGATCGGGCCGATGATGACGCGATCAAAGTGGCCGCCACCGCTGACCCTAAGGCCCTGCCCAAGGTCTTCAAGGCCGTCACCAAATCCCTGATGCGTCGCCAAATCGTTGAAGATGGCGTGCGCGTCGATGGGCGCAAACTGGATGAAGTGCGCCAGGTCTCCTGTCGGGCCGGGGTGTTGCCCTCCCGCGTTCACGGCAGTGGTTTGTTCCAACGGGGCTTGACCCAGGTGATGTCCGTGGTGACGCTGGGGACTCCCGGCGATGCCCAGGAACTGGACGATCTGCACCCGGACGAACAAAAGCGCTACCTGCACCACTACAACTTCCCGCCCTACTCGGTGGGCGAAACTCGCCCGATGCGATCGCCCGGTCGCCGGGAAATCGGTCACGGGGCCTTGGCAGAGCGGGCCCTAGTGCCCGTGTTGCCGTCCAAGGAAGCCTTCCCCTACGTGTTGCGCGTGGTGTCGGAAGTGCTGTCCTCCGATGGTTCCACCTCCATGGGGTCGGTTTGCGGTTCTACCCTGTCCCTGATGGATGCGGGTGTGCCGATCGCCAAGCCCGTGAGCGGTGCGGCGATGGGTCTGATCAAGGAAGGCGAAGAAATTCGCGTTCTGACTGACATCCAAGGTCTGGAAGACTTCCTGGGTGACATGGACTTCAAGGTGGCCGGCACCGACAGCGGCATCACCGCCCTGCAAATGGACATGAAGATCACCGGGTTGGACATGGGCACGATCGCCAAGGCGATCGAACAGGCCCGCCCGGCCCGCCTGCACATCCTCGAAAAGATGATGGCGGCGATCGATCAACCGCGTGGCGACCTGTCGAAATTTGCCCCCCGTCTGCTGACCTTCCGGATCGACCCGAGCGACATCGGCATGGTGATCGGGCCCGGCGGCAAAACGATCAAGGGCATCGTCGAAGAAACCGGCGCGAAAATCGACATCGAAGACAGCGGCTTGGTTACGGTGTCCTCCAACGATGGCGAAAAGGCCAAACGCGCGGCCCAAATTGTCCAAAATATGACCCGCAAGATCGAAGTGGGCAGCGTGTTTGTGGGCAAGGTAACGCGCACGATCCCGATCGGGGCCTTTGTGGAATTCCTGCCCGGTAAAGAAGGCATGATCCACATTTCCCAACTGGCCGATCGGCGCGTGGGCAAAGTCGAAGACGTGGTGGCCGTGGGTGATGAGGTAATCATCAAGGTGCGCGAAATCGACAATCGCGGCCGGATCAACCTGACTCGTTTGGGCATCCACCCCGACGAAGCGGCGGCGGCCCGCGATGCGGCCGAAGCGGCGGCCACCTAGGTCACTTGGGCCCAAAGGCCCCACCCCGTCCTCCTCTAGCAGTCTAGTGGCGGGAGGTGTGGGGCCGATGTCATGGCTCTTGCATGGGGGCTAAACAACCTGAAACCGGAGATCGAACAGCCGATCTCCGGTTTTTTGTGGGCATTGTTCTGAATTGGTTCTGAATTGGTTCTGAATTTTTGGCAGGACGGCGCTCAAAAATCCGAGGCGATCGAACAAAAACGCCGATCGCCCCATGCCGTCAGGCCTCTAGGCAAAAATCACTAGCGAGGTTAACTAGAATCACAGGGAATGATGATGGCGATCGCAGGACTCAGCTCCCGAAATCCTTGACCATAGCTCCTTAGCAGAACGGAGGGAATCTTCGTTGTGACGCTTCCCTCCGCTGTTACCAATCTCTCGATGCCTGACCTCATCCTTGTGGAAATGTTCCCCATGGGTGAGGTCAAGCCTCCATATTAACCAAAGAATTTGCTCAAGCCCGACTTTGCCAGCGCGTGGCCTTTTGGTGGTTGGTATTCGGCTCGAATTGTGGTGAAATGCGGACATGAGCCGCCTTTCATAGCCTTGAAATAAACTTGAAACAAAACCGAAGCCGGTTGAATCTTGGATCTTAAATCTTGATTCAAGATTGAATTCGTATTGAACGCCTATGGAATTCGGATGGAATTCGGATGGGATCCATGGGTGATTTGGGTTTGGATCAGGGGTGTTTCCTTGCGGTTGGGGCGGCCCTGTTAAGCTAAGAGCATGAGAAACCCCTGGCCAAGTCGTTTATTCCCACCGGGCGATCGGGCGATCGTTGAAGACTTCTCAGATTGAGCTAACGGAGTCCTACCCTTGTCCCTGTCGGCAACGGGGCACCCTGCGGCCGATCGCACTCATGGACGCATTTGGCTGCGATCGCTGCCAGCAAATTTTTGTGGTGACCGAATCGGGCGATCAAATTGAGCAGGTGTCTTCTGGGGCAATCTACCGACGGCTGTGGCGATGGGCCGGAACGCGCTGGCTCTCCGTGCGTCCACCCTTGCGTGAAAATTATTTGCCCATTACCCTTTGGGCTGGATTTGTCTTGGTGTTGGCTTGGTTGCCCCTGATTGTCAAAGGACTGGCAGGCACGGCGGCTTGGCTGTTGCCGGGATTGCTGGTGATTGGGCTACCGCTATTGTTGTTATGGCTGGCATACCGGCGCTGAGATTATGGTTGGAAATCCCCTGGTTAATTCGGGAGCGCTGGATTTATTTGGGGCATTGGCGGCGGCGGCCCGAGGGCGATCGGCCCTGGTGGCCATGCGGGGTGGCGAGCGATCGCGGGCGCTGAAGGTGATGGCCAAGGCTTTGCGAGCCGCCCAAAACGAAATTCTGGAAGCCAACACGCTGGATTTGGAAGCCAGCCGCGAAAAGGCCAGCAGTGGCTTGCCGTCCCTGTGGATTAAGTTCACGCCCGATCGACTGCAACAGGTGGCCGATATGCTCGATCGGCTGGCGGATTTGCCCGACCCCACCCGGCAGGCTATTCGCGCCACCCACCAAACCCAATATCTACAAAGCTATTGCCAACTGATGCCCCTGGGGACGATCGCCCTGGTGCATGAAGGTTTGCCGGAACTGGGGGCGATCGCGGCGGGTATGGGCATCAAAACCGGCAACAGCATGATTTTGTATGGCAGCAGCGACACTAAGCACACCAACGCGGCGATCGCGGCGGCCCTCACCGATGGGCTGACGGCTGGGGAATTGCCGCCCGAATGTGTCACGGCCATTCCGCCCGATCGGGATATTTCCATGCGCGACCTGCTGGCCCAGGAGCGCTACTTGAACCTGATCGTGGCCTATGGCCGGCCAAAGCTGGTGCAACAGGCCAGTCAGTTTGCCACCGTGCCCATTTTGGGCGCAGCGATCGGCAATTGTTATCTCTACTGGGCCCTGTCTGGCGAGTTGGACGTGGTGCGTTGGGCCATTTCCGACAGCCACCAGGGTGATCCGGAAGCGGTGAACGCGATCGAAAAGGTGCTGGTTCACGAGCGCCACAATCGATCGATGTTGGGGGTGCTCTTTGGCTCCTTGCAAACGGACGGGTTTGAAGTGCGAGTCGATGCCCACCTGCAACAGGATTTTCCCGACTTGCCCTTGGCGGCCGATGATGAGTGGAATCGGCCCTATTTAACCAAAACCGTTGCGTTTCGCACGGTGGCCAGCGTGGAAGAGGCGATCGCGGTGATTCACACCCAAAGCAGCGGTCATGCGGACTGCATCGCCACCGAGTCCTATCGAGAAGCCCACCAATTCGCCTCCCGCCTCGACAGTGCCTCCACCTACATCAATGCCTCACCCCGATTCCAGCGCAATCCCCGGGGCAGTGCCTCGGTGTTTTTGGGCATGTCGAATCAAAAGGGCTACCGACGTGGGGCGATCGGCCTGGACATGCTGACCACCATCAAGCAAATTGTCCAAGGGGACGGCTAATTTGGCCCCATTCTCAGGGCTATTGATCTGTGTAATCAAATTCAATTTTGATCACGGATCCGATGGATTTTTGTAATAGTTGATTATCCTCGCCCAATTGCCCCCAACAAGCGGCTTAAGCCCCTTGTCCCTCGACCTTGCCACGGTAGGATCGGAGCCTTGGGGATTGGATGACGGCTTCTTCATCGGTTCAGGCTCCTTTTAATTGATTCCCAACCATGCCGGTAAGCACTCGTAAGTGGGCCGCCAAACAACAGGTGGCGATCGAAATTCTCGATCGCCTGACACTGCTCTATCCCGATGCCACATGCAGCCTGGACTATGAAACCCCCGTGCAATTGTTGGTGGCGACGATTCTGTCGGCCCAATGCACCGATGAGCGGGTAAACAAGGTCACGCCGGCCCTGTTTGGGCGGTTTCCCGACGCGGCGGCCCTGGCCGGGGCCGATCTCGCCGAGCTGGAGGAACTGGTGCGATCGACCGGCTTCTATCGCAACAAAGCCAAGAATATCCAGGGCGCTTGCCGAATGATCCTGGAACGATTTGGCGGCGAACTACCCAAGCGGATGGAGGAACTGCTGTTGCTGCCGGGGGTGGCGCGCAAAACGGCGAATGTGGTGTTAGCCCACGCCTTTGGCATCAATGCGGGCGTGACAGTAGACACCCATGTGAAGCGCCTGGCCTATCGCTTGGGCATGACTGAGCATCAGGATCCGGTGCGGATTGAGCGCGATTTGATGCGGCTGTTGCCCCAACCGGACTGGGAAAATTGGTCAATTCGGCTGATTTATCACGGGCGGGCCGTTTGCGATGCCCGAAAACCGGCTTGCGATCGCTGCCAGTTGGCGGATCTATGTCCCCAAAAGGGATTGGGTGCAGCGGCAACCAAGGCCAAATCCCAATCCCCTGCCCGATCGCCCGGTAAAACCAGCGGCAAATCTAATGGCCAAGCCAGCTCCAGCACGGCTAAGGCCAAAACACCCCCCAAAACCTAGGGTCTATCGTCATTTCCTAGGATCAGGTGGAAACGATTGATTTTCCATCTCCCAGTCGTTGTAACAAGAGGCTCAAGCCCCTTGTCCCCCACGAGCTGCTAACGGTGGAATAAGGGTTTCAGGCGATTTGACAACAAACCCTAGCCCCCGTTTAGCGATCGAGTCCTTCGCTTCCGAGCTGGGGCCACAGAGCGTGTCAAATCGTTACCAGTTGCGCTCTCCAACCGATCGCCCGTCCTAGAATGAGGGCAGAAGCATTTAGGGATCGAGCGAATGGCTGCAACGGTTGCCGATGTAATGAGCCGCGATCCGATCGTCGTCCGTCGTGACACCTCCCTCGTTGAGGTCATCAAACTCCTGGCGGAACAGCGCATTAGCGGCGTGCCCGTGGTGGATGAAGCGGGGCAGTTGATTGGGGTCGTGTCGGAAAGCGATCTGATGTGGCAAGAGACCGGCGTGGATGTGCCGCCGTTCATCACCATCTTGGACAGTGTGATTTATCTCAAAAATCCCCTGCAATTTGAAAAGGAATTGCACAAGGCCCTAGGCAGTACGGTGGCTGATGTGATGAGCGATCGGGTGAAAACCACCAAGCCCGATACATTGCTGCGCGATGCCACGCGGCATTTGCTGGAAGGTAACATTCACCGAATGCCCGTGGTAGATGATGCGGGGGCGATCGTGGGCATTCTGACTCGGGGCGACATCATCCGAGCCATGGCGGCCGGGTTGCAGTAGGCGAGCATTGTCTGGGCTGCTAAGGGACGGCTCAGGCATGATCTGGGACCATTTGGGCCGATCGAGCCGGATTTGCGGCCGATCGCCCAGCATCAACAGTGGTTAGGGTTCGGCGGCTGTGGCATTTTGGAAGAGGCCGCTGGAATTTGCTGATCGCTGAGGTGGAAGTTCATGACTGCTGATCGCCCCGTTGCAAATCGTTCTGACTGGCTCGATCGGGCCCTGTTGCCAGCGGGGGCGGCCTGCTTGGCCCTGGCCTATGGGCCGCTGTTGGTGCATTGGGTGCGCGGTTGGCTCACCAAAGACATCAGCATTGAGCATGAATATTTCAGCTACGGCCTGATTGGGCTGCCCTTTGCGGCTTACCTGGCTTGGGAAAAGCGATCGCGCTGGCAAGGATTGGCGGATCGATCGCACCCGGTGGGCTGGGGGCTGTTGGGGTTGAGTGTGGCGTTTTATCTGAGCGGCGTGGCCGATTGGGTGAACCTGTCGTTCCCGATCGCCCTCTGGGGTCTTTGTGGCATTTGGAAAGGGGCCGCCGGTTGGCGGTTGATGGCGGCTCCTTTGATCTTCACCACCCTGGCCACGCCCAACGAAATTCCCTACCTCATTTCGCCCTACGTGGTGGGGTTGCAGCGGTTCATTGCCGCCATGGCTGGTTTTTTGCTGAACCAAGTGGGACTGGAAGCGCAAGTGGAGGGCATTTATCTCTACGTGCGCGATCGGGCGGTGGAGGTGGCTCCCCACTGTGCGGGGCTGAAAATGCTCCTGACTTGCTGGTATGTGGGGTTGATGGCCATCTATTGGTGCGGTACGGTGCGGGGGCGATCGCCCATCGCTCTGTTTTTGGTGGGAACCACGGCCATCAGCGTGTTGATGAATGTGTTTCGGAACACGATTTTGGCCTACTTGCACGGCACGGGTCAGGATGGCCTGTTCGACTTCATGCATGAGGGAACCGGCGGCGACCTCTATTCAGCCGTGATGTTGCTGACTGTGGTGCTCTGGTTCCGAGTGATTGAGCGGTTTGTGGGTGACGGACTGGATGCGGCCCCATCGCCCGCCAAGGGTGCGCCCCGATCGAAGCCTGACCCGATCGCGCCGGAGGATGAACCGGAAGCCGCAGAACGGGATCCCGATTTCTAGCGATCGGCTTCTGGGGCTGCACAACCCTAGACAAGGGGCTTCAGCCCCTTGCACCCCCGATCGGGAGGCGCAAGATCGGGGATTGAGGAATTTGAGTTTACGGTGTGCCGAAAGATTCGATGATTCGCAAAAATAACTCCACTCCCATGGCCAGCGCCGTTTCATCAAAATCAAAGCGGGGGTGGTGATGGGGGAACGCTAAGCCCCGATCGGGATTGGCCGCCCCCACAAAGAAATAGCAACCGGGAACTTCCTTCAGGAAAAAGGACATATCCTCACCGCCCATGGTTTGGCAGTTGGGCACAACCCCGATCGGGGTTTCAATCACCGTTTCGGCCACCCGTCGCACCCGATCGGCTGCGGCCGGGTCGTTGACCGTGGCCGGATAGATTGATTGATAGTCCAGTTCGTACCGGGCCCCGTGGGCGGCGCAAATGCCCGCAATCATCGACTCCACCCGCTCTCGAATCACCCCTTCCAGGGCCGGATTGAAATAGCGCACTGTGCCGGCCAAGCGGGCCTGATCTGCGATCACGTTTTTGGCCGTGCCCGCGTGAAATTCGCCCACGGTCACCACCGCCGAATCGATCGGGTCAATGTTGCGAGCCACAATCGTTTGCAGGGCCGTGACAATTTGCGCCCCCACCAACACCGAGTCGATCGTTTGGTGAGGCATGGCTCCATGGCCGCCCTTCCCGAACAGGGTGCAAGCAAACAACTCCACCGCCGCCATCAGCGGCCCCGGCCGCACGCCCACTGTGCCCAGCGGCAGGTTATTCCACAAGTGCAGCCCAAAGATGGCATCCACATCGGGATTGCGCAGCACCCCGGCTTCGATCATCGGCTTTGCGCCGCCCGGCCCTTCTTCGGCCGGCTGAAAAATCAGCTTGATCGTTCCGGCCAGTTGCGATCGATGCTGGGCCAAGTAATAGGCCGTGCCCAGGGCGATCGCCGTGTGGCCGTCGTGGCCGCAGGCGTGCATTTTGCCCTCGTGGCGCGATCGATAGGGCACTTCGTTTTGCTCTTGTACGGGCAAGGCATCCATATCAGCCCGCAAGGCAATGGTTGGCCCCGGTTGGCTGCCTTCAATGACCGCCACAATGCCGGTTTTGGCGATGCCCGCTTCGTAATCAATGCCCCACTCTCGCAGGCGATCGCTCACAAAAGCGGCCGTCAAGGCCTCTTGAAATCCCAACTCTGGGTATTGATGAAACTGTCGCCGCCAAGACACCAATTGCGGCAACAAATTTCGCACATCTAACCGTAACTTCGATAGGTCAATTCCTGGAGCGGTGGGTAAGGTGGAAATCACGGAAGTTCAGATACTTTTTAGATTTTTCTTAGACCTTAGCTTAGAGTTTTTCCGTTGGGCCATGCACGAATGGCGATCGGGAGAGCGATCGCGATCGGGGCGAAATCCCAAACCGCCTGATCGCCCTGAAAATGCGAACAATATTCGGTCTGGAAACCCTGGGATCTGCCATAAATCTTGATGCAATCCCCCCAAGGTGACGGTCAGTGACGACCAATTGTGGACTTTCATCAATTTCCATCGCGAATTGATCCAGAATTCCCCGATCGCCCTGGCCATTGGCTAGATCGAAAAGAGAATTCAGCGCTAATCACCGGATCCCAAACCGGAGGGAGCCACCATGCTAAAACCGCCACCACCTCCCCCGATCGCCCCCAAGCAAATGAACCTGCTGCGGGTGGTTGCTGCCATGGCCTGGGCCGACGGACATTTGGCCGACGAAGAAATTGAAGTGATGCTCGATCGCTTCAGCCAACTGTTTGCTCGCGACGGCCAACAATCAATCGAACTGAAACAAGACTTGCGAGAATATTTGGTGCAAAATCTGCCCCTGGCGGAAATTGTGCCCAAGCTCACCAGCGACGCGGACAAAGAATTGGCCCTGGAATTGGCCTATGAAACCATTGCCTCCAGCGCCCGCACGCCCGATGAAGCGGTGATTAATGCTGAAGAATCCGCTGCCTATGGCGAATTGGTGCGGCTGTTGGCCCTGTCGCCGGACGTGGTGAAACGGATTGAATCGAACAGCAATCAGGCCGGGGCTTCCAAGCAAGACCTAATTGAGTTCTTGGCTCAAAAGCTCGCAGAAACTGACCTGTCCTAAGGCGCGATCAGGAGCAGACCGGAAGCAACGATCCGCCACTTGCTCCCCCGACCTGACCCAGGCAAGGGGCTTAAGCCCCTTGTCCCCGTGAGCCTTGGTGCAACGATCCGCCACTTGCTCCTCAGATCTGACCCAGGCAAGGGGCTTAAGCCCCTTGTCCCCGTGAGCCTTGGTGCAACGATCAGTCTCCCAAAATACTGATGATCAGGCACCCGCTAAAACTTCCGCCAAAATCTCAACAAAAACCTCTGCTAAAACCTTAGCCAAGACCTCAGCTAAGACGATTGCGAAAGGCGCTTCACCGCCCCGCCCGCCAGTAACTGGTGCGCCTCCGTCAGAATATTCAAGACCCGATCGGGATAGGGACTGCGGGCTAAACAGGGGCGCAAATCTAGCTCTGACAGGCGATCGCCCCGTTGTCCTGGAAACCAGTGGCCCCCATTGCCCAACAGGTTGTAGCGCATTTTGCCATAGGCCACCATGTCAAAGGCCTTCACCAAATTCCAAAGCCACACGATCGTCCGCACACTGATTTCGCCCGGCACTTCTTCCGGCTTCGGCAACCCCTGTTCCCAAGTGCGCAGCCAGGCCTTCCCTTCCCCGGGGCCAAATTCGCGATCAAATGCCTCGATCGCCGCTTGCTCCAACCGTCGCGTAATCATGGGCAGCAACTGGCCCGGTTGATCCAAAAAGGACAGGGTTTTCAGATGCTCATCAAAATCGCTAGGCCGAGCGGCCCCCAGGCTCAGGGTATGTACCTGCGGATGGCTTAAACAAAACAAATTGTTAAACACCATCGGACTCAGGGGCTTGCAGAGTTCCACCAATTTGGGCGATGGCTCGTATAGCAGCCCCCCTTTATTGGCTGGACTGATGATAAACACGCCCATATCCAACTGGGTGGCCGCCTCGATCGCCCGCCAGTTGGTTTGGTTGATGTAATACCAATGCAAATTGACGTAATCAAATTGGTTGGACTGAATCGTCTCCATAATTACGTCCAGGGGCCCATGGGTAGAAAATCCAATGAACCGTACTCGCCCCTCCGCCTGCCAGCGCCGGGCGCGATCGAGACAGCCCCCCGGCCGCAACGTCCAGTCCAAATGCTCGCGGGTGTTAATCCCGTGAATGCCCAGCAAGTCCACATAGTCGAGCTTGAGGTAGCCCATGGACTGCTCAAAGTCCCGCTCAAAGTCGGCCACCTGGGCAGTAGGCCCCACCTTCGTTTGCACAATCAAATCCTGACGGGGATATTGCGGCAGCACCCAACCCAGTTGCATCTCGGAGCTGCCATAGCCCCTGGCCGTCTCAATGTGGTTAATGCCCAAAGCAAGGGCCCGCTCGATCGTGGCGGCCAAATTGGCTTGGCCCGCCGCGTCAATTTGTGTGGGTGAGAGGTCTTGCCAGGCCTGTTGGTAGCGCATTCCACCACAGGAAAACACCGGCATTGATAGCTCTGTGCGCCCAAACCGTCGATAAAGCATGGGTTTTTGGGATCTGAGGAATTGTTTTAGAAACAAGGGAATGCGTGGCAAGGTTCAATAACCCAATGCTAGACAGCCATACCCAATGCTAGATAACGATGCTGAATGCCGCGCCGGATCGCCAGTTCAGCCATGCTTGCTGGGGTGGACTGGATCCGTGGCCCATAACGCACCGTTGAAGGGAAGCGATAGGATTAAGTCATGTTTAAAATGGCCGCCCATTTCCTAATCCCCAATCCCTTGTGTTAGGAGTCTTCCCATGGATATCACAGAATTGAATGAACTCGAAAGTTCCGTGCAAGACCTGATTTCGGCAGCAAAGGTCGAGCTAGAAGCGAAACGCCTAGAAAAGCAGCGAGATGAATACTATCAACATGCCCTTGCGGAAATCGAAGCCCGCTTGAACACGGTGTTAGCGCAAGTGCAAACCACCCTCAAAGAGTTGCCGGCCGATGAGTTTGGCGACAGCATAACCCGCCGCAAACTCCAAGAAAAGGAAGCGGATATTTTGCAGCAACTGGCGGATGCGCCGCGCTTGGCTTCAGAAGCGGCTGATCGGCAGTTGATTTTGCAAGAAGAACGACTGATTGAGGAACGCTTACTAGACCAAACCAATCGGTGGCGCTATGAGCTAAGGGAAGACCTGCTGGACATGATTCGCGACCAGCAGGATTTTTATAGCGCAACGGATGCGGCCGTGGCGATTCGGGGTTATATGCATGACCTGAAGGCGATCGATGCCCTCACGGAAGTGCTGGAAGCCTTGATGGATCAAATTAACCAACACAGTGAAGAAGGGCCGGTGGCCAAGCGTCGGGGCAATGATGAACAGACGCTGATGTTTATTTATGAAAAGGCGATGCAAAATCGGGCGCGGGTGGAGCGCAGTCCCGATGTGCGGCCCCAAACGCGGCACCGATCGTCTGAGCGCCGCCCCAATCCCTACTCGGAGTTGGCGGGCAAGGTGGTGGTTTTTGGGGGACACGATCGCTTGGAGTCGGCGGTGCGCAATCGCTTGCGGGAATCGAAGGTGGAATTGGTTTGGTGTACGGCCCAAGCGGGTCTGAACATGGCGCAGCAGGGGGAAAGCCACATCTCCAGCGCGGATTTGGTGATTATTGTGACCGGTTATGCCAGCCATTCCTTGACGGAAAAGGCGATTCAGTCGGCCAAGAAAATGGGCATTGCGCCGGAGATGGTGAACACCACGGGGATGACCAAGCTGCTGGAGACGATCGAGTTTGGGCTGAAGGCTAAGTTGCTGGCGAAGCGCTTGGGGGGTTAGGGCTTGTGGTTCAATCGCCTGAAACCCTGATTTCGCCGTTGGCAGATCTTGGGGGCAAGGGGCTTGAGCATCTTGTCTAGGGTGGTTGGCGTAATGACGACAGGCCCTGGGGTTAAGGATGGGTTGGTTGGCGGGCCGACGGCCCCGGCCGTTGCCCAGCGGTTTAGAATGGATTGCGCATCAGTTTGAAGATTTGTTGAGTCATGGCGAGATGGTGCGATCGCCTGGGTGGGGAGGATCTAGCCCCTTTCGGTGATCTAAGGCATTTCTTGGGCATTTCTTGAGAAGTCTTCTTTGAGAACTACTCCTGAGAAATCCTGCTCGTCTTGCCTTGCTCCGGTTTTCGGCTGCTGTTTTAGCTACCTGCCAGCCCCGGTCTCTGTTCTGGTTGCTATCCAACGGTGTCAGACCCTGGGGCCGGGCGATCGCCCCTGACTCTCGCGCGGCCTATGACCCCTGCAATTGCGATTCGGAACCTACAAAAACGCTATGGCGATGTTACCGCCGTTGATAACGTATCGCTGGAGGTGAAACCCGGCGAGATTTTTGGCCTGTTAGGGCCCAACGGTGCGGGCAAAACCACCACGATTCGCTGTCTTTGTACCTTGGCCCAGCCGGACGGGGGAGAAATTTTTGTGTCGGGGGTGTCGGTGTTGCGGGAACCTCGATCGGCCCGCAAGCGGTTGGGCTATGTGGCGCAGGATGCTGCGCTGGACAAGGTGTTGACCGGGCGGGAAATGCTGGAGTTGCATGGCGCGCTCTATCACTTGCGACGCGAGGCGATCGGACAGCGAATTGCAGCCATGGCGGATCTGCTGGGGCTGGGTGACTGGCTCGATCGCAAAACGGGAACCTATTCCGGCGGCATTCGCAAGCGCTTGGATTTGGCCACGGGGCTGCTCCACGAGCCAGATGTGCTGGTGTTGGATGAACCCACGGCGGGGCTGGATATCGAAAGCCGGATGGCCGTGTGGGAGTTTTTGCGGAAGTTGCCCCAGTGGGGGACAACGGTTTTGATCACCAGCCATTACCTGGAAGAGATTGATGCGCTGGCCGATCGCGTGGCCATTCTGGATCAGGGCCAAGTGATTGCCTTGGGCACACCGTCGGAGTTGAAGGCTCGGTTGGGGGGCGATCGAATTTCCCTGCGCATTCGGGAGTTTACCCCCGCTGCCGAGGCGGAGACGGCCCAAACCCTGCTGACGGCGCTGCCCTGTGTGAAGGATGCGATGATCAACCGGAGCCAGGGAAATATGCTGAATTTGGTGGTGGATGATCTCGATCGGGGGTTGACCCTGGTGCAGCAGGCCTTGGAGCAGGCGGGGTTGCCGGTGTTTGGCATTGCTCAATCGCGCCCGAGTTTGGATGATGTTTATCTGGCTGCGACGGGCCGGACATTGCTCGATGCGGATTTGGCAGCGGGCGATCGGGATCCCAAGCTGGCCCGCAAGCAAAATATGCGCTAGGCCCTAGACCATTCCTTCCAGAGTTTCCAGTTCTCTCTATTCACCCCTACCCTCCAGATTTCCCTAAGTCTCATGAGCACGACTTTGCCCACGGACAGTCCCACCCGATCGCCCGCCCTGGAACCCTCGCCCTTGGCGGAATTTTGGCAAGAAACGGCGGCCTTGCTGCGGCGATTGTTAATTCAACTGCAACGGCGGCCGGTGACCTTGGTGGCCGGCACGATTCAGCCCCTGATGTGGTTGGTGTTGTTTGGGGCCCTGTTCCAAAACGTCCCGGCCGATTTGTTTGGTGATCATGTGGGCTATGGGCAGTTTTTGGGGGCAGGGACGATCGCCTTTGCGGCCTTTAGCGGGGCGCTGAATGCGGGCTTGCCGGTGATGTTCGATCGGGAATTTGGCTTTCTGAATCGGCTGTTGGTGGCCCCCTTGGTGTCGCGCTTTTCGATCATCACCGCCTCGGCCCTGTATATTGGCTTGCTGGCCTTGATTCAAACCGTGGCGATCGTGATTGCGGCGGCTGTTTTGGGGGCTGGGCTGCCGGGGGTGGCGGGGCTGGCCGTGGTTGGGGCGATCGTGCTGCTGTTGGTGGCGGGGGTCACCTCCCTCAGTTTGGGGCTGGCCTTTGCGCTGCCGGGCCATGTGGAATTAATTGCCGCCATTTTTATCACCAACCTGCCCCTGCTCTTTGCCAGCACGGCCTTGGCTCCCCTGTCGTTCATGCCCGGTTGGCTGCAGTGGGTGGCGGTGTTGAATCCCTTGAGCTACGCGATCGAACCCATTCGCTACCTTTATCTGCATCCGGACTGGAGTTTTAGCAGCATTGTCATGCAAGCGCCTTTTGGATCGGTTAGTTTTGGTATGGCCCTCGGGGTTCTATTCATTTTTGATTTGGTGGCGATCGGGCTTGTGCGGCCATTGCTGCAACGGCGGATGGCATAGGGCACTGGATCGCAGGAGCAGGCTAGACGTGGCATGGAGCAGAATCTAAAAGACAAGCTGGATTGCTTTTTAGCATCCCCCTATGGACGCACGATGCTGGGGGAATACGCTTACCTCCATGCCTCGGAATGGTTGCAACAATATTGTGAAGCGGCCGGTGCAATCGCTAATTTGCCGGATTGGTTGCTCCTCCTGTTGGAGTTGGGGCAAGAATCGGCGGAGATTTTTGCGAGTTTGACCGATGCCGGAACCCTAGAAACCGATCGCAAAACCATGTCCCTGTTGCTGGAGCGGCGGGGGCCCCTGCTGGCCCAAACCAGCGGCCGGCTGCGACAGACCTTGGAACTCCATCGCCCGGGCCTTGACCTCAGCCAGGATGCGATCGAAGACGCTAGCCTGTTCGCATCAACCCATCCACCGCGATCGGGGTTGGCGGGGGCCGGCCGTCGTGACAACATCGTGAATCGCAACCACTGGGAACCGAAGGCGGACTTTTTGCCTCACAGTGAAAGACGGGTGATTGGCGATGTGGGGGGCACACCTCTGCTGTTGGTGGGCTACGAAAAAAACCAGTCCCGATCGCCCATGGTTGCTCGCGCCACTTCCGGTAACCCTCAGCAGGATTCACTGTTTGCGGTTCCCCTGTCCGATTTGCTGGTGCATTCTAACGAACCCGTTAATATCCCTGAATTGGAGTTAGCCGAATCATGAGCCATCCCTCGATTGCTCCCTCGATCGCCTGGTTGTCGGGATCCTCGATCGTCACCATCTTGAGCATTCTGGCCTTGGGCAGCAACCCCGCGATCGCCCAATCCTCGGCCCTGGGTGACCCGAATGCCAATGGGTCGTCCGGTGATGTGCGCCCCAATGAAGTGTTTCAAGGATCCGGCGTTTCTGCCCAAGACTTGATTCGCAATATCATGCTGGCTCCGGGGCAAACCCTGGATGATTTCAATCAACAACAGTCGGGACGGATTGACAATGCTGCCAATGAATTTTTGCGCCAGCGCCAGCAGCGATTGGAACAAAACGGCCAAGGCGGCGCTAGCGTGACCCCCAGCAGCCCGACTCGCAATTAATTTGCAATATTGTTAGGGCCTGTCGTTATGGCTGGGGATCCAGTGGAAACGGTTAATTTCCCAAGCCCCAATCGTCGTAACAAGGGGCTTAAGCCCCTTGTCTCCCGCAATCCGCTAACGGAGAAATCAGGGTTTCAGGCGATTTGGCAACAAGCCCTAAGCCTTTTCCCACGATCCGCTAACGGAGGAATCGCAGTTGCAGACGATTTGACGACAGGCCTTAACAAAACCCCGTCGATCGAGTCGCGATCGAGCGGGGTTTTGCGGATCTAAATGTGGATCTGGATAACGATCCGAACTAACGGGGTGGATGGGGTCGCGCTGAATTGCTGAATTGACCCAGCCCCCAACCCTTACAGCAGGTTCAAATCCGTCACGGCTCCCAGGCTGCTGGAAGAGACCAATTTGGCATATTTCGCCAACGTGCCTCGTTTGTAGCGCGGTTCCGGCGGTTGCCAGTTGGCCCGGCGGGCCGCCAGTTCCTCATCGGACAGATTCAGTTGCAACTTGCGGTTGGGCGCATCGATCGTGATGCTGTCACCCTCTTGCACCAGGGCGATCGTGCCACCCACGGCCGCTTCGGGAGCCACGTGACCCACCACCATGCCATAGGTTCCACCCGAGAAGCGCCCATCGGTGATCAGCCCCACCGAGTCGCCTAGACCCGCACCGATGATCGCCGCCGTCGGAGCCAACATTTCCCGCATTCCGGGGCCGCCCTTGGGCCCTTCATAGCGAATCACCACCACATCACCGGCGTTGATTTGATTCGCCAAGATCGCCTTTAAGCAATCCTCTTCCGACTCAAACACCCGCGCCGGGCCGGTGATCACGGGATTCTTCACGCCGCTGATTTTGGCCACGGAACCTTCGCTGGCCAGGTTGCCCTTCAGAATGGCCAAGTGACCCTGTTGATAAAGGGGTTTGTCGAAGGGACGGATGACATCCTGGTCGGGGCGTGGTTCGTCGGGGATCTCCGCCAGGGTTTCCGCGATCGTCTTGCCGGTGATTGTCAAGCAATCCCCATGCAGCAGCCCCTGATTCAGCAGAACTTTCATCACTTGGGGGATGCCGCCGGCCTTGTGCAAGTCCGTGGCCACATAGCGACCGCTGGGCTTCAGGTCGCAGAACACGGGCACGCGGGCGCGGATTTCTTCAAAGTCGTCCAGGGTGAGGGGCACCCCGATCGTGTTGGCGATCGCCAGCAGGTGCAACACCGAGTTGGTGGAACCACCCACGGCCATGATCACGGAAATGGCGTTTTCAAAGGCCTTGCGGGTCAAAATTTGCTTCGGTGTGCGCCGGGCCTTGATCGCTTCAGCCAACACGCGGGCAGACTCGGCCGCGCTGGCGGTCTTCTCGTCATCCTCGGCGGCCATGGTTGAGGAGTAGGGCAGGCTCATGCCCATGGCCTCGTAGGCGCTGGACATGGTGTTGGCGGTGAACATGCCGCCGCAGGAACCCGCGCCGGGACAGGCGTTGTTTTCCACGGCCATCAGCCGGGCTTCGTCGATTTTGCCAGCGCTGAATTGGCCCACGGCTTCAAAGGCGCTGACGACAGTGAGATCTTCCCCGTGCAGATGACCGGGTTTGATCGTGCCGCCATAAACGAAGATGGCGGGAATATCCAAGCGGGCCATGGCGATCATGGCTCCGGGCATGTTCTTATCGCAACCGCCGATCGCCAGGATGCCATCCAGACTTTGGCCATTGCAGACGGTTTCGATCGAGTCGGCAATTACGTCCCGCGACACCAGGGAATATTTCATCCCTTCGGTGCCCATGGAAATTCCGTCACTGATCGTGATCGTGCCGAAAATTTGGGGCATCACGCCGGCTGCGCGGGCTGCAGCCATGGCGCTGTCGGCCAGGGTGGCAATGCCCATGTTGCAGGGGGTGATGGTGCTGTAGGCGCTGGCGATGCCCACGATCGGTTTGCTGAAGTCATTGTCACCAAAGCCCACTGCACGGAGCATGGCGCGGTTGGGCGATCGCTGCACACCGCTGGTGACCTGTTGGCTGCGGAAATTGTCGGACATGGGGTTTTGCTCTCTCTAGCCGATCCAGAAAAGCGATCTTTAATTGTCGCATTGGGTCTGGCGAATCAAGCTGATCAAATCCCGATCGCCTGGTTTCTTAATGGTTTGGCTGGCTTGGAGCGCTGGGATGGCTTGGCTTGGGGCTGTTGGGATCGATGGTTGATGCCCCAGTTGGTAGATTGGCGGTTTTGCTGTTGGGTGGATTACGGGTTTTGCTGCTGGGTTTGTTGCCGGGTTTGCCGTTGGCCAAAACGCGATCGCCCTCGGTGGTCTCGGAGCCTGGCAGGGGGGCAGTGGTGAAGCGATCAACTGCCAATTGCAAATAGGCCGCTTCTTTTTCGATGCCAATAAAGGCGCGATCACCTCGTAGGGCCGAAAGGCCCGTCGTGCCGCTGCCGCTGAAGGGATCGAGTACCAGATCTCCCGGATTGGTGCTAGCGGAAAGGATTCGATCGAGTAAATCCAACGGCTTTTGGGTGGGGTGCTTGCCTTGCAACTTCTCCGAAGCCGGTGGGGTAGGAATTGACCAAACACTCCGCATTTGTCGGCCAGAAAGCTTGAGGGGATCGCGTGGAAAATCGCCCAACTTCATGGCTTCGTAGTTAAAGACATGTTTTCCCTTTTTGCTTTTGCGGGCCCAAATTAGGGTTTCATGGCTGGCCGTAAAAAAACGACAGGATAAGTTAGGGCTGGCGTTGGGTTTGTACCAACAAATTTCGTTCAAAACATGAAAATCCAAACATTGCAGCGCAAAGCCACAGGCGTAGATATTGTGATAGGTTCCTGAAATCCAAATCGTGCCATTGGGTTTCAAGATCCGCCGACATTCTTGAATCCAAGCGCGGTGAAATTCAAAATCCTGTTCAATGCCATTGCTGCGATCCCAATCGCCTTTATTGACACTGACAGCCCGGCCGCCATGGCAGGTAAACCCGTTATTAGACAGGTTATAGGGCGGATCAGCAAAGATCAGATCCACACTATTGGCCGGGAACAGGGGCAAAATTTCAAGGCAATCGCCCTGGTAAAGGGTGCATCGATCGCGCTGGTAGAACGGCTGGACTGCCACAAAAGGCTCGGACATGGTTCTAGGCCAAACGACACACCAAAAGGAAGGCTGGAAGCTCAATCTTGACGCAACTTTGTCTAAACTGGCATAGAAAACTCAGATTATCGAGGAAACAGACTGGTTTCTAGGCACTGGGCTAAACGAGTTTTCCGGTATAGGGATAAATTTTGACGTTGTTGCAGTTCAGTGCGGGTTTGAGGTAACCAGAGGCCGAGACCCTGGCCGCTGTTGGGCGGGGCCTGGGGGCTGCGGTGCAGTTCGATCGCCCGGTCGAACCAGTGCTCTAGGGCGGCATGGGCGGTGCGGGCTTGGGGAACCTGATCACTCAGGAGTTGAAAAAATTCGCGTGCGTCGGTGTAGGCCTCGTTGAAGTAGACATAAGGCCGCAGCCGATCGTAGCCCAGGGGCGACAGGGATGATGTGACCGAAGCATCCAGGAAGCGATCAATCAGTGGATTCAGCACGGATGGCAGCTCCCGAAAGGCTTGGCTATGAATGATCGAGTAGCTGCGATACATTGCTGGTGACTCGTACCGGACAATTGCCCGGGCTGCGTCTTGGCCGTTCGCAGTTGGGTGTTGGGCTAGCCAGTCACAAAACCGATCGTAGTAATCGTTGGGCACTCCTAGCAATTTTTGGGATGCCAAAATCCAATGGGCATGGGGTGCAAGGCTGGCGAGAATTTCCAGCGTCGATCGATTGCAATTCTGCAAAAACAATAGCTCTAGTCCATCGTTGGTGCGAATCTGAAACTCGCGGAGGGCTGCGACCAAATCGGCCAGAGTCAGCCAGGATGGGGTGCGATCGGTTCTGCCAGTGCTGGGCAGCGTTGGACGGTTCACAGGGGGATCTGAGTGACCATTGGGGTGGTCATCGGGGCTGATCTGATCCAATCGGCCGCCATGGCCCAAAATCACAAGCGCCCAACGTTCAAGCGGAAATCGCTTCACGGCCCAACGCAAATATTCCGCAAAGTTTCGGGGGTTGGCGCTGTTGTCACTGTCGATCCAAGTCACTTCGGGACTTTGCTCAACCACACCGCGATCGGTGGCCAGGGGCCCCAACACTGCCCGCATCATCTTTCCCGATTCAGGCAAGTCCGCCTGCACTGCAAGGGTTAAGGTCGGATTGCGACGGGCTGCCTCGGTTAACCAACGGAGAATTTTGGGGCCGGCGGGAGCCAAGTCATTGTCATAGGGCATCCAATACAACAGGCCCATGGGTGATCGCCCGCTGGCGGCTGGACTGTGCTTGGCCCAACCGCTGGTCAAAGACCAAGCCAAACCGGCCGGAAACCAACGGGTGAGTAGCGATCGCCGGTTCACAAGCCGGTTCAGTTGATTGGGCCGGTCAAACCGATCGAACCGATCGAACCGATCGCGCCGAGTGAACGGATCGCGCCAAGACTTCATGGGCAAGTTGGGCCGCTGGGCCCGTTATGGAAGGGGATGCTCGATGGTCTAACGGTTGATTAACCCCACCGATCGTCGCCTTTGCCCAAGGGTTCGTCCAGGGCCATTTGTTCGATCGCGCTGGCAATTTTCAGGGCCTTCAGGGCCTGTTCGCCGCCGATCGAGGGTTGCATCTCGCCCCGCACACAGTTCACAAAGTGCTCCAATTCCGCATGGAGCGGCTCCGTGTTCCCGATCGCCACCGACTCGATCGATCCATCCAGTCGATAGCAAGCCTGACCGGCGCGATCGCCCGCCGGGTAGCTGGAGGTTTTGCGATGAACCAGGATTTGACGCGCTAGGAAATCCGCCTCCACCAACGAATCTTGGCAATGGGCGGCAATCCGGCGAATTTTGCGGTGGGTCACCTTGCTGGCCGTTAGGGTGGCCACAATCCCATTCGCAAAGCCCAGGGTTGCCGTCACATAGTCCAACTGACCGGAAGCGGCCCGGCTGCCGCTGGCCGACAGACGCACCACCGATGAGTTGGCAATTTCCAAAATCAGATCAATGTCATGGATCATCAAGTCCAACACCACCGACACATCATTGGCGCGATCGGCGTGGGGACTCATGCGATGGGCTTCGAGCGCTAACACCCGCTCCGTTTTCAGAACATTGAAGCATTCTTGAAACGTGGGGTTAAACCGTTCGATATGTCCCACCAGCAAAATACATTGGCGCTCGGCCGCCGCATTCACCAGGGCCTCCGCTTCAATGATGCTGGCGGCGATCGGTTTTTCCATGAGCACATGCACCCCGGCCCGCAGGCAGTCCATGCCCACGGTGTAGTGCAGCTTGGTGGGAACCGCGATGCAAACCGCATCCACCAAGGGCAGCATGTCTTTGTAGTCTTCAAAAAACCGAACGCGGTATTTGCTGGCCAGTTCCAGCCCCCGTTCCACATTCAGATCTGAAATTCCCACCAATTCGGCATCCTTAAGCAGGCTCAGGATCCGGGCGTGGTGTTGTCCCATGTTGCCGACCCCGATCGCGCCAACGCGGATGGGATGGTGGCTCGGCCGGGCAAGGGCAGGCCGAATTTGAGCATCGAGCGATTCGCTACGGGATTGCACGCGCGTTTAACAGCAGCAGTGAAGGGGCAATGGGGCGAGGAGTGATGCCGCCAGCGTCGGCCGGCCACATCCTACCATAGGGTGGATTTTCGCAAGAATTCTTGACCCATGACCGTCGTACCGCCTGGAACTCCGGAAGCCGCCCCAATGCCCTCTGCCCGATCGCCCCAGTGCCAACCGCCCAAAGCCGTTGTGTTACTCTCCGGTGGTTTGGACTCATCCACGGTGCTCTATCAAGCCAAGGCCGATGGGTGCGACTGCTACGCCCTGTCTTTTGATTATCAGCAGCGCCACCGCCGGGAACTGCAAGCGGCTGTGGCGATCGCCCAAGCGGCCGGCGTGGCGGCCCATCAAGTGGTGCGGTTTGACCTCACCCAATGGGGTGGCTCGGCTCTCACGGATGCGGCCTTGGAGTTACCCAGCGATCGGCCCTTGGACGGCATGGCGGCGGAAATTCCGATCACCTATGTGCCGGCCCGCAACACGATCTTTTTGAGCTTTGCCCTGGCCTACGCGGAGGCGATCGACGCGCAACGGGTTTATATCGGTGTCAATGCCCTGGACTATTCCGGCTATCCCGACTGCCGACCCGACTACTTGGCGGCCATGCAATTGGTGTTTCAGTTGGGCACGCGCCAGGGCCGGGAAGGCCAGCCGATCGAAATCGTTGCGCCCTTGGTGGAACTGCGCAAAACGGACATCATCGAGCTGGGCAATCGCTTAGGTGTGCCTTGGGCAGAAACTTGGTCTTGCTATGCGGGGGGCGATCGCTCCTGTGGCCGCTGCGATTCCTGTCGATTACGGCTGGCGGCCTTTGCGGAATTGGGCTTAACCGATCCAGTGCCCTACGAGGCGCATGGTTAAGCTTGCGCATGGTTAGGCGGATACATTAGGCGGGCGCATTTCAGCAGGAGCCGATCGGCTTGTTCTGACAGACCAATCGCTCGGAATTCCGCTACCATATGGGTCGCTTGATTGCCGTTGCTGAAAGTTGACCCCTTTGCCGTGACCGTTTCCCGCCGCCCGATCGCCGTTGACCTGTTTGCCGGAGCCGGGGGGATGTCCTTGGGCTTTGAAATGGCGGGGTTTGATGTGGCGGTGGCGGTGGAAATTGACCCGATTCACTGTTTAACCCATCAGTACAACTTTCCACAGGGGGCGGTGCTTTGTCGGAGCGCGGCGGAGGTGACGGGGGCAGAAATTCGGCAGCAATTGGCGGCGGTGTTGCGGGGCGATCGCCCCAGTGATTCAGCATTGACCCATCACGCCAAGGGCCAAACACGCCAACAGTCGATCGATCTGCTGCCGATCGCGACAACGGGCCCCAGCTTGCAACCCGCCGCGATCGAGCTAGGGCTAGAAGAACCAGAACTGGAAATTGATGTGCTTTTTGGGGGGCCGCCTTGCCAGGGATTTTCCATGATGGGAAAGCGGGCCTTTGATGATCCGCGTAATGCTTTGATGTTTCACTTTGCGCGGCTGGTAAATGAGCTGCGGCCCAAATATTTCGTGATTGAAAATGTGCGGGGCATGACCCTGGGCAAACATCGAGCATTTTTAGGCGAATTAATCGATTTATTTGCCGATTTTGGCTACCAAGTGGAGGCGAATTATCAGGTTTTGAATGCGGCCCATTACGGCGTGCCGCAAGATCGCCAACGTTTGTTTCTGTTGGGGGCCCGATCGGGCTGGCCGCTGCCCAGCTATCCAGCCCCCCAAACCCGTCGCCCGCCGGTTTGCAAAAGTGCCAAGCGCGATCGAACCCTAGCCCATTTGCCCATTTGCCCCACCGTGGCCGGGGCGATCGGGGATTTGCCCGACGTGGATCACTATCCCGAACTGCGATCGAGCGATTGGTTGGACTTGGGCCAACTGGCCGATCCCCCCGGCGACTATGCTCGCTGGTTACGGGGTGCATTGCGGGATCCCGCTGATTTCAGCCATCCCCGCCGATCGCGCCGATCGGGCCTGTCCGGTTGTTTGCGCACCGACCACAGCGCCGCCTCAGTGGCCCGGTTCCAAACCACGCCCTCCGGCGAAGTTGATCGCATCAGTCGCTTTTTAAAACTGCATCCCGAAGGCATCTGCAACACCCTACGGGCCGGAACCCCCAGCAATCGCGGTGCGTTCACCTCACCCCGACCCATTCACCCCATCCAAGGGCGTTGCATCACCGTGCGCGAAGCGGCCCGCCTCCACTCCTACCCCGACTGGTTCTGTTTCCACGGCACGAAATGGCATGGAATGCGGCAAATTGGTAACTCGGTGCCGCCCCTGTTGGCGCGGGCCGTGGCTGCCCAGGTGCGATCGTGCCTGCCCGGCGAACCCACCTTGCCCGATCGCCCCCTCATAACCGGCGATCCCCAGTGGTTGAGCTACACCATGAGCCAAGCCGCCGATTTTTACGCCGTCAGCCGCCATGCGATCGCCCCGCGTCGTCGCCAAGGATCCTAGGGGCTGTCGTCATTACGCCAACCACCCTAGACAAGGGGCTGAAGCCCCTTGCCTCCCCCGATCCGCCGACGGTGGAATCAGGGTTTCAGGCGATGTGACGACAAGCCCTAGGGACTGTGCCTAAACCGCGCTCTTGCCTTGCAGTTGGGCCGGCTCGATCGGCAGTTCAATCACAAACTCCGTGCCCTGGCAAGGTTCCGAGAGGCAGCGCAACCGGCCCCCGTGGCGTTCCGTCACAATTTTGTAGCTAATTGACATGCCGAGACCCGTGCCCCGATGGGCGGACTTTGTTGTGAAAAACGGCTCAAACATCTTTGATTGAATGTCCCTGGGCATCCCGCATCCATTGTCACGAATCGAGATGCGCAGCCATCCAGAATTAATCAAACCTGTTTCAATCCAAATTTTGGGTAGTTCCCGTTTTGTGCCCGATCGTGCCGGTAATTCACAGGCCTGATTATGGTCTTCTAGGGCATCGATCGCATTCGCCAAAATATTCATAAAAACCTGATTAATCTGTCCCCCATAGCAAGAAATAAGTGGCACATTGCCATAGTTTCTAATAATTTCAATATTCGATGAAACCTTAGCCCTGGTGAGTCGGCTCCTCAGAATCATCAATGTGTTATCAATACCTTCATGAATATCAAACCAATCGAGCGCACTGGCATCCAAGCGCGAAAATTGACGTAACCCCTCCACAATTTCACGAATTCGCTGACTGCCAATCCGCATGGACTGAAGCACCTTCGGAAAATCATCCAAAGCAAAAGCAAGATTTTCCAAGTCCAAACTAGCCAGAGCCACAGCATCATCCAAAGAATGATCAACATCAATGTTCTGATCTTCAGGATCTGAGCCTAACGTGGCTTCGTTCAACCAATTTTCGGATGAAGATGAATTGGCATGGAATATCTCGTGCCACTCCCTTGCTCGGGGAGAAGCTTTTAATAAAATCTGGCAAGCCTCCAGCAAACTCTGAGCATAATTGAGGCAATGATCCAAATTACCGTGAATAAAATGCAAAGGATTATTGATTTCATGAACAATACCCGAAATCATTTGCCCCAACGTGGACATTTTCTCAGCCTGCACAAGCTGAATTTGCGTTTCTTTTAGCTCCTTCAGTTGTTGTTCAAGCTGGCGTGCTTGTTTTTCTGCCTTAAATCGCAAATGTTCCTGAATCGATAAAGCATCCTTTAACTGCTCTTGGCTAGCAATCAACTGCTGGTTGAGAGTCTCCACCTGCTTCACGGACATCTGGGTGGTTTGTTGCAAAAACACTAGATCCGGTGTTACGTCATGAAGCGGAAAATCCTTCAGTTGAATTCCTGCATCTGTTAGTTTTTGAGCATCGATCGCGGATGGAGAGCACAGAAAAAGAAAAATTCCTGATTCCAGCAAATCCATCATCTGTCCCTTCAAAACCAAAGATAGATCTCGAGACTCCAGCAGAAAAAGGGATTGTCTTTTCTTAAGAAAGTCCTCAATGCTAATCGACATACGAGGACGGTTGATCGAAAAATGATCTGCAAATAAGCGTCCTCTCAAGGGGTGGGGATAGATTCGATCGAGCGCTTGCCCCACCTGAACAATTTGCAGTTGATGATTGAGGGCCAAATGAAACGGAAAGAGCTGCACCAGCAACTCTGCTGAAAGGTGAAATTGGGGTAAGGGCAACTGATCCATAGCCCTAGTCAGTGGTGTAGTGGATGAGGAAGGTATCGCATTCGTCACCCTGAGCGCGATCGGCAATTTGGGTAATTTCCACTTCCGTATCGAAGCGATCGCCCAGCCCTTCAATCAAACCTTCCACCATGGGAGCCAACCCTTGGCGAGTCGATCGATAGTGTAATTCCACCGTGTGATGGCCTACTTGATCACAGTCAAAGGACGGAGGACGAAACGCGGGAAATTGCACCCCTAGCCGCGTATGTAAATCATCCAAACTGCCCAAAAAATCCACCAAGTTATCACCACACATATTCATAATTTCTTGGTAGCCCGCCGTTTTGGTGTAACCCACCCAATAGTGGCCAAATTTGCGGAGCAATTCCGTTGGAGAAATATCCAAAATAGTGGTCGCCGCTTGCACAATGTTATGGGTGATGTCGTCAGGATAGGACTTCATCACAAAAAAATGCTCCTCCGAAAGCTGAGCATGGGTCATGATGTCGTCCCAAATTTCCTGGCCATATTGCTCGCACATCATCATCCGCAAAGCGCTGTTAATTAAGCCATACATAAAAATAAAGTGAAATCCTGATCTGATGGAGTAGGGAGTTTCGAGCACATGATCAGCAACCTTGCTGAATCATGTTCATTATATAAAGACGGTAGTTTTGAGCGTCAAGGGATCTTTCTGACTATCCTCATAGTACTCAGGAATTTATGAGATAAACTTGGTTAAAATTAATGCCTATAATCAAAGTCCGCTACTGAAGCTACTTGGCCAATCATGGCTGTTTTTGAAGACTTTCGTAAGAAATCGAACAGAAATTAAAAATAAAACTTGATTATTCCAATCAAAAAGTTTTGCGTCTGTGACATTGCGTCACCAGGTTGGCTTGGTACAGGAGGATCTGTAACGAAATTTGGCGATCTGGAGCCATCCCCTGTTGAGAAATAGATGATCTGGGCGATCGGGCGATACTTCATGAATCAATGACGGATAATTTAATCGCTTGATGCGTGACTAGCGATTGAAAGAATGACGGTTCGCCAATTGTGAAGGCATTGAACTCAGGTTGCGTCCATTCACGCGGCCCAGAACGCCCCAAGGGTCATTGGCTGGCTTTGGGTTTGCGTTTGCGCGGGGTAGGTTGTTGGGTGCGATCGGCTCGAATCCGTTCTAGCAATACTGCGGCGGGTTCGTCGTTGGGGTCTTGGGGCACGAGTTGGACGAAATGAATTAGTTCTTGCAAGCGGTCATCATCGCCCCATTAACCACTAAGTTTCGAGATGACCCAACCCGAATTCCTTGCTCTTTTGAAAATAAGTCAGCACAAGTAGTCCTCGATCAAATTCGTACCGTTGACCGTCAACAATTAGTCAAATCCTTGAGACGGATTGATCGTAAAACCCAGCGACGAATTCTAGAAACCCTGCAAATGATGTTTTCAGAATAAAGCGATTGCCCATTCACTCCCAGGAATCAAAATGCCACAATCAAACTCTCAAACTCATTCATGATCAAAATCGGGCGCAATGACTGTAGTAGCCGTGTTGGGCATGGGGTTGATGGGTCGGGCCGCGGCTGGGCGGCTGGCGGCCACGGGCGAAGACGTGGTGGCTTGGAACCGATCGCCCGAGGCCCTGGAACCGTTGCAGGGGATCGATCGCCTGAACACCACGACGGATTTGGCGGCGGCGATCGCCCCGGCTGATCGGGTGGTGTTGTGGCTGGCGGATGGGGCCGCCATTCGATCGGTGCTGCTGGATGGGGCGATCGGGTCGCTGTTGGCGGACAAAACCGTGGTGCAAATGGGCACGATCGCTCCGGAAGAAAGCCGGGCGATCGACGCTGAGTTAACCGCTTGGGGCTGTGACTATTACGAAGCACCCGTCCTGGGCAGCATTCCCGAACTGAGCGCGGGCAAGCTGCTGTTGATGGTGGGGGCCACGCCGGCCCAGTTTGAGCGCGATCGGGCTTGGTTGCAAACCTTTGGCCCCGAGCCGCTGTTGGTGGGGCCCGTGGGGGCGGCGGCGGCGTTGAAGTTGGCCATGAATCAGTTGATTGGGTCGCTCACCACGGCCTTTGCGGCCAGTTTGGCTCTGGTGGAACGGGAAGGGATTGCCGTGGAGACCTTTTTGCAGATTTTGCGACCCAGCGCCCTCTACGCGCCGACCTTTGACAAGAAGTTGCAACGGATGCTCGATCGGGACTTCGATCGCCCCAATTTCCCCACGAAGCATCTGCTGAAGGATCTGGACTTGTTTGCCCAGGCGGCGGGGGCCCAAGGAATCGAGACGGCTCCGGTGCAGGCAGTGCGGGCAGTGGTGGAACGGGCGATCGCCCTGGGGTTGGGCAACACGGACTATTCGGCGCTGTTTGCGGCGATCGCTCCGGCGACGGAACCGGAACCTTAGGCCGACTGGTCAGCGGCGTGAATGGGCAATTGTTGGGGCGATCGTTTTTCAGATCATTTTTAAAATAGGTTTCGGGTTATACCAGCCGTTCCAGTGATCGGGACGATTGCCCCTGGCCCCTTGAAGCTTTCATCGATTCATCGTTGAATAGTTATTCTAAATTCATTACCCTCGATGCCTGGCGCGATCCACCACTCGATCGCCCGCCTAATCGACCTGTCTGCTCCCATTCCCTAAACCCCAAGCCGTTGCCATGTCCTCTGTTCTGTTGAATCCTGTCGATCGCACCACCGGGCCCCGCGCCCGTCGTGTCTACATCGTCGGTGCGGGCGTGGCGGGTTTGTTGACCGCTTGGGCCATTCGCCAAACGGGCCAAATGGAACTGCCCCTGGTGATGGTCGATCGCGCTGCCACGCCGGGAGCCGGTTTGACGGCCGGCAATGGGCGCAGCTTGACGGCCACCGAAGGGCTGGTGGCCGGCGGTCTCACGGCCGCGCAATTGGCCCAGTCCTTTGCAACGCCCTTGGATCAGGGGGGCTATGCCTATCCGGGGTTTGTGGCCCAAGGGGTCGATCGAGCCGCGATCCAATCCTTTTTGGAGCGGGCCCGGGCCCAGGAACCCACAGCGGCCGATCGGGAGCGGGCCATGCTGCAATGGGGGTTCCGCAATTTACACCTTTGGCGCGAGCTGGCGGCCCGGGATCCCGACTTGGCAGCTCGCACCGGTTTGCAATTGGGGGCCAAACTGCGGGTTTATCAGGGTTCCCAAGCCGCCACCAAGGCCAGCCAAGAGGTGGCGCGGCTGCATCGGGCCACGGGCGATCGCGACCTGGCGGCCCTGGTGTCCGTGACGGAGGCCTTGACCTTGAATCCCGGTTTGGCTCCTTTTTTGGGGGCGGCGGATTTTGCGGGCCAAATCACCCGCCAACCGGGGGGTGCGATCCATGCGGGCCGACTGGTGGCGGAATTGACCGATCGGCTGAATCAAATGGGGCGGATTCAGTGGCAACTCAACACGGACATTACCGGCATCGATCGGAATGCGAGCGGGCAAATCCAGCAATTGCGGGCCCACCAAGGGGGCAAGGCGATCACCCTCGGCCGCGCCACCGATCGATTCATCTTTGCCACGGGGTTTGATCCGCTGCTGGAACAAAGCGGCGCGGTGAGCCAACCGCTCTTCCCGATCGCGGGCACATCGATCACCTTCGCCATTCCCCGATCGGCGATCTCCCAGGGCCTGACTTTTCCCCGCCGGGCCTGGAAACAGGACGGCAGCGCCGGGCCGTTGGTGATCAGCCCCACCCTGATTCCGGCGGCGGCTTTTCTCGATTGGTTGGATCAGCAGTGGGCATTCGATCGCCTGGCGTTGGCTATGAGCGGGGAGGCCACCGATTGGATCGATCACACCTGGGCCGCGGCCTGGGGCGATCGGCCGATTCCCCTGGATCTTTTGGATCCGCGTCGGCTCGATCGATTCCAACCGGAAGCCCTGGGAGCCGCCGCTGGAGATTGGGAAATTCGGATCGGCGGCTGCAAGTTCTATCCTGGGGTCGATCGGCCCCTCAATTTGCAACATCCCGGCGCACGGTGGGCCCTGCGATCGCAACTGAGGGCGGCGGCGCAGTTCTTTCCGGAGCTGTGGGCGCTCCATGGTTGTCCCACTTTGGAGTCCGAATCCCCCGATTGGGCGGCGTTGGCGGCTCTGCAACCCTGGGTGGGGGCGCGGCCAGTCCATGCGGATGGCCAATCAACGGTGGCTCCCTGTGGCCCCAATGGGTTTGTGATTACGGGAACCGGGTCTTGGGGTTTGGCCAGCGGCCCCGGCAATGGGCAACAGGCGGCCGGTTGGTTGGCGGATTTGCCCGCCGCGATCGACTCCTAGGGATTCAAAAATCAGCACAAGCTTTGTTTCTGTTGGGTTTCGTCCCTCAACCCAACCTACTAGCGTAGCTGCCTTAATTCACTGGGTTAAATTATATGGCTGTTATCGCCACCAAATCGTTAGGCAGCAAGATGCTCAAGCCCCTTGTTACTACGACTGGCTCCGCAACTTTGACCCAATGTATTAAGCCTGTCATGCTACTACAAAACGACAAAACTATTAGGAATTCAGAAATCAGCGCCTAGAAATTCCTCAACAACCGTTGATTAACCCAAAATCAAGAAATCAAAAGGCGATGGCCACCAAGACCACCGCCTTTTTCAGAGCGAAAACCTAACGTTGGGTCAATTACAGACCGTTCGCAAAGGTTTGGAACACGCCCGACTGCACCACGGAATAGACCGCGTAAGCGAAGGCCGCGCCGCCGATGCCACCGATTGTGAAGCCGCCAGCGAACTCGCTCCAGCCTTCCTTCGTGCCCAACTCAGCGGGCACTTCGGACACGGCCACGGAGGCCAAAGGAGCCTTGGTCGTCACGTTGCCATAGACCGACAGGCACAGCGACAGAATCGTCACCAAAATAATTGCTTCAATCAAGCCCACCAAAGTGCCGTAGCTGGTGTTGCGGAATTGGCTCGTGAAGGCAAAGGGCCCAAACAGCAAATAACCATGGGCCATGCCCACTTCCAAACCACGACGAATCGGCGACAGGCCCTTGCGGTAGGCCGGCAGATTTTGAATCAAAGCCTTCGTAAAACCAGAACCGGAGATCGGAGTCACCAGATCGCCGACCTGGGGATCGCCGTTATGAGAAACCACGTCCAAAGCCATAGTTTTCCCTCTAGAGGTTAAGCGTGCAATCAGCGGGACAAAGCGTTTTCAAAACTGGTTGTTTGGATCGTGGGCCGGTGTTCTGGCTGCCCTTTGGCAGACCCAACCCAACGCCCAAACTGCGATCGCCCTTGATTTAGAAGGGCGGCACCAAGTAATCCGGATGGAACCGGTTGAATTCAATCAACAGGCCAGCGGTGAAGGTAACCCAAGCGGCTGCCAACACGGGAGCCGAGGACAAATAGCGCTGCAAGTCTTTCATGGATGGTCTCCGAATCCAGATCTCTAAAAACAGGGGAGTGGGGGTCGATCGGCCATGGCCCAGGCGGGAACGGAAACGGGGCGATCGCTGATAACAGGGAAGCGATCACCGGGTCGGTTGGTTGTGCCTCCCAGCCCCAGGCGATCGCTCACAGAATCAGTTGTTTGCCAGCAACGGCGGCTGACCGATCGGGGTCGTCATCCGATTTGTCACCATAAACCTGTGCCCTTACCGCACCCCGGTAAACCAACCGGGTTTAGCGAGGCGAAACCGTAATTTCGCTTTCTTTGGCCAACAACTTGCCGCTGCCGAATTCAGCCAAGGCCGCTGCGGGCCAAGCCGCACCACCCAAGGAGCACTTCACAGCCAAAGGCACGTTGATGATGATTTCGCTTTCTTCGGGGTTGTCACCCTTCTTGATGGCTTGCAGGTACGAACGACCAGCCCAGCCAATCCAGCCAGCGATGTACAGGAAAGCCAAGCTCGGGATCGTGAATTCTGCCAGGTGAGACAGGTTGCCATCGGTGATCAAGTGAGGCAGACCCTCTTCACCGCACAGCAGGGTGGAATACTTTTCAAAACGAGCTTTCGCCTGGGGCGTGGTGGCTGCTTTGGCGCGCTTCACGAAGGCAGCGTTCTGGCCGCAGGGGGTCAGGTTAGCGTAGTAATCTGCCTTAGCCGGGGCAGCAAACCCAAACCAGAGGCAAACCGCTAGCGCAATTGCAAACAACTGACGCATAGATTGTTTCCTTTCTTTATGAAACAATACGTTTCTGTTACAAATCACGGCAATTTGTCGCGAGAACTTTGCCCGATCGCCCCGTGGGTTTGGATCCCTTTAAGGAGGAACACCAGACCGCGCAAGGCTAGGCAGAGGGCGCGTTTGAAGTCTTCGGCCGAAACCAGTTAGACTTCAACAAATGGCCAATACTGCCCCTCACCATATCAGCCAAATTCCCAACGATGGCGACTGCTTTAGCAATTGAAACAAGTTGTGATGAGACGGCGGTGGCGATCGTAAAGAATCGTCAAGTGCTAGCCAATGTGGTCTCGTCGCAAATTGCCCTCCACCAGCCCTACGGTGGCATTGTGCCGGAGGTGGCTTCCCGGGGCCATGTGGAAACGATTAATTGGACGATCGCCCAAGCGCTCCAGGAATCGGGTCTCGGTTGGGGGGCGATCGACGCAGTGGCCGCCACCAGTGCGCCCGGCTTGGTTGGGGCCCTGTTGGTGGGGTTGACGGCGGGCAAAACCCTGGCCATGCTGCACCAAAAACCCTTTTTGGCGGTGCATCACCTGGAAGGCCATATCTGCGCCTCCTATCTAATGGAGCCAACGTTGCAGCCGCCGTTCCTGTGTCTGTTGGTCTCTGGGGGCCACACCAGCTTGATTGCGGTGCGCGACTCGGGTGTTTATGAAACGGTGGGTCAAACCCGGGATGACGCGGCGGGGGAGGCCTTTGACAAGGTGGCGCGGCTGATGGGCTTGGGCTATCCGGGCGGGCCCGTGATCGATCGCCTGGCGGCCGAGGGCAATCCCAAGGCTTTCAAGTTGCCGGAAGGGCGCGTTTCGTTGCCGGACGGGGGCTTTCATCCCTACGATTGCAGCTTCAGCGGCCTGAAAACGGCCATGTTGCGATTGGTGCAAAAACTGCAAGCGGAATCCCCTGAGCTGCCTTTGGCGGATTTGGCCGCCAGCTTCCAAACGGCGGTGGTGAATGCCCTCACCAAGCGGGCGATCGCGGCGGCGCAGGATCTGGGCTTTTCGACGATCGCGATCGGGGGTGGGGTGGCGGCCAATCGGGGCTTGCGGGCAACCCTGGCGGCAGCGGCGGAACCCTTGGGGCTACGGGTTTTGTTCCCGCCCATGAAGTTCTGCACCGACAATGCGGCCATGATTGCCTGTGCGGCCGGTGAACATTTCGATCGGGAGCGACAATCGCCCCTCAGCACCGCCGCCCAATCGCGTCTGGGCTTGGAGCAAGTGCTAACGCTCTATCCGCAGATGGAACCCCCGAAGCAATCTCCCTGGGTGCTGGAATCTCTGGAGATCTAGGAAGGTTGGGCAATTCCCGTTGAACAATCTGAGCCAGATCCACAGGGACGATTTTTGGCTAATTAAGCAAGAACGGTGGCCCTCAAGAACAATGGGACTCCACCAACGGGCTGGGCGACAAGATCCCCATCATCGCGCCACTGCCCCAAGTCAGATCAGAAAGCATTGAGGGCAGCGGCAACCGCAAACAGAAACTAGTGCCTTCTCCCAAGGTTGAGTTCACCGTCAGCTCGCCCTGATGTCGATCGACCACAATTTGGCGGGCGATCGCCAAGCCTAGCCCCGTGCCGCGCCCCACCCCTTTGGTTGTGAAAGCCCAGTCAAAAATGCGTTGCTGCACCGCCTCGCTCATCCCGAAGGCATTATCACGAATCCAAACTTCCACCGATTGTTGATCGGGTGCTAGGAGGGTTTCGATCGTGATAGTTGGCTGCCGAGTTGCCAATTCCATAAAGGATTGTTGATGGGTGGCTTCATCGAAGGCATCGATCGCATTGGCCAACAAATTCATAAAAACCTGGTTGAGCTGTCCCGGAAAGCAAGGCACTTCTGGCAAGTTCCCATACAGTTTTTGAACCAAAATTTCTGGACGGCGATCGCTCGCTTTCAAGCGATATTTCAAAATCAACAAGGTACTATCCAAGCCCTCATGGATATCGGCCAACACCGGAGCATCTTCGTTGTCACTATCCGATCGCGAAAAGGTTCGTAAACTGGTGCTGATTTCTGCGATGCGATGGCTGGCAGCCTTCATGGAATCGAGAATTTTGGGTAAGTCCTCGCGAATTAAATCCAGCTCAATATCTTCCGCATGATCCGAAATTTGGGCACTCGCTTCCGAGTAGGTCTGTTGATAACAGTCCACATGCTCCATCAAATCTTCCACATAGTCTTGAATATGCTCAATGCTGCCCCGGAGAAACCCGATCGGGTTGTTGATTTCATGGGCAATTCCGGCCACCAGGTTTCCCAGGGCAGACATTTTTTCACTTTGAATTAGTTGCAATTGGGAAGCTTGCAGAGCCGCATTTTTTTGATCCAGATCCTGTTCTAATTCTTTGGTCAGCGATCGAATTTGTAAATGGGTTTTGACCCTTGCGAGCACTTCTTGTTCTTGGAAGGGCTTTGTGATGTAATCAGCGGCCCCTAAGTCCAAGGCCCTAATTTTGCTATCCGTATCCGAAAGCGCGGTCATAAAAATAATTGGCACCGATCGGGTGAGGGGATCGGCCTTCAAGCGCTGGCAAGTTTCAAACCCGTCAATTCCCGGCATCATCACATCCAAGAGAATCAAATCCGGTAGTTCTCGCTGCACCTGCTGGAGCGCCCGCTCACCGCTGGTGGCAATGGCCACCTCAAATCCCGCATCGCTCAATGCTTCACAAACCACATCCAAATTCGTTGGCGTATCATCCACAATCAGAATTAAGCCCGATAGCATATTGGTCATGAGAACTCTCCAAAGGTTGATGGCTGACTGGTGATTGCTGACCGAGCAATGGCCGGCTCAGTGCGATCTTCGCTGGACAACGATTGATCTTGACTGGCCAGGGCCGTTTGCAGCAGGGTTTCAATCCGTTCCGCTTGGAAGGTTTTCGCCAAAGATCGCAATTCCTTCCAGAAAGATTGCAGTTGCGGATCCTGGGTTTGCAGGGGGTCAATGACTGCCAAGAGTTGTTTTAAGCGTCCCCGCTGGGCCAGATCCAGCAGATTTTCCAGGGTTGCGCGATCGGGTAAATGAATTGCTTTTTGTTCGGCAAATTCATTCGTTAAATGGGCTGCTGGGGACTGAGAATCCGCAGCAACATCCTCCGATTCATAGCGCCAAACCACGCCCAAATGGCGCTGCAAACTGTCCAGTAAACTTGCCATTAACACTGGCTTGGCCAGAAAATCATCACCGCCCGCTTCAATGCTGGTTTGGCGATCAAGTTGCGTCACAGAAGCGGAAGAAACCAAGATTTTTAAGTGACAGAGCAGCGGATCATTGCGGACTTTTTTCAACATTTCAAAGCCATCCATCACAGGCATGGCTAAATCCGTAATCACCAAATCTGGGAGTTGATTGGGAATCTGCGATCGCAAATAGTTCAAGGCCGTTTGCCCATTTTCCGCTTCGGTCAAACCAAATCCCAGCGGCTCTAAAAATGCCACCAGAACCGATCGATTCTCAGGGCGATCGTCCACAATCAACAAATTGCGCTTCATCCCCTCATAGCCCACCACCAATTGACTGTGGGACTCCAGCAACGGCACTTGCCAGCGATCGGTTGCCGGGAATGACAACTGGAACGAAAAAACACTCCCCACTCCCAAGGTGCTTTGTACTTGAATGGTTCCGCCCATCAACTGCACCATTTGCTGGCTGATGGCCAAACCCAAACCGGTTCCTTCGGCGTTTCTGCGGCGATCGCCCACCTGCTCAAAGGCCGTGAACAAACGCCCCAACTGATCGGTACTCATGCCAATGCCCGTGTCTCGCACCACAAACCGCAAGCAAGGTTGTGCTGGTTTATGGGGTTTTGCAGCGGTTTCCAAGGGGCGATCGACCCATTGCACCTGCAACGTCACCGACCCCGCATCGGTGAACTTAATCGCATTGCCCAACAAATTAATCAGCACCTGGCGCAGGCGTTTTTCATCCAACAACAACCCCTCCGGTAGAGGGCGATCGGCTTCATAGATAAAATTGAGTTCTTTCTGTTCAGCACGGATTTTGCAAATTTCGATCACGCTTTGCAAAAAGGCCGGAAAATTCACCGGGGCTGGCAAAATTTCCAGCTTACGGGCTTCGATTTTGGACAGATCTAAAATGTCATTAATCAAATTCAACAGATGAGAGCCACATTGGTAAATCACCGTTAACCCATGCTTCTCCTTTTCGGTCATAGTGCGCGATCGCAGGAGGATTTGGGCATAGCCTAAAATGCCGTTCAGCGGTGTTCGCAATTCATGGCTCATATTGGCCAAAAATTCACTCTTGGCCGTGTTAGCCACATCCGCCGCCTCTTTGGCTTTGACCAGGGCTACCGTTTGCTGTTGGGCTTGATTGAGCAAGGCAATATTTTGGGTAAAAATCTGCTCAAATGTTTTTGCCAAAAAGCCAATTTCATGGTCAGGCATTTGCGGAGGCAAGGTGAAAGTCATGCCTGCTTGGCTAACCCCGATCGCCTGCTGAAGCTGATTCAAAGGCCGCAACACCAAGCGCTGCAACAGCAGAGTTCCCAAGCCCAAAATGCCAATGATGCCAGCCCCCCAAGTCACCATGGAAGTCAGAAAACTCTGGCGAATTTCCAAGGCCGTTTGCTCTTGATCCAGCATCACCACGGCCAACCCCCGCTTCCCTTGCACCTGAAAGAGCGTGCTGCTAAAGGGCATCAGGCTCACTAACACCGATCGCCCCTGCAATTGCAGGGGGTAACTGGCTTCGACCCCCGAGGCGGCTGCACCTTGAATCGGTTCCGCCAGGGCAGGGTATTTCGCAGCATAGGATTGGTTTTCTAGGAAGCCGGAACTATGGGTTAAAACCGTGCCATCGGGTCGCAAAATAGCAATTTCCAACACCGTTGGCAGGGTGGCATAATTTTGCACCACTCGCCGCAAAATGCTTTCTTGGCTAATTTCCAGCAGCCCTTCCGTGGCGAACTGCAACCCTTGGGTAATAGCAAAAGCCCGCTTGCCCATTTGGTTTTGCAGTTGGGCCGAAATGAGGTGATAGTTCACGCCCAAAATGGACACCCCGATCGCCATCAGGGAAATTCCTAGCTTGCTGAGGAGCTGCCGAGCCAGGCTGCGGGCAGGGGCAACCGCTTTGGGCGATTTGGGCGATGGGGTAATGATAATTGTCCCGGACTTTTGGGCTGGGTTTTGGCTTGAAATTAGGGTTTCCATTGTTCAATTGCAGTCATCATCGGCCCACGATCGAATTCAATATCTTCACGAATAACCTGGCGATGGCGCGGGTCTAACTTCAGCAACTGCACAATTTCATTTTTAGCGGCTTCAAGCCGACCCTCAAACATCCGGCGATTCAGTTCAACTCCTCCCTTGAGCAGGCCAGAGTAGTCCTTAGCAACGGATTCTGGCGTTTGGCCCAACTGACGCGCAATGCTGGCAAACACGCGATCGGGCTGGGTATCCACCGCATGAATCGCATCCAACCAAGCCAACATAAGTTGGGTTAATTCCGCTTGATGATCCGCCGCAAAGCTAGCCCGCGTGGCCAATCCATCAATCACCAAACTGTCCACATCTTTAGTGGTAAAAATCACTTTGCCTTTAATTTTGGCCGCCGTTTCACTCAGCAATGGCTCCCAAACCACCGCCGCATCCACTTCGCCTTGGGCCAACAACTGCACAGCAATATCGTTAGAAACATCTTTAATTTTCACGTCCGTTGGCTTCAGTTGCTGAGACTGCAAAGCCTCTAGCAAGATCAGATGGCTGACGGTTCCCAACTTGGCCGCCACGGTTTTGCCCCGCAAATCTTTCACGGAGGGCACGGCCGATCGCGCCACAATCCCATCGGAACCATGGGAAATATCCGCCACCATCACATAGGCCGGGCGATCGTTTCCCGGGTCTACCTGCATTGCCTCCCATAGGGGCACAAAGCTGGCATCCAACGAGCCGCGAATAGTAGCCCGAATATTATCTTGCTGATTGGTGAAGCGCACTAACTCCACCTGGAGACCACGCTTTTGGAAGAGGCCCGCTTCTTTGGCGTAGAGCGCAACCATGTAGCCGGGCCAATTATTCATTCCCACTCGCAAGGTGGGCAGCTCGCGATTTCCACCGGCCAAGCAGCCATGAATCACCAGGCTCAGAACGAATGCACAAACCAACAGAAATTGTGGGAACCGTTTGGGTCGAAATTTTTGAAGAACCATCATTTTGGAGCCATCAGTTTCAGCAATGAAGAGGAACGGAGCAGTGAGTGGCAGGCTGACTCTAAGCCGAGGGCCGATCGGTCATTCAGACCGAACCACAACAACAGATGGCAATTCAACTTTTTTAGGATTATTTTATTTTTTCTCTGATTCATAGCCTCAGAATTTAGCTTTCACAGGCCGCTTTACAAGCAATGCCGGAACAACCAGGATTGATCAATACAGATTTTCTGGTTTAAATTGATACCAACGTATCGGGATCAAGGGGGCAAGATCGTGGCAGAGACAGGAAACTAGCAAGGGTAATGCTTCAAAATGCTCGAACTAATTTACGAGTTTTTCCGGACTTTCAAGGTAGCACGCCCGTTTCTCCATTGCTAGAATCCAATCTCAGCAGTTGACAAAATTTATAATTAAATTTCCGATTCAGAAATCAACAATTAATATTTTCTCCATGATCCTCGGGCTAGAACTGAATTGACTTAATTGAAATTAATTAACTGATCACTTGATTTTTTAATCACAAAATTATTGGTAATTAATTCTCGAATTTTCCTCAAGAAAAATCGCATGATAGAGATGCGACTCTTGCTTGTTTAAATCTTAGGTTATGCTGCTTTTGGGAATTGGGCTGAGTGCTTTAACCATCTTGTAGTTCACAAAACTTTCGCCTCGAACACTTACGGTCTGGGAAGAGAGCATAACAAAGCCCATCGCTTCAAAAAAAGGGCGCGCTGTGATGCTGGATTCAACTTGCAATTGTTGAAGAGAACGATCGAGTGCTTCGGTTTCTAGGGCTTGGTAAAGCTGCCGACCCAAACCACAGCGTTGATAGTTTTTGTGGCAGTAGAAGCAATCAATATGCCCATCGGGTTCCAATTCACAGAAACCCACGATCAGGTCGCGATCGGGGGTTGACCGATCCTCCGCCACGATTGTCCAGCGGGTTTGGCTGCGTTCAGCCCAGTTGCAAAACGACAAATCATCCGGGGCCCAAGCTTTCACCTGCTGCAAGCTGTAATCAAGACTGTTAATTTCTCGCACAGTATCGTGAAAAAGTCGGGCAATTGCCGCTGCATCGCTGGGCAAGCCGGGACGAATGACGATCGCCATCGGCCGCGCGGCCATGGGGCGATCGTCCATGGGTTGATCGGCCATGGGTTAATTGGCTTTCGGCTCGGGAACCATGAATTTGGGAAACAGGGTCGGCCCATCGGCTAGGGGCGATCGACTGTTGAGCTTGGGCTTAGTTTTGGCCTAGCTGTTGCCTAAGAGGATGTCTGAAAAGCCAAAATCGATACTCTGCACGCCTCATCGATCGACGAAGACAAGATGCTCAAGCCCCTTGCCCCCACGACTATTGGTGCATTGCCCGTGCCAAAAGACACTTTTCAGACATCCTCTAAGCCTGTTCCGATCGCCGTTTTCTGGCCGCTTCCTTGCGACGACGTAAATTAGCCGCAATCACGGATTTATCGATCGGGAAGCCCGCCGTGGGAATTTCTTGATATCGCCGCTCCTCTTCGAGGCGTTTCAGTTCCGCAAAGGGAACCCAATGGATGCAGTTCACCGGGCAGGTGTCGATCGCCTCTTGGATTAGCTCCTCAGGGTCGCCGTCTTGGCGAATGGCTCGGGCTCGGCCATATTCCAGCTCAATGTAAAAGGTGTTGCGGGCTACGTGGGCGCAGTTTTTGCAGCCAATGCAGGTAATTTCGTCCACATACACGCCCTTTTGGCGCACCAGACCGCCCAGTTCCGGCTCCAAGCCGGTGCGATCGCCCAGGCCACGCAATGCACCGCCCAACTCTGGTGCAAACCCTGGGCCCGCGCCATGGTTGACCCCCAGCTCGGTGGATTCCATTGCGGATTCCATCGCGGATTCCATTGGTGCTTGTGGTTCCTGATCCATGGTTTTTCCTGCCTCTAGTGGCATAGCAAGCCGACAATCGGAAAAAACAAATCGGGGCAAGTTCTGAGTTTGTGGACTCTGAGAACCTGCCCCGATCGCAAGCGAGAAAATCTGGCGAGATCGCCACTGCTTTGGGCAAAGCCAGCGCTAGACAATGGAGCCGACGCGGCCGGTTGAGTCGTTGCGTAGAAAGGATCAAAGCCTCTCCCTTAACGAACCTTAACCATTCCAGCGTTGCAACACCAGACGGATCGATCCGTCCTCATTCTTGACCTGCTCGGCCACCTGGAAGCCCTGTTCAGCACCGCTGTTGATCACGGTGTGGAAGGCATAGCGCTGGGTCACTTGCTTCAGGAACCGATCGACCGAGCCGTTCAGTTGCCAAAATTGCATATCGGTCACCAGGGCATATTCCTGGCCGTTCCAGGCAAAGCCGATGTCATAGCCGTTGGGCTGTTCGATCGCCACGTCGGCGGTTTCCGTTTGCCCCTGGTAGCCCCGCACGGTGGCGGGGCCTTCTTTCCAATCCATGCCCAGATCCGTGAGGGCGGCTTTCAGGGAAGTCAGGTTGCGAAGTTGCGTTTTGATTTGGCTAAAGTGCGACATGGTGGTTTTCGTTAACAGCGATCTGAACGGGTTGAACGATGCAGACCCCCCGGAGCAAGCGCGGCTGAAATTTTTAAAGCGCCGCTCCCGAATGGCTCGAAAGCTGCGCCTTAGAAATCCCAGAGTGCTACCACTCGCTGAAGGTTGTTTGGGCTTCGATCGAGGCCTCGCGATCCGCTTGGGCCCGAGCAAAGTTTTCGGAAGTTACCTCGCGGCTAATGACCCGCCCCAGTTGTGCTTCGATGGCGGCGGTCACTTCGGCACAGGAGGCCCCGATAATACCGGTGACTTTCTCCTGTACCCGACCATCGGGGTAAATGATGAATTCCAGGGTTTCCATGCGGGGGTTTCCAGACTAGGCGGCCAACAGGCGGTCTCAAGGCCTTTGCACAAGTTCCCCAGCGGGATAACTCGTACAGATGTTTGAGCACTGACTCGGGCGATCGCTCCGCAACGAAGAACCCAACGGGGGAGTTCCGGGCGGCGGAAAGCACCAACCGAGCAAACCATGGTCTTTTTAGAATCGGGATTTCACCGAGTTACCGAGGGTCTGAAATGTCGATCGAGGGTTGATCGATGCGGATCGCCCAAAAAACGATCCATTTCGAGACGCTTCTTGACAATTGTTTAAATTGAATAGGAGCGCTGACTTTGCCTTTTTGATAGTGTGGCGTAACTTCCGATCGCAGTCAAGGGACGCATTGGCAAGGGTTTGGGGCAATCGATCGGCCATTGAGCACCCACCATTCGTCGCTCGAAAGTATTGTCAGCTACTGGTTTGGGCAACCCATCGCCCAGGCAATTGCGATCGGAACCCGCCGAGTCCGGGCCGGTGACCCGGCGATCGCGATTGCTGAGATTTACCGATCGCTGCAATGATTGGGGGTTATCTTTTTCTCGCGTTTTCCCGCGCTGGGAATTGGTTGGAATTTGTTTGTTGGAATTTGTTGGAAGTTGATTGACCCGTTCAGTTTGGGGATTCCGTTATGAGTCATTCGGTTGTGGACTTGGCATCGGCGCAAATGGTGAATTCGGACAAGGCCGGCGCAATTCGGGTTGGGGTGATGGGCTTTGGCGGCTTGGGCCAAGCGGCGGCGCGGGTGCTGGCTCCCAAGCGCGAAATGCGGCTGGTGGCAGCGGTCGATCGCGATGGTTTTGCCTACAACCCCGAAGGGCTAGATCCCGATCGGGCGATCGCCACCTACCGCGATCGGGGTTCCGTGGGCCATCTGCCCGGCGGCTCCCTCAGCCCCACCAGCATCCTGGAGGCGATCGAAGCCGCCAAGGGTAACGTCGATGGCTTCTTCCTGGCCCTGCCCAACCTGCCCAACACCTTCATGGCCGAGGTTGTCGAACAAATCATCGCCTCCGGTTGGCGCGGCGTGTTGGTGGATGCCCTCAAACGCACCAGCGCCATGGAACAGATCCTGGCCCTGGGCGATCGGCTCGCCAACGCCGGCATCACCTACCTGACCGGTTGCGGAGCCACCCCCGGCCTGTTGACCGCCGCCGCCACGATCGCCGCCCAAAGCTACGCCGAAGTTCACAGCGTCAAAATCACCTTCGGAGTCGGCATCGCCAACTGGGAAGCCTACCGCGCCACCATCCGCGAAGACATCGCCCACATGCCCGGTTATGACACCGAGCGGGCTCGGCTGATGACCGATGCGGAAGTCGAAGCTCTCCTCGACACCACCAACGGCATCCTGGCCTTGGAAAACATGGAACATGCCGATGATCTGATGCTGGAGTTGGCGGGCATTTGCAGCCGCGATCGGGTCACGGTCGGTGGTGTGGTGGATACGCGCAACGCCAAAAAACCCCTCAGCACCAACGTGCAAGTCACGGGTCGCACCTTCGAGGGCAAAATCTCCACCCACACCTTCACCCTCGGTGACGAAACCAGCATGGCCGCCAACGTTTGTGGCCCCGCCTTTGGTTACCTGAAGGCCGGCGTTTCCCTACAACGGCGCGGGCAGTTTGGCCTGTTCACCGCCGCCGAAATCATGCCCCAATTTGTCCGCTAAGGCCGAGCGACACCCGCCCAAAACCCTTTGCAAGGCGGGTCTCGCTGGCTACGGGGCGATCGATTCCAACGGCCTATCATCAGTTTGATCAATCATTTGATCCAGCAACCGGATCAACCGCTATTAAACCCATGGGGCGCTACTTCCTCGGACGAATTGGGGTGGCAATTCCAACACTGCTCGCCATCAGTTTGATTATTTTTGGCATCCTGGCCCTGGCCCCCGGCGACCCCTTGGGTGAATTTGCCGCCAACGGGGCCCTCTCCCCCGAGGTTCGATCGCAGATTCGCGCCTCCCTGGGGCTGGATCAACCCGTTCACATCCGCTATGTCAAGTGGCTGCTGTCCCTGCTGCGGGGCGACTTAGGCTACTCCTTCGTCAGCCGAGTGCCCGTTTTGGAACTGATTGGCCAACGGTTACCCACCACCCTGGCCGTAGTGGGAGTGGCCTACGGATTCAGCGCCCTCATTGCCCTGCCCTTGGGGCTAATTGCCGCCCTCAAGCGCCATGGTTGGGTCGATCGCACGGCCACGCTCATTTCCTTCATTGGCTTTTCTCTGCCGCCCTTTTTCACGGGTCTGCTGGTGATTTTGCTGTTTAGCGTGCAACTGCGCTGGCTGCCCTTTATCTATGACAGCAACCTGCAAGTGGTGGATTTCGCTAGCCTGGGAGAACAGATTAAGCAGTCCATGATGCCGATCGGGGTGTTGGCCCTGTTTCAAACGGCCGGCCTGATGCGGTTCACCCGCGCTTCGGTGCTGGAGCAGGTTTATCAGGGCTATGTGCGAACGGCTCGGGCGAAGGGACTGCCGGAATGGATTGTGGTGGGGCGGCATATTTTGCGCAATGCCTTGATTCCCGTGGTGACGCTGGTGGCGCTTGATGTGCCAGCGGTGTTCACGGGGGCGATCGTGACGGAGCAGGTGTTCCGTGTGCCGGGCATTGGTTCCTTGCTGGTGGACTCCATCCAGCGCAACGATACGCCCGTGGTGATGGCGATCGCGTTTATCTATGCGATTTTGATTGTGCTGTTCAATCTGATTGCGGATGGCCTCTATGGGGTTTTGGATCCGAGGGTGCGGCTCGATCGCTAGGCCGCTGTCATCCCAACCCGATTAACGCGCCCAAATTCGCCAACCAACTCGCAGCTCAATTCGCAACTCAACATGGACGGGCAGACAGGTCAGACAATTTTGTATTTGGGCTTAATCGCCATGGCCTTGGTGGGCGTGTTGGGATCCTTCATCCCCGCCATTCCAGGGCCCAGTTTGGTGGTGTTGGCCGTGGTGATTTGGGGAGCCGTCAAGGGCTGGGCCCTGGTGACCACGGCCCTGTGGGTGTCGATCGCCGTCTTGGTCTTGAGCCTGTTAATCGACAACCTGGCGGGCATCATTGGCGCACAAAAGGCCGGAGCCAGCCAGTGGGGGCAAATTGGCTCGATCGTGGGGTTGCTGTTGGGGTTCTTTGGCCTGTTGCCGGCCCTCCCGATCGGAGGGCCCTTGGCAGGCATTCTGTTGGGCCCGGTGTTGGGGGCCGTGGTGGGGGAAATGCTCTACCGGCGCACCATACCGCTCGTGCCCCGCTTCAAAGTTTCCCTAAAAGCAGCCTTGGGCATCCTGTTGGGATCGATTATTGGCAACGTGATTCAAGGACTGTTGGCCCTGATGGCGGCGATCGTGTTTGTGGGTACGACCTGGAATCAGGCGATGTGAGCTGTTGATCAACCCTTTTTTCGCCTGAACTTAGCCAATGGCCGCCGCGATCGCCGATCGATCCAAATCGCGACCAATGATCACCAGTTGGGTCGATCGCGCTTCATCGGGCCGCCAGGGGCGATCAAAAAAGGTCTCGAACCGCGGCCCCACCCCTTGCACCACCAACCGCATCGGCTTGCCGGCCACATCGGCAAATCCCTTAATGCGGTAGATTTCCCACTCCTGCACCAGCCGCTCTAGGCGTTGCACCAAAGCGCGAGGCTCCACGGCTCCGAGGGTGAGGGCGATCGCGCTGATGTCGTCGTCATGATCGTGATCGTGGTCATGGTCGTGATCATGCTTATCGTCATGATCATGGTGGTGATGATCGTGGTGGCTGGGGCGATCGTCCAGGTTGTCTTCCACGGCCGCATTGAAGCCCAGCAACAGTTCCGGCGCGATCGCCCCCCGTTGGCAACGGACAATTTTCACCCCGGGTCGCAACTCCTGCTTCAGCCAGGTTTCCACCCGCGCCACCTCGATCGGCTCCACCCGATCGCACTTGGTCAACAGCACCAAGTCAGCACAGGCGAGCTGGTCTTCAAACAATTCCTCGATCGGGGTTTCGTGCTCCAGGCTGTCATCGGCGGCCCGCTGCTCCAACAGCGCGGCCACATCGCCCACCACACGACCAGCCGCCAGGGCTTCGCAGTCCACCGTGGCAATCACGCCATCGACCGTCGCCCCCGTGCGGATTTCCGGCCAACGGAAAGCTTGCACCAACGGCTTGGGCAGCGCCAGCCCCGAAGTTTCAATCACAATGCAATCGATATCTTCCCGGCGATCGAGCAACTGTTGCATCGTCGGCAAAAATTCCTCTTGCACCGTGCAGCACAAGCAACCATTGGTTAGCTCAATCACGTTGCTGGGGCCGTTATTGGGATCAGTTGTCTCCGCTTCGTCACAGACTTGGCACGATCGCAGCAAGTCCCCATCAATCCCCACTTCCCCAAACTCATTCACCAGCACGGCAATCCGGCGGCCTTGGGGGTTTTGCAACAAATGGCGCAGCAGCGTGGTTTTGCCCGCGCCCAAAAAGCCGGTAACAACGGTAACGGGAATTTTGTGCATGGTTATTGGTGTTGAATTCAGTCCTTGAACTTCAGTTCTGAGCGGCCTTAAGGGAATGGCTGAACAGCCATAACTGCTCCCTTGCGAGTCTCCTCAACTGACGCAGACAAGGGGCTTAAGCCCCTTGCCCCACGACGACTCGTGCTTTGCAAGTCCCTCAAGTTAGTTCTCAGGTATCCCCTAAGCGCCCAAGGCCGAGGCTAAGAATGCCGCGCCCGCACCCACAATGGCAAAACCGATGTGGCGCAGGGTTTGGGCGATCGAACCTTCCGCCAACCGTTGCACCAACCCCCGCACCCCGAGGGCGATCGTGAGCTGAATGGCCGTAAACCCAATCAGATAGGCCGTGAGGGGAACCATGCCCGCCCCGACGATCGATTCGCCGTAGGCATAACCATGAAACAGGCCAGCCACCAGGGCGATCGCCCCCAAGGCCACCGTCGGCAGTTGGCGACCCATGGCCAGCAACAACCCAAATAGCACCACCGAACCGGAAACCATCAGCTCCGGGAAGGGTAAATCCCAACTTTGCAGGTGTAGACCCGTGCCGCCCAAGGCCGCGATCGCAAAGATCACAGGCACAATCCAGCCTCGGGCCGCCCCGATCGCCACCAAACCGGAAGCCACCACAAAGGCCAAGTGATCCAAGCCGATCACCGGGTGAGCCAAACCGGACATGAATCCCTCAAAGCCGTTGCTCGGCACCTGACCACCCATCATGTGGTGCGCCGATGCGGGCAGCGCAGCCAGCAACAGAGATAGCCCGGCCACAGCACCAGCGAAACGGCCTTGAGCTGATGCCAATGTTTTGAGTTGTCGCATTAGATAATTTCTCCAAGCCCTCAGGGGCAGATGGGGGAATACAGGATTCTAGGGGAATGCATAACAACCCCTAGGTGATTGAAACCGTGGTGGGGGGAATACGGGCCAAAACGCCGCTTTTCAGGGGTTCCGGCCGTTCGCCCCAGGCCAGCAGACCATCGGGGCGATCGAGATAGAGATTGGCACAGGCGGCGATCGCCTCCACGGTTTGATCCAGGCGGGCCGGATCGTGGGGCAAATCCCCAAACAGATAGCTGTGTTTACCGGCTGCCGCAAAGGCCACCACACAGGCATGGCTACAGGCGCTCATGCATTGGGTGGGAGTCAGGGCGATCGCGCCATTGGCCCCATCCGCCAAACGGCTTTGCAGGCGATCGAGCAATTGCTCACCGCCACTGATGCCCACGCGCTGGCCGTTTTGCCAAGTGCTGGCACAGGTGGTGCAAACCAACAGGGCCATGGGAACCGTGGCGGGTTGGTCGGCCGATTGCATCACAGCGGCCGAGGCGGCTCCATTCGTTGGCGCTGGACTGGTTTGCCCGGAGCCAGCTTGGCTGAAAACGACGGATGGGGATGCGGAACTGGCCGCGAGCGTTTCGCCCGTCGGTGACAAAAGTTGTGAGGACTCCACAGTCCGAACCTCGCAGAAGTGGAAGGGGTAAACATCGCGCGGCGGGCATCCTGACTCAGGGCGATCGCCCATCACAGTTGCGGGACAGCGCCGGACTTGCACCGGACTTTCCCCGTTACCTCTGGTGGCTGGTCTCCACCAGAACCGCAGTTGAATCACGAGCGGGTTGCCCAGCGGCTGGCTACGGAAGGCCAAATGATTTGGCTGTGGCCGCCGTCGATCGAGCTGGGCAGATTCATCTCAAGAGCATAGTTCAGATCGAAGATATTTCAACAGGGGTTGCTCGCCACCCCAGTTTGCAAGGGGCAGTCCTGGTGGGTTTGGGGCGATTAAGCATTGGGAACCGTCACCCATTGCCCCCGATCGTGGGATTCGTGGGCCAAGTCCATGAGCTGCTGAGACGCAATCCCCTCGCGGAGGGATGGGGCGATCGCCTGGCCTTGATCGATCGCCTGCACCCAGCGATCGACCACCCGCAACACGGCCGCCATTCGCCCGTCGGGATAGGTTTGGGGAAACGCCAGCCGATCGGGAATGGGCAATTCCTGCAACGGCTCGCCTGCGGGTGCATACCAAAGCTTGAACCCGTGGATATAGTCCGTTTGGTTGTCGCTGCCCAGAATCAGCGTGCCTCGATCGCCATAGATTTCCACCCAATGACCCCGCCCTTGGTAGGTTGTGGAGCTTAAACAGACCTGAACCGGCGTGCCGTCGGTCAGCTCCAGCAAGATTTGGCAAATATCATCGGAATCCACCGGTTTCAGTTGGCCGCTGCTGGGGTCAGGTCGATCGGGCACGGAGGTAACTAAATGGGCAAACAACCGCCGCACGGGCCCAAATAGCCAATGGATATAGTCGAAGGTGTGAGACCCGATCGCCCCGAGGGCCCCGCCGCCGCTCGATCGCTGGGCATACCAATTCCAAGGCCGGCTGGCATCGGCCCGGCTGGAAGCCATCCAGTCGATTTTGATCAGGCGTTTTTGACCCACGCGATCGTCCGCCAGCAGTTCCGCCAAATATTGCCAAGCCGGAACCATCCGAAACTCAAAATCCACCGCCACGATCGCTCTCGTTGTCGCGGCCAACTGCTCCAGGGCGATCGCCTCTTGCGCCGTCATGGTCACCGGTTTTTCCAACAGCACATGCTTCCCGGCCGCCAGGGCCGTTTGGGCCATGGTGTAGTGCAAAAAGGGCGGCGTAGAAATCATCACCGCTTGCACCTCCGGCAGGGCCACCATTTCCGCAAAGCGATCGAAAGCATAGGGAAGCTGATGCCGTTGGGCGATCGCCTGGGCCGTTTGAATTTGGCGGTGGTACAGGGCGATCGGGCGGGTGCGATGGTGCTGTTGCAACACCGGCAGATGGATTTTTTGGCCAAACCCCGTACCAGCGATCGCCACGCCCAGGGTGTTTGTGGAATAGGTCATGATTGCTCGAAACAGTTCAGAACGGTTCAGGTTGCTTCAGGGAACTTCCGCAATCCCCATACTAGACAAGGGGCTTCAGCCCCTTGCCCCCACTGTCTCATAGCAACCGGATCCGGGTTGTGAAGAACCGCGCCCACCCCCTAGGACTTCATCAGATCGGAGGCCACAATCATGGTTCCGATTCCCGCGTCCGTAAAAATTTCCAGCAATAGGGCGTGGGGAATCCGGCCATCAATAATGTGAGCCGCTCGCACCCCTTGAGCCAGCGATCGAACACAACAGTTCACCTTGGGAATCATGCCGCCGCCGACAACGCCTTGGGAAATTAGCTCCCGGGCCCCTTGAATATCCACCTTGGGGATTAGGGTTGAAGGATCTTTATAGTCCCGCAGCACCCCGGCCGTATCCGTCAGCAGAATCATCTTCTCGGCTCCCAGGGCGGCGGCCAACTCTCCGGCCACCGTGTCCGCATTGATGTTGTAAGCCTGGCCATCCGCATCGGCCGCCACGCTGGAAATCACGGGAATATAGCCATTGTTCAACATTGGTTCCAACACATCGATGTTGATGCTGTTGACTTCGCCCACAAAGCCAATTTCCTGGCGGTTGCCCTTTTGGCGAGCGGTTACCAAGTTGCCGTCTTTGCCACAAAGCCCGATCGCCATGCCGCCGGCCTGGTTAATCAGCGAGACCAATTCCTTATTCACACGGCCCACCAACACCATTTCCACCACGTCCATGGTGTCGGAGTCGGTCACCCGCAGCCCGTCGCGAAACTGTGGCTCGATGTTGAGTTTGCCCAGCCAGTTGTTAATTTCGGGCCCGCCCCCATGCACCACCACCGGACGTAGCCCCACACAGGACATGAACACAACATCACGAATCACCTTGTCCTTGAGGCGATCGTCTTTCATGGCTGCGCCGCCATATTTCACCACCACCGTGCGCCCGGCAAACTGCTGAATGTAGGGCAGGGCTTCGCTGAGAACGCGCACCCGGGTGGCTTCGGCTTTGCTGATGTATTCGCTTTCGTGATCCATGGTCAGTCAGTGGCTCTGAGGGTTTGCTGGGGTGAGGTTAGGATTGCCCGGTGAATAGCGGCCGGGTGGAGGAGGGCTGTCAGCGCTGTGCTTAACTCACCTCTCGGCCGTTTTTTGTGGGCCAATCCAATGAGGGGCCCGCTTCGGTTGCATGATACGAGGCAGGCGATCGGATCGTGGTGACCAGACGCACTGAAATTGCTGTGTGGTTTTCTTGAGAACCGGGCAAAGATTGAGCCGATCGGGCTAAAACCGTAACAGAGGCTACGTAATCGTCTAGGCGCTCGGCGGTTGCTTCCCGATCAATGGGTAAATACGTACATTGGACTTTGGGGCTAATCACCATTCTGGTGGGCGTTGTCCGAGCGACTACCGTTGGCTGGGAAGTCCAGCCCGCGTTGGCCGGTGGTTCCTCCAGCCTGGCCGAGTGGCAATCGTTAATTGAGCAATCTGAGCAATTGCGCGAGGAAGTGGCGATCGCGCTGCGGGGCGTGAGCCGGGCCCCGGAGGAGGTGTTTTGTGTGGGGGCCCGCATTGGCCACCCGATCGAGTCCTTGAGTGGCTTTCGGATCACACCGGTTACCTGTCGGTTCGGCAATTGGATGCTGGAACTGGATGCGGATAATTTGGCTGTGCAGACCGATGGCACAGTGTTGCCCGTGGAGCAATTGCTCGATCGCCCGGTGGCGGAACGGGCCCGGTTCACCACACTGCGGTTTCGGCTCCAGCGTTGGCGTTGGTATCCCGTGGCTCCCGAGCTGGGCCAGGGCATGAGCGAAAAAGCGAAGAACTAAATCAGCAGCCCGCGCACCAGCGAGCCAACCAGCCGTGAGCTAGCGCAAACAGGCCCGATCGCGATCGCCCCGTAACGCACCCAAGAGGGTTGACACAAACACGCAACTCCGGCGGCTATCATCCCCCCGATCGCGCAGTTGAAAGGTGACTCGGCCCAGTTGCCCATTCACCCAGCCACTGCCTTGGAATTGCATTCGGTAAACGCCACTGCGCGATCGTAGGGTGCTGTTATCCCCATCGATCGCCACACCGATCGTGCCCGTAGCCTCCGCCAGCAGAGGTTCCCACCGGGCATTGTCACAAAATCCTGTTCGAGCGGGTTGCACCGCCAACTCCACCGATCGGCCCGTGTCCCGAAAACATACTTCCCAAATCCGTCGATTGTGGCGGGCCCGGGCCTGGGCAATCCGCATCGTCCGAAAGGCCGCATCCTGGGCTTGGCTGAGGCGTTGATTATCAGCAAAAGACAGCCAAACGGGCGCAGCGATCGCGCTGAGGATGCCCACCAGCGCCGCCACCATCAGCAATTCCAGCAGCGTAAACCCCGCCGCTGACTCACCCAAAACTAAAGGATCTGTCAATAAACAGCCCGAAGTTGAGTGAGAAGGTTCCTGTGTTGGATGACCTGATTGCTCGTCACCCAATGTTACAGCGACAGAACCCAATTCAGAATCCAGGTCATCACCCACAGACACGGAGCCAAAACCCAATCCAGAAACCGGATTATTCACGGGCAGCATCTCGACTGTGCAGGATTGTCGCACAAGCCACCGCCACACAAAGGAAGAGTCCATGCCCGTATGTAGATCAGCCCATCGGTGATTATTTTGACATTGATGGGAACTATTTTCTTGCTTATGCCAGGTTGCCCATGAACTCCAGACTTGGATCGATCGCCCATCCCCAGCCCGATCGGTATGAACTGCCGTTTTGAGCTAAATTCAGCAAGGAATTGCGCGGCGAGTGACGGCAAGGAACATGATCGGGGTTGGTCAGACAACAAACCAAACGGCGGGGCAACCCTTCACAACGCCCGATCGGGTCACCGATCCCAACCTTGACCAGGCCCTCAAGCAATATTTTGGCTATCGCAGCTTTCGGCCCGGCCAGCGGGAGATCGTGGAAGCAGCACTGGCCGGGCGCGATCAACTGGTCGTGATTCCCACGGGTGGCGGCAAATCCCTTTGTTTCCAACTGCCCGCCCTGTTGCAACCCGGCCTGACCGTGGTGGTGTCGCCGCTGATTGCCCTGATGCAAGACCAGGTGGCCGCCCTGCGCGATAACGGGATTTCCGCCACCTTTCTGAACAGCAGTTTGGGCGTGGCGGAGTTGCGATCGCGCGAATTGGAACTGCTGAACAATGTCTACAAATTGGTTTACGTTGCGCCGGAACGGTTGATGACCGAAGGGTTTTTGCCCCTAATCGATCGGATCCACCAGACGGTTGGTTTGGCGCAATTCGCGATCGATGAGGCCCATTGCGTTTCCGAGTGGGGCCACGACTTCCGCCCGGAATATCGGCAACTCTGGAGCCTGCGCGATCGCTATCCCAACGTGCCCTTCATGGCCCTGACCGCCACGGCCACCGATCGCGTCCGCCAAGACATCGTGCATCAGTTGCAGTTGCGCGATCCACGCATCCATATCGCCAGCTTCAACCGCCCCAATTTGTATTACGAAGTGCGGCCCAAGGATCGCAACACCTATCCCGAACTGCTGCGGTTGTTGCGCACCACCGATGGCTCCGCGATCGTCTATTGCTTCAGTCGCAAACGGGTGGACGAGCTGACCCGCAAGCTGCAAATGGACGGCATCGAAGCGCTCGCCTACCACGCGGGCATGGACAACGGGAGCCGCGCCGACAACCAAACCCGCTTCATTCGCGACGATGTGCGGGTGATGGTGGCGACGATCGCCTTTGGCATGGGCATCAACAAGCCCGATGTGCGGCTGGTGGTGCATTACGACCTGCCCCGCAACCTGGAAGGCTACTACCAAGAATCGGGCCGCGCCGGCCGCGATGGCGACCCTGCCCGCTGCATCCTCTACTTCGGTACGGGCGACATTCGCAGCATTGAATATTTGATCGGTCAAAAGCCCGACCCCAACGAACAGCGGATCGCCCAACAGCAACTGCGCCAGACGATCGACTATGCCGAAAGCACCGTCTGCCGCCGCACGATCCAACTGGGCTACTTTGGCGAAGCCTTTCCCGGCAATTGCAACGGCTGTGACAACTGCCGCGACCCCAAACCCCTGGAAGATTGGACGATTCCGGCTCAGAAATTCCTCTCTTGCGTGGCCCGGGTGCGGGAACGGTTCGGCACCCAATACATCATCGACGTGTTGCGCGGCTCCAAAAACGAAAAGATTTTGCGCAATAACCACCAGGAACTCTCAACCTACGGCATTGGCAAGGATCGGACGGCGGAACAGTGGCAATTGCTGGCGCGATCGCTCCGGCACGAAGGCTTGGTCGATGAAACCACCGACGGCTATCGGGTTTTGCGGTTAAACGCCCTCAGTTGGGAAGTGTTGCGCAAACAGCGAGAAGTTTGGGTCGCCGTGCCCCCCCAACGGCGCGATCGCCCCACCAGCAACACCGAAGACCTGGCCCCCGAAGAACAGCCCCTGTTCGATCGGCTGCGACAACTGCGCAAACAACTGGCCGACGAGCAAAACGTGCCGCCCTACGTGGTCTTCACCGATGCCAGCCTGCGGGCCATGGCCAAGCTGCGGCCCCTGGATTTGGCGCAATTTGCCGATGTGCCGGGAGTCGGTCGCCGCAAGCTGGAGCAATACGGCCAAACCTTCACGGCGGCGATCGGGGCGTTTTGCCAAGAATTCAACCTCGATTCACCGGCCAAGGCGATCGACCAACGGATCAGCGATCGCACTAGCCGCGCCGTCAGCACCACGATCTACAGCACCTGGGAACTCTACCAACAGGGCCAGCGCCTGGCCGACATCGCCGAAGCCCGCAACCTCCGCACCACCACGATCGCCACCCACATCGAAGAGCTGATCCGCAAGGGCTACGCGATCAACATCGATGATTTCGTGGCTCCCGACATCCAGCAAGAAATTGTTCGGGCGATCGACCATTGCGGGGCCCAGCGACTCACAGAAATCTACGACTTCCTGCAACAGCGCTACACCTACGCCGACATCCGCCTTGTCCGCGCCGCCTGGGAAGCCGAAACCGCGAATGAACTCGCCCATTAACTGTTTTTGCTTGGAATGGCTTCTTATAATTAGTAGTAATAATCACTCATCAGGAGTGTTAGTAACCTATGGAAATTCAGGTCAAAAATCTAGGGCCAATTCAAGAGGCTGAATTTACTCTGGGAGATTTCACAATCATTTGTGGATCGAACAATACTGGCAAAACCTATGCAGTTTATGCCCTATTTGGCTTTCTAGAAACTTGGCCGCATATTTTGAATTTTGAAATTGAGTCAAGTGTTATCAGCGAGCTTTTTGCAAAAGGCTCTGTTTCACTACATATTCCCAGTTATTTAGAACAAGCTCAGGAAATTCTTGAACGGGGTTGTCAATTTTATAGTCAACAGCTTTATAAAATCTTTGCCGCCCCAGAAAAAAAATTCAAAGATGCTGAATTTAGGATCAAATTAGATTTTTCACAATTTCAATTCAATCAGGAATTTGAACACAATGTTCAATCTCAAGATGCAGAAGTATTTTCACTGATCAAGCCCCGAAACAGTCTTGACTTAACAATCACACTACTAATTTCCAATGCAAGTAGCTTAATCCCTGAGGCGGCTGTTAAAAGTATTATCTCCAATGCACTGAAAAATCTGATTTTTTCGGATTATCTTCCACATCCCTTCATTGCGAGTGCTGAAAGAACAGGTGCGGTTATTTTTCGTAATGAACTGATTTTTGCTCGCAATCGCTTGCTAGAAGAAATGAGACAATCTAATGAAGATTTTGATCCGATGGGACTACTTTTCAAGGTCTATCGAGACTATGCATTACCGGTTAAGCAGAACGTGGATTTCACCCAAAATCTTGAAGTTATTGCGAAAGAGGAAAGCTTCTTAGTTCGTCAGTTTCCCGAAATCTTAGAAGATTTCAGAAAATTAGTGGGTGGTGAATATAGCGTTCGCAACAATGGAATTTACTATAGCCCCAGCCATCGCAAGAGCCTGAGGCTAACGATGGATGAAAGTTCTAGTGCAGTTAGATCTCTCTTGGATATTGGTTTCTACCTAAAGCACGCTGCCCAGCCTGGTGATCTGTTTATCATCGACGAGCCAGAACTAAACTTACACCCAGAAAATCAGCGTCGCATTGCACGGCTTTTGGCAAAACTGGTGAATGTGGGCATCAAGGTTTGTATTACCACCCATAGTGATTATTTGATTAAGGAAATTAACCACTTAATCATGCTCAATCGCGATCGCCCCCATCTTCAGGAAATTCGAGACCAATGGGGATATCAATCTGAAGAGCTACTAACTCCCGAACAAATGAGAGTCTATATTGCTCAACAAGCTTTAATTTCTATTCCTGGGCGCAAAGGCAAAGTCAAACGCCAAACGCTTACTGCTGCGGATATTAATGCCGAGCAGGGTATCGAAGTAGGCAGCTTCGATCAAACAATTGATCAAATGAATCAAATTCAAGAGGCAATTATTTGGGGTATAGAGTAGATGGCGGAGATAGAAATTTTGCGCTCTATGATTCATGAACACCTACTAGTTCCCTGCCAGCCCCAAAATATCCAGTATGGTCGCCATTGCTATCAGGTAGAACTGACGGAACGGCAAAAACAGGGAGGAGCTATGCAAAAGCTGTATGCTCTCACTGTCACTAATTGCCCTGAGAAAACGCTGGTGATCCGTGCCGATCAATTTTGGGATCGGCGCAAGCTATTCCAAGGAATCAGGGGTGAGCAACGCTGTGCCGACTATATTTTGATTTGCGACGATGCTGCTATCGGTCAGTGGATTTTATATATTGAATTGAAAAAGTCTGATGCTGATCTAAAGTCTATCAAGCAGCAAATTTTAGGTGCGCAATGCATTCTTCGTTACTGCACTGCGATCGGTCAGCGCTTTTGGAATCAACCGAACTTTTTGAGTACATACAAACGTAAAAATATTGGCATTGCCAAGATTAATCTTGCGAAACGTAAGACTCGGCTGCATCATCGTCCTGTGCTGAAATTCGATCAATATCCTTGTAATGATCACCATGTCGTTGATCTCATTGCACTTCATGCTGATCAAGTCAGATTAGAAGCCTTAATTTTGGGTCAGGGTTAAGCCATGGACTGCCTGGTGGGTTGAGAGTTTTTTGTAAAATCAGAGAGGTTTAGCTCCCATCTGTATGTCTGTGATTTTTTGTGATTCAAGGGTGAGCTGCCAAAACATATCGAGAACATTCACCACCCAAGGCAGACTATGGCGGGAGAATCGGCCAACTTTGGCTTTTTGCAGGGGCATGATCCGCAGTTGGTGCGTTTAGGGGCCCTGGCGGAACGATACTTTCAGGACGATCCCAACACCTGCTTGATCAAGTTGCGGCAGTTTGCGGAGCGCTTGGCCCAACTGACGGCGGCGAGATCGGGTCTGTTTGTGTCGATCGAGGAATCGCAAATGGACTTGCTCCGGCGATTGCAATTGGAGCGGATCATGCCTCGGGAGGTTGGCGATCTGTTTCATCAGATTCGCGTGGCGGGCAATCAGGCCACCCATGCCTATACCGGCGACCATCGGGAAGCGCTGAATGGCTTGAAGCTGGCAAGAGCCTTGGCCATTTGGTTTCATCAAACCTTTGGGGCCGATCGCGCCTTTAAACCAGGGCCTTTTGCACCGCCGCCCAATCCGGTGGCGGGGAATGCTGCCTTGCAAGGGGAACTCGATCGCCTGCGGGCCGACCTGGCCGCCAGCCACAGCGAAGCCGAACGGGCCCGCTTGGCCGCCGCAGCCCAGGCCCAAGCGGCCCTGAGCGCCGAGCAGCGGGCCGAGCAAGCCGCAGCCGATCGGGCCCTGTGGGAGCAATTGGCGATCGAGTCTGACCAGGATCGATCGGCCTTGGCGGCCGAACTGGCAGCGCTGCAAGCCCAAGCCCAGCGGTTGTCGGCCCAACAAACCGCCCAAATTATTTCCCTGGCCGATCGGGCAGCAGCCCAACTGGATTTGGATGAAGCGGCCACCCGATCGCTGATTGACCAGCAGTTGCGGGATGCGGGCTGGTTAGCCGATAGCGAAACCCTGAATTTTGCCCAGGGAACCCGCCCCACGAAGGGCCAAAACCTGGCGATCGCCGAGTGGCCCTGCGGGCGCGGCCGGGCTGACTATGCCCTATTCATCGGCACAAGCTGCGTGGGCGTGATTGAAGCCAAACGCCAACGCAAGAACGTTTCCGCCGCCATTGACCAGGCCGAGCGCTACGCCAAAGGCATCCGGGCGGGCGAGGGTTGGAGTCTGTTTGGGGAGGGGCCTTGGGATGGGTTCCAAGTGCCCCTGGCCTTTGCCACCAATGGGCGGCCCTACCTGAAACAGTTGGAAACCGAAAGCGGCATTTGGATGCGAGATCTGCGCCGATCGACCCATCGCCGCCGGGTCTTGACCGCTTGGCCCAACCCGGAGGAGCTGAAAGCCGACCTAGCGATCGATCGGGCGGCCGCCGACCAAACCTTGACAACCCTGGCCTATCCGCCGGGCCTGGCCCTGCGCCCCTACCAGGAACAGGCGATCGCGGCGATCGAACAGGCCCTCAGCCAGGATCAACGGGCGATGCTGGTGGCCATGGCCACCGGAACCGGCAAAACCCGCCTGGCGATCGCCCTGCTCTATCGGCTGCTGAATGCCCAGCGGTTTCGGCGGATCTGCTTTGTGGTCGATCGCAGCGCCCTTGGTCAGCAGTCCGAAGATGCCTTTCGCACCACCAAAATGGTCAGCGCCAAGGCCTTTGCCGACATTTTTGGGCTGCAAGGCCTGGGCCAAATCACCCCCGATCCGGCAACCCAAGTCCATATCTGCACGATTCAGGGATTGGTGAAACGGGTGCTCTATGCCAGCGATCGCGCGGCCATTCCGCCGGTGAATCAATACGATTTGCTCGTAATTGATGAATGTCATCGGGGCTATTTGCTCGATCGGGAACTGTCCGATGGCGAATTGAGTTTCCGCAACCAAGATGATTATGTTTCCAAATATCGGCGCGTTCTCGAGCACTTTGATGCGGTCAAAATTGGTCTGACGGCCACGCCGGCCCTGCACACGACACAAATTTTTGGAGAGCCGATTTTCAAGTATTCCTATCGAGCGGCGGTGATTGATGGCTACTTAATTGATCACGAGCCACCGATTCAGATCGCTACGGAACTCAGCCAAAACGGGATTCAGTTTGCGGCGGGCGAGCCGATCGAACGGTTCAACACCACCACCGGCACGATCGACCTGGCCCAAACCCCCGACGATCTGAGCTTTGAGGTGGAGCAATTCAACAAAAAGGTGATTACCAAAGCCTTTAACCAAGCGGTGGCCCAGGAATTAGCCCGCCAAATTGATCCCAGCTTGCCCGGCAAAACCCTGATTTTTGCGGTGAATGATGCCCATGCGGATCAGGTGGTGGAAGCCGTCAAACAAGCCCTTGAGGAGCAGTATGGCGAGATTGAAGATGCGGCCGTTCGCAAAATTACCGGCAGCGTCGATCGCGTGGGGGATTTGATTCGATCGTACCGTAATGATTCCCTGCCCAAAATTGCCGTCACGGTGGATTTGCTGACCACCGGCATTGACATTCCCAAGATCACCAATTTGGTCTTTTTGCGCCGGGTAAATAGTCGGATTTTGTATGAACAAATGTTGGGCCGCGCTACCCGCCAATGCAGCGAGATCGAGAAAGAAACCTTCCGCATTTTTGATGCCGTCGATCTCTACCGGCAATTGCAAACCCTCACGGATATGAAACCCGTGGTCGTGAATCCGACCATCACCCTGGCGCAACTGTTTGATGAGCTGGCGCAGGTGGACAGCGAACCCCACCGGGCGATCATTCGCGATCAGATTGTCGTCAAGTTGCGGCAAAAACTGCGGCGGCTGGCGGAGGAAGCCCAAACCGCCTACGAAGCCCAGAGCGGCGAAACCCCAGCCGCCAGCCTGGAACGGTTCCGCAGCGCACCTTTGAACGAGTTGGCCGCTTGGGTGCGCGATCGCCCCGGATTAGGGCCGATTTTGGACTGGAACCCGGAGGTGGGCCAGGGCCAATGGTTGCCGATTTCCCACCATCCCGATCGGGTGGTGGCCGTGACTCGGGGCTATGGTCAGGGCCAAAAACCTGCCGACTTTCTCGATAGCTTTGCGGCCTATATCCGCGACAACCGCAACCAAATTGCGGCGCTGACGGTGGTGTTACAGCGGCCGCGAGAGCTGACCCGCGCCCAGTTGCGGGAGTTGCGGCAAGACCTCGATCGGCTGGGCTACTCGGAAACCAGCTTGCGGCAAGCCTGGCGCGACACCAAAAACGAGGATATTGCCGCCTCGATTATTGGGTTTATTCGTCAGGCGGCCTTGGGCGATCCGTTAATCCCCTATGATCAGCGGGTCAAAAATGCGATTCAGCGGATCATGGCCCGCCGCAACTGGACCGATCCCCAGCGGCGTTGGCTGGCCAAAATTGGCGACCAGATGGCGCGGGAATTTGTGATCGATCGCGCCGCCTTTGATCAGGAACCCTTTCGCAAGGATGGGGGCTTTACGCGCTTTAACCGCGTCTTTGATGGGGAACTGGAAACCCTGATCGGTGACATTGCCGAAGAACTCTGGCGCGATCGGGCGTGACACCCCAACCCAAACAAGGGGTTTAGGGCCTGTCATCCATTCCATCGCTGTAGGGGTTGGGTCTCCCAACCCTGACCCGAGCGATCGCCACAACCCCGTCCAACTCTGGAAACATCCAGGATCTCGGGGGCTGGGCGGGGAGACCCCGCCCCTACGATGGATCGGTTGGGAAAACGAGATCATCAGGGTTTCAGCCGATTTGATGACACCCCCTAAGTCCCTTGACCCAAACTGAGCGAACCCGCAAGCAAGAGCCACCATGAGCAACAGCACGAAAACCGGTGATATTGTCGCGAAACTGTGGAATTTGTGCCACATCCTGCGGGATGACGGCATTACCTATCACGAATATGTCACTGAGCTGACCTATCTGCTGTTTCTGAAAATGTTGGCGGAAACGGGCCAGGAACATCGGCTACCGGCGGGCGATCGCTGGGGAGAACTGGTGGCGGAAGTGGGCGAGGCCCAGCTCAATTTTTATCGCCGCCTGTTGCTGGACTTGGGCGACCCCCAAAAGGTCAAAGATCCGGTGATTTTGGCGATTTTTACCGATGCCCAAACCCGGCTACGGAAGCCCACCAATTTGCAATCGCTGACTCGGGATATTGACCAGCTCGATTGGTTTGAGGCCCGCGAAGAAGGCCTGGGCAATCTCTACGAAGGCCTGCTCGAAAAAAACGCCGCCGAAAAGAAATCGGGAGCCGGTCAATATTTCACGCCGCGCCCGTTGATCGATTGCATTGTGCGGCTGGTGCAACCCCAGGCGGGCGAAATTATCCAAGATCCAGCGGCGGGCACGGGCGGTTTCTTGGTGGCGGCAGATCACTACATCAAGCAGCAGACCAATGATCTGTATGCCCTCAGCGAGGCCCAGGCGCTCTTTCAGCGTCAGGAAGCCTATCGCGGCCTGGAACTGGTGCCCGACACCCACCGGCTGTGCTTGATGAACCTGCTGTTGCATGGCATTGAAAAAGCCGTGGACTGTGGCGATAGTTTGTCGCCGGATGGGGAAGACCTGGGCAAGGCGGATCTGATTTTGACGAATCCGCCCTTTGGCACGAAAAAAGGCGGCGGCCGACCGACGCGATCGGACTTTTCAATTACGGCGGAAACGTCCAACAAGCAGTTGGCTTTTGTGGAGCATATCTATCGGGCGCTGAAGCCGGGCGGCCGGGCGGCGGTGGTGGTTCCCGATAATGTGCTGTTTGAGGACAACACGGGGCGGCGACTGCGCCAAGGCCTGATGGAGCTATGCGATTTGCATACGATTTTGCGGTTGCCGACGGGGATTTTCTATGCCCAGGGGGTGAAAACGAATGTGCTGTTTTTCACGCGGGGGCAGACCGATCGCGCCAACACCAAAGCGGTGTGGGTCTACGATTTGCGGGCGAATATGGAGAGCTTTGGCAAAACCCGGCAGCTCACGGCGGCGGATTTTGCGGAGTTTGAGGCGGCCTTTGGCGCTGACCCGTTGGGCCGATCGCCCCGTCAGGATCAGGGCGAGGAGGGGCGGTTTCGCTGTTTTACGCGGGCACAAATTGCCGATCGCCAGGACAATTTAGATATCAGTTGGCTGCGGGACACGAGCAACGACCCGGAAGACGACCTAACGGAACCGGCAGAAATCGCTGAGGCGATCGCGGATCATTTAAGCAAGGCGCTGGCGGAAATTTCGGCGCTGATGGGGGCGCTGCCAATGGAGGACGCGGGGGAATGAAAACGCGGGATGAGGTTTTGCGAATTTTGGCTCATCAAAAATCGGCGTTACTGGAAACCTATCAAATTACCAAATTGGGGTTGTTTGGTTCCTATGCGCGAGGGGAGCAGAATGATGACAGCGATGTGGATGTTTTGGTGGAGTATGAGCAAGCGCCGAGTTTATATCGCTTGCTTGAGTTGCGAGACGATTTGAGTGAGTTACTATCGATTAGGGTTGATGTGGTGACGCGAAATGGGCTGAAGTCGCGAATTAAGGAGCGGGTTTTGGCGGAGGTGATTTATTTATGACAAAACGCAGCCTATTGGAGTTTTTGCAAGATATCTTGGAATCGATTGCAGATATTGAAAGGTTTGTTGATGGCGTTGATTTTGATACCTTCTCAGGCAACAAAGAGAAAATTTTAGCAGTGGTTAAATTACTAGAAAATATTGGAGAGGCAGTTAAGCAAATTCCTGATGATCGCCGAAGGCTTTATCCGCAAATCCCATGGAAATCTGTGGCGGGTGCTCGGGATATTTTTGTGCATCAATATTGGGAAATTGATACTGCTGTGGTGTGGGCAACAATTGAAAAATCTCTACCATCGCTTAAAATGGTGATTTCAGAAATGATTGTTCAAGAAGAAAGTAGCTAGTAGGTTGGGTTGAGGAACGAAACCCAACGCCAGCAAGATTGATATAAGTCGTGTTGGGTTTCGCGAGGCTCAACCCAACCTACGCGGATTCAATGAAAACGATCAAACAGGAGTTAAAAGAATGAACGATTTACCAAAAGGTTGGATATTAACTGAGATTGGTGAAATTTCCGAATATATTCAGCGTGGCAAATCACCAAAATATATAGACAAAAGTGATCTACCAGTTATTAATCAAAAATGCATTCGGTGGGATGGAGTAGACCCAACCTATTTGAAATTTATTCATCCTGATCAGTGGGATTCTTGGACACCTGAACGTTTTCTCCAGTCAGGTGACTTACTCTGGAACTCCACAGGAACTGGCACTATTGGAAGAGCAGCTTTATTTACAGAACTCGAAGGCTATGAAAGGGCTGTTGTAGATAGCCACGTTACAATCGTTCGTTGTAATACTGCCTGCCATCCTTACTATCTACACTATTTTATCAAGTCGCCTTTCATTCAAAAACGTATTGAGGAAATGCATACAGGTTCGACTAATCAAGTTGAACTCAGTCGAAGTGAAGTTTTACGGACTTCAATTCCTTTGCCGCCTTTGGGGGAGCAGGGGCGGATTGTGGAGAAGTTGGATGAATTGTTGGGCCGCAGTCGCCGCGCCCGCGAGGAGTTGCAGCAGATCCCCAAGCTCATCCAACGCTATAAACAAGCCGTCCTAGCCGCTGCCTTTCGCGGCGACCTAACAGCCGACTGGCGCGACAAGAATAAACCTGATCTATCCGTAAATTGCCCAACTCTTGATAATGATCAGATCAATAACTTGTCGAGCTTACCTGAAGACTGGATTTGGGTAACTATTAATCAAGTTGCAAAAGTCATAGGAGGATTGGCCAAAAGTCACAACCGAGCAAGTTTAGAAAAAACAGTTCCCTATTTACGCGTAGCCAATGTTTATGCAAATGAATTACGGCTTGATGAGGTTTTAGAGATTGGAATTTCAGAAACAGAATGGAAACGAGTAAAGCTGAATTCAGGAGATCTCCTTATTGTTGAGGGTAACGGCAGCATCGACCAAATTGGAAGAGTCGCGCTTTGGAGTGGTGAAATTGAGAATTGTGCTCATCAAAATCATTTAATTAAGGTTCGAGTCGGTGATTTAGTTTTTGAAAAATTTGCCTTGTATTGGTTACTATCACCAATTGGCCGTCTTGCCATTGAGTTGGTGGCATCTTCTAGCTCTGGTCTTCACACATTGAGCCTCTCTAAAGTTTCAGCATTACCTCTGCCTCTATGCTCAATACCTGAACAAAAAGAGATTGTGCAGCGCGTTGAAGAGCGATTCAAAGCGATCGAGACGATCGAACAAAACTATCAGAAAGCGATCGCCCTGCTCGATCGACTCGACCAAGCCACCCTCGCCAAAGCCTTTCGCGGCCAACTCGTGCCCCAAGACCCCAACGACGAACCCGCCTCGGTGTTGCTCGAACGGATTCGAGCCGATCGCACCCAACAACCCACCCCGCGCAAACGCAAACCCAAAGCCACCCAACTGAGTCTTGATTGTCCTTCGGCCAGTGCAGGAACCTAGGCTCTGCTTGGGGGTTTCGCGGATTGCCAGGCAGATTTTGCCGGTTGAGGTGCGTCAGCCCTTACCATTTGAAGGAATCGCGGGTTATCGCGATCGCCCTTGCTCTCGTCGCGTCCTATGTCTGAGTTTGTCGCCGTCGATGCCCCCGCTGCCACCGAGTTCGATCGGGCAATGATGCGCCGTTGTTTGGAGTTGGCCCGTCGGGCCCTGGGGCGCACGGCCCCAAACCCAATGGTGGGTAGCGTGATTGTGCAGGGTACGGAAGTGGTGGGCGAAGGGTTCCATCCCGGCGCGGGCCAGCCCCATGCGGAGGTGTTTGCCCTGCGGGATGCGGGCGATCGGGCGCGGGGAGCCACGGTGTATGTCAGCCTCGAACCCTGCAATCACTACGGCCGCACGCCGCCCTGTTCCAAGGCGTTGGTGGAAGCGGGCGTGGCTAAGGTGGTAATTGGAACGGTGGATCCGAACCCCCAGGTGGCGGGCCAAGGCATTGCCACCTTGAATGCGGCGGGCATTGGAACCCTGGTGGGGGTGGAACGGGCCGCGTGCGATCGCCTGAATGAGCCGTTTTTTTATCGTATTCAGCAGGGTCGGCCCCTGGGCATTTTGAAATATGCCATGACCCTGGATGGCAAAATCGCCACCACCCACGGCCACAGCGCTTGGGTGACCGATGAGCAGGCCCGGGCGGAGGTGCATCGTTTGCGGGCCGGTTGCGATGCGGTGATTGTGGGGGGCAACACGGTGCGGCGCGATAACCCCAAGCTCACCAGCCACGGCCTGGACAGTCACGATCCGCTGCGGGTGGTGATGACTCGGCGGCTAGATTTGCCCCAAACCACGGCCGATGGTCGGATTTTGCACCTGTGGGAGCCGTCGGAAGCGCCAACTTTGGTGCTGACGTTGCCGGGTGCAAATCTGGAAATGCAGGCTTGGTTGCGCGATCGGGGTGTTGAGGTGCAAGAAGTGCCGAATCTGTCGCCCGCCCGGGCGATCGAGGTGCTGAATCAGCGGCAATTTCTATCGGTGTTGTGGGAATGTGGCGGGGCCCTGTCGGCCCAGGCGATCGCCGATGGATCGGTGCAAAAAATCCTGGCGTTTATCGCGCCCAAAATTGTTGGCGGGGTGGCGGCTCCGTCCCCGGTGGGCGATTTGGGGCTAACGCAAATGGGCGACGCGATCGCCCTGGAGCGGGTCACCTGGCGATCAGTGGGCCAAGACTTCGCGATCGAGGGCTACTTACGCCCCGTCCAGAGAACCGATTAGGGGTGCATTCCTGCTGCTGCGGCCCAACCCAACAGTTCTGCCTCATCCTCGATCGCCACTTCCACATAGGCCTTCAACTGTCCCAAGTTGCTACCCGCCAGGGTCAACGCCGCCATCAACACTTGCTCCGTGTGGGCTGTGGCGGCCGGGTCTTGGGGATAGTTCACCAAAATTCCCAGCACGGTTTCTTGCTGCTCGATCGGGAACTGGGCTTTGACGTAATCTCGAATCGTTTGGGGCAACAACATCGCAATCCTCCCGATCAACAAAAGCGACTGATTAGATGTTACTAACCAGCCGCTCTCGAAGCTTTTTCGGTCTTAAAAAAAGCGGGTGACGCGATTCGAACGCGCGACATTCACCTTGGCAAGGTGACGCTCTACCACTGAGCTACACCCGCTTGCGTTTGACGCTTTAGTAGAATGCCAAGAGTTTTTTGATTTGTCAAGGGTTTCAGAAAAAAATTTTCTAGGAATTTTCTCGCAAGTATTCAAGACGATTCTGGGGCTGTTCCTGGGGGGCTGTTTTGGGGGGGGTGTTGTTTTGAGCGGCTGGCTGCGGGCGATCGCTCCGTCAAGATCCGGACGATTGGGCCGGCTGCCGGGGGGATGGGGGATAGAGCAGCAGGCTGAGGCCAACGCCCCGAATTAGCCCAACAATCGCCCCACTCAGGAGACCATTCAGCAGGGTGTAGCTCGCTGGGACAATTGCGCCCTCTAGCCAGTCCAGGCTCATGGCCCCAAAAACCAACATGGGGAAAAGGTTCACGAACCAGGCCAGGGCACAGATCAAAATCCAGCGATTGGGGTGTTGCACGCGCGATCGCAGGACGGGCGCTTGGAAGGCTCCTTGGATGGCAGCGGCGATCGGGAAGGCCGCTAGCAGAATTGAGAAATTGCCCGATGGCGATCGCTGCATCAACCAGATCATCAGGCCACCGACCGATAGACCCACCCAGAGGCCGATCGCGCTGGCCTTGGCCCAAGCTTTGCCCCGGCGCAGGTGCGATCGCAGCACGAAGCCTTGGGCTAGCCCCACAAAGGGCGCACCCAGCAACGGCCCCAACCAGGGCAGCCAAGGAAACTGGGGCCAGGAGGCCAGGTGATGTTGCCCAAAGCCAACGGTTCCGGCCACGAGGCTGCTAACGATCGTCCATTCCAGCCAAAGGGGCAGGGCGCGAGGCCGAAGCGGGGGTTCAGGGAATTCCATGGGGCACGGAGCCAGAGTGAGGATGGGGCGATCGTGTGAGGCAGCAACTTCAAAGCAGACCCATTCAAAGCAGTCCCATTCAAAGCAGGCCCATGGCCCGTTGGGTGGTCAGGTCAGCAATGCCGGTGGGGCTGAGTCGTCGCGATCGTTGGAAGTTGATGACGGCCTGGGCGGTGAGGTTGTCGTAGACCCCATTCACCCGATCGAACCCCAGGAGACCGAGGGCGGCCAGGCGCTGTTGCAGGGCGGTGACGCGCACCCCTCGATCGCCCGGCATCAGCCAGCGATCATCGCTGCGGGCACTGGGCGATCGCTGGGCCAGGGGGCTGCTGTTGGGAACGGCTCGCGGGGCAGCGGTGGGCCGAGGGGACTGGAAGGCAGGGACGGCGCGGGCTGGCGTTGCCGAGCTGGGGCTAGGGCTGGGTTGGCTGCCGTTGGAGACCCCAAACAGGGCCCGCAGGGTGGCGGGGCTGGCTTGGCCCGTGGCGGGTAGTTGGCGCGATCGCTGGAAGGCGATGACGGCCGCTTGGGTGATGTCGCCGTAGAATCCGGTGCTGCGGGTTTTGAGGAATCCCAAGGCTCGCAACTGATCTTGAAGGGCCTTGACCCGATCGCCGCTGTCACCGGGCTTCAAGGCTTGGTAATCGGGATTGAGGGGCCGCATGGATGGCCGATCGGGCGGGTTGACCGGGGTGGCCGGTTGGGTTGGGGTGGGCTGGGTCGATCGCGGGCTGACTGCTTGGCGATCGGTGGGTGGCGTGTTGGTCGATCGGGGATTCGCCGGTTGGGCCGCCAGCCGGGTTTCGATCGCCCGCAGGGTTTCCGGCGTTGCCCGGCCCGTGGCGGTCAACCCCGCCGCCTGTTGGAATGCTCGCACCGCCCGGCCGGTGATTGGCCCATAGAATCCCGTGGGCGTGGTTTTGAAAAAGCCCAACTGGCGCAAGCGGGTTTGCAGTTGCCGAACGGCGGCGCTCCGCTGGCCGGGCCCCAGACCATTGCTGGCCGTGGCCGGTTGGCTGGTGGTCGGGCGGTTGGGCCGGGCTGGAGTCCCTGGGCCGCTGTCGGTGCCTGCCCGATCGCGCAGGGCCTGCATGGTGGCCAAGTCCACATGACCCGTGGTTGACAGGTTCAGGGACTGCTGAAATCGTTCCAGGGCTTGGCGAGTGGGGCTGTCAAAATTGCCCGTGGGTTCGGCGGCCAAAAAGCCCAACCGATTCAGGAGCCGTTGCAATTCCCTGGTGCTGGGGCCCCGATCGCCCGGTTGCAAATTCGCCACCAAGGTTAAATCAGCCCCCGTGGCTTCCAGGAGCGATCGCTTCGTCACAATATCCACTGCCCCCTTGGTATAGAGACCCCGCGATCGCTGGAAAGCTTCTAGGGCGGCGACCGTGGCGTTATCAAACTGGCCATTGAGGGGGCCGCCGTAATTACCCAGGGTTTTCAGTTGTCGTTGCAAGCGCACCACGCTGGGGCCCGCATCACCCGATCGCTGGCTGGCCGACAGGGCCCAAGCGGGCGCACCCCCCAAGACCACAACCCCGATCGCTGTTGCCACACAACTTCGCTCGATCGCCCGGCCCATGGTGGTGTCCTCCTGCTTGCTGATGCTGATGGTTAGGGGCTGGCTGTTGTTTGAACCGTGACTTGGAGCCGTTCCTGTGAATGGCTACTTTGGATGATTGCCTCATCCCGCAGGCTGAGTCCAAGGGCTGGTTCAACGGAGCCAAGCTTGTCCTGGCCATGCTAGCTCAGGCGATCGATCGGTTCGCAGGGCCGGTTTCAACCGGTGCGCTGGGCGGGCTGAAGCCCCCACGACCAACCGTTGCCCGATACTATGAAAGATTCCGAAAGACTCCTTTGGCCATATGAGTGCCTCTGCCACGCCGCGTGAGATTCCCAATGCTGACTATCGGCCGCTGAACCGCGATCAGCTCACGCCGATGATGCAGCACTATGTCTCGGTCAAAGAACAACATCCCCAAGCCCTGTTGCTCTATCGGGTGGGCGACTTTTTCGAGACCTTTTTCCAGGATGCCTGCACGATCGCGGAGGTGCTGGAGTTGGTGCTGACTTCCAAGGAGGGCGGCAAAGATATTGGGCGCGTACCCATGGCCGGCGTGCCGCACCATGCGATCGAGCGCTATGCGGCCCAACTGGTGGAAAAGGGCTATGCGGTGGCCCTCTGTGACCAAACCCAGGATGCGGCCGAAGCTCAGGGGCTGGTGCGGCGGGAGGTGACCCGAATTCTCACGCCGGGGACGGTGCTCGAAGAGGGCATGTTGGCGGCCCGCAAAAATAACTTTTTGGCGGCGATCGTGCTGGAGCGTCGCCATTGGGGCTTGGCCTATGCGGACATTTCCACCGGGGAATTTTGGGCTACCCAAGGGGAAGAGCCGGATCCCTTGGTGCAAGAGCTGTTGCGCCTGAGTCCGTCGGAAGTGTTGGTGCCGGTGAATGCGCTGGATCTGGTGGGGCTGTTGCGGCCGGGCGAAAATCGATCGCACCTGAAGGGGCGGGACTTTCCCGATTGGTTACCTGGCCAGTTTTGCTACGCCCTGCGGCCCCAATCGCGGTTTGGGCTGGCGGAAGCCAGGCAACGATTGCTCGATCGCTTCCGGCTGCGATCGCTGGAAGGGGTGGGCTGCGATCGCCGGCCCTTGGCGGCCCGGGCGGCGGGCGGACTGTTGACCTACCTCACGGAAACCCATCCCAGTTCCGAAGATCAAACCCGCGAAATTCCGCTGCAACTGCTCAAAACTTACGAAATTACAGACTATTTAATTCTGGATTACCAAACCCGCCGGAATTTGGAAATTGTCCAAACCGTGCGCGATGGCACCCTGACTGGATCGCTACTGTGGGCGCTCGATCGCACCGTAACGGCCATGGGCGGTCGGGCTTTGCGTCGTTGGTTGCTGCAACCCTTGTTGGATTTGGATGGAATTCGGGCCCGCCAAGGGGCGATCGGGGAACTGATTGACCAGCCCGACTTGCGCCAGGATCTGCAACGGCTGCTGCGGGAAATGTATGACCTGGAACGATTGGCGGGGCGGGCCGGCGCGGGCACGGCCAACGCCCGGGATTTGGTGGCCTTGGCGGATTCCCTGGGCCGGTTGCCGGAGCTGGCCCAGGTGGTGAGCGGGGGCCGATCGCCCTATTTCCGCGTGTTGCAACAGGTGCCGTCGGCCCTGGAGCAACTGGGCGATCGCCTCCGCAGCCATTTGGTTGATGAACCGCCCCTGTCCGTCACCGAAGGCGGCCTTGTTCGGGATGGCGTGAACCATGCCTTGGACACCATGCGCCAACAGTCGGCGGGCGATCGGGACTGGCTGGCTAACTTGGAGGCGATCGAGCGGCAACGCACCGGCATCCACACCCTGAAGGTGGGCTACAACAAAACCTTTGGCTACTTCATTGGTGTGTCCCGGGCCAAGGTGGATCTTGTGCCCGAGGACTATATCCGCAAGCAAACCCTCGTGAACGAAGAGCGCTACATCACTCCAGAGCTGAAGGAACGGGAAGCGCGAATTTTGTCGGCCCGTGAAGATTTGAACCGGTTGGAATACGAGATTTTCTGTGAGTTGCGATCGGCCACGGGGGAACTGGCGGATCAAATTCGCAAGGTGGCCCTGGCCGTGGCGGCGATCGATGTGTTGACCAATTTCGCCGAACTGGCGATCGCCCGGGGCTATTGCCGACCCTTGATTGATCAAGGCCGCACGATCGAGATTCGGCAGGGTCGCCACCCGGTGGTTGAACAATCCTTACCGGAAGGGTTCTTTGTGCCTAACTCGACCCAATTGGGGCATGAGCCATCGGGCGATCGGGCGAGGAGCGAGCAAGATGCGCCAGCAATTGCCAACTTAGAGGTATCAATTAATACATTGCCTGAACCGCCGGATCAACCTCCGAATCCCACTCATCGATCGCCCGATTCAGCGTCGCCTCCTTTGCCCGATTTAGTGGTGCTGACGGGGCCCAACGCCAGCGGCAAAAGTTGCTATTTGCGGCAAGTGGGCCTGATTCAGCTCATGGCCCAGGTCGGATCCTACGTGCCAGCCCAGGCAGCCCATTTGGGAATTTGCGATCGAATCTTTACCCGGGTGGGGGCGGTGGATGACTTGGCCACCGGGCAATCGACCTTCATGGTGGAAATGAACGAAACGGCCAATATTCTCAACCACGCCACCGATCGATCCCTGGTCTTGCTCGATGAAATTGGACGGGGAACGGCCACCTTTGATGGCCTAGCGATCGCCTGGTCCGTGGCGGAATATTTGGCCAGCGAACTGCGCGCCCGATCGATCTTTGCCACCCACTACCACGAGCTAAACGAACTGGCCACCCTCCTCGACAACGTGGCTAACTACCAAGTGGCCGTCAAGGAATTGCCCGATCGCATTGTGTTTTTGCATCAGGTGCAACCGGGCGGAGCCGATCGCTCCTACGGCATCGAAGCGGCCCGCCTGGCCGGGTTGCCCCCCAGCACGATCGCCCGGGCCCGCGAAATCATGGCCCAAATTGAAAAACACTCGAAAATCGCCGTAGGGCTGCGAAAAACCGCCCAAACTGGGCCTCGAACTCACTCAAAAACATCTAATGAGCTAAACAGCGCCTCAGAGCCGCCCATTGCCCAATTAGACATTTTTGGCAATGGGAGTTAGTCGTGAGGTTGGTTGACCAGCGTGATTGCTGGGTTAATGACCCAGTTGATTGCTGAGTTGAATTGGGGGCTTTATTTGGAGGTCAATGGGGCTTGAAGATTGGGCTGGGTTTTGAGTTAAGCGTTGGGCTTGACTGGCGGCTCGCTTTTAGGGGCTAACGGTGGGTGGCTGATTTTCTGGACTGAACCTGGCGCGATCGCGATCCGGTTTCTCTAAGATTTCAACGCGATCTCAGAATCGTTCCCCTCAATTCAGACGAATTCTGTCACCGTAATTCTGAAAAATTTCGCCAAATCCAGCGCACCCAATCAATACCGAATTAGCATCGATCGGGGTAGGCGAGGGAATCGATCGCCATAACCGACCCAGGAGATAGTTTTGGCTTCTGCTCAGGCATTGACCCACCTCAGATCAATCCCCATGCTCAAAAAGATCACAAGAAATTTGGCAGTCGATCACACAGCGGCAGAAGCTCCCTTGACAGGATAGAGGGGAACCCCCGTTCATCCTCAAAAGCAATCGACAAATGGCAGATCGATCGGCTAAAGATAAAACAGCAACGTGCCAAGGCTGAAGCCGTTGCCAGCAACGCGAACCGGTTCTCCGGTTGCCCATCTACTCTTGCTGAAAGTGTCTCGATTTCCTTTGGATCCCATCGGAATGCCTCGCTCCGTGAAGTTTCGGACGCGCCCTTGCGGTTGATCGCTGTTGATTTCGGCAGTTTTCCCAAGATTTCTTGGGTTATCTCCGTACTTTTCCGTACTTTGTCGAATCGGTTGGCTAGGATTTGGACAGGTCTGAACCCCCTGACCCAAAATTGGCTGCGGACGCTGGATCTGTGGCCCACCCACAAAGGGCGGATAGCCTGCTGTTTGGTGTGGGGATAGGGATTAGACTCAATCGCCCCGCTGCCGGTCTTGAAGGTAATCAGGGTCTCTAGGTTGGTCTACGTCTCCTAGCTCACTATCTCTGCCGATCCATGACGGAAGCGTTTAATCCCCTTCGCACTAGTTCAATCTTGACTCCGCCACCCCTGCAACTACTGGATCAACTGACTTCGCCCATTTGGGTGATTGATCTGTTCGCTATGCGGCTCCACTGGGCCAATCGATCGGGGAGCGAACTCTGGAGCCGATCGAGTCTGCGGGCCTGGGTAAAACATGCCCAGCAGGGTCGCCACGAGCCAGTGCGGATGCGCCTAGAGCGAATTCAGCAAGCCCTCAGCAAGCGACAGACCTGGACCGAACATTGGACGTTTTATCGCCAAGGGGAGCTGGTGTCGCTGCCCTGTCTTTGTTCGCGGTTGACGTTGCCGGATCACGGGGAACCCCTGCTGCTGATTGAGGGGCTAGACGAACGGTTGGAACCCACCTTGGCCAAAGCTTTGCGTCTGGCGGAACAGGACTTGGAGCAGCGGGATGCGACGGCGCTGGCGGTGGGGGAAGCCATGCGCTGTTTGATGTTGTTGCCCGATGGCGATCGAGCCATTACCCAAACCCTGCAAGTGCTGGGCAGCATGACCCAGGCCGATCGCGCCTACGTGTTCCGGAACCATCCCCACCCCGTGACGGGCGAGCTGCTCACTAGCCAGCGTTGGGAATGGACTCGCGCTGGGCTGACGTTGCAGATGGAGCATTTGGAGCTGCAAAACATTGCCTACAAAGATTTAGACCCCAGTTGGCACGAATACCTCAGCACCGATCGGGTGTTGAATTTCCGGCTGCAAGATTTGCCCGCCAACTATGCCTATCGCAGCTTTTGGCATGGGCAGACGGTTCATGGGGTTTTGATGCTGCCCATGATTTTGCAAGGGGAATTTTGGGGGTTCTTGGGGTTCGATCGCTGCCGAACCGATCGGCTCTGGACGGATGCGGAATGCAACCTGCTGCGGTTGGCGGCCGCGGGCATTGGCTGCACCATCTTGCGCCACCAAAGCGATGTGAAGCTGGCCAGCTTCAACATGCAAATTGAAAGCCTGGTGGAACAGCGCACCCTGAAGTTGCGGGCGGCGGTGCAACAACTGCAACAGGAAATTCAGGAGCGGGAACGGGCCGAATCGCAATTGCGCTACAACGCCCTGCACGATCGACTCACCGGGTTGCCCAACCGCACCTTTTTGATGGAAGAGTTGGCCAAAACCATTCGCCTGATGCAAGTGACAGAACAGGGGGGCTTTGCGATCCTGTTTGTGGATATCGATCGCTTCAAGGTAATTAACGACAGCCTGGGCCATCAAGCGGGGGACGAACTCTTGGTGGCGATCGCCCACCGATTGCGGCGCTGCTTGCGGCCCACCGACTCGATCGCCCGGTTGGATGGCGATGAATTTGCGATTTTGCTGCAAGATGTGACCACCCGGGCCCAAGCGGAACAGGTGGCCGAATCAATCCATCGTTCCTTGGCGCGGCCGGTGACCTTGGGCAGCCAGGAGATTTTCACCAGCGTCAGCATTGGCATTGCCCTGGGATCTCGGGAATATGACTGTGCGGAGTTGCTGTTGCGGGATGCGGATATTTTCATGCGCCGGGCCAAGGCCATGCGATCGCGCCATGAGGTGTTCGATCGGGCCGTTCACCAACAGGTGCTCACCACCCTGCGCCTAGAGCATGACCTGCGCCGGGCGATCGCCCAAATTGAAGATATGGGCATCGATCGAGCCGGCCACCCCGAAGTGCCCATGCCCTTTAGCTTGCGCTATCAACCGATCGCGGAGGCCCGCACGGGCGAAATTCAATGTTTTGAAGCCCTGTTGCGCTGGCATCATCCGGAATTGGGGCCCATTGCTCCCGATCGGTTCATTGCGATCGCCGAAGAAACGGGCCTGATCATCACCCTTGGCCTGTGGACGCTCTATCGCGCCTGCTATCAACTTCGGGAGTGGCAACAACTTTTCCCACAATTGGGGCATTTGCAAATGGCTGTCAACCTTTCCGCCAAGCAATTTTCCCGCCTTGACCTGATGGAGCAAATTGATCAGGTGTTGACCCGCACCAACATCAATCCCGGAACCCTGAAGTTGGAGCTAACGGAAACCACCATCGCCGACAATTCCGATCTGGCCGCCGCCACCATGTATGAGCTGCGATCGCGCCAGATCGTCCTTTGTCTCGATGACTTCGGCACGGGCTACTCCTCCCTCAGCTATTTGCATCGGTTCCCGTTGGATGTGCTCAAAATCGATCAATCCTTCATTTCCCAACTGGGCGGGCGCGACAATACCCAAGCGATCGTCCGCGCCATCATCACCCTGGCGGAACAGTTGGGCATGGACACGATCGCGGAGGGTGTGGAAACCGCTGAGCAACTGGTTTGGCTGGCCAATCTGGGTTGCACCTACATTCAGGGCTATTGGCTGGCCCAGCCGCTCCAGGCCAACGCCGCCACTCAACTGCTGGAGCAGCACGATCCTCGCCTAATTGCGGATTTGGAATCTAACCTGCAAGAGAGCGATCGCCCGTTGGATCTGTTGGCCCGCTCCTAGCACGGTCGATCGAGCAGCGCGAAGAATCTTGAGCTGAAGATGATCGCTAATTGCTAGGCGATCGCCTGGAGGCTGGCATCATACCAGCGTTGTTCGCCGTTATCTTCGTAGGACAGCAGCAGCCCCGCGCCTTCGAGGGCTTCGATCGCCTGTCTGATGTTTTTGGCTTTGGCTTTGGTGTTTTTGCCGCTGAATCGGCTGGTGGCGCGATCGATTGTCCATTCGCCCCCTTCGGTGCGGAACAGATCGCGGACGGCGGCGACGCGCTCTTTGAATTCCTTGGGCAGGGGCAAGGGGCGATTGTCCTGCGCAGCGCGGCTCCGCGCGATGTGTTTGCCTGGAAGCGCGGCGAAACGACGGCTACCGCTGGCCAACTGATGGGTCTGAATGGTCTGACGGCTGAGAACCTGGTGAAACGGGCGATCGCGCCGTTGGATTAGGGCTGTGGTGTTTCTGGGGCGATCGTTGCGGTAAAAGTCCTATAAGGGGGGGTATTATCTTGCAACTGCGGGATAATACCCTTAGTACCGGAGCTAGACCGCAACTGCTTGACAACACTCTGCTGAGGGGAGTTATCCTGTACCTGCGGTCTAATAAATAGTTAGCCCTACTAAGATATACCTAATGCCTTAACCACTCATCGTATTTTTTTGCCAATGACTGCTCTAACAAGACTTACGCTTACATGCCCTGTTCGTGGACAACTTAAAGCTACAGGCAAAAGCAAGGATGGGCTTACACCAAGCGAAGAGTTTCAAAGGGTGCAGGCAATTCGGCATTTGATACGAAAAGGGTATCCACCAGAGAACTTTCTTATTGAGCCTGTAATTAAAAGGTTCGGCAACTCTGGTCGTAATAGCTTCCGAGGTGACTTTGCCGTTCTTGATGTCCCAATTCAGTCTGTTGATACGGGGAGTATAGATGATGTACTTTCACATGCGCTTGTACTTTGTGAGGTAAAACGGCAAAACAAAGATAGCGATTACGTTAAAAAAACTCAGGTGGAACCTTTACTAGATTTTGCCAAAAAAGATAATTGTATTGCTTTGTACTGGGATGACGTTGAGCAACGTGTTTTTTGGGAAGAGCGTTCAAATGGTGTTCGCGAAACACGAGAAGGTCCGCTTTCATTTCTACCCTCATTTGGCGCGAAGGTTACAACTAAAGAAATTACATTTGACGATACAAAAACAACTGAATCGTTAACAAATATATTCAGCAGAATTGAAGACATACTGCATCAATCTTCCTTTGATGCAGAGCAACGATATCCGATTATTTTGCAACTACTTCTAGCCAAAATCTTTGATGAGCACGCTTTTGAGGGTCGTCCCCAAAAACCACTTGCAATTCAAGATTTTTCAAGTTTAGGAACAAGCTCTGATATTGCCCTTCAGAAATTCAATAAAGTTCTCGATAAGGCTGTTTCGTTTTATGAAAAACACCTACCTAATCCAATTTCCAAAGAAATCCCTATTTCAGGAGATACATTATTAGATATTCTTAAAATTCTCGCACCTGTTCGCATTATTCATTCTCGTAGAAGTGTAATTCAATCCTTCTACATGAAATTTGCAAAAGATCTTTATCGTTGGGATTTAGCTCAATACTTTACACCTACATCGGCAACTGACTTCATCGTACAAGTGGCTAATCCTCAATTTGGGGAACATGTTGCTGATCCAGCCTGCGGCAGTGCAGATTTTTTGGTAGCTGCATTTCGTATAGGACGTGAATTTAATCACGGCTATGCAGATAATGTTTGGGGTGTTGATAACTCATCTAACGCTGTTCAAGTTGCTGTCCTTAACATGTTATTAAATGGCGATGGAAAAACAAATATTTCTAAAGCTGATTCTCTGGCAACGGCAAATACAAGAAGCAGTAAATATGACATACTTCTTTGCAATCCTCCCTTTGGAACCAGAATTATTGAGACTCGTTCAAATGTTCTAAAAACATACGAACTTGCTAGAGAGTGGAAGGTAGAGGATGGTAAATACAAAATTACCAGTAAAGTGCTTTCATCAGCACAAACAGGTATTCTTTTTGCTGAAGTATGTGTAAAAGAGTGCAAGCCAGGAGGGAGAATTGGAATCATTCTACCAAATGGGTATCTAGGCAATAGATCTTCCACGTATAGAGTTTTTCGAGAATGGTTACTTCGTAATGTTAAAATCGCTGCTATTGTTTCGTTTCCTCGCTTTACCTTTAAGTCTAGTGGTGCAGATGTAAGTGCAAGTGTCTTATTTGCAGAAAAGAGGCATAAACCACTCGAAGAAATACAAGAGGAAGAGTTTTATTTTGCCGTCGAGATGATTGAAAATCTAGGGTGGGAAGCAGGAAATAAAAGGGCAGAGCCTATTTATCGGAGGAATCAAAAAGATGGCAGCTTCATCATTAATGAAAATGGAGATTTGATAGTTGATTCTGATTTTCCTGTTTCGCTTGAGAGAATTAGAAACAGTGAAGCAAGTAACTACTTTGAGTGGCTTAGAGATGGGCAAGAAATTTCTCAAGAAGCAGCTTTGGAATCTTGGTCGGTTCCAGTTAATGTAGTTTATGAAGACCCAGACTTAACATTAGATCCAAAACGCTATTGTAAGAAGGTATTAATGCTTCGTGATCGGATTAAAGAGGCAGATCATTTTTTACTTGGAGATGTTGTTGACTTTATTCCTGAGAAGATTAATTCAAAAGGATTGAAACAAAAGAAGAGGCAGGAGTTGATATATCGGTATGTTCAGCTAGACGATATGGGTTGTGGCGAGTATTCATTTGCTGAGTATAGAGGTTGGCAGCTACCTGATCGAGCAAAACATTTTGCTGAACCTGGAGACTTATATTTCGGTTCAATTTGGGGTAGTGTTTCCAAGTGGTGTTTCGTTGGAGATGATAGTAAGGATATAGTTGTTACAAATGGCTGTCATCGTTGTCGTATTAAACAGGGACATGAAGAAAAACTTATAGATATTGTTGCCTTCCTAGTGAGTGAAGCATGGGCGGTTCAGATGCGTTCATACGCTAGAGGTTCAGATGGTTTAGCAGAAATCACAGTCGATGATGCAAAGCAAGTGATTATTCCTATCATTGCAAATCAAGAAGTTAGGGATCAACTATCGGAATATGTTACTGACTTAAAACAAGGAAGAACTACGATTCGGAATGCAGTTGCCAAACTAATTAGCAAAGGATATCTTTCTGGCTTGGATTTGGATAAGCGACCTAGCCATATCGTACTTGTCTAAGACTTTTTAAGACTTACGCTACATAATCGGAAGAGGGCTAACACTGCGTTGGTGCGGACGGAACAAAGGTTATCGATGAGAGTTCGAGGTTATCTGCCGCCGCACAACTTCACCGTTATGCCGCTGCGCTGCGAGACCCTTGCAGTGATAGCCATCGGTAACCGACAGAGATCAGGCAGACAATGCACTCAGTCCTGTGATCATCCTCATGACGAGAGCCAGTAGAATCGCTGAGCAACAGTTGGGTGAGTCCGCAAGACTTGGACGTGCGATCGCCCCTTTCGGATCGGGCCGCGCCACCCCCAACAAGTCACACCATTCACTCAAAAAAAGCTGATAATTTCCCCGCTCATTGCCGCTTGACGCTTGCCACCGCTAAATGAAGGAATGAATGGCTGAAGAAGCAGGCTCAGGCATGGCGCAATGGGCTGGAGAGCGCGTCGATCTTGGGTGAGGTTCCTATTGTAACCCTAACTTCTGCCTCCTGCCCTGGCCATCCTGACTGACGCTCGGGGCTAAGTGGATTGCCCTTCTTGCTTCAGGGGCATCACGATCGTAAACGTCGATCCTGCACCCGGCACAGAGCTAAACCGAAGCTGGCCCTGGTGTTGCTCCGTCACAATTTGATAGCTAATCGACATCCCCAGCCCCGTGCCTTTGCCAATCGGCTTCGTCGTGAAAAAGGGATTAAAAATTTGTGATTGGATGCTGTCCGGCATCCCCACCCCATTATCGGTAATTTGAATTTGCACCCGATCGCCCCGCAAAAGGCGCGTTTGAATTTCAATACAACCCTTAAATTGCCCCCTAGCTGATGAATCAGGGTTCGTAGCGTCCAGTGGATCAACTTGATATTTTTCAGTAATTGCCTCGATCGCATTGGCAATCAAATTCATAAAGACCTGATTTAAATTGCTGGCATAGCATTCCACCGCCGGTAAATCGCCATAGTCACATTTCACCTGAATTTCCGGGTGGTCGGGTGCAGCCTTCATCCGATGTTGCAAAATCGCCAAGGTGCTGTCAATGCCTTCATGGATGTTGACCGGTTTATAACAAGCCTCATCCGTCCGCGAAAAATTGCGCAAGGAAAGAATAATTTGGCGAATCCGCTCGGTTCCTATATTCATAGAAGATAGGATTTTGGGCAAATCTTCCTGAATAAATTCAAAATCCGATTCTTCATCTAAATCAGTAATCATCCGCACCAATTCAGGATGGTTGGAGCAAGAACTAGATTGGGCCCAATCGCGGAGCTTTTCTGTCCAACCTAACAGCAACTCCACGTGACTTTGCACATGTTTGAGGTTGCCATGGATAAAATTCACCGGATTATTAATTTCATGGGCCATGCCGGCCACCAACTGACCTAAGGAAGACATTTTCTCGCTTTGCACCATCCAGAGCTGGGCTTTTTTTAGCTCATCTAAGGTGGCTTCGAGTTCGATCGTCCGTTGGCGCAATTGCTCTTCTGCTCGCTCTCGTTCCTGCATTTCCCGCTGCAAACGGGTCACAACCAATTGCAGATCTTGGGTGCGTTTGGTGACCTGTCGTTCCAAATCTTCATTCGCCGCTTGCAGGGCTTTTTCGGTTTGGTGTCGTTCGATCGCCACACGGGCCAAATAGGTTGCCTTAATCAGCAATTTGCGATCGTGGGAATTGGGGCGATGGGGAAAGGGGTTATACATCGCAAAGGTTCCCAACACCCGACCTTCACAGGACAAAATGGGCGTGGACCAACAAGCCCGCAGGTCAAAGCCGATCGCCAAATCCCGAAATTCAGCCCACAGCGGATCGGTCGCAATATCTTCAACAATCACGGAAGCTTTGTGATAAGCAGCCGTGCCGCAGGATCCCACCACGGGCCCGATCGGGATGCCATCAATGCATTGGTTATAGTCGGGCGGCAGGCTAGGCGCAGCACCGTGGCGCAATCGCTGAGTTTCCGCGTCTAGTAATAGAAAAGCGCAAAAAGTTTGGCAGGACGTGTGGGCTTCAATGAGTAAAGCCAATTCTGTCAGAACGGTTTCTAAGGGTTGTCCTTGGGCGATCAGCTCCAAAATATGATTTTGACCATCCGCCAGGGCAACTAAATTTTGGTGATAGATCAGGGGGATGGTTTTATTTTGCCCCGAGTCACTGACTGGGTATAAGTCCGCCACTTGCAGAGGAGAGGATTGCATAGTAATCACAATTAATATTGACTAGGTGTTTTAGGGGGTTAGGGTTGATCGTCAAAGCACCTGAAACCCTGATACTGCTGTTAGCAAGTTGTCCGGTATTAAGAAGCTTCAGACCCTTGTTACGACGGTTGTTACGACGATCAAAGAGCAATTCTGGAGACAAAGAGCTTGCGGATTTTGTCTGCGATGGTTTGAACTAGAAAATTAGCGATTAGTTTGCCCATAAGAGGCAAGGCGCACCCGACGATCGATTTGGCGGTAACTTTGGTTAAAGATTTGGTTAAGAACTGGGCTAGGGTCTTAACGAAAGCTGAGTGATGAACCGCAGCTTAACCAATGGTTTCACCAGAGGCTTCATCAATGGCTCAACAATAGCTCAACAGAATCGCCAGTGAGAAAACCGACGAGTTTAGATATAGCGGTCAGGGGTGAAAATCTGGTGAAAGCCCATCTTGGTTTGATGGCAAATCCGCTTTGAGTGGGTAGCCCATGAGTAGCGTTAGATACCTAGACACGATAAGAGGGCGCTGATCCTAAAACGCGAGTTTCAGCCACTAACGGAAAATTTTGATTGCTCTCTAGTTTTGACCAAAATTCCGCTGTTTTGGAGAAATTTTGGCTTTTCTGCTGAATCAGCGCACAAAAGTGCCACCTAAGCGGCGGCGGATACCGAAGGGGGCCAGCGATCGGGGCGGAATCCCAGGGCGGCCAATTGCTGTTGGGCCGTGTGGGCGGCTCGTTCCCAAGTCCAGAGGCTGGCGGCTTCGGCCCGGGCGATCGCCCCGCGTTGTTGGGCTGCTTCCCGATCGTGATAAACCTGCCGCATCAGGGCCACCAGAGCATCCAAGTCCGGCTCGGCCCAGTGGCCCCAGTCCAAGTTGGGGTCAAAAAACTGCGGATCATTGACGGGAATCAAGTTTTTGACCGGAATCAGATAAGCATTGCCCGGGTGAGCATAGGCCCGCAGGCCGCTCCAGTCCGTGACAATGCAGGGCAGCCCACAGGCCATGGCTTCCAAAATGGGCAATCCCCAAGCCTCGCCCCGGGTAGGCAACACAAAGGCATCGGCCTTTTGCAGGACTTGCACGAGGCCCGATCGCCCGGCCGGATAGCTGGGTAAAATGCGATGGGCCTCGGCCCCCAATAGCTTTGCAGCATGGTTGATCGATGCCTTGAGGTCAAAGTGGGGAATGTAGCCGTTGTGGGCGTGCAACACCAGTTCCACGGGATCTTGGGGTTCAAAGGCCTTGGCAAAGGCTTGGATCAGCAGATCGATGCCCTTGCGTCGTTCCCATTTGCCCACACAAAGGAACCGGAAGCGCCGCTGCCGCAAGTCGCGATTCAAAGCTGAGGGGCGGTGGGGATGGGGCTGAAAGACTTGGGGGTCAACCCCTTCCGGCACAACGGCCAGGCGCTGGGGGGCAAGCCCGGACTCGATCGCTACCTGTCGTTGCCAAAGGGACGGCACCCAAAGGTAATCGAACCGATCGAGCAATTGCTGAAATTTTTGATGAATGTGGGTGGTTTCCCACACAAACAGCCCAATTTGGCAGCAACCGGGAAAGGGCGGCATCGGCAACCCGGACACAATGACCAGGGTGGGTGCATTGGCCGCCGGTTGCAGCCCGGCTGTCAACAGTTCCGGCACGCCCCGTTCCCAATCGGCTAAGGGTTGGGGAGGTTGCCAATCACAAAGGGCGATCGGTTCGATCGGGTGCAGTGCTCCCGCGAGCGATCGGGCATGGGTTCCCCAGCCACCGGGGGCAAAAAAATAGCTCGCAAAATTCAACACAAGCGATCGCAGCAATGGTTGAGGACAAAAGACGCAGCTTGCTGTCTCGATCGGTTGGAATTAACTGGAATTAACAAACCTCAGAGGATGGCTGAAGCGACTTGGGGCACTGGTCAAGCACTAACGGTCTTGGGATCAAGAGGCTTGAGCATCTTGGCTTTGTCGGTGGATGAGACCCACAAGCAAGGTAGCCATTGCGGCTTTTCAGACATCCTCTCAGGTTATTTCAAGTGCATTCGCGCGATCGCCTCAATCCTATGGGGGTTCTCAATTGAACTCCATCAATTCTGTGCCAGTCTGTAACTGTCTATGCCAATTTTCTATGCCAATTTTAATTGACGAGAAGTGGAACCGAATCTAACAGTTTACCGCAACAAATTCATGGGCTTAAAAGGAAGCTATTTCTAAGGATGAAAGAAATCAGCAAGGTGAAGTAGAGTTAAAATCACTCCTAATTACATCACTCATTCCAGATAGGCTATTTTGCTTCCATCCAGTTCTGGCCCGCATGAACTTCCACCGCCAAGGGCACACTCAAGGTGACTGCTGATTCCATGGTTTCCTGGATGATTGCTCGCACAAAGTCCCACTCCTCTGGAGGCACTTCAAAGATCAATTCATCATGCACTTGCAACAGTAAAGTCGCCTGGGTAGATTGCAACCGTTGATGGAGTTGAATCATGGCAATTTTGATGATGTCGGCGCTGGAACCCTGAATGGGAGCGTTGGCCGCCGCCCGCAACAATTGGGCATCATTTTGACCATTGACCCGCAACCGATCGAGGTCGATCGCTTGGGGATCGGAGCCGCGCAATTGATTCAACGAGGGACTCATGAATTGAAAATAGCGCCGTCGGCCCAGCAACGTATGCACATAGCCCAGGGCGATCGCCTCGCGCTGCATTTGTTGCAAATACTCAAAGACTTGGGGATAGCGCTGATTAAAGCGATCGATGAATTCCTTGGCTTCCATGCGCGACACGCCTGCTTCCCGCGCAAACCGTTGTGCCCCCATGCCGTAAATCACCCCAAAGTTGATGATTTTTCCCAGTCGCCGTTCTTCGGGGGTAATGTCGGGGCGATCGAGCAATAATTGCGCAGTCAAAGCATGGACATCTCGCCCTGTTTGATAGGCCTCAATCAAGACCGGTTCCTGACTCAAATGGGCCAAAATTCTTAGCTCAATTTGGGAATAGTCCGCTGCGGCCAACAGCCAGCCCGCTTTGGGTAAAAAAGCCCGCCGAATTTGCCGACTAAAGGCCGTCCGAATCGGGATGTTTTGCAAGTTGGGATTGGACGAAGAGAGGCGACCCGTCGCCGTCACCGTTTGATTAAAGTCCGTATGGACGCGATCGGTTTGGGGCGAAACCAACTGCGGCAGCGCATCCACATAGGTAGACTTCAGTTTGGCTAAGGTGCGATGCTCCACGATCGCTTCCACCACGGGATGATCATCTTTTAACTTTTCCAAGGTAGCGGCATCCGTGGAATAGCCGGTTTTGGTTTTGCGAGACTTTTTGGGATCAAGACCCAATTTGCCAAACAGCAATTCACTGAGCTGCTTGGGTGAACCTAAGTTAAAAGTCTCCCCAGCCGCTGCGTAAGCTCGCTGTTCGATCGCCAATAGGTCTGTTTCTAATTGCTTAGAAAATTCCGCCAAATAGGCCGTGTCAATCCGAATACCTCGCCCTTCCATGGCCGCTAAAACCGGCTCAAGGGGCAGCTCCACTTGCTCAAACAGTGGCAACAAATCCTGTTCGCTAGACAGTTGCGATCGCAGGATATTGACCAAATGAAATGCACTATAAACATCCGTGCCGCAATAGTTGGCAACGGCAGCAATGCTCACCGCTGCAATGGTTTGCCCCTTTGGCACAAGATCCTGATAGCTGGTGGCGCTGATCCCTAAATAGCGCAATCCCAAATCGGTTAGGTTATGGCTGGCTTCTGGATTCAGCACGTAACTGGCAAGCATTGGGTCAAAAATCACCCCGGCCAGTTGAATTCCTTGGCTGCGCAAAATTGCCCGATCAAACTTGGCATTTTGCAGCACCTTGGGATGGTTTTCGCTTTCCAAAATCGGTTTCAGCGCTTGCAAAACTAGTGCTCGATCGAGCTGTTTTCCCGTACTGTGTCCCACGGGAATATAGGCCACCGTGAATTGTTCCGCATGGCCATAGCAAACCCCAATTCCTACCAGTGCGGCCTTGCGAGGATCAAGATCGGTGGTTTCTGTGTCCCAAGCGGTGGGATAGTCGCGGTTTTGGCAGCGCAACAGGGCGGCAACCAGCGCCTCCAATTGATCGGGCGTAGTAATAATTTCTGGGGTAAATTCGGCCGGTAGCGGTGGATTTTCCTTGAGTGCATCGGTCTCTTCAGCACTGAAAAACCAAGTATCTTCCGCTTCCGAGGTCGAAGTTTGGGAACCCCTAGATAATTGGGGCGATCGGCCCGCAGAACCCGTTTCATTGGCTGCCCCTGACTCGGCTTCCAGTGTTAACTGGCCATTGCCGAATCGAGCTTCTAAACGCTCAATTTGCTTCAAAAACTGATTCAGTTCTAGTTTTTCCAGCAGAGGGGTAAGGGCAGCGCGATCGAACCCGCTTAATTCACAGTCGGCCAAGGTCAAATCCAAGGGCACATCACATTTAATTTGTGCCAAAAACTGAGAATGGTAAGCAGCTTCTCGATCGACTTCCAATTTGCTTTTAACGGATTTTTTCAGAGAATCTAATGCCTGATAAATGCCATCCAAGGACTCGTGCTCTTGCAGAAGCTGGGCGGCGGTTTTTTCGCCAATGCCTTTCACCCCCGGAATATTATCGGATTTGTCGCCGCAAAGGGCTTTGAAATCCACCACCTGATCCGGACGTACGCCCCATTTTTCCACCACTTGGGCCGCACGATATTCGCTGTAGCGGGAAGACTTCACATCGCGCCCACCCAGGTGTAAAACGCTGATGCCTTGCTGGTCATTAATGAGTTGAAATAAGTCCCGATCGCCACTCAAGATTTTGACTCGATAGCCCGCCGCGATGCCCTGTTGGGTGATTGTCCCGATCGCGTCATCCGCTTCAAAACCTGGCGTTTTGACAATGGTTAAATTCAGCGCCGCCAACAGGGTTTCGAGGTGCTGAATATCTTCAATAAACTCCACGGGAGTTTCCGGCCGCCCATCCTTGTAGGTCGCATCGGCTTCGTGGCGAAAAGTGGGCTGACGAGTATCAAAAGCCAGGGCGATCGCTTGGGGTTTTTCAAGGGCGATCGTGTCCAATAGGGCCTTAATAAATCCGTAGCAAATGCTGGTGGGAATGCCGGTGGAAGTGCGCAGGCCGCCATCTCGTCCATTTACGAAGGCATAGAATGCTCGGAAAGCCAAGGAATGGCCATCTACCAAAAGCAAGGTCTTTGCGGAGTCGGTCATGGGGCGATTGGAGAATGCTCGCCCTCAGCATAGCAGTCCCTTTGCGCACCGGGCGATCGGGCAGCTCGCCCACTGCTTGGCTCCATTGGCGATAATAGAACTGATCAACCGTTTCAGGAGTTGTGAGCAATGATTGCGATCGCCCCGCTGGCTCCCACCCAACTCATCGGCGAAAAACGTGTGACGCTGCGTGGCCTAACTTGGCAAACTTACCAACAGGTTCTCCATGCCCTGCCGTTCCGTCGTTCTGCTCGCTTGACCTATGATCATGGAGTTTTAGAAATCACTATGCCCTTGGAAGATCATGAATTTTCGATTCGTCTCATTGAGCGCTTTATCATCATCATGATCTTTGAGATGGGTCTGAAAATTAAAACAATGGGATCTACTCGGATTGAGCGTGAAGAGCTTGATCGCAGCTCAGAACCTGATTGTGCTTACTACATTCAAAATCAAGCACGGGTTGCGGGTCGAAGAGTTGATTTTGCGACTGATCCTCCGCCGGATCTGGTAGTGGAAGTGGATATCACCCACACGGATATTGATAAAAATCGGCTCTATGCCGCGATGGGCGTTCCAGAACTGTGGCGATATAACGGCCGTGATTGGCGCATTTTTATTTTGGAAAATGGGGATTATCAAGAATCAGAATTTAGCCCCATTTTTCCTTGGGTAGAAAAAGCGTATTTGTATCAATTTTTGGCAGAGGCTCAGCAAGATGAAATTGCTGCTGAACAAGCATTGCGCCAGTTGGTGCGTGATCACTTAGCCCAATAAGTAATTTGGGCTGGAATTCCTTGGACAATTCTGGAAACTTCATTCCTGAGGAATCAAGATTTATGAGTCGCCGCCCCTGAGAAAAAGCGGTACGATCGAACTGGGGGCTTCTGGCGGAGTTAACCGGATTGGGTTCCCAATTCGCAGAACAATACCCTAGAGATTTGCGTCCACATCCCTAGCTCGCTTCGACGATGAAGCTGGATTGCACTGGGATCATTCCATCGACGACGGGGCTGCATCTCTAAAAGCCAGCAACTGGGCTGGCAATTCCCCCAACGTCAATTTTGGGAGGCCAGAATCATGACTCAGCGAACTTTTCCTGACCGATTTCACTCTTGGGACGATGCGATCGACCTGAGGAAAATTGTGGTTGACAAGCGATCGCGGAAACGCTCGAATGCTGCCAAATCCCGCCGCCGCAATCGGCGATCGGAAAATGGATTATTGAGCAGCCAATTGCGCCACAGTTGGGAATCCATGGCCGACTGGGTGTAGGGGCAATTCATTACAATTGCTCAAGAATTGTTCAAAACAATTGCTCAAAATTGCCACTGACCAGTTCCACCGGCCAACTTGATAAGGGCGTACGGCCGTACGCCCCTACTTGGACTGCTTGACTTGGACTATTTCTGTTGAGGGAATGGAATTTGCCTCAATCGAATTGGCCTAGTTGATTGATCTTTAGTTTGTTGATCTAGTTCGTTGTTGATCTAGTTGGTTGATTTTTATTGATCAAGGGCGGCTCGTAAATCCCGGCAGAACGCTTCAACGGCGGCTAAGCCCTCTTCCGGTGTGCCGTCGGCCAGCCGCTTCACAAAGGCACTGCCCACGATCGCCGCATCAGCCCCCCAAGTCCGCACCTGCACCGCTTGCTCCGGCGAGGAAATGCCAAAGCCCACCCCGATCGGTTTATCGGTAACCTGGCGCATGGCGGCCAAAATTTCGGAAACGCGCCCGTGCATTTCGCTGCGCATCCCCGTTACCCCGGTCACACTGACCAGGTAGATAAACCCTTGGGACTGCTGGGCGATGGCTTCAATGCGATCCTTGGAACTCGTCGGGGCCACCAACAGTGTGACTTCCAAGCCCGCTGCCGCCGCTGGCTTCAGCAGGCCGTCCGCTTCTTCGAGGGGCAAGTCTGGCACGACCAGGCCCGCCGCCCCAGCCGCTTTCACGTCTTGAATGAATTGCTCAATTCCTCGATTCAGAATTGGGTTGTAGTAGGTGAACAGGACGATCGGGGCGGACAGTTCCGGCGAAACCCGCTGCACCAGTGCCAACACATCATCAAGGCGAGTGCCGTTGGCCAAGGCCCGAGTGGCGGCCGCTTGAATGGTGGGGCCGTCCGCTAGGGGGTCGGAGTAGGGCACGCCCAGTTCAATCAGGTCGGCCCCTGCCCGATCGAGTCGCCGCAGGGCCGCCTCCGTTGTTGCCAAATTCGGATCCCCGGCGGTGATGAAAGGGATCAGGGCACAGCGTCCGGCTTGGCGCAGGGTGGCAAAACGTTCAGAAACAGAGACGGTCATGGTGACAGGCGATCGATCAACTCGGTGGTCAGGACATCAAAAACGGCCAGCAACTTTGCCCACAGGCTGGATTCAGGGTGAACCCTTGTTGGGGGCTGAGGATGCTGGCTTTGAATTGGGGGGAACGGGCGGCGCGTTGGTGGCGAAGAATGCGGATTAGGGTGACGGATGGGTCGGGTTCGATCGATCCGTTTCCGCCGCTTCCGCTTCCAAGCGAGCTTGCAACGCGGCCAGCTCTTCTGGTGACAACGCTTCCAACTGCTTTTGCAAAACTGCGTCTTTGTAGTCTTGCAACTGCTGGGAGTAGGTCATCTTTTGGGTCAAGGCCCGCGCCAGATAGGTCAGCAACCAGCCCATCAATCCTACTACCAACGCGGCCTGAGTCCAGATGCCCGCATTGGTGGCATCAACGCCCACCAGTTGCAGGAGTCCATAGACCAGACCCCCACCCAAAAAGACACCTAACCCAATCAGAATCGCGTCAATTCGCCGCATGTTTGCTCGATCGCCCCTGTCAATTGCTCACGATTGCTCACCATCATCCAACCCATCACCCTGGCTCGATCGCCCAAGTGGGCCAATCGAGGCATCATAGGTATCGCTCTAGGCATCAAATGGCCCGACGTTGGGGACGCAGATTCAAAAACGGCGACAACAGCAGCAGCCCGGGGAAGAACAAAAACACCGCAAAGTAGGCCAAGAGCCGCTCGATCGAGCTAGCCACATACCACCGTTTTTGTAGATAAACGTAGAGACCCAGCGGCAACACCACCAGGTAGGCCCCCGCGAGCGCCACATACAAAATCAGCGCGATCGGCAAATCCGTCAAAGCCATAAACCAAACCCTCGCCTGAATGTCATCCTTCAGCCCGTACGGACAACCGCAGCCCCTTGCAACCCATGAGCAGCCAGCGATCGGCCGCTAATGACCGGTTGCGATCCTCAGCGCTGCGCCCTTGTCCGTAACCAGACCACAACCAGACCACATTTTATCGTTCCCCTTCCCCTTCCAAGGGCGATCGGCCCCTCAAAAAATACAATCGCAACCATTAGTCGATCGCCAGATGCCTAACGATTGGTTAATGGCGTTAGTCAATAGACCTCTTGCATCAATCAAAACCCTCACCCTAAATCCCTCTCCCAAGTCGGGAGAGGGACTTGACAACCAACAACAAAATCGTCGCTATTCCCGATTTCTGGCTCCCCTGCGCCCTCCTGGGGAGAAGGGGTTGGGGGATGAGAGCTGTGAGCTGATTCGCGCAAGAGGTCTAATGGCATTTTGAGCGCGCCATTCGTCACTTGAAGCGATTTCGGATCTGCTCAGAACACTATCGCAATCGTCGTCGCTGTTTTGGCTTGAGGCTTCATCTGCTGGTTGGGTTGCTCAACGACCAGGCAACACATCCAATTCGGTTTGTGCAAGAGGATGAAATGGGGGCGATCCGCTGGATGACCCGATCGCGGTAGGGTAAAGGGCGATCGCTGCAATCACGACCTCAAAAATCAGAAAGCAATTAGAAAACTATTGGTGTTGGAAACCAGCCCGATCGACCCCGCAGAGTTCAGTGCCGCCGTGTTGCGCGAAACGGCACGGCTCGGTGTTCGGTTGCCCAAGTTGCAGGTGCTAGCGGAAACCGGCTCCACCAATCAGGTGGCCTGGGAGCTGGCCCAAGCGGGGGCCCAACCAGGGACGATCGTGATTGCGCTGCAACAGTCGGCGGGGCGGGGGCAGTGGGGCCGCCAATGGTCGTCACCCTTGGGCGGGTTGTATCTATCGCGCTATTTTGCCCCCCAGTTGCTGCCGGAAGATGGGGCCCAACTGACCTTGGCGGCCGCTTGGGGCCTGGGGCAAACCCTGCGCGATCGGGGTGTGCCGGTGGCGCTGAAGTGGCCCAACGATTTGGTCGTTCGGGGACGCAAGTGGGGCGGGTTGCTGACGGAAACCCGGCTGGTGGGTGGCAAGATTGCCCGCGCGGTCACGGGATTGGGGCTGAATTGGGCTAATCCGGTTCCCGAGACGGGGATCAATGCCACGGAGTTGTTTCCAGCGCTGGCGTTTCCAGAACGATTGCATGATCAACCAGATCAACCAGATCAATTAGTAGATCGTCAAGTAGTAGATCGCCTAGATCCTTTAGGTCTTTTGGATCATTGGGCTGATCGCTCATCGGACTCGTTCAATGTCTCCGATGGCTCTCATCCGCTGAATGGGGCCGGTGCGTTGGCGAATCAGGCGAATCAACTGAACACCCCGCCCCTATTGCCGCCGACTGATTTCCCTGCGGAGGGTGGGCCACCGATTCGATCGCTGGCGGAGTTGGCGGCCCTGGTGATCGCGGGTTTAGACCGGGGCGATCGACAACTCCAGACGGGCGGCATCGAAAGTTTTTTGGCGGATTATTTGGAACTGCTGGAAACCTGCGGGCGATCGGTGCAAGTGGGCGATCGCACCGGAATCGCCGTGGGCATTACCCCGCGCGGAGAACTGCGGGTCAAGTTTTCCGATCAACTGGCTGCGGAATTGCATCTCCCCCCCGGCGCGGTGCGGTTAGGCTATGCGCGATCGCCCCAATCGCCTGACCCCCCCAGCCCAGACAGTGGCGAGGTTACGGATTGTTTAAAGAATCCTTGAATAGTCTTTTCGATTTCCGCGAGGTTGTGTTAAGCGCTTTTGCTTTTTCCCTTGCTATCATGACTGAGGACTGAGCCGGAACCCCCTGACCCGTCATTGCCATTCCTGAAGAGAGCAGTAACGTCCTCAGGCTTTGGCAACTGTCCTGGCTCCAAAGCCCCGGTCAAAGGGTGCGTTAGCCGTTTTTGGCTGTAATTTCAGACCGTGGCTCAACATTTTCTGAACATTTTGGGCGATCACGCCGTCTAAGGCTCGGTGACGCTTCCCCAGCGGCTCACCCGCCCGAAGCCCACTGCGCTCCTTCTGGAACAAGGTCTTTCACGCTGTTTTTGCTGTCCCCGTCCCATTACGCCATGCATTGCGCTCCCAACCGCGCCATGAACCACCGCCCCAACTTCCCCACCCGTCTCCAACGCCGTCGCCGTCGCATTTTGCAAGGTCTCGGGTGGGTTGGCGCAATGACCAGCTTGCTCGGCGGACTGGCAACCCCAATCCGGGCGATCGACGCGGCCCCCAGCGGCGGTTCCGCAGACTTGGTCCCGGAAGCACCCGCTGCACCTCCGGAGCCGAAGCCCGCCGCCCAGCCCGATCGCCCAGCCCGAATTGAGCGGCCCGCACCGGCCGTGGAGCGGACTCCCCAACGGGAACTACCGAACGTGCCTCGCCTGGCCCCTTCCCCGGAAGAGCGCTCCACCAGCCGCGGCCCGATCGACCAGTCCAGTGATTTCAACTTGGGAGCCACCCAACGCCAGGCCCCGCCCAGCGAAATTCAATTTACGGAACGCTCCACCGGTTGTGCCAGTGTGGGCGGCCGCCTCAGCGCCGGTTGCACCGTGACCCGATCGCCTGGGCAACCCGGCCAAGCTGGCCACCCCGGAATTGTGGCCATTCCCACGGGCGATCGGGGTTCCCACCTGCAAATGGGCAGCCCCATGCGCCTTGGTTCCGTGGGCAGTGCCCTGCCGGCCCAATCGCCCATTTCCGTGAAAATCGGCCCCCTAACCGTGGGCTTAAACGGCGTGAACTTCGATGCTAACAGCTACTATTTCCGCAGCAGTCGCCCCAAGGGCCTGTTGGGCAATGGCAACCTGAAAATGCTGTTCCCGCTCACCAGCCTGGCTCCGATTTCCTCCTCCTTTGGTTGGCGGGTGCATCCGATCTTGGGCTACAGCCGGTTTCACGCGGGCACTGACCTTTCGGCTCCCTTGGGCGCGCCTGTGGTGGCGGTGTTGGATGGCAAGGTCTCGATCGGGGGCTTTTTGGGGGGCTATGGGCTAACGGTGGTGTTGGATCATGGCGACACGCAAAAGACCCTTTACGGTCACTTATCAGAAATCTTTGTGAAGCCGGGAGCTACGGTTAAGCAAGGGGAAGTGATTGGGCGTGTGGGCAGCACGGGCATGTCCACGGGGCCACACTTGCACTTTGAAGTTCGTCAGCTCACGGCCCAAGGTTGGGTGGTGACGGATCCGGCGAAGTTCTTGGCAGGCGCAAGCAGCCCGATCGTCGCTGCTGACAAACCCAAAGATCCCTTTGAAGCGCTGATGGCCGCTACGATCGAGGCGGTGAAGTCTTCCTATAAAGTCCAATACGCCGTGATCGACGAAACCAAGGCATCGAGCAACAACTAAAGGACTCAGTGATCTAACCAATCAAGTGAGCCATCAAACACAGACTCAATCCTCTTTGCTAAACTAGGGAGAATTCGGCAAGGAGGACTGAGTAATGTTTGGCTTTGGCAAAAAGAAGACTCCTGAGCAACCTACACAGTCGCAAAATATCTCTAATACATCAGTTTCTGGTCAAGTAGCCCAGGCGGGCCGCAATTTGAACCAAGTGATGCAGTGTTCACAAAGTCAATCTGAGCAGCAAATTTCTGCAACCGACGCAGCAGACTTACTAAGTCAGGTTCTCAGCATTGTTAATAATGCGCCTTCACTCTCAGAACCTAATAAAGCCAAGGCTACATCTTCCCTTGAGGCTGCGAAAGTTGCTGTAACTGAACCCGATCCAGACAAGTCGTATATTTCTGGAAGTCTACAGCGCGCACTCGATGCAATTCGCTCTGCAAGCGATATTTACAATTTGGCTAAACCATTGCTGGATCAAGTCTTACTTTGGACTACTGCTGCTAACCCGTAAGTCAAAGTGACCTTCTATGGGGTCTAGTAACTCAAAATTCGATCAAGATCAGCAGATTCAGAACTCTAACATCTCTGGTCAGGTTTCCCAAGCTGGTAGAGATGCTATTCAGCTTCAAATCAATATACAAAATAGTCCGGATCAACAAAAAGCTTTCTTACACCACAATCTGAGCAAGATTTCTCTCCGAGAACGACCCATACAATTTCTGACGATTTTTCTATTTATTCTTAAGGTCTTATTTTATTGGCTTTTTATATGGTGGAAAGTGCAGCACAAGCTTCCAATTAATCTTGTATGGTATCTGCTGAAAAAAATATGTTCGGGAGAGCTTGATGAGGCTATTGTGCAGCTACAAGCCAGCAACGATCAAGAAATAAATAGTTTCATAGAAAACAAAAATAAATTCTCACTAGACGAGAAGATTGCACTAGAAGCGAAAATTGAACTGTGCTTAGACTTAATTCGTAGCATGGCTTCTGGGCAGCCTGAAAAGAAAGATAAAATCGCAGAATTCTTGGCAAGTAATTTGTCAAAATCAACGTGGTTTTCTGAGGAGATTCGATCTGAAAAAAGATCTTCACATCAGAAATTATACGATATTCAAGAAGCGGCTAAAAAATCAAATAAGCTAAAGGCAAGCTATATCATAGAGAAGTATCTAGATAGCTTGATTGAATTTCTTGATAAATGCCACTCAGACCCTGATATCAGTTATGCCTTGGTTGATATAACTACAGCCTTTATTGAGATCCACAAAAGTAAAGTCCCCATCCATGAATTAATCTTCTTAAAGAGATTTGAGCAACTTTTCAATAAAATCTTTGATAAGTCAATTGCAGATCCCTTCAATGTAAACTATGCGCTCCAAAATCGTTTCCGCGAGCTAAGAGACGATCACAACTCTCTCCTTAAAAGCCTTGAATATCAATCCATTCTAAATCACGAATTTCAAAATAAAAATCAAGAACTTACTGAACAACTACAACTTGCAAGCCAAGAAAATCAAGACTTGAATACAGTAATCAAAAGACAGCAGGAAATAATCATAAAAAAGGAAACAGAAGCAAACCTTATAGCAAAAGATCCAGCCAGGTTTTTAGGCGATCACTGGAAGATTCAGTATATTGCAAAGAATAAAGGCGAAAAATATCACTACAGCACAAAATGCCCATACTGGAGAAGTCTAGTCTTCGACTATATTTGCGCAAAAGTCTACGAACCTAATAAATCATCTGACTTTATTCTTGCTTCTTCTGCACACTCTTTCAAATCCGGAGTGAGTGAGTGCCAACGATGTAGAGCTAATTCGATGAAGTAGTCATCGAATGGAATAACATTTAGATGGCATGATTGCTATAGAGAATAATGATCAGCCCTCGATCTATAAGTCGTGCCGATTTTCAGCATCACGACTGCAAACGATCGCCCCGCCCGATCGCCCAGTATTTCTGTATCCCTTGTGTCAAGATAGGTAAAACAACTTAACAAATCCCCCATCCAGATCGATCAAGCCCAGGAGGTGCGAGCATGGTTGTCGCCACAGAACGTCCGCAAACCGAGAAGCGGTTGACGATTCAAACCGCCGAGATTGCCGCCCAAACCCTGACGATTCGATCGCTGGACTGGGATCGCGATCGCTTTGATATTGAATTTGGCCTGCAAAACGGCACAACCTATAACTCCTTCCTGATTCGTGGGGACAAGGTGGCCCTGGTGGACACCTCCCACGCCAAATTCCGCCAACTCTATCTGGATACTCTGAAGGGCGCGATCGACCCGGCCCAGATTGATTACTTGGTGGTGAGCCATACGGAACCGGATCACAGCGGCCTAGTGGCGGATTTGCTGGCCCTGAATCCTCAGATCACCGTGGTGGCTTCCAAGGTGGCGATTCAGTTTTTGGAAAATCTGATTCACCAGCCCTTCAGCAAACTGCTGGTGAAAAGTGGCGAGAGCCTGGATTTGGGCCAAGGGCATGTGCTGGAGTTTTTGAATGCACCCAATCTCCATTGGCCAGACACGATCTTTACCTATGACCACGGGACGCAGACCCTCTACACCTGCGATGCCTTTGGGATGCACTATTGCAGCGATGACCTGTTTGATGCGGACTTGGGGGCGATCGAACCGGATTTTCGGTTCTATTACGAATGCCTGATGGCCCCCAATGCTCGATCGGTCTTGGGAGCCATGAAGCGGATGGATGCCCTCCCCGGCTACCACACGATCGCCACGGGTCACGGCCCCCTGTTGCGCCACAACGTGGTTGAACTCACCGGTCGCTATCGCCACTGGAGCCAAACCAAGGCCGAAGCGGAAACCACCGCCGCCGTGTTCTATGTGTCTGACTATGGCTACAGCGATCGGCTGTCCCAGTCGATCGCCAAGGGGATCACCAAAACCGGTGTGGCTGTGGAAATGATGGATCTGAAGGCGGCCGATCCCCAGGAGTTGCGGGAGTTGGTGGAGCGATCGGTGGCGCTGGTTTTGGCTGCGCCGCCCCAAGGAGAATGCGAAGCGGCGATCGGCACCATCTTGACCGTGGCCAACAACAAGCAGCGGATTGGTGTGTTTGAGTCTGGCGGTGGCCAAGACGAGCCGAGCTATCCCCTGTTTAACCGCTTCCGGGATTTGGGACTGAAGCCAGCCTTCGATGTGATTCGGATTAGCACCAAGCCCCAAGCTTTCACCTATCAACTCTGCGAAGAAGCGGGCACGGACTTGGGCCAGGCGTTGATGGTCAAAGAGACCGTCAAGCAAATGAAGTCCCTGGATTCTGATTTGGATAAGGCCTTGGGCCGCTTGAGCGGTGGCTTGTATATCATCACGGCCAAGAAGGGCGATGTGGCCAGCGCCATGTTGGCCTCTTGGGTGGTGCAAGCCAGCTTCCAGCCCCTGGGAATTACGATCGCGGTGGCTAAAGATCGGGCGATCGAGTCGTTGATGCAAGTGGGCGATCGCTTTGTGCTAAACATCTTGGAAGAAGGCAACTATGGCCACCTGATGCGGCACTTCCTGAAGCGGTTTGGCCCCGGTGAAGACCGTTTTGCCGGCGTGGAAACCCAGCAGGCCACCAACGGATCCCCCATCCTCAGCGACGCGCTGGCCTATCTGGAATGCCAGGTCAGCAGCCGGATGGATTGCGGGGATCACTGGCTGGTCTACAGCGCCGTCGATAACGGTCGGGTCTCGAAGGAAGATGCCCTCACGGCCGTCCACCATCGCAAGGTGGGTAACCACTACTAACCACCACGACTCCGGGGCGCGATCGGGCAGGAGCGCAACAAGAATAGAGCCAGTACCGGTAGGGCATTGCCCACCTCACTAGTAAGCAAGCTACGGGCGAACTCTTTTTAAACGGTTTAAACCGTGTTACCTGTGCGATAGGGTGATGAATCGACCCGGCGCACCATGCCGATCACGCCCGGTTCGCCGGAAAAGTGAATCCGCTCGCCGTATAGGTCGAGGCCAATCAACCGCCCCGATCGATGCAAGCCCGGCAACAGGCAACTTAAGGGGCGCTGGTTATCGCGAATGCAGTCTTCCAGCTTGTGAACCAGCATGGCTTGATAGTCCACGGGAATTAAGTCCAGGATGGATTCGACCCGGGCCAATTCGCGCCGCCGATAGCCAAAAATTTGGGCAAAGCAGCGGTTGACGTAACGCAATCGTCCTTCGGCGGTGGTGATGTAAAGGCCGGTTTCTTCGAGGCCGCGGGCTTCGCTGGCGTTGACGGCGCTTTGGATGCTGCTGGGGAGAATGTTGGAGCTGGCGATCGAGTCTTCAAAGGGGTTAGCCAAGGAGGGCAAGGCGTTGGACTCGCCCCCAAAGGACGGCGCTTCGTGGCTGAGGGGATCCTCTTTGCTTTCGGTTAGGGTGCTGGTGAGCTGGTCATAGAGCAAGGCGTTTTCCAAGTTGAGGGCGATCGCGTCGGCGGCAAATTGGGCCTGCTCCACACGCAAGGGGGTGAAGTGGTGCGGTTGGCTATGCATGAGGGTGGCCAGCGCCAACAGCCGCTTTCCGCGCTGGATGGGAATGCAAAGGGCCGATCGCACCGTGTAGGGTTGGTTGGGCAGTTGCAACCACCGCTCATCGGTCATGGTGTCCATCACGATCGCGATTTGTCGGTGCTGAATCGTCCAGGCCGCCAGCCCTTCTTTCAGAATTTGGTTAACGATTTCTCGCTTTTGCTCCCGAATGGTGGAGCCTCGGGCCAACAAACATTCCGTGGCTTGCAGGTGCTCATCGAGGAGAAAAATACTACCCTGTTCTGCCAGGCACAGGGATTGCAGGGCTTCCAAGATCTGTTGAGTCAGGGCCCGCAACACCAAGCCGGTGGCGGCGGTCATTCGGGCTGTCACGATCCAACTGCCCAACAGTTCCTGCTGAAGACGAAGGGCAGCGTTGTGGGCATTGAGGCGATCGATTTCAGCATTGAGTCTGGAAACCTCGGGACTGGCCAAGATGCCGGACCCATCGCGATCGCTCATAACCTTGCTCTCCCAACTCGCCGCCGTGAATGCCAACTCTAGCCAAGGTATCACTCATCCCGAATTGCGGGGCCCCAATCGCGGAACTGGCCGCTTTTCGCCACTGGGCATCGCCGCCAGCGGCTGCCAAGGAACGATCGGGCAGCAGGTTGGGCGGGTTGCGCGGGGGTTGGCAGATGCTGGGGATGAGCCGATCGGGAAATGCCAAGCTTGGAAACGGCAAACTAACCTTATTGTGCTTTGGTTGAAAATCTAGCGCTTGAGAGTCTAGCGCCTGAAAGTCTCGCCGCTGAGGGGCTAATTTGCTGACTGATCGCGATCCTGGGCGGGGGCGATCGTGTTTTCCATTCCCATTCTGGGTGAATTCTGGCAAAGGTGCTTGAACTTTTTCAGCATCTTTGGCAATATAAACAAGCTTGACCCACAAGCAACCAGGGTGACTGGCGCAACGGCAGCGCATCGGACTCTTAATCCGCTGGTTCTGGGTTCGAATCCCAGGTCACCCATTTTCTGGAGCAGCATCCTGAGTCGCGTCTTGAGCTGCTCATTCTGTTGCGTTATTTGAACTAAAGGCCAATCGCAGCCCAGAGTCGATCGAGATTGATGTTGACTGCCACATCGTCGGCTAGTGAGTCCAGCAACATATCCCGGTGTTCCCGGTAGTCGGGAATTCCCGTGGGCAAGGAAGACAGACCCCGTTGGTGACGCAAACGATTGAGCCAAGCCCGCCGCCAAGGACTGCTATCAAAAATGTCCGTCAGATAGGTTCCCCAAACCAGTTGGCTGCTGGACACCACGCCCAGCTTGGAATCGTCAAAGAGAGACTGTACGCTTTGGCTGTCCAGAATTTGGGTGTAGCTTTGGCGAAATTCACGGCTGGTGACCGGTAAGCCCGCTTGGGGATAGTTGGAGGTGGCCTGGCGTTCCCGATCGATCCAGTCGCCTGTGGTGATGCTGGAGATGGGCAACAGATCCAGCCCCATCAGCTCTTGGGAAGCGGTGTCTAGCCCTTGTAGTTGCACCACCTGGCGACCCAGCATCTGGAATCCTTCACCAATGCCCAAGATCGTGCCGCCCGCGATCGCGTATTGCTGGAGATCTTCCGCAAAGCCTGATTGGTGTAGGGCCTGGAGATCTTCGGCCAGGTTGTTCGATCGCGGCAAAACCACCGCGTCGGGATAGCCCAATTCTTGACCCAAATCAATGTAGCGAAGGGAAACCGTTGGCTCGGCCGACAGCGGATCCAGATCGCTGAAGCTGGCGATGTGAGGCAAGCGGACGGCGGCGATCGTGGTTTCAATGTCCGATTGACGACGACGGCGAGCAAACAGGTCGATCGACTCGGGCGAAGGGAAGAGGTGCTGGAGCCAAGGCATGACCCCCACCACGGGAATTCCGGTGCGCTGTTCCAACCAATCGCGACCGGGCTTGAGCCGATCGGGATTCCCCCGATATTTGTTGATGATGATCGCCCGTACCAATGCTTTTTCGGTTGGATCCATCAGCTCCAACGTCCCGATCGCGCTGGCCAACCAGCCCCCCCGATCGGCATCCACCACCAACACCACAGGCGCATTCAGGGTTTGCGCCAAGTGCAAGTTACAAACATCCTGCCCCGTCAAATATGCATCGGCCGGGCTGCCCACCCCATCGGCCACCAACACATCAAAGGACTGAGTTAACCGCTCAAGGGATTGTTTGAGCACTGCCCAGACCCGTTCCGGAGACTGATCACCGGGACAACGGGGATTGAAATCCGCTTGGGGTTCCGTGCGGGCCGCCCAGGCTTGCACCGCCTGAAAATAGGCGATTTGTTCCCCTTGGTTGGTGGTGTAGAGCATCGAGGAGGTGCTTTGGGCCTGGAAGGGAGCCACCTTCAGGCCCCGTCGATACAGCAGCCGACCGAGCGCCGAAGCCAACAGCGACTTCCCGGCCGCGTTACCTGTGCCGATCAGCAAAATTGCTTTGAGAGCCTGTGTGTCCATAAACTTCAACTTCGGAACCGATAAACGATCGGTTATCCCAATACTGCGATTACTGAAATGTTTTAAGGGGCAAGGGCCTTCACCACGGCGGGGAAGGATTTGCCGAAGTTCGCGTCGAAATCCGGGCCGAAGCCGGGCGACAGAACTGGAAGCTGAAACTGAGCAATGATCACGAGAAGACGAAGCTTAGAGGGGCCATCGTCCCCAGCGCCACAGACTATTCCGCAGGCGATCGCCCCATCGGCCCTGAGTCCAGGCGGCGGGGTTCGTTTGCCACCGATCGAGCAACAAAAACCCCAGGGGTGTGAGCCGGAATCGATCGGTCAAACCTTGACCATCAACCTCCCGTCGTAACATCCCCACCTGAATTAGCCACATCAGTTCGTTTTCTGCGGTCAATTCGCTCAAGGGCGATCGGGTCATTGATTGTTGCACAGCCGCCGCACCCACCAACTCCGCGATCGCCACACTGCGACTGCGCATGGACTCGTAGAACTTCACCCCAAACGGCGCACAGCGGACAGCACGCGCGGCTCGATGCACCGTTTTCTCAGGATAGGTGATTTGGATTGGGTTCACCTGCTGATTTGCTTGCTCCGCTGTTTCCACGCCAATACCTCAATCCTTGCCTAGCTGTTGGTTAACCCTTGTGTTGGAAATGCTAAATCCTGGAAATGCTGAATCCTGGGAGTTTTAAATGCTGAAGAATGTTGGAAATGCTGAAGGTGGGAAATGTTGGCGATGGGAATGGTTGAATTTGGGCAATTTCGACCGCTAATGAAACCCCGCTGATTTCTATCTCCAAAGTACAGCGTCGTTGGATCTTGAGAATGGGAAATTCCGTGATTCAGAGCAGCCTAGTGCAGGATTGGTCGATCGCGTCAGTGGCCGATCGAATCCCGCAGTTTTTCGGCATCCCGGTCAATGATAGATGGGAAAAGGGATCGGAAAAGAAACTAAAGCTATGACTTTCCTCACCTCCGGGCGATCGCGCCGCTGGATTTACGGTTTGCTGGCCCTTTGTGCGGCCGTGATCACCACCCTCAGCACACCACCAATCGTCCAAGCGGTCGATTGGTTAGACCTGCTCCGACGCGGCTTTGAAGTCTATCAACTCTCGAATCTTTCCGATGCCCAAGAAGTGGATTTAGGGCGACAGATCGATCGGGAACTGAGCCGCCAATTGCGATTGGTGAATAACAGTCCCCTCAATCGGCTGGTGGACTCGATCGGGCAGCGCCTCGCCGCCGTCAGCAGCCGCCCCAACATCCCCTACACCTTTCGGGTGGTCAACAGCCGCGATATCAACGCCTTTGCCACCATGGGCGGTTTTGTTTATGTCAATTTGGGGCTGATGGTTGCGGCCGAGAACGAAGCGGAACTCGCTGGCGTAATGGCCCACGAAATTGGCCACATCACCGAGCGCCATGTGGTGAAAAACCTGCGGAGCCGGGCCCTGTCGGACGGAATTTTGAGTGCCACGGGTCTCGATCGCCGCCGGGCCACCAGCTTGGGTGTGGAGTTGGCGTTAAATTTGCCCCGCAGTCGTCAAGCGGAATTTGAATCGGATCAGGTGGGGGTGACCCTGCTGCAACGGGCCCAATATGCCCCGATCGGGTTGCCCAGCTTTTTACAAAAACTTCGTAGTCGGCGGGAGCCGCCTGCCATCCTCAGCACCCACCCCAACAGCGATGAACGGGTGGCACGATTGCTGCAACTGATTGGCCCCAACGGCAGCAATGGCATGGGACTGGACAATGCGGAATATCAAGGATTTGTTCAGGCGGCCCTGCGCTAGCGGCCAGGCACTGAAAATGGGCACTGAAAACGGGCGCTAGAAACGGGCACTGAAAACGGGCACTGAAAACGGGCGCTAGAAACGGGCGATCGCCCCTAGAATCGACCCACCACGGCCTCTGGCATGATCGAAATCGTCGCTTCCGCCAGGGGCCGAATTCGGGTTTCACTGCGATAAATATTGACCTGGTAGACCATTTGCTGAGTGAGGTCAACGCCCGTCAACCAACCGCTACGGGGGTGATAGGCTCCGGTGTCAATGTCCAGCCAGCCGGGCCCCCGAGCCAATTGCCCCGGTTCAATGCCCGGGAGTGTGAAGGTGATGGTGTGGCCCGTCACGATCGTTTTGTCGTTGAAGTAGGGCTGAGGGAAGCTGTGGAACGAGTCACGGATCCAACAAAACTGCTGAATGCCTTGCACATCTAAGGGCAAAGTGGGATCCACCCCCGCATGGACGATCCAATAGTCACCCCAATCAACGTAAAGGGGGAGCGATCGCATCCAATCAAAGTGCGCGTGGGGAATTCCCGGCTCGCCATAAAAATCTTGGTAGCTCACCAGGGTCATTTGTCCGCCGCTGAAGAGCCAGGCTTGCAGCGGTTGTTGCAGCACTTGACCCTCGTGCAAAATGTCCAGCAACATGCGTTCGTGATTCCCCAGCAAGCATTGGTAGGGGCTATGCATCACGAAATCCACCACCTGGGCACTTTTGGGGCCGCGATCGATTAAATCACCCACAAAGCAGAGCTGATCATCCTGGCCAGGTGCAATCAAGCCCAACAAGTGCATTAAGCCATCGTATTGTCCGTGGACATCACCAATGACAATTTTTCGAGTCGCTGAAGTCGCATCCATACCTATTATCTTGACGTGCGATCGCCCCAACATGCCAGTTCACGATCGCGATCTGATGGGGGAGTTCCTCGCAGACCGCCGTTAATTCGACTTACAGCTTAGCGCCATCGGGTTTTGACCGCTTAATACCTGATCCACGATCACCCGTGAGAATCGTCACAAGTTACGGTGACGACTGTAGCTGATCAAGCCGATTTAGTTGATCGAGTTGCCGCTGTTCGATCGTGGGGACAAAGGGTTTAAACCCCTTGTTTGGATGGGTTGGAGTTAGAACAATTAGCCATCGCAGCCGGACTCGATCGACCCGATCCAGCCGATCGCGCTGCCGTTGCCTGATCGTGGGGACAAGGGGTTTAAACCCCTTGTTTGGATGGGTTGGAGTTCGCAAAACTAGCCATCGCAGCCGGACTCGATCGACCCGATGGCTTGTGTTCAAATCTGCTTCCCGCTCCCCCTCATCTTCAGTCCCAATGGCGGAAGCCCTAACTGCGAAAGGTCTAGTTGCTGAGGGCCTTCAGGAAATTTTGCAATTGCCCCAGGAAGCCTTGGCGCTGGGCCGCCGCGTTCACGGCCGCGTTGGGGCTGTTGGTGTCTTGGCCGCCAGTGGCTTGCAGCAAGATTTCATCCAAGGCCTCGCCAGCGGGCCGTTGGGGACGGGTGGCCACCAATTGATAATCAGCATTCTCGTCAGCGGGTTCCAGCCACACTTCCCACTGGCCCGGGAAAGCCCGCCGCACGGCTGCTCCTTCGATCGGGCGCAAATAATAGGCCGTGACAATTCGGTTTAAGAATCGATCGCGCAGTTGCCGGCCCGCGTAGCCAATGCCAATGATCGCCAGGTCTTCCATCCGAGGATTCAAGAAAATCACGGGTCGATCGCCCGCCTCTTGGCACAGTTGCTCCACCTGAGTCACTTCCACGGCCGACGGTTCAATGAACAGAAAGATGCCATCCTCCGGTTGCACCTTGCCGGTCATGGGCGTGCGCCCCGACCCCACATCGGTGATCCGAAAGGGGCGATCGCCCCAATCGCGCCGGGCCAAGGCGGCCGCCCCCGCGTCGGGGAAGAAGATTTTGAGCCGATCGCCCCAGGGTTCCAAGGCCGCGAGGAAACTTTCCGCCACGGGCATCACTTTCAGCTCCGGCAAAACCAATTCCACCTGAATGAGCGTTAGCCCCTCATCCAAGGCGGCAAGGGTGGCACTGCGGGCTTGGGCGATCGCCTCGGCTAAATCCTGGGGAATTCCGCTCATGATAGGGGTTTCTATGAAAAAACTATTAAGCTACAAATACTGTTCTTTATACCGTTTTTGGCCACTTTGCCACCGCCGCTATGGGAAACATCACGCTCAATCTGGTTGCGATCGGGGTGTTTGTGGTCACCTTGTCTAGCCTGTTTGGCCCCTTGATTGCGCTCCCGGCGGAAGTGCCAGCCCTGTTCACCGCTGGTTTGTTGGGATTGGCGGCGGTCGATCGCTTTGGGTGGCAAGGTCGGGGCGGCACATTGTTGGTGGACTGGTTTGCCCATCGCTCGGCTGCCCACCGCGATCGGATTTTGCACCACGAGGCGGGCCATTTTTTGGTGGCCCACTTGTTGGAAATTCCCGTTTCTGGCTATGCCCTCAATGCCTGGGAAGCGTTCCAGCAGGGCTATCCCGGTTCCGGTGGGGTGCAATTTGCCGATCAGGAACTGGCCCAATGGCTCGATCGCGGTGAAGTGCCGGCCCGCATTCTCAGCCACTACGCCACCGTTTGGATGGCGGGCATTGCTGCTGAACAGTTGGTGTATGGCAACGCGGAAGGCGGCAGTGATGATCGCCAAAAACTCCTGAGCCTTTGGGCCCAACTCAGCACCCAGGGCCAAGGCAACCGCCCCAATGCCACCGCCCAAATGAATTTGTCGATTTTGCGAGCCAAGACGCTGCTGCAACAGAATGAGCGGGCCTATGGTGCTTTGGTGGCCCAACTGCGCGATCGGGGTTCGATCGACCAATGCAAGGCCGCGATCGATCAACACAAAGCCTCCCTGATCGATCAACCCTCCCAAGCGGCCTAAGACCTATCGTTTCAATCGTCTGAAACCCTGATTTCACCCTGGCAGATCCTGGGAGGCAAGGGGCTTAGGGATTGTTGTCAAATCGTCTGAAACCCTGATTCCGCCTTGTCAGATCGTGGGAGGCAAGGGGCTTAAGCCCCTTGTCTAGGGTGGTTAGGGTATGGAAGATCAACTACTTTCACTTGATCTCGGGAAATGACGACAGGCTCGAAGCGGGTCGATCGCCGTGATTAGTCTGGGCCGATCGGGAAGGCCCGCAATCGGGGGCTAGTGATTTTGAGATGCACCCGATCGCCCGGTTCCAGCTTGCACCGCCAGTCCGTGACAACTTGCAACCGCTCACCGCTGGGCAACTGCACCAGGTAAACGTATTCCCGCCCGAGGAATTGTCGCTCCAGCAATTGGCCGTTGCCTTGGGGATCGGCTTCCAGGGTCACATCCGTTTGACGAATGGCCAGCTCCACCCGATCGCCCGGGGGATCGTTGCCCAGTTGTTCCGGCAAAATGATTCCCAATTCCGTTTGCCAACCTTGGGCCGATCGAGTGGCGATCAAAAAGTTGGTTTCTGCCACAAACCCGGCCACAAAACGAGAATCCGGCTCCCAATAGAGACCCTCGGGGCTGTCGAGTTGCTCAATTTGGCCCCGACGCATCACGGCCACCCGATCGGCGATCGCCATGGCCTCTTCCCGATCGTGGGTGACAAAAACGGCGGCGGCTCCGGCCCGCTTCAAAATGGCCCGCACTTCCTGGCGCAACCGTTGGCGCACCCGGGCATCCAAATTACTCAGCGGTTCATCCAGCAAAATCAGGGACGGTTGCGGGGCGATCGACCGGGCCAGGGCCACCCGTTGTTGTTGACCGCCCGACAGTTCGTGGGGATAGCGTTTTTCCAGGCCTTCTAAGCCCACCAGGGCGATCGCCTCGGCCACCCGATCGCGCATTTGCTGGGGGGCCTGTTTCCGCAATCGATCCAGCCCAAAGCCCACATTTTGGGCCACGGTCAGGTGGGGAAACAGGGCGTAATCTTGAAAAACCATTCCCAGTTGGCGGCGTTCCGGCGGAACCCAGCCGCCCGGCCCCGCCACGGGCCGCCCGGACAGCACGATCGCCCCTTCATTCGGCACTTCCAACCCGGCAATCAGTCGCAGCAAGGTGGTTTTGCCGCAGCCGGAGGGGCCCAACAATGCCAGGAGTTCGCCCTGCATCAGGGTCAGCGTTACCCGATCGACCGCCGCCGGCCCGGTTTGATAGCGACGGGTCACACAGTCCAAATGCAAAATGGCCAAATCCAAAAGGGCGGCAGCGTCGGTCATGGTTGGGCAATCCACAAGGCAAAGGGCAAGGTCGGCCACAGGTCATCCTATGACGTTCGCTTGCTTCTTGCCAATCACTTGCAAGTATCAGCACAAGAAATGAAGCGCATGGATCCCCTGAATCCTAGAGGTGATCGAGTGGATCCAGCTCCTCCAAAATTCGGAACCGCACATGGTTGAGTGCCAAATCGCCCACCTTCAGCTCCGACAACTCCACCAAGGGTCGCCCACCCACCTGGATTCCTTGGAATCGCGATCCCTTGGCAATTTCCACATGGTTCCAAGGCAAGGCCATGAAATAGCGAGTGGGATAGGGGCCGCCCTCTTGGATGTCGTCGGGGTTGGACTCCATGGGCACCCAACCGAACCCGGGAATGAAGAACTCTAGCCAAACGTGGTTGTAGTCGGGATAGAGCGCCACTTGGGTGCGATCGGCCGGTTGTGGGCACTTGTAGCGACCCACGGTGCGGGTGGCGATGCCATTCAGCCGAGACAGGGCCAGCAATACGCCCACGTATTCGCCACAACAGCCATAGCCGCGATCGAGCACCGCATCGGGCGGCTCAATGCTGCGGCGAATCCGATAACCCAGGCGATCGTACACATAGTTCCGAATGGACAACATTTGCCGCAGCAAGTTGGTTTCGGTGCCGATCGCCTCGCGGGCCGCCGCCCGCACCGAAGGCTGATCCATCGCCAAATTGTCGTTATCGACCAAATATTTTTCGGTGTAGTCTGCGGCTAATTCACAGTCCGCCAGGGAGGGCAACCGTTCCACGTCCGGCGGTGTGAGTTGGTAGCGAATGCCCCGCACATCGATGAGCGCTTTCCAGCCAAACAGCCGTCCTTCACCCCGCTCGATCGCGCCAAATTTGAAGACCGCCACCTGCTGGCCGTCGGGCAACGTCTCAATTTCAAAGGGCATCCCCACGGGTTCCACGCTTTGCACCGTTTGCCGATCGGTGTTGGACGGCAAGGAAATGCGCCATTCCACATCCTTTAGCAGACTGAAATCTACCCCTTCCAGGGGCGAGAGTTCTTCCACATAGAACATCTCAATCCGGTAGCCGTTGGAGAGGGCGTAGCCCCGATCGGGATAAAAGCCATAGTCCAGGGGGCCGATCGTTACCCGATCGCGAAAAGCCACTTGCAGGGGTTCCGGATCGTTGGGGTTGTCGCGGATGTAGGGTTCTTCGCCCGAATAGGCCACCCAAAGCGTTCCCGCTTGATCAAAAGCCAAAGCCGTGGGCGATTCGTAGGGGGTGAGGACGCTGAAATTCACCAGCCCCGTCGCCCGATCGAGACAATAAACCGTTTGTTCCAGGCGATCGCACACCCAAAGTTCTTCGCCCCGTGCCACCAGATTTTCCACCCCAATTCCGGGGGCATAGAACCGGGTAATTTCGCGCCCTGTGTTCAAATCCAGCACATAGATGCAGCCCGATCGCTGGGAGGACACATACAGGGTCGATCGATAAATCGCCACCCCTTCCACCCACTCGGGCAGGGTATACATGGGTTTGGGATCCCACTGGCCCCAGCTACAGGCGAGCACTTCCCGATCGCGCGTGAACCACACCGAGGGCACATCAGCCCCGGCCAACGGCGGCCCAATGGCCAACCCGATCGCATCCAGAAAATCCCCAACCTGATAAGCATTCAGAACTTCAGTGCAGTCGGTTGCCAGATCCACCAGCAGCAGATGGCCCCGGGCCGCATCCAAGGCCAGCACCTGATCCTGATGAATCGCCAGGCCGCGCAAGGCATAGGTTGCCAAGGGACGACAAAGGCGATGGAGGCGATCGGTCGGGGCCGGGGAGTCGGTGGCCTCGGCGTTGGGGCGATCGGTGTCACGGGGCGATCGAAATGGCGACTGGCGAGATTTCGCAAACACGGTTTTTAGGGGGCAGCCTCAACGGCGGCGGCGCGATTAAGTTGTACGATAACCCGTTCTCGGAGACTGTATCAATTGCACCGGATTGGAAACCTTCCAATACTGACAGATAGGCTTGGGGTTTGCCATCGATCGCTCCCAAAAACGCCCCAGAATCTTCAGTAGACTTTTTAGAAAACCTTCAGAATCAATCGCGATCAATTGCTCCCGGATGTTTACCATTGCGTGGCTTATGTCATGCCTTTGCTGACCTTTTGGGGTGAGCGAATCTTGAGCTTTGACCCAGAGCCTGTGTTGGAATTTAACTGGAAAGTTTTGCTTGGCAATTTTGCTGAAAAATCTTGGGTTAATGGAAATTTTGTATCAAAAAGATCAAAAAACTAAAAATCAACCAGAAAAAACCAGCCCCCACGACTTTTTAAAAAATGCGTTAGACTAACCGCCAGCGCCATTGTGATTGATCGCTCAAATGCCCTTGAGGTATAGATCATGGGACTTTCTCAAACAATCCAAGTGAAGCGACTCGACTCTATGAAGTCGGGAATGGCAGAGTTTTACACGCCCCAATCCTGCCATGAAACAATGTTGGTGCAAGTGCCGGCCATGGCGCGGGATGACTTATTTGTGCATCGGTTTCAGACCGATCAATTGTTGGTGGTGCGGGGCAATTTTGTGATGGTGGTGTTGCAAAATCGTCGCTATCAATACATTCCTTTGAGCGATCGTGTGCCGGTGGTTTTAACCATTCCGCCCGGCGTGCCCCATGGTGCTTTGAACTTCAGCCAAAATCCCTGTTTGGTGGTGAATGCTGTGGTGCGCCACGGAGCGGCCCATCGCCTTGACTACCGACCCATGAAACCACCCTTTCCCTATGATTTGGCAGTGGCGGAACAGTCCTTGGCGGCGCTGTTGAACTGTGTGGAAGCGGCGGCTTAATCGCCCGCTCGAATCGCCCGCTCGATCGGTCGTTGGCTTGATCACTCCATCAAGACTGATGCAACAGATCGATCGCTCAGATCACTAATTTCAACGGGGTTCAGCTTCCAATTCCTGAAGCCTGGCTGCAATTCGTTCTCCAAAATCGGGATCGTTGTTCGCCAAACTCAGGAGTTGCACATATTCCTGGGGTTTCAATCCCGCCCGCTCGATCGCCTCGAACGCCTCCAGCTCAATTTCCTGCTCCAAGCGGTTGGCTTCCGGTTCGGTTTCCGCTTGGCGCAGCTCTCCTTCCCGCCGCTCCAACAGGGCCAACACTTGCAAATAGGCCCGCACGAATTGGGTCACCTTTTCGGCCGGCACGGCGCTGGCATCGGGTGAAATTGGGGCGGCTTCCACGGGCGCGGCTAGCGGAATCGGTTCCGGGGCGGCCCAGGCGGGGATCAAGGCGCTGCCCCAAAGCCCGCTGATTAGGCAGCCAACTAACCCGATCGAAAGGAGAATTTTGCCCACCGATCGCCCGACTTGACGGAGGCGATCGCCCCAAGGAAGGCGTGAAAACTGGCTCGATCGATTGGCCATGGGTTTGCCTGCGGTTGTGCTGATGGGCTGAAGCTGGCCCTGGCTGATGAAGCTAGGCCGTTCATTTGAGCCGATCGATGGCGCTTAGGTTGCTGTTGATTGCCCTATCGATCGACCGGATGTTGGCCATAGTGTGGCAATACCGTAGACCAATGGGGCCGAACGTCCTTTGCCCAATCCTGTTGGGCCAGTTGCAAGAGGGCGATTGCGTCTTGGCCCAAATCTGCCTCCGCCGTCACGATCACACAGGGAGCCGGTTGCTGGGCGATCGTGGTTTCCCACTGTTCCGGAGCCAAGACCCGATCGCTCAAATGGGTCACCAAGCCCGCCGCCGTGATCTCATAAATGCCCCCATGCCATTCTCCTCGTCGGGCCGGCATTTGCACCGCCAACCATTCGCCCGGTTGGGCCCGTTGGCGCTGTCGCCAGGCCGCCGCCGCCAGGGTGGAATAGCCAAACAGCGGGAGATCCAACTGTTGCGCAAGGGTGCGGGCTGCCACCACGCCAATGCGGGTGCTGGTGAAACCGCCGGGGCCAATCGCCACCGCCAAAAGCTGCACCGCCGACCAAGGCAGGGGATACACAAACTCCGACAGTCGATCGTGGAAATCGCTGGAGAGTTTTGTGCCCAGTTCCCAAACTCGCCCCACCATGTCACGGGGCGAGTCTCCCTTGGCCAATCCCAACTGGGCGCTGGCGGTGTGGATGGCGATGCCCCAACGGTTCCCCTCAGTCATGCTGCGATCTGGTGCTCTTGAAATGCTGATGAAGTTCTAATCTTGCCAGCTTCCGGCAAAGATGCTGCCTGCGGCCCGCGCGATCCGCCCCAAGTCTTCATCCAACAGCGGCGGCCAGCTCACCCCCTGTCGATCGCCCTGTTCGTAGGCCTCGCGACTTTCAACCGCAATCCGATAGAGCGGCCCAGCCAGCTCCCGGCTAAGGCTGGGGGTTCCTTCCAAAGCGTTGTAGACCATCTTCAGGGCCAACAGAATGGAGGTAACCTGTCCGGGAATTGGGGGTTTGCCTGCCTTCAGCCGATTCAAAAATGCATCGACATTTTCAGAACTCGCGTTGCCTTGGCCAATCAAAAAGGCGCGGGCGGTTTCGTAATCCATAGACAGGGTTGGGTTGAATCAGTTGAATCAACGGACAGCGTTCATGCCAACGGGGCCAACGGTGAATTAACCCCAGGCAACGAGAAATGGGCCGGGGCGATCGAGCAAGGGTAAACCAGCCGATAGAATGGTTGCACCTCAAGATATTACTGAAAACAGCCCCCATCGATCGTGCTAGACCTGAAGCTACTGCGTGCGAATCCTGATGACGTACAAGCACGCCTGAACCACCGTGGCCAATACGATATTGCTCCGATTTTGGAACTTGATCGGGCAGTGCGTGACTTGGAACAGCGGCGCAATGATCTCCAGGCCCGCAGCAACGAAATTGGCAAACTGGTGGGCCAAAAGATGAAGCAAGGGGCCGATCCCCAGGGGGCAGAAGTTTCGGCCCTGAAGGAAGAAGGCAACCAACTAAAGGCCCAATTGGCAGCGCTGGAACCCCAGGAACGGGACTTGAAAGCGCAAATTGAAAGCGCCCTGATGACCATTCCCAACTTGCCCGACCCCACCACCCCGATCGGGAAGGATGAGGACGACAACGTGGAAATTCGGCGGTGGGGCGAGGCATTGATCCCCACGCGATCGGACATTTTGCCCCACTACGAAATCGGCGAAAAGCTGGGTTGGTTGAACTTTGAACGGGCCACCCGCATTGCCCAAAGCCGGTTTGTGGCGCTAATTGGCGAAGGGGCCGCCCTGGAGCGAGCGTTGATTAGCTTCATGCTCGATCGCCACATTGCCGCCGGATATCAGGAAGTGTTGCCCCCCATTCTGATTAACTCCGCCTCGTTAACCGCCTCGGGCCAGTTGCCCAAGTTTGCCGAGGAAAGTTTCAAGTGCGATCGCGACGATCTGTGGCTCGCGCCCACCGCTGAAGTACCGGTCACCAGCCTGTACCGCGATGAAATTTTGACCGATGACCAGTTGCCGATTTACCACTGCGCTTACACGCCCTGTTTCCGGCGCGAGGCCGGCAGCTATGGGCGCGACACGCGCGGACTCATTCGGTTGCACCAGTTCAACAAAGTGGAGCTGTTTAAGTTTGTGTCGCCGGAAACCTCGGAGGCAGAACACCAACAATTGCTCCAGGATGCAGAGGGCGTGTTGCAGGCCCTGAAGCTGCCCTATCGGGTGTTGCAACTTTGCACGGGAGACATGGGGTTCTCGGCCCAAAAGTGCTACGACTTGGAAGTTTGGCTGCCTTCCCAAAACAAATATCGAGAAATTTCCAGTTGCTCGAACTGTGGCGATTTCCAAGCCCGTCGGGGAAATTTGCGGTTTAAGGAGGCGGGCAAAAAGGGAACCCAATTCCTGCATACCCTCAATGGTTCCGGGCTGGCTGTGGGCCGAACGATGGCGGCAATTTTGGAAAATTACCAACAACCGGATGGGGCGATCGCCGTGCCGGAAGCCCTGCAACCCTATCTGGGCGGCAAAACGGTGCTGGGAGTGGCAACCCGTTAACCGCTCAACACAGCACCACCGCAGCGCCACCGCAGCAAAGGCGGAGAGGCCATCACAGTACAATCAGGAAATCGGTCAAACCGGAATTTTGGTTAGCGGTTATTGACCCTGATTCAGCATTGGGTTCATCAACTATGGCAGGCGATCGAACGGCACAGTCTGGCTCTCTTGATCCCAAAATGACCTACTACGACCTTTTGGGGCTGCATCCCTCGGCGGATGTGATTGAAATTCGGCGGCAATATCGCGAACTGAGCAAGGCCTATCACCCGGACACAACCGAGTTGCCGCTCCCGATCGCCACGGTCAAATTTCAAGAACTGAACCAGGCCTATGCGGTGTTGAGCAATCCCGATCGCCGGGAGCAATATGACCTCTCGATCGGCTATTCCCGTTGGACGGTGGTGCAGCCCTGGCAAAATTTGCAGCCCCCCAGTTCCTTCGAGTCTTCCAATTTGTACTTGGATCCGACCGATCGCCCCCTGTCCGGCGGGGAATTGTTTGCCCTGTTTACGCTGGGCCTGTCCTTTGTGGGCTGTTTGGCGTTGGTGTTGGTGGTGGGAATTTTGCGGGGCGAAATTTCCCTGACCCAAATCGCTGGATTATAGATTTGGTCAAGTTCCCAACACCAACCCAGCCCGGGGACTTGCTACGATGATCGGCACGGTATCTCCCGGCGGCCCGATTTGACTGGATGAATCGATCGCCCATCGAGCTGGTGACGGCCCGAGCTGGGTTGTGAGGGGTGGGTTTCCTGCCCGATCGACCCGCAGCCACGGCCAACCCCAGCCCCCGATCGCTGGTTTATTCAGTGGAGATCCGATTGCTGATTTCAGACTTCCCTATGGATAGTGACGGTAGTAGTCGTCCGCTCGAACCGCTTTTGCATTCTGCCTTTCCCCTCCGCTCCCCATCCAATCGCGCCCTAAAATCGCCCGCCCTAAAATCGCCCCAAAATTCGGCCTCAGCCTCTGTCCTAAAATCGGCCTCAAACTCTAACGATCCTCCGTCCCCCGTTCTGTTGTCGCGTCCGGCGATGTTGACGGAACCCCCTTCGGCGGTTTGGGCCCGCTGTTTGGGAACGACGATCGCCCTGTTAACCCTGACCTTGCCTTGGATGGCGGTGGTTTATTCCAATTGGGATGCGATGCCCTCCACCGCCCTGCCAACGCCAGCGGTCTTCCGTGCGGAACAGCCAATGCCTTAATCGCTCAAGCTAGCTTTGGGCCTTGGATAGATTCGCAAAATAGAGTCGCAGCGCTCAGGATCCCGAGTGTCGATCGTCCTGAGCGACCAATTCCACCGCCCGATCGCCGGTTGCTACCCCTGGGGTCGCGCTCCATGCAATTATTGGAGGGCCAAAAGGGGCGCTCCGATCGCGCTCGCGGTCTGTCAGGATCAATACCCCCACCCTCGATCGATTGAGGGGTAAGAAGCTGGGCCCCAATCCAGCCATTGCAGGGAGTCAATGACGATGGACGATCGAGTGCAATCGATTGGCGTTTGCTCTGGCGCAAGCAAGTATTCAAGCAAGCTTTTAGGATCGAGACCATGGATCTGTCGCGCATTCCTGCCCAACCGAAGCCCGGAATTGTGAACGTGCTGGTGGAAATTCCCGGTGGCAGCAAGAACAAATACGAGTTCGATAAGGATCTGCAAGCCTTCGCCCTCGATCGGGTGTTGTATGCTTCGGTGCGCTATCCGTTTGACTATGGCTTTATTCCCAACACCTTGGCCGACGATGGCGATCCCCTCGATGGGATGGTGATTATGGATGAGCCGACCTTCCCCGGTTGCGTGATTGCCGCACGCCCGATCGGCTTCTTGGAAATGGTGGATGGGGGCGATCGGGACGAAAAGATCCTTTGCGTTCCCGCTGCGGATCCCCGCTATGCCGGTGTGAACTCCCTGAAGGACATTCACCCCCACCGCTTGGAAGAAATTGCTGAATTCTTCCGCACCTACAAAAACCTGGAAAAGAAGGTGACGGAAATTCTCGGTTGGCAAGAGGCGGACAAGGTGGCGGCGCTGGTTGAAAAGAGCGTGGCTGCTTACCAGTAATTGCGCAGTTAACCTGGCCTAATTCAAGTGGGTCTAATTCAAGTGGGCTGAATTCAAGTGGGCTGCATTTGGCTCAACTCGTACGGCTCAACTTGGGCTGAACGAGTTGCTCAACAGCTCAACAGTTGCCGTGGACTAGTTGCCATTCAACGGGCGATCGGGGTGATGGAAACGAACGGATGGGCGATCGGGCGGTTGAAATCCTGGGCGAGTCTTTGGACGTTTAGCCTTTTGGGTGCGATCGCCCTGTGGGGTTGTGGGTCTGCGGGCCCTCAGTTCCAAGGGGGATCCTTGCCGCCGGCCGCTGAATTCAACAACTCAGCCGGTTCCACCGAAAGTCGTCCTTCCCCGATCGCCCAACCGGGCCCCGTGCGGGCATTTTTTAATCACAACCCTGCTAGTCAATATCGCGATCCCTACCGGGGCATTGAGCGATCGGGTGATGACCTCGAAGGGCGAATGGTGAAGTTGGTCGAAAGCGCCCGATCGACCGTGGTGGTGGCGGTGCAGGAATTGCGATTGCCTCGGTTGGCCCAAGCCTTGGTCGATCGTCACCGGGCCGGCCTGCAAGTACGAGTGATTTTGGAAAACAGCGCCAGCCGTCCCTGGAGCAGCTACAGCCCGGAGGAGTTGGCGCAACTGAGCGATCGGGAGCGATCGCGCATTGAAGATTATTTCCGACTGGGCGATCGCAACGGTGATGGAACCGTTAGTGAAGCGGAGGTGCTGGCAACCGATGCCATGGTGATGTTGGCTCAGGGCGGCGTGCCCACCCTAGACGACACCGCCGATGGATCCAAGGGATCGGGCTTGATGCACCACAAGTTCATCGTGGTGGACGGCAATCGATCGATCATCACCTCCGCGAACTTTACCCTCAGCGATGTCCATGGCGACATGGGCCGGCCCGCCAGTCGCGGCAATCCCAATAACCTGTTGGAAATTGACAGCCCCGTGGTGGCCGGTTGGCTGCTGGAGGAATTTGCGCTGATGTGGGGCGATGGGCCGGGCGGTCAGCCCGACAGCCGCTTTGGCACGAACAAGCCCCTGCGCCCCCTGCGATCGACCCAAGTGGGTGATGCCACCATTGGCATTCAGTTTTCGCCCATGAAAGCCACCGTTCCCTTTGCTGAACGCACCAATGGGGTAATTGCGGCCGCCGTGGGCCCAGCCACCCGCTCGATCGATGTGGCCTTGTTTGTCTTTTCTGAGCAGGCGATCGCGGATGCCATGGAAACCGCCCACCGCCGAGGAGCTAAAGTGCGTGTGCTGGTGGATCCGAGTTTCCTGGCCCGGGACTATAGCGAAGCGCTCGATTTGTTGGGGGTGACCCTGCGCCGCAGAACCTGTGAACTGGAACCCAATCAGCGGCCTTGGAACCCGCCGATCACCACCGTAGGTTCCCCGGAGTTGCCCATGGGCGACCTGCTGCACCACAAATTTGGCTTGGTGGATGGGCAAACGGTGGTGACTGGTTCTCACAACTGGTCTGCGGCGGCCGATCGCCTCAATGATGAAACCCTGTTGGTGGTCAAGCACCCGATCGTGGCGACCCTGTTTCAGCGGGAGTTCGATCGCCTCTGGAGCAACGCCGCCACCGGCATCACCCCGAAGCTGAAAGAGCGCCTCGCAGCCGATCGGGCCCGCTGTGGTTCCTAGGGGTTACCTCAGCCCATTCAACAAATTCAGCCCATTCAGCCCATTCAACGAGTTCAGCGCATCCTGAGCTTATTCAGCGCTTGACCCAGCCCGTTGCGGCTCTTGCGGCTTCCTCCATGCCCCGATCGGGGCCCCATCACAAACCCGATCGAAAACAATCACGAATTGCGTTTTAGGCGGATTGAGCCAATTCCGCGTGAACTTCAGAAATGGGGAAGACAATCAGACCTACCAGCAGCCCCAAGCCGGAGGCTATGCTCAAGGCACGATTTCTTCCCGGTTTAGTTGATTTCTGATGGCCCCACCCATGAATGCCGTCCCCACTGCATCGATTATTATTCCCGCCTATAACGGGGCAAAAACCATTGCTGAAACGATCGAATCCGTCCTGAATCAGACTTTGCGGGATATCGAAGTGATCGTCGTCAACGATGGTTCCACCGACAATACCTCCAACGTGGTGCGGCAATTCACAGACCCCCGCCTGAAGCTAATTGAACAGGAAAATGCCGGTGTGGCCGCTGCTCGCAATCATGGGGCTATGGTGTCCCGAGGGCGATATCTCACCTTTATTGATGCGGACGATTTGTGGACATCGGACAAGGTTGAAGATCAGGTGAATGCCCTTGAAGCCAACCCAGAAGCCGGAGCCGTCTACAGTTGGATTGATTGGGTTGATGAAGAGGGAAATTATATTCGTGATGGGGGCTTTATTGACACGGAATATAACACCTACTTACAGATTTTATTGATTGACATTGTGCAGTCGGGATCGAACACAATGATCCGGCGCGATGCCTATTTTGAATTGGGGGGCTATGAAGGATCGCTGCACCCGGCGGAAGATTGGGATTTTTGGTTGCGCTTGGCGGAAGCCTATGAGTTTATCTGTGTGCCGAAATTACAGGTGCATTATCGCCAGGTGAGGGGTTCCGCTTCCACCAACGCGATCAAGATGGAGCAGGTGAGCTTGGCCATTATTAATCGAGAGCGCCAACGGCTCAGCCAAAATCCAGCCGATCGCAAGCGCTTTGGCAAGCTGGTGCAAATGACCCTGAATAATCGCTATAAATTTCTGCTCTATAAGGCGATGGACGGGGGAATTCACCGCAATCGTGCTTTTTTGGCCCTGCGCTATTTGGCCTATTGGATTTGGCGCGATAATTGGGAATTTGTTCGAGAAAACCGTGATTGCACAATCAAGATTTTGACCAAAATTCTGGTCTTTATCTTGTTGCCCAATCGGTTAGCTTGGAAGTTTGTTTATCGCTATCGATCGCACCTGGAAATTGAAAAGGCCGTGCTCTGGACAATTAAGGTCAAACTGCCCGAGGTCTATGAAAAATTGCCGCCGGAAGATGTGCCGATTCGAGTCAGCCAAAAGCGCTTGGCCCGATCGCGATCGACCGCCATGGACTCTTCTCGACGGTAGGGAGAAGGGGGCATGGTGCGAATGATGTTGTCTAAGTCCGCCAGCACTTCCAGGGCGCTTTGGTAGCGATCGGTAACGGCCGGTTGCAAGAGTCGATCGAGCACCAAGCCCAACCCTTCGCTCACCGAGTCAGACACTGGCAGATGTTTCCACTGGGATGCATCTAGCGAATTTCCATTACCCGACAGCTCATCCCGCCATTGGGCCAACTGTTCCCGCCAAGGCCACTGGCCCGTCAGGGGGTTGTATAGTTCCTCCGGTTCCACGCCGGTCAGCAGAAACACGCAGATTGCTCCCACGCTGTAGAGATCGCTGGCGGGATAGGCTTGGCCGCCGCGCAATTGCTCATCGGGGGCATAGCCCGCCGTGCCGATTTTCGTGCCGGGGCGGCTTTGGGTGTTGGCTTCCAGCACTTTGGCCACGCCGAAATCGATCGGGACAATTCGCTGATCTCGCTGACGACGAATCAGGTTCAAGGGCTTCAGATCCCGGTGAATCGTGCTGCGATCGTGCACAAATTGCAACACGGGCAGCAAATCCCGTAGGAAAGCCAGCAGCTTGGCTTCGCTGAACGGGCCCGATCGTTGCAGTTCCCGATCGATGGTTTCCCCGGCGATATATTCCTGCACCAGGTAGAGATAGCCCCCTTCCTCAAAAAATCCCAACAGGGCGGGAATTTGCGGATTGTCGCCCAAGTCTCGCAGCCGCAGGGCCTCGCGGGTGAACAGTTCAATCGCCTTCTCGCGGCCAGCGGGGGTTTTGGCGCTGGGCAAAAATTGCTTAATGGCACAGGGGGTATCGAGCCGATCGCGATCAATGCCCAGGTAGGTGCGCGCAAAGCCGCCACGGCCCAGGGGGCGAATGGCGCGGTAGTGCCCCCGCAACAGCAAGGGTGCGCCGCAATTGAGGCAGAAGTTTCCCTGATCGGGATTGTGCGGGCGATCGCACTGGGGGTTTAGGCAAAAACTCACAGCCAGGGATTCAAGCGAGGAGAGATAGGAAAATGATTGATTTGATCAAACCTGATGACTTTGATGCTTGTCATGATTCTTAACCATAACGTTCAGAAAATCCCGCTAATCTAGCGATCGAGTCACCCAGCGATCGAGACAGAATTTTGCTTTGGCCGTCTTTCGCCGTGGTTAAGTGCTGACCTGTGTTGGCAACCGTCGCAACCTAACTGTTTTAGGATCTTGCGTTCGGTAGGGGGTGTGGATTTCTCCCCCGTTGCCTTTGCCCAGGAACCGCACAAAATTGGCAAACTGGTATTCGCAGACTTCTCAACTTCTTTAACATGAGCGTCAATTTAGCAACCAAACTACGCGAAGGCACGAAAAAATCACACAGCATGGCAGAGAATGTCGGCTTCGTGAAGTGCTTTCTGAAAGGCGTAGTCGAAAAAAGCTCCTATCGCAAACTGGTGGGCAACCTCTACTTTGTCTATACGGCAATGGAAGAGGAAATGACCAAGCACAAAGATCACCCAGTCGTTGCGCCGATCAACTTCCAAGAGTTGTATCGCAAGAGCAGCCTGGAGCGCGATTTGGCTTACTATTACGGCTCCAATTGGCGTGAAGAAGTGAAGCCTTCGACCGCTGCCCAAGACTACATTGCTCGGGTGCGGGAAGTGTCGGCCACGGCTCCCGAATTGTTGGTAGCCCATTCCTACACGCGCTATTTGGGTGACTTGTCCGGTGGGCAAATTCTCAAGAACATTGCCGTGAATGCCATGAACTTGACCGATGGCCAAGGAACGGCTTTCTATGAGTTTGAAACCATCTCGGATGAGAAGGCTTTCAAGAACCAATATCGGGCAGCATTGAACGAATTGCCGATCGATGAAGCCACGGCCGATCGCATTGTGGATGAAGCCAATGATGCGTTTGGCAAGAACATGAAAATGTTCATGGAATTGGAAGGCAATTTGATCAAGGCGATCGGGCAAATGTTGTTTAACACCCTGACCCGCCGCCGTAGCCGGGGCAGCACGGAAGAGCTGGCCACCGCTGAATAGGCTAAATCAATTGGCTTGGATGGGTAACGGACACTGAGGATAATTGACTCAGGAAACCAGCACCCAGATTCAGGGGGCGATCGGGCGATCGTCCCCTGAATTATTTGAGCGCTTGGCGTGGTGAAGAAGGTGGAGACCAGTGGTTATTCCACTCAATCGTTGTGGGGGCAAGGGGCTTAGGGGGTGTCGTCATTTTTCGAGGTGATGCTGAAACGATTGATCTTCCATGCCCTAGTCGCCGTAACAAGGGGCTTAAGCCCCTTGTCCCCCACGATCCTTAGATACGCTCCTCGGTCGGTCGATTTGGCAGTTGCCAGCGCCTTGCTTTCAAGGGGCTTGACCTTGCCTTAAAACAATTGCCTCAAAACGGCTTGCGTTTGGGCTGCGGTTTTGGCCCAACTGAACTGACTGGCGCGATCGAGGCTGCGTTGGTGTAGCTCCTGCCAAAGTCGGTCATCGGTGGCCACCTGCACCATGGCATCAGCAATGGCGCGGGGTTGTTCTGGGTCAATCAACAACGCCGCATCGCCCGTCACCTCCGGCAACGAAGCCAGATTGGAGGTGATCACGGGTGTACCGCAGGCCATGGCTTCCAGGGCCGGAATCCCAAAGCCCTCCCAACGAGTGGGAAAAACCAACGCGATCGCTTGGTTCAGCAACACCGGTAATTGCTCGATCGGCACATACCCTAAAAAGCGCACCCGATCGGCCAAACCCAATTCCGCAATTTGGGCCGCCAGGGCCGGTTGATAGCGCGGGTTCATGGGCCCAGCAATCCAAAATTGCCAATCATTGGCCGGAGCTGCCCGCAAAAATTGCGCAAAGGCCGCGATCGCCCCCGGTAAATTTTTGTAAGGATCGTTGCGTCCCACATAGAAAAAATAAGGGCGGCGCGGCAGGTTTAAAAATCGATAGCGATCGGCATTGTGCGCTAACGGGGTGACGGTAATTTTCTGGGCAGGAATTTGGAAAAAATGGACTAAATCATCGGACGTTGCCTGGGAATTACAGAGTAAATGGGTGGCCTGTTCGGCAACACGGCGCACATAATATTTGCTGTAAAGATGCAGGCGCGATCGGGGCGGAAAAAACCGCAGCGGAATCAAATCATGCACCATCACCAGGGTGCGCAGGGCCCGAGTGCCAAACTGAATTGGGGCTTCGGGAACCGGACAAAACAGCAGCTCAACGCCCGATCGACGGCACAGTTGCGGCAAGCGAAATTGCGTCCAAAACAGTCGCCGTAGATGACCCTTTGCGCCTAAATCTGAGGTCATGTTGGCGGGCACAATCTGGTTACGAAACCCCGCCATTTCCCAGGGGCTAAATAGCAAAGGATCGCGCGATCGCAAATAGGGCAACAGTTCGATCGCGTAGGTTGCCAAGCCCGTTGGTTCGGGAATCGCAAAACTCAAATTAATCGCAAGGGTCATGATGCAAAAACGGGCAGGCGGGAAAATTGCCCCCCAAGTTCACTGGGGCCAGAAACCAAAAGCACGCCCCAGAATCGGAGCGTGCTTTTGGTTATACAGTAGTTTGTGGAATTAAAAGGGTGATCGCTAAAAAAGGCGCGATCGGGCATTCAAGAAAGGAATTGAAAAAGCAATTAAAAGGAAAGAAAAAACAAACAACTGAGTTTTGATTGCGCTTTAAAAACCACTCCGAAGAGCGTTTTTATTCAGATTGTTATGGTTTGTCGGTGGCGAATCACCAAGCCCCTTGATCAAAATATTTTGACCAAAGTACCTTAGCCCAATTGCCGCGATAGCATTTTCTCGACGGTTTCTTGGGTTTCTCGCAGCAAGCGATCACGGTTTTCTTCCGCTTGGCCCGATGAAGGAACCAGGTTTCGCGCTTGCAAACTCATGTGCAATTGCAATTCGGCTACATAATCGCTGAAGCTTTCACGAACCGGTGCATCGCTTTTGTGGGTCAACATCGCTACTGCCAGAGAAGTAAAACGGCGTGATTCAAGCAGGTTGGCAAGCGGAGCCACTGTCTTCAAGATCTCACCAATTTCTAATTGATGCGGTCAACCAGTTTGATCAGTAATTTACGAAATTCACGATCAATAGTTCACCAATCAATTGGTATTACCCATCAGTTTTAGGAAGCGCTCATGATTAATCTGCGATTAAATTGCGATTATCTTGAACTGATCTTCCAATGTTAATTTCAGCAAGCGAATTGACCGAAATTAAGGTTCCGAATGGGTGGGGAGATATTGATGGCGGTTGGCGCTTTGCTAACCGAGAAGAAAGTTATCACGGTGCGTTTCGGGCGGCCTCGTTCGTGCAAGAAACCTTAACTTTAGAGTTAACATTTCGTTGACAACGCTGCTCAAACGCCGCTGGCCAGGGGGCGAAAACTCCCGGCCGTAGCACAATAGCCGTAAACCACTACTCATCCCCGATCGACCAAGGTGGAGCCATCTCAAGACATCAGTCCCAACAACACCGGCCCTCATGACACCAACGGCGAAGTCATCCACCATGCAGAAACCAACCATGCAGAGACCAACCATGCAGAGACCAACCCGGTGACCTCGGCACTGGCCGCAACGGACGGGCCCAATTTGCCTCTATGGTTGGAGCAAGCGGCAGCCCAGTTACTGACCACCCTGGGGCCCCAGGCCGATTTGCTCGATCGCCAGCCAGAGGCCCTGACCGCGGCTCTCCAATGGCTGGGGCAACAGGGTTGGTTAGCCCTAAAAGTGCCCATCGAGTGGGGCGGCAAAGCCCTGAACGAAGAGGAATATGGTTGGTTTCGGGAGCAACTGGCTCGCTGTTCCGGTGCTTTGGCCTTTTTGCAAGCCCAACACCAAACCGCAGTGGCGCTGATTGCCTCCGGAGACAATGGCGACCTCAAAACCCAATATTTACCGGCGATCGCGCGGGGCGATCGACAATTGGGCATCGCCTTTTCGCATCTGCGGCGGGCGGATGATCCCCCGATCGAGGGGCGTGCCGTGGCCGGTGGCTGGGAAGTTACGGGCACGGCTCCTTGGGTGACCGGGGTGGGGCACTTTCCCGAAGCGGTGCTGGCCGTGCCGACGGCGGCCGGGGTGCTGTTCGGCATTGTGCCGCTGACGGCGGTGGAATCGGGAGATCGCAACATTCAGCCGAAGCCGCCCATGGTGTTGGGAGCCATGAACGCCACCCAAACGGCGGCAGTCACGTTTGATCGCTGGCTCATTCCCGAAGCGGCCGTGATCGGCCTCAAGCCGATCGACTGGATTCAGCAACTCGATCGCCGGAACGCTCTGCAAGGGGTCTACTTCGCCCTCGGTTGCACCCAAGCGGCCCTCGATCGGCTAACGGTGCTGTTCCAGGAAAAACGCCTGCTGACGATCGCCGTTGCCCACGACACCCTGCGCCGGGAGTTTGACCAATTGCGGCAACAGGTCTATGGCCGCCCGATCGACAAACCCTATGCCCAAAAACTGCAACTGCGGGCCCAGGCGATCGCCCTGATGGGCCGAGCCACCCAAGCCGCCCTCGTGGCCCAAGGGGGGCGAGGCATTCTGGCCACCAACCCTGCCTATCGATTGCAGGGCGAGGCTAGCATTTTTGCCACCAGCGGCCAAACGCCCGATATTTTGGCGGCAACGTTGGGGGCGATCGTGGGTAAATCGCCAATGGCCATTGATTAACGGCTATTGATTAGTGGGCATTGATTTAGACTTCTTGCATTGATCAAAACCCTCAAAACCCTCACCCTAAATCCCTCTCCCAAGTCGGGAAAGGGACTTGAAAACTAATAACAAAATTGCGACGGTTCCCGATTTCTGGCTTCCCTGCGCTCTCCTGGGGAGAAGGGTTTGGGGGATGAGGGCTGTAAGCTGATTCGCGCAAGAGGTCTATTAATAATCGCCTTTTCATCCATAATCGAAATTCAATCGAATGACTGTGGATTGGGGTCATTTTCAGGAGCACTATGGCGCGATCGGGCTACACCTTACCGGTATTTGCGGCGGCGGCGGCTCGGGGGGCCCTGTTGCGGTTGCGAGGCGATCGCCCGGCGGTGGTCACCTTGGATCTGTTGGACGGACAAACCGCAGAAATTGCGCTGGAGTCGATCGCCCCGTTGGATGAGCGCACCGCCTTGGCAATCACCCGCAGCGATCCGGGCGATAACCTGGATCTGACCAGAAATACTCCCGTTTGGGCTTGGGTGCAATTGATCGATCGCGTCGATTCCGAAGACCTGCCGCTCCGGCTGGAAGGAGGCGAGGGCATTGGGCAAACGGCTGAGGGCCCGGCGATCTATCGCTTTGCCCGATCGCTCCTAGAGCAGAACCTGTTGCCCCTGGTTCCGCCCGATCGCGTGGCGGTGGTGCGGTTGATTTTGCCAGAGGGGCGCGACTTGGCCAAACGCACATCTAACGAGGCTTTTGGGGTTTTGCAGGGGCTGTCCCTCCTGGGAACCAGTGGCATTTCCCAGCCCCACACGGCGACGGATCAACTGGATGAGTCGCGCGATCGACTGGCAGCGGTTTTAGCCCACGATCGCCATGTCATTTTCTGCATTGGCAGCAACGGACAGCAGGTGGCCGATCGCCTCGGACTGCCCGCCGCCGCCATCGTGCCCGTGGGGAACTGGATTGGGGCCATGTTGGTGGAAGCGGCCTTGCGGGGAGCAGAATCGGTGTTGCTCCTCGGATATCACGGCAAATTGCTGAAGCTAGCGGGGGGAATTTTCAACACCTCCAGCCACATTGCTGACGGCAAATTGGAAATTTTGGCGGCGGCGGCCCTGCGATCGGGGGGAGATGCAACCTTGGGACGATCGATCCTGGCCAAAGGCACGGTGGCCGAAGCGGTGCAGGAGTTGCAACGGTTGGGCTGGAGCCAGCGCGTTTTGGGTCAACTGGCCGCCGCAATCAGTGAGCGATCGGCCACCTATGCCCAAAAATATGCCGATCGCCCTTTGGCCGTGGCCGTGGCCCTGTTCGATCGGGCAGGCAGCATTCTGGCCACGGGCGGCCCTGGCGATCGCTGGTCGATTCCAACAACTGATGAGTTGATTAACTGATGAGTTAATTGGTTGATTAGCTGATTAACCGCCTGCTAAGGGGTGGCCTCAAACCAATGGCAACCCGCACAGGGGCCACTGGGATTCACGGCACAACGCAACTGGGGCGATCGGGCATTGAACCGACAGCTCAAATTGCCGATGACATAGCCCGCCCCTGGAATATGGGTCAGTTCCGGAGGCTGAGGCCCCGGGAAGGACGGCCGGGGCGATCGGGTCGTCAGGCGGGCCCGGGTAACCGTGGTTTGCACCAGGGCTTCATAGCGGCGAACGGCCCGCAGGGACAGCAACGGTGGCAGCAGGGCGATCGAGAACAGGATCAATAGCGCCAAAGCAGTAACCATCGATAACGAAGCAAGGAGTGGCACATCATCCGATCGATAGCACGCTTTTGGGAACTTGTCCGGTGGTTGGTTCCTGGCCCTGGCCTTGATCGCGCCAGTCTCGATCGCACTGGCGATCAGGCGCTGACCATTAAGCGTGGTTTCTGGTCAGTTGGCTCTGGCTAGGGTGCGTGCCAAACGCGCAGCAGCTCATGGCCACCCCGCTGGAATTCATAGGTGGTGGGCAAAATTTCCACCCGCAGGCCCCGATCGACCAAGTGATCGATCGTCGGTTGCACATGGGGCGATCGGGTCACCTGATAATTTTCCAGCAGCGGAAATACCCGCACTTCCTGTGCCACCCGGGCTAATTCCACAATCGATTGTTGATGAAATTCCAGGGAAAATTGAGCGGAATAGGTAAAAAGCAAATGGGAGCAGAGCGCCAACTCAAACTCCCCATCCCCAAAGGGCAACTCCGGCAAACAGCATGGTTGGTAGCGCTGTTCCGGCAATCCGGCAGGAAAATCCGCCAAAAATTCCCCCATTGCTTGCAACCGACAGTCCGCCAACGCTTCCGGCGTGGGCAATTCCGCAGACCACACAAACCAATCGTGGTTTTCGTGCAATCCCGCCACGATTTTGGGACAGGTTTCCGCAATCCGTTGGGCAATTTCCGCCGCTGAAAACTGATAGATCGGGTCGCAGGAAATTACCCGTTTTCCCAACCGATGCATCGTCGCATTAAAGCTGGCCGGCCCACCGGCACAGTCGAGGATCGATCGCTCCAAATCCTCCTCCGTGAGGGAAAACATTTGCCGATAGTCCTCAAACGATCGCCCCCAAGGCACTACCTGTGTCAGTTGAAAGGTCATATTCTGTTCACCTTTGGCTCACCCTTTCGATCAGCATTTGCATCATTTCAACGGCCGTGATTCAATTTTCAGCACCCAGCTTTTGATAGGTTCGTCGTCGCCGCGTTCGGGCCTGTCAGGTTAAACTGTTTGGGTAATCTGCAAGCACGTTGGAGTTGTAGACGCTCTGTGACCGCTCGTTTACCCGTCGTCGAATCCGCCCCAATTGTTGATCCTCGCACGGCCAGTACGGCACAGGTTCCAGCGCCTCCGGGAGGCTGGCGCGGCCTGATCGAAACCTATCGCCGCTATCTTCCCGTTACCGACTCCACGCCCGTTGTCACCCTACACGAGGGTAATACACCGTTAATTCCCGTCCCGTCCGTGGCCGATCGGATTGGGCGCGGCGTGAAAGTTTACGTGAAATATGACGGTTTGAATCCCACCGGCAGCTTCAAAGACCGGGGGATGACCATGGCCGTGACCAAAGCCAAGGAAGCCGGAGCCAAGGCGGTGATTTGCGCCAGCACCGGCAACACCTCCGCCGCCGCCGCTGCCTATGCCCGTCGGGGCGGTCTCAAGGCTTTTGTCTTGATTCCCGATGGCTATGTGGCCCTGGGCAAGCTAGCCCAAGCCCTGCTCTACGGCGCTGAGGTGCTGGCGATTCGGGGCAATTTCGATCGGGCGTTGGAGTTGGTGCGCCAAATGGCCAACGACTATCCGATCACCCTGGTGAACTCCGTGAACCCCTATCGACTTCAGGGGCAAAAAACCGCCGCCTTTGAGGTGGTGGATGCCCTGGGCGATGCGCCGGACTGGCTCTGTGTGCCCGTGGGGAATGCCGGGAACATCACCGCCTATTGGATGGGCTTCTGTGAATATCACCAGGAGCAGCGATGCCAGCGGTTGCCCCGGATGATGGGTTTCCAAGCGGCTGGGTCTGCACCGTTGGTGGTGGGCCGTCCGGTTTTGGATCCACACACGATCGCGACGGCCATTCGCATCGGCAAGCCCGCCAGTTGGGATAAGGCTCTGGCGGTGCGGGATGCCAGCCAAGGTGGCTTTGAGGCGGTCACCGATGAAGAAATTCTGGAGGCCTACCAACTGCTCGCGGGTGAAGAAGGCGTGTTCTGTGAACCGGCTAGCGCGGCTTCCGTGGCGGGGTTGCTGAAGGTGCGCGACCAAGTACCCGCTGGGGCCACGGTGGTTTGTGTGCTGACGGGGAATGGTCTGAAGGATCCGGATACGGCCCTGAAAACCTCCCAAAATCAGTACCACCAAGGGATTGAGCCGGAATTGGCGGCGGTGGCCCAGGCGATGGGTTTCTAGGACGGGTTTCTAGGGCGAGTCGATCGCCCGGCTTGATTCCTTCGTCAGTCGTCAACTTGGTGGGGGGAATTGACCGGGGGCCATAGCTCGCGAATCGACTATTTTTGGGGCGTTGGTCATGGGGCCAGCGCCCTTTGTACTTGGGCAAAAACCGCCGCCCAATCCCCAATTTTCGGTTGGCGAAAGAGTCGGGCCGTGGGATACCAGGGGGTGCGATCGGTGTTCAGCAGCCAGCGCCAGTCGGGCACGGCCGGCAACAGAATCCAAACCGGTTTGCCGATCGCCCCGGCCAGGTGGGCTGTGGCGGTGTCTACGGTGATCACCCCATCCAGTTGGGCGATCGCTTGGGCCGTGTCCGCAAAATCCGTGAGCCGATCGCCCAAGGCGGGAATGCCTCGATCGGCTAGCCAGGCCCGCTCCTCGGGGCTGGTTTCCGTTTGCAAACTCAAAAACTGATAACCGGGCGATCGCAGCAGGGCCGACCATTGGGCCAAAGCAGTCGATCGCTTGCGGGCGGTGGCTCCTGTTTTGCCCGAAGCCCAAACAAATCCCCACCGTTGACCCGCTGACGAGGCGATTGGTAAAGGTTCTGGCTCGATCGCCCCCTGAGCTGACGGTGGAAACCCTGGAAACAACGGCAGCGATTGAAGGGGCTGAAAATAGGGAATATCCGCTGGAATGGTGGCCGGCGTGGTTCCCAAGGCGGCCGGCAAACTCATCAACGGCGACCAATAATCAAATGGCGGTGGCGCTTCCCCCCGAATCACCACCTGCGCCACGCCCGCCACCGTGCCAAACAGCCGAGCCAGGGGCCTCGGACATTCCAGCAGCACCCGCGCTCCCCGGGCCGCCAACAGGGGAGCATAGCGCACAAAGTTCAGCGCATCCCCAAAGCCCATATCTGAGTAGAGCAGAATGGTTTTGCCCGCTAGCGGTTGCGCTCCCGTCCAAACCGGTTGGGGAAAGGGAACCGGCGGCAGCCCCCGCGCCGTTTCCACACAAAACCAACGGTGCTCATAGTCCGCTAGGCCCTGTTCCCATTGGCCGAGGGTCATTTGCACCATGCCCCGATTGGCGATCGCCTCATGGAAATCCGGCTCGATCGCCAGGGCTTGATTGTATTGGGCGATCGCGTCCTCATAGCGACCCTGTTCCCAAAGGATATTGCCCAAGCTGTGGCGGGCTTTGGCGCATTGGGGCAGCGCTGCCACCACCTGCCGAATATGAACTTCGGCGGGAATTAGGTCGCCCAGCTTTTCCAGAGCATTGGCCAAATTGCGATGGGCATCCCAATGATCAGGATCCAGGGCGATCGCCCGTTCATATTCCGCCACGGCCGCCGGGAGCTGTTGGGCCTGTTTGAGGGCCGCTCCCAGATTCACCCGCAAGCCCGGATCCTCCGGCCGCAGAGCGATCGCCCGTTGGTAGCAGTCGATCGACGGGAGCCAATGCCCCGATCGATAATAGGCAATCCCTAAATTCTTCCAAATGGCCCCATCATGGGGGGCCGCTGCCGCCATCTGTTGCCACAGGGCGATCGCTCCCGGCCAATCCCCCTGGCGAGCCAAACTCAACGCCCGATCGTGCATCACCGCCCCATGATCAGGAACGCATTGCCATTACCGGCCACCCACAGGCCACTCACCGCCATTTCCCGATCGCCACCCAAACCTTGCAACCGTCTCGCAAAAGCCTAGAACCGGCCCATTGCTTGCTAATTAGTAATCGTATTCCACGAAATCCGCCGTCCCCGGTTCCCGACGCACCGCCTGATCCTGGCGGGCCCGAGGTAAATAGGTAGGAACTACTCGGATGGGGTGGAACGGTTGCGGGCTGTGGGGCGGCGCGCCATAGCTCCCTCGGTTTTGCCGGGCCATGGTGGAAATCACCCCCGCCATCACAATGCTGCTAACCGTCAGCACCATGCCCCCCAGGGCCCAAAGGATGCCGTTACCCCACTGGCTCGGGGGTTGCTGTTCGCCCCGGTTAGCCGCAATTTGCGCCAACTTGTCGTCCAAGGCCATGGAAGTGAGGTTTTTTTCCTGGCCCTGCACGGCGGTGCTCAGTTTATCCACCGCCGCAGTCAGGCGCTCCCGATCTTTGCGGTCTTCTCGCAAGTCCGCTTGAATTTCCTTCAGTTGGTCTTCGCTTTTCCGCAGCCGCTCCTCAATTTTGGCGATCGTGCTGTCGCCTGTGGGAGGGGTGGCCGCCGCATCAGCAGCACCATTCGCGGCGGCACTGGGGCGGGCGGCGGGCGCGGTCACAGCAGTGGGCGGCGGCGAGGGCAGCATGGTCACCGTGGGGGCCGGGGGCAGTTGACCACCCCCCCCTTCAAGCAGGGGAACCCCGTTGGGATTTTCCGACAGCCCGGGAACCGAGGACGGAGGCGCGCCCACCGCAATCCATCCCTTCGCGACCGCAAATGCCAGCGATCCCGTAATGGCGCAGCCTGCTAAAAACGCTACTCGACCCTCGGCCATACTGATGCCTGTCTAAAACTTCTCGCCAATGCTAACTGACAATCCTGCAAAAGGGTAGACGGTCTTTTGCAGACCCGACGGGAATTTCCTGGGTTGTCGATCGGGAAATTCCCGCAGCCGAGTTTACTTCAGGGGCTGGCTCGATCGGGGCCCGATCCCGATCGCCTGGCTTACTTGGCTCACTCCAACTGCAACAACTCCGCGATCGCTTGGCCTTCCTCCGTGGGTGTAGCAGGCATCACCTGTCTGGCATCCGTAATCAGCCAATCCAGGGCCGCCGCCTGCACATCGATCGTCGCGCCCGTCTTGTCCACACAATAGCGACCGAACACCAATTTATCCACCAGCCGCACGCCCGGGCCCAAGCGGGAATATTCAAAAATCACGCTGTTTTCCACCGTGGCCCCGCTGCAAATGTGGCAGTTTTGCCCGATCGCCGTGGGGCCAATAATCTTTGCCCCATCATCAATCCGGCTCATGCCCCCGATATACACCGGCCCCTGGATCTCCACCTTGTCCCAGTTGACCGCCACATTCAGCCCCGTATAAACCCCCGGGCGCACCTGCCGTCCAGGAATGGCCACGTTTTGCACTTCCCCTAACAGCACACTGCGAATGGCCCGCCAGTAGTCCGGCACTTTGCCAATATCCACCCACTGAAAGTCCATGGTGATGCCATAGAACGGCGCACCCATTTCCACCAACTTGGGAAACAAGTCGCCCCCGATGTCATACTCACAGCCCGGGGGAATGTAGTTGAAAATTTCCGGCTCAAAGATATAAATCCCGGTGTTGATGCTGGTGCTGAGGGCTTCTTCCACGGCGGGTTTTTCCTGGAATGCTTTGATTCGGCCGTCCGGATCCGTCAGCACCACCCCATAGCTAGACACCTCATCCCGGGGCACGGATTTCATAACGATCGTGGCTAGGGAGCCTTTGGCCTTGTGGAATTTGACAGCGGCGGTCAAGTCCAAATCAATCAGCGCATCGCCACAAAGCACCACAAAGGTGTCATCAAAGAAGGGGGAGAAATCTTGGATTTTGCGCAGGCCACCCGCCGACCCGAGGGCTTTTCCAATCAGCTCGCCGTCTTCCACAAATCCTTCAAAGGAGTAGGCAATTTCGACCCCGAATCGCTTGCCATCGCGGAAATAGTCTTCAATTTCCTTGGCCAGGTGGCTGACATTCACCACCACTTGATCAAAGCCGTGTTGGCGCAAAAGCTCGATCAGGAATTCCATCACTGGCTTTTGCAGGATGGGGATCATCGGCTTAGGCACGGTGAAGGTGATTGGCCGAACACGCGTGCCTTTGCCTGCCGCAAGGATCATGGCTTTCATGGTTTAGCTGGCTTCTCCCCGGGAATGCTTCACGTTTTATTTAACGGTGCGATCGTGGAATCAGCAAGCCAAGGGAAATGGGCGAGGCTTGCCGGATTCCGACATGGTTTATTTGGTTTTCGACACTGTAGCGCTTGCCATGGGGTTCGCGAAAGAGAGGATGTGATCGATCAGACCTCTTGCATCAATCAAGACCCTCACCCTAAATCCCTCTCCCAAGTCGGGAGAGGGACTTGAAAATCAACAACAAAATCGCCGTAACTCCCGATTTCTGGCTCCCCTTCGCCTCCCTTGGGAGAAGGGGTTGGGGGATGAGGGCTGTTAGCTGATTCGTGCAGGAGGTCTATCGAATGGCGATTGGCGAGGTCTTTGGCGGAAACTGCGGCCGGTTTTGGGGCTGTGGGAATGAGTTTGATGGAAATCGGGCGAGTTTTTGTGGAATCTTGGCCCGAAACTCAACTGAATTGAATCTGAATTGGATTTGAAACTAAATCTGAATTGAACCTGGGATTGGATCTGAATTTGGATCTGAATGGGAACTGTTGGGCAAAGGCAGGGATAGCGAATGGCGTTGGATCCAGTTGTGTTGGGGAAGTTATACGCCACCTTGGCCGGTGGGGTGGGTTTGGGGGTGTTGTTGGGCCGCTGGCTACCGGCGCGGGTGTCCGGGGCGATCGGGCAAGGCTTGTTTTGGGTGGGCGTGCCCCTGAGCTGCGTGGCCTTTTTGCGCCAAACCGATCTGAGCGGCCAAGCCTGGCTGGCTCCCTTGGTGGCTTGGGGGTCGATCGCCCTGGCCGGTTGCCTGGCTTGGGGATGGCTGCATTGGCAAGGGGTGACCGCTCCCCAACGGCGAGCCAGTTTTTGGCTGGGGAGCATGTTTGGCAACACAGGTTATTTGGGCTTCCCGATCGCCTTGGCCTTGGTCGGGAGTGGGCAATTTGCCTGGGCCCTGTTTTTTGATGTGGCGGGCACAACCCTGGGGGCCTATGGGGTGGGTTCGGCCCTGGCGGCCCGACTGGGAGGCCAATCGAGCGATGGTTGGGGCATGGTGCGGGCGGGCTTGGTGAACCCGACGGTCTGGGGGGCCCTGGCGGGCTTGGGGTCGCGATCGATCGCCCTGCCCCAGGTGATCGATCGGGGACTGACGGCCATTGCTTGGACTGTGGTGGCCCTGGCCTTGGTGTTAATTGGAATGCGGCTCAGTCAGTTGCGTTGGGGCAATGCCACGGCTCCGGCGATCGCCCTGTTGGTGATCAAAATGGCGATCGTGCCCCTGGTGGTGGGATTGGCCCTGCGGGGTTGGGGATGGCAGGGGCCAACCCTCTTGGTTTTGGTGTTGCAGATGGCCATGCCCCCGGCCTTTGCCTGTTTGGTCATTGCCGAAGCCTACGACCTCGATCGGGACTTGGCCGTGTCCAGTGTGGCCCTGGGAACCGTGGCCTTGCCCTTCACCTTGCCCCTCTGGCTGTGGCTGTTTGGGGCTTAGGGGTCGTGGGGGCAAGGGGCTGAAGCCCCTTGTCTTCGTTGATCGCTGGGGCTTACGGAGTGGACATTCTGGCTTGTCAGGCATCCTCTCAGGGGATGACTAGGGGCGGTGACCCGTCACGATATAGGAGGCCCGTTGGGCAATGTTGGTGGCATGGTCGGCCATGCGCTCAATGTGGCGAATGGTCAGCACCATCAGCAACACCGGTTCGATCGGCCCCGGCACATCCCGCTGCGTGGCCAACAGGCCATAGAGGCGATCGTAGGCCTCATCCACCACATTGTCCGCCGCCTGGAGCCGGGCCCCCGCCTCCGGATCTGGCTCCACCAACGCCGCCAAACTCATGCCCAACATGGTTAGGGTTTGGCGAGCCATGGCTTCCACCTCCTCCAAATGGGGATGGGGCCCATAGGGAAACAGGCGCACCGCAATGTCCGCCAAGTCCTGGGAATAATCGCCAATGCGTTCCAAGTCCCGCACCAACTGCATCAGGGCACTCAGCCAGCGGCAATTTTCCGCCACCGGAGCGTTTAAGGTCATGGTGACCACGCAGTCAAGTTCAATTTGGCGATAGAACTCATCGATGCGGTCTTCGAGGGCATTAATCCGCTCGATCGTGGACAGGTCGCGGGCAAACAGGGCTTGCTGAGTGAGGCGAAACGAATCCTCAACCAGCGCTCCCATCCGCAGCACATCTTGGCAAACTCGCTTGATTTTGCGTTCGATCGCCGTCGGTTTGGTGGCCGCACCCGAAGCAGTGGAAAACAAAGATCGTTTCACGTCTACAGCAATCATGGAACCTTCATAAACGACGGAATGAATCAACAGCTCGTCCCAACCCTACTTTGGAAACCGTGATGATTGGCTCAGGATGATTTCCCTTTGAATTTAGGCGTTGCTCAGCAGTGAAACCACCAACCCAGTTCTATTGAGAACATTCACTTCAGGAAATCAAGACACCAGCACCTAAGAAGCCTTAGAGCCGCATTGATCGATGGGAGAAGGTGCTGAAAAATGGATAGATCACTGATGGCGCAACTTGAGAAAAGTAAAGACTCACAACCAGGAATCTCACCGTAGATTCTTGATGAATCGCTGGCTATTGATTTTGAGGTTAGAAGGAAAAAGTCACTCTAACTGAGGGCCTTTGAGCTTGACTACCATCATTTTGACCAGAACTTTGAACAGCGCTGGTGACAGGGCTGATCGCGCCGTAAGTTCCGTTGCCCAAAGGGGTCTGAGGCAGAAGCTGTTGGGCAATTTTCGGGAAATCTTTGGGAAATTTCGGGAAAATTTTTAGGCAACGATCGAGACTGAAACGAGGAAAGGCTTGATCAAACTTCAATCAATTTTGATACTGATTGCGATTTCAGATCGCTCGGGAAGATGATAGGGAATAGCAACGAAATGTTGATTGGGGTGACTAATGACTCATGCTGTTGTCTGATCAAAGGCTCATGGAAGGACAATCTACGTAGGACTAATCTAGGATTGATTTGGGTTACCACTGGATCAGTTAGCGATTGTCTGATGGATAAGGATTGGAATAAAAATGCCTCGGTAAAAAGGGGAATGGAAATGAAAAATTAATGGATGCATGTCAAAAGATTGCCTTTCCTTTATATCTTATATTTTCTTAAGATGGGAGTTCCAGCTCAGAAGTTTAGTGGGAATTTAACCAAACTTTAGTGGGCTGATCTGCTGCAATCCCGGGAAGAGTCACCCCTGAGATGATTGTTCAGAAGTTTTGCACCGATTGGGGTGCTGTTGGCTACCAAACAGCTCGATCGCCCCGGTTATCGGTGTTTTCGGGGATTGCTCCCGATCGTCAAGCGCTACAGATCATCCAGGGGTTGGCGGATGGCCCGAATTGGCAGGGCTACCCGCAGCCTTGCGCCGCCGGTTTTGGGGTCGTTGCTGCCGGTAATTTGTCCCCCATGGGCGATCGCAATTTGCCGGGCGATCGCTAGCCCCAGGCCGCTGCCGGTGCTGGGGAGTTGGGGTGCAATCATGGCATCGGTTTCGCGGGTGCGGGAAGCGTCGCCGCGATAGAGCCGCTCGAAAATGTGAGGTAAATCCGTGGGCGAAAATCCGGGCCCCATATCGATCACGTCGGCATAGGCCCAGGTAGCGATCGGGTCGCTGTCTGGGTCGGGGGACTCGCTGGCCGCTTGGGGGTTAGGCTGGGGCGCTCTGGCCGCCCAGTTCAAATCAGAACCCGGGGCGCGATCGCCCGACTGGCTCGCCAAATCCAGTTCCTCCGCCAATTCCTCCGCCAACTCCTTGGGCGGTTGGGGCAAGGTCAAGGCCGGCGCATCTTGGGAAATGTGCAGCCAAATTTGCCCACCTTCCGGGCTGTACTTAATCGCATTATCCAGCAGATTTAACAGCAGCCGATGGAGCTTGGCCCGATCGCCCTGGAGCCAGAGATGATCTAACCCATCCCGATCGAGCACCAGGGCCACCGATTTTCGTTCCGCCAAGGGTTCCACCGACTGCCAAGCCGCCTGGGCCACCTCCACCAAGTCCAACACCTCCAGGCGCAAAATTTGCCCCGGATTCTGTTCCATTTGGCTCAAATCCAGCCAATCTTGCACAAAGCGCACCAGCCGTTTCACTTCCGGCATCGCCCGATCGACCCAATGGCTCAGGGGCGGTTCCAGTTGCTTTTGCAGGGTTTCAAACACCAACTGAATGGACGTGAGGGGCGTGCGCAACTCATGGGCCAAGTCATTAATCCACCGGTTGCGACTGCGGGCCAAATCCACCATCTGTTGGCAATTTTCCACAAAAATCGCCACGTGACCATGGGGCAGCGGAATCCCCCACCCTCGCAGGGCCAACCCCACCCCCTTGGTGGCAGTTCCCGGCCCCGGCAATGGCGGATCGATCGTTCCGTGGTCGCTAAACTCCGGGCCCTCCGCTGGCTCCGTGGGTTCCGGCTGCGGATCCCCATAAAAAGTCCAGTCCCGTTGGCAAGTGAGCCGGCCCCGCCGGGTTTGTTGCACCAACTGATCCAAATCGTAGGAGCGCACCACCTCAATCAAGAGCCGATCTTGGCTGGGTTGCCACTGACGGATGGCGAACAATTCCCGCGCCCGATCATTGCACCACCGCAGGCCATCATCGCGATCGACCCACAGAAAGGCGATCGGAGCCGCCGCCAGGGCCCCCTCCCAAATTTCGAGCTGAGACTCCAGGGCCACTTCCCGATCGAGCGCCGCCACCACCCCGCGCCGCACCAAGGACTCCAGCCCCAACGGAATCGCCACCTCGTCGGCCAAAATGGGCGCAAAAAGCTGCATCAGGCGAGAACGCAGCCGCGCCTGTTGCCACACCCCAACCCCTAGCCCCAGTCCTAAACCGACTAGGACACTAACCAAATCGATAGCCAAAGCCGCGAATGGTGACGATGTATTCAGGCGTGCTGGGATCTAGCTCAATCTTTTCCCGCAGCCAGCGGATATGCACATCAACGGTTTTGCTGTCGCCAATGAAGTCAATGCCCCAAATGCGTTCCAGCAACTGTTCCCGAGACCAAACCCGCCGGGGATGTTGCACAAACAATTCCAGCAGTCGGAACTCCTTCGGTGACAGGTTCACCTCCTGAGTGCGCACCACCACCCGGCATTCCTGGGGATACAGTTCAATATCCCGATAGCGCAGCACTTCCGGTTGGGCCGCGCTCACGATCCGATTGCGCCGCAGCAGGGCCCGGCAACGAGCCACCAACTCCCGCATACTGAAGGGCTTCGTGAGGTAGTCATCGGCCCCCACTTCCAGCCCCAACACCCGATCGGTCTCGCTGCCCTTAGCACTCAGCATCAAAATCGGCACGGGATCTTGGCGCTGGCGCAACAGCCGACACAGATCCAGCCCATTCACCCGGGGCAACATCAAATCCAGAACAATCAAGTCGGGTGGGCGGTTCATGTCGCCGGGATTGTTCAGATTCAACAGGTTCAAGGCCGCAGCCCCATCGGCCGCCACTAATACTTCATAGCCCTCGTCGCGCAGGGCCGCGGCAACCATATCGCGAATCAGTTCTTCGTCTTCAACAATCAGGATGCGGCTGGGTTGCCCCGCATCCAGGGGATTAAATTTCAGGGCGCGATCGCTGGCCAGCATACGGTGAAATTCTTGAGGAACAGATTCGGCGGTGATGAATCGATCGAGCAGTGAGGTGGCGTGAGCGAAACCCCGAAAAGCACCAGAACAGCGCCAAACTAGCGCTAAAACGGCGCAAATATAACGTTAGGAAATAGGGTCTGTCGTCATTTTCTAGGATCAGGCAGAAACGATTGATTTTACATGTCCCAGTCGTTGTAACAAGGGGCTTGAGCCTCTTGTCTTCCACGATCTGCCAACGGTGGAATCAGGGTTTCAGGCGATTTGACGACACACCCTAAGCTTCCTGATTTATTTCGTATTGCGGTATACGATTTATCTCTCCACGATACCAAGGTTCCCGCCGGCCGGCGATCGCCCCCCTGTGGAATTTGTAAAAATTTCCTGACGGTTTTTTGGCTCAGAAGTTTTTTGGCTCAGAAAATGTCCCCGGGGCGTTGGGTTGTCCAAATTGTCCCAGAAAGTGCCAGGGCCATTTCCTCAGAAAATTCGTTGAAGTTGTGGCTAATGGCTGCTTGTTCCTTAGCCATTTCTTTAAGAATCAACCGTAATCAACCAAAATCGATGGGCGATCGGGATGGTGATCCCATGCCATTCCCGATGGATGCTGGCGGCCGGCCCTATACGGCCCCTGCTGGACTATTGACCCAGACTAGTCATGACGGCGAATTGCCACGGTGCAAACCCGATGGCGAATACAACGAAGCCTAAGGCTGTTTCCCATGGTTCATGCCGTGGTTCATGTTCTCGTGGTTCATGTTCTCGTGGTTCATATTCCCGTGGTTCATTAACCCGTTGCCCGTGGAATCCGTCGTCGATCGCCCACATTGGCCACCGTTCGGGAACCAAGCCCCCAACCAGGTTTGCATCTGATCAATCTCCTGGCTTTGGGTGCGAATCACATCCTGAGCCATCGACTGCACGGGCGGATGTTTCACCAACTTGCCTTGAATCAGGCTTTGGGCCATCATCACCGCCCCTTGATGGTGCATCACCATATCTTGCAAGAACTGCTGATCCAGCGCATCCCCTTGCAAAGGTTCCAGAGGGCGCATCATGGGCTGGTAGGCCTGGGTGCTGGTTTGGTTGGGATACCAGGTTTGCAGCCATGTTTTCATTTGGCTCACCTCCCGGCTTTGGGCATCAATAATCGCTTGGGTAAATTGCCGCATTTCCGGCCGTTGGGTGCGATCGCGCACGAGTTTGGCCGTGTCGATCGCCTCCTGGTGGTGCGGAATCATGTGGCTGATGAATTCAAACTCGCTGCTCACCTGCATGGAGTGCATGGAATGGGCCGTGCCGCCGGCCGTGTCCCCACCGGGAGGACAAAGGGCGGGGCTGGCCTGGGCGATGGGGTTGGAACCTTGGGCCGAGGCGGCGGGTTGTTGGCCCCGCCATTGGCTAAATCCCCAACCCCCGATCGCGGCGGTGCTGGCGATCGCGAGGGACAGGCCCGCGAACCATGGGCCTTGTTTGCCAGTCCATTTCATCGAATCTTGCTCCTAATTGATCAAAAACCATCAAAACCAAGACCGATCGGTTCAGTAATGCCCGATCGATCAGGGGGTAATTTCAGCATAGGAGTTGGAATCTGAATTGCGGGTGGGGAAATGGCGTGGTGAAGAAAAGCTAAGGAAAGCCCACAGCGACCCGGTTTGGAGTCTAGAACGGAGCCGTATTCTGCAATTTTGGGATATACCCCCCATGTCGGACGATTTGTTTAGCTTTACGGTTACCAACAACACCGATCAAACCATCCTGGAAATTTGGGTTTCGCCCGATGATGAGGAGTGGTCGCAGTTCGATTTGCCAGAAGAGGGAATTGCTTCTGGAGAGGGGGCAACAGTCACCTGGGCGGAACATACGAATGATTCGCCCTGTGAGTGGTACATCAGCTTTGTGTTTGAGGATGAGTCGGAAAGCGAAACGGTGTTGGTGAATTTCTGCGAGGAGCCGAATATCACGGTCGGCTAGTCAACAATGAGCCGATCCACAACCTGGGGCGATCGACTAAAACCCGCACTTTTTCGCGGAGGTTGTGGATCGGTTGATCGGGCAAACCGACTATTTCCGATTACTTGGGCCGCCATCATTGCTCTACACAATCGCGCGCTGTGGCTCCTTTGTGTCACACCGCGATGGCCATGCCCATTCCTGATCGGCAATCCTGAGGTTTTGTTCTTTGACCCGATCATGCAAACCATGCGATCGCTGCTCCTGAGCCTGGCCTTGCTCTGCCTTGGCACGCCCGCCCTGGCCACCACCTGCGAAGAAAGCTTCGACAAAAAAGGCGACTTCTTCAACGGTTCCGCCTACTTCGCCCGCGTCCAAGTCCAAGGCCTATCCGTCGAAAGAGCCTTCTTTCAACTGCGGGTGATCTTGGCCCGCGAAGGCATTCGCACCCTCAGCACCGACGTAGCCAACGGTACGATGCGAGCGGAAAACCCCGCCACCGCCTTTCAACGGGCCTTGCCCATTGATGTATTTGCCCTAGCAGAAAACAACCAAACCACCGTCGAGATGGTGTTTACCTTGCCCAGCGGTGTGACCGCCAGCCGCGAAACCGTCAAGCGATATATCTGCGGGGCCCTCAATCAGCTAGAACCGCCTGCCCCAACCCCATAGGCCTGGGCCAGGGCGATCGCCATTTGCCGAAACCTCGCCACCAACTCTGGCGGCTCCAACACCACTGCATCACTCCCATACCGCCGCACCCATCGCTCAAACTCTCCGAGCGATCGCCCCGGCAGCTTCACGGAAAATTCCAGCCCACTTGGCTCGCCACTCGTCCCCGACTCCCAGGTCAACCGTTGCGTGGGGTGGCGGCGATCGCCCTCCGCGATGAACCGCGCCGTCGGCTGCCCAAACCGCACCACCACCGATCGCAACGGCTCCTGGCCCGCCAACTCCCGCGCCTGTTCCGCCGCCTCACCCAAAAACAACCCCCAACCGGCCGAGAGCAGACCCGTTGCTGTGCGCAGCCGTTGCCGTTGGATCCGCAAGCCTCGGGGCGGCATCGGCAACCGCCGCACCTCCGCACTCAGCCGATCGATCCGGCGCGTGGCAAACTGGTCCGAATCCACTTTCTCGTAGAGCAAATACCAGCCCACGTCATAGAACAGCAGTTGCAAGGGATAAAGCCGCTCCCGATCGCCCCGATCGTCTGGGTGTGGTGAGCGGGCCACTTTCAGTTCGATCGCCTGACCCGTCAAAATCGCCTGCTCGATCGCCTCCAGCCGTTCCGCCAGCCGATCCCAATCCTGACCCCGCTCCATCCGGGCGATTGGATCCTGTTCGCTGACGGGCCGGGAGAGCGATCTCCGCAAGGGATAAGTTAACCGTCCCTCCTGGTCTTGATCCCAGCTTTTCAGGCGGCTTTGGATGGGGCCCAAGCGCTCCCCCACTTTGGGATCGCCCAGGTCGATCGCTAGCAACCGCAAGCCATTGAGGGCCGTAGCCAATTCTGCTGCCGTTAGGGCCCCCGCCCCCAAGTAGTAGCCCCAGCGATACATCCGATCGCTCAAGAGACCATAGGCCCGCAAGGTGGCTAAATCCTTCCGTAGCGTCGGAATCGATGGGTAATCTGCCGGAAAGGGTCGCCCCAAGGCCGCCGCCCGATCTCGCAGGGCTTCCCCGATCGCGGCCAAGCCTCCCGTTTCGATTGCCCCGCTACCGGGTGTTTCCACCAACAAGGACACCAACAACATCAACCGATCAAAGGCGATCGGCTCCTCGTACCCATGGCGCGATCGGGTTGTCATTAACACATCTCCAGCCGTCCGCCTACCCAGAAATATTATTTTCCCGGCCAGAGGGCGATCGCGCCAAACCCAACAACACAAAGCCTTACAAGCATTGATGTTGCTTAATGAACAATATCAAAACTTACACCTCGCTTAGGGGATGTATCCCTTAGGATGGTAGCCAAGGCACAGATGTGAAAACAATCAAGTCGCTTCAAGCTTGATTAGGTCACGGGACTTTCAATATGACTTCAGAACAGAAGATGTCTGATTCCGCCGTCATTTACACCGCCATTAGCTTTGCGCCCGTCCAAGGGTTCATCGAAAAGTCTCGTAAGTTGCGTGATTTGTTTGGCGCTTCCCAAATTTTGTCCTATCTGAGCCAACAACTAATTGAAGACCTCACCCGAAATGCAGATGGGCAGAGCGCTGAAGTAATTTCCCCTACTTTCATTGATCATCAAAGAGGTATGCCCAATCGCATCCTGCTGAAAGGGTCAAAAATTAAGCGCCATGATGTCAAAAAGAGTCTGCTCAAGCATTGGCAAACACTTCTTCAAGCTTGCCGATGCTGGATTGAGCAGAACCTCCCCCATGAGTCCTACTGCTGGTCACAGCCTGTCCCTGGCGATCAGCGTGGAGCCGGTGAGTGGGAGCGCTGGGGACTCTATGCCTGGGAAGTGTTTTGGGGCTATGGCACAACACCCCAAGCCGCAATGGAGGACTTGGAAAATCGTAAGCTTAAGCGCGATTGGATTGGGATTAATTGGGTTGGCGAAAGCTCCAGTATTACGGGAACCGATGCGATCGCCTGGCCCGGTTTGGGCAAACCTGACAACAATCCAGGGCGATCGTTTTCAGCCAGCGAAAGACAGGATATTGAGCGTTTTTATCTTCATTTAGCCTGGATTTTGGATGATTTTAAGCGTTGCCATAAACCATTTCCTTCTGATCAGGAACTGAAGGATCACTTTGCCGAGCCAAACAATGGTGGCGGGAAATTTATCAGTCCCCGCGAACGCTTGAGTATTCCTGAGCTAGCAAAACGTCTTGTTACCTTTGAGCCATTAGCGCTTGATATTGGCATTGAGTATCCCGAGACATCGTTTCGCGATATTTACCGCGATCAGGGGTACTGGACAGGTTGGTTTATGGGTGATGGTGACAAGGTAGGTGACAAACTCACTGACCTTGCTAATCGCCATCCGGATAGCCCCCAGCAGCGCGATCACAATCTCCAACGATTTTCAACCTTGATGCGAAATTGGGGGCAAGAATTTACCAAAGCGAAAGATCTATTTCCCGAGGGAAAGGGTCGCGTAATTTATGCCGGCGGTGATGATTTCCTAGGTGTGCTTTACAGTGAGGAATCTAGCGATCTAAAGCAATTGCCACCCAAAGTTCAGCCGATTGAAGCTTGGAACTGGCTCAAAGCGCTTCCTAACCAATGGTGCAAAATCCAAGCAGATACGCAGCGCGAATTAGGATTTAAGCTGACGTATAGCGTGGGTTTTGTTTGGGCTGGTCATCAGGTTCCGCAGCGGGATATTTTGCAGCATTGCCGAGAAGCTGAACAACAATCAAAAAATCTAGGGCGCGATCGCGTCACCATCCGCATTGTGTTCAACAGCGGTCGCTTTGTGCAATGGACTTGCCCCTGGGATGAGCTGGCAATTTTGGATAGCTATTGCGATCGCAACAACAAAACAGGTGCTGAAGCGAACTGGAGTCATATCTACAGCGATTGGGCTGCTTTAAAGGATCGCCACGCAATTAGCCTGGAATCCCCTGGCAGTAGCAGCGATGTTGCCTGTGAAATTTTTGACCTCTACTTCAATGGCAAAGCTCGGCAAATATTCGAGAACTATCGCCAAGGTCAGACTGGAGGTTGGGACACTTTCTTAGGAGATATTGAAGACCCTCAAGCGCTAGATCTGGCGATCGCGAATTGGATGGACGACTTGATTCAGGTAGGTTGGCAGCTATGTCGCAATTCAAATCCCTAGTAACTGTTTCTCCTTTGGGCTTTATGTATGCCAGCGCTGGTGGATTTCTGTCTCCAGAAAATTTGGTGGGTAAGTCTAACTATAAGTTTCCTCCTGACGCAGCGGCGATCGCTGGTCTGATTCTGAACGCTAATCGATCACAAGGCTTTGCAGATCCGCAAAGCTTGAAGCAAACACTGACGGTTGCAGGGCCGTTCTGGGCATATACCAACAACCCTGCTGAATTCTATGTGCCTATGTCTCGTCACCAAATTATTGATGAGAAGTCATCAGATGAGTGGTCATTACAGCACAAAGAACGCACTGACGATTTAGGAAAAAGAAGAGGAGACTACTCTGATGGTGATTATCTAAATCAATATCGATGGCATCGTTCTAAACAAGACCTCAAACCCGCATCATCAGTTACTTGGCAGTTGATTGATACTTGGGGGTGGCCTGGAGATGAGATCAGGCAAGATGCTCGATACCTCAAAGCTACACCTTGGCGATCGACCTCTTTTCTACATCCTCGGATGAAAGAAAATGAACGCCATGTTTTAGACAAGAATGGTTTGTTCCTAGAAAATGCTGTCCAGATTCCTGATGATATTTGCTTAGTGTATTTAACGAATCTGGACACCCTAGAACTCAATGGTTGGTATCGCTTCGGTGGCGAAGGCCATCTGGTTGAGGTTGCAACCAAACTAATTGATGAACAGCATCCATTTAACAAGTTACTATCTCAAAAAATTTCCCACGCTTTTGCCTTAACCACTCCGGCTGTTTGGGGATCGAATAACCTCTCCTATCGTTATCCACAACATCCGAGTTTCCCGAAGCGTGACCTCAAGTTGTTGATGGATAAACCCGTGCCCTATCGCTATCGAGTAGGTCAAAACAAAGATGATCCTCGCAAAGGACGGCGACTAGGGCGGGGGCGGTATGCCGTTCCCAGTGGCAGTGTTTATGTTTTTCGCGAGCCTTTAAACATGACCTGGTGGGATTTTCCTGAAGAGTGGTTTCCCAAGGAAGGATTTTCACTCAAGCAATTGGGATGTGGCCTATGTTTACCGGTTGAAATTCAAGGAGTTCCAGAATGTACCACAAAGCGTTCGGCATAATCGAAACCCTTGCCCCATTACATGTGGGAGCAACAGCGGGTGAAGAAACTGGGAATTTGAATCTAATCTTTCGAGATCAGTTCACCCAAACAGGCATCATTCCCGGTAGCTCAATTCGTGGTCGATTCCGGGCCGATATGCGGAGTTCAGAAGGCTCGGATCGCACAGCCACCAACCACTGGTATGGCCATGAGGTCATAGAAGGCCAATCAGATGGTGGAACTACTGAAGCTTTAGTGAAGTTTGAATATGCTTCATTGGTTTGGTTTCCAGTTTTCTGTCCAGGGCAACCGGTGGTTTGGGTGAGTTGCCCATCTTTGCTCAACCGCTATAAACGCATCACGGGCATTGAAGTGGATGTGCCCAGTCCTTACACAGCTTCCAGAGGGTTACAGGGGCGACAAATTCCAGGGCAAGGCAAAATTCTCTTCTTCAACCTTGGATTTTTGGAAATTGATAATACTGCTGACTTGTCTCCTTGGATTCCTGCTGATATCGATCTAGATGAAAACAAGCTAGTTATTGTTGACAACAATGACATTTCCATGCTGCACGATATGGCACTTTATCGCCAAAGTCGTGTCAAGCTTCTTGATGATGTGAAGAAAGTAGATACGGAAAAGGGCGCTTTCTTTAACACAGAAGCTTTGCCAGAAGGCAGTATTTTGATTTTCCCAATTGCCCTAAAAGAGAAAGGCTGGAAACCCTTTGGAGACGACAAAGAATCTGAAATTTATTTCGGTGGACTGGAATCGATTGGCTTTGGTCGTTGTCGTGTACTGCTCTCAGGAGGTGACCAGTAATGGCTTGGCATTCCTATGAACTCGATCGCATTGCTCAGAAACTGGTGTTGTCAGCGCGTGGGCGTGATCCAGACTCTATAAAGCAGTCACACAAAATGCGTATGTCTGTAGCCTATGGCCTAGAACGATTTTGGGGAGAGCATTTACGACTCAAGAGCAAGGGAGATCAGAAGTCTGAGTATTGGAAGGAAACCTGGGATGAATTTTGTGGGGTCATGGCACAGGTAGATATTAAGCTGCCGAAGGATACCGTCAATCCTCAAGAAACCACTAAGATTCAGCAAGTTTCCAAGCAGCTTTGGGACTTACCCATTGAAGATCAACGAGTGGCAATTGCAGTTTTGACACAGCTTTGCGATTGCTTGGTTTGGTGGACTCAGCGTTACAAAATTAGGGAGTTAGACGATGCCAGTTCCTGATGGCTATAAAAAAGTGCCGATGATGTTTCGCGCTCAGATTGATGGGCGATCCAAACTGCAATATGCAGGTAAAACTAAAGACAGTCAAGAACGCGACATTGATAAGTGGGTTAATGAGTGGATTGACAAGGCTGAACAGATTCCTGCCCGGGATAATAAGGACGAACAAACACCGGTTTATGGTGCCACGTCCCGTAAAATTTCCTGGCGATTTGTCACCAATGGTGGTCAGGATGATGGGATTATTCGGCCGGTTTTGGGGAAAGCGGGTATCCCGTTCTATCCAGGCAGCAGCATGAAGGGGGCATTTCGGAATGCTTGTGAGCGGGCTGAGGCTTCGGGAGTAGTTCCAGCAGGCAGCACCGATCGCTATTGCGGCAAAGAAACCGATCTATGCCCCGGAATTCTGCGCTTTCTTGGTGCTTATCCAACCAATGATTGGACAAAGGGCCTAATTGACCTTGTTCACCCTCAGCAAGAGTGGCAGGTTAAAACTATGCAAACAGATAAAACGCCGTCTGGTGAAACAGCCTATTCCATGGTCTCGCTCTATAAACCTACTTTGCGCTTTGCTATTTCTAGTAATCAACCACTATCAGATACTGAGTGGCAAACTATTTGGACAATTTGGGAGCGAGCACTATCCGTTGGCTTGGGTTCTAAGACTGCCACAGGTTATGGACAGCTTGCGGAAGCCCCATCGGCCAAACTAAGAAAAGTTTTATATTCAGTTGGCCTTAAAGGCCAAGGTCAAGCTGCCAAATTAATTGATGGCTCAGGTGAATTTCGCCACAATATCTTCCGTGCTTCGTTGCGCGGCCATGCTCTGCGTTTATTTGGCGGCTTAACAGATGATCAGACTGCCGATCAACTGGTTGAAAATCTCTTTGGAGGGCTTCAATCTGGTGAGCCAACCGTTGGACTGCTTGGACTTCAATTTCGTGGGCTAGAACCAGAAATCAAGCCTTTTGGTTCAGGTAATTATGCTCAGCCTGCCTATTCTGTTGAAGGAAGACTGACTTGGCTCTTAAACTGCTCATTACCTGAGTCACATCAGAAAGCATTGACTAATTTGATTGCTAGTCTGATGCGTTTCGCCATGTTTATGGGGGGATTTGGAAAGTCCTGGCGGCGTGTAGACCATCGCAAATTTTTTGAAGATTATTACGAAAGCAGTTATAAAGCTTTGATTGGTTGTCATTGGCAATGGCTAGATGAGCAAAGCCAACTTCGCAATACAAAGTTTGCAAGTGTTGAGCGAATCACTCCATTTTTAGAGAATGTCCGAGCAACGGCTCGTGAGTGGATAGAACTGCAAGGAATTACTATTTACCCTAATCAGTGGGCTAAGGATTGGAGAGAAGCCTGGCATCCTAGTAATGTCCAAGTGTGGTCACGATTAGCTGACAGTGATGAAGATTCTATTGCAGTTAGCTGGTTCCATAAACCATATCAACCTGCTATCCAAGGAATTCAGACGGAAGGATCAATTTACAAGAAGCCTTTTACGGGAAAAATTGGCACTATTAGTCGAATTATCCATCGCATGTATCCGGTGATCCGCCTGATCCCAGACCCTAATAATTTAGATAAGAAGATTCCTAAACCAACCCCTAAATATCTGGAAATACTGACGATCTTTCCAGATGATTCCCAGGAATGTAGAGATTTTTTGGAGTTCCTGAGTACAAACCCAGAAGGATTTAAGCAAGTGTGGGGAGATGTTTCAGTATGAAAATTTGGATTTTGACGATCGGCAGCAGCGATGTTCAGCTTAAGAGTGATCAGGAGAGCCAAGACGCAGGACGTAGCAGTCAACACTTCAGCGGACGTATGTGGACTCGTTGGTTTTCCAGCATCAAATCTGACTGCTATGGAATTCCTTTTACTGTAGGTAGTAATGAGTCAGATGAATCGTATCGTGTTCCCGCCCGTATCTTGGGAAGGGTTTATCAGAAACAACCAGATTTACAAGAAAATATTTTTAATTATTTGACATTTCCTTTGTTGGAAGATTTCACTCAGAAAGTGCAGCAGTCTGGTGAACTAAGTCAAATCGTTCTAGTCCTGACTGACCAGTCCAAGATTTTTGCAGATGGTCGGACTGAACGAGGGGTAAAAAGCCCGTATTGGCAAGATACCTCTGAACTGCTCCCAATTTTGAAGCGCTACTTTGGCGAGCAGTTGCCGAATGCTCAAGTAGTAGAGCCAATTGTTTTGCAACCAGAGACTGTTGCGGACAGTTTGGATAATTGGGATTCAGTACTGGAGCTGGTGCGCCAAAAATTTGCTGTCTTGAATAGCGATCTATTGGCAACTGATAGCAAACTTGAGGCAGTGTACGTGAGTCACCAGGCTAGTACACCGGCTATTTCTTCGGCTGTGCAGTTTATGGCCTTGTCCTACTTTGGCGATCTCGTACGTTTCTTAGTCACCAGTGAAAATCAAAATAATCTCAAGACAAGCGACAGTCAGGAAAACTCAGCGCGGCTCATTGAAAGCTCTAGCTATCTGCGCGGAATTAAAAAGCAACAAGCAAGAGAGCTACTGAAATTTGGCAATTATGCAGCAGTTCGAGAATTGCTCAATTTTGGATTATCTCAAAAGCTGAGACTATTGCTGGAGGCTGCAATTCAGTGGAATTTTGCAGAATTTGACAAGTTCTTTGACACGCTGAGTTTAATTCCTTACTTTCATGACTTGGCTCTTCAAAGAAAGCAATTGTGGTGGTCAACAGCCTATGAGTCTGCTTATCTAGCCGTGAAGCGTCTGGAGCGCGTAGACACTGTGGAAGCTATGTTCCACAGCTTTCGGGCTGTTGAAGGGCTATTACGGAAATGGGCAGATCAAGAATTTCCATCTGAATCAAGATCCATCACTGTCGAACTTGGAGCTGGAAGGACAAAAGATTTTAACCGCTATGGAAAAGGTTTGTATTTTGCTATTGACTTCAAGAAACGAATTAATGAATCAAGAAACTTGGATATATGGACTTTTGGGAATCATGTATTTGATAGTAGAAATGATCTGTTCCATAAACTATCAGGATTAAAAGACAAAGAAGCAGTCTTCAAAGCTTGGAAAATCGATCCTAGAGCCTTTGATCCTGAAAGTCTTTGGAAAAAGCGTGTTTTGAATTGCCTAAATTTTATTTCTGATCAGAACTTCAAGTTAATCGATCAAGTTGACGATGAAGATGGTGTTGCCAGTCTGATGCTTTTGGTACATCAGAAACTAGTTGAGGAAGTTAATGAGCTGTAATGACTACAATAGGGGCTTTGTAAGACTATGACTGTTTTGATTCAGTCCAAACTATCTAGACCGATCGCAGAGCAGCGTTTTTTGTTATGCGATCGCACCCCTGAACAATATCGCCACTTGCTAGCCGCGTTGGGAGAAGAACGATCGGTGCGGCTAACCTATGATCGCGGCAAAATTGAACTTGTTATGCCCCTGGAACTGCATGAATTCTCCCGTGAATTAATCGGCTTGTTTATTCGCATCTTGGTTGCAGAACTGGGGCTAAAACTCAAAAGCTTGGGATCGACCAGGCTCGATCGCCCCGATCTTGATCGTGCTGCCGAACCAGACCTCGCTTACTACATTCAAAATCAACCCAAAGTTGCTGGCAAAACTATTAATCTGAACACCGATCCACCGCCTGATCTGGTCGTAGAAATCGACATCACCCACACCGACATCGACAAGCTCAACCTCTACGCCAGCCTCGGAATTCCTGAATTTTGGCGCTACAACGGTCAGGAATGGAAAATTTATGCCCTCCAAACCGATCGAACCTATCAAGAACTGAGCCAAAGTCCCACCTTTCCCACAATTGAAAAAGCCCAGCTCTATCAATTTTTGGCGGCTTCTGAACAGGATGAAATTGCAGCGGAAGCCCAGCTTCGCCACCAGTTGCGATCTAGTGTGATCTCCGATCTCCAGTGATTGGCTCGCTCTGCGATCACCCTTTTCACGTTTGTTGTGCATCAACCTTGGAGGAATCCAGTCATGGCAGATAACACGCTTCTCAACTTGGCGAAATAGGGAAAACCAGGGGCGATCGCAGCAATACTAAATTGATCGTTCCAAAAGGAGGGCTGGACTTGCAAAGGCCGCACCAATGGTAACGAACTAAAGCTGACCTTTGAAAAGGCAATCTAGAAATGAAAACGCTACTGAACCGTAACTGCTTTGCACATCGCTTAGAACTGGCGAATTAATCTCATGCCCTACAGTAGCTTCTCAATTGCCCAAATCAAAACAGCGTTTAACCTGGAAATTCACGATCGCTCCCATCTATTTCGCGATCGGGAACCTCATCCACCTTCAGAAATTTTGAAAACCCTGCTCGAAGAAAATGCTGCACTCGCTGCTACCCTCAGCACCGAAAAAGCACGATCTGAGCTGATTATTGCACCCGTTTTGTTGGAAGTTCGCCGCCTCAAAAACTACCAAATTGGCTTCTTTTCAGGCGTGAACTTTGCCGTAGAACCAGAATTAGATCTAGTCGGAGAATGCGATTTCATTTTGACTGCCGAACCGGAGGCTTCAATCATCACTGCTCCGATTGTGACCTTAGTGGAAGCCAAAAACGACAACATGCGATCGGGTTTGGGTCAGTGTATTGCCCAAATGCTTGGCGCTTGGCGATTTAACCAACAAGAAGGTTCTCCTCAATCAACGGTTTATGGAGCGGTGTCTACGGGAACAGTTTGGCGCTTTTTGCAGCTTCAGGAGACCCAAGTTTTGATTGATTTGGACGAATATTACTTGCCTCAAATTGATCAAATTTTAGGAATTCTGCTGAGTTTCCTGGAACTAAAATTCTAATTTTTGGAATGCAATTGATCATGGGTAATATTGTTTTATCGTTTGTGGGAAATCAAGATCCGTTTGCGGCTACCGAAACGGAAGGATCAATTATTAGTCTCTTGCGGTTTTTATTAAACCAAGGAACAACGATCAAGAAAGTGGTGTTGCTGCACACAGAAAGTACGGCACAAAATGCCCGAGACACCCAAGAACACATGGAATCAGAGTCGCAATTATCGGGCTTGGTGGTGGAACTGATTCCCACCAGTTGGGAATTGTCGAAGGATCCGACGGATTTATGGCTAGCGGCCCAGGAAGCAAAGCGCGGTTTGGAGTGGGTGCAATCGCAATTGGAACCGGGCGATCGAGTAGATTTCAACGCATCGTCTGGAACGCCGGCCATGAAATCGGCCTTCAGTTTGTTGCAAGCAGCGGGCTATGCCAGCAATAGCCAAATCTGGCAAGTTCGTAACCCGAAGGAGATGAAACCAGGCCAAGATCGGGTTTTTCCAACCAATGTTTTAGCTCTGCGGCAGGAGTTCGATCGCAAACGCATTGAGCAACAAATTGCGGACTATAACTACAGCGGTGCTTGGTTGGAATTGGCAGCCAGCCAGCTAGCGACCGATCGCCTGAAAGGGTTATTGGAATATGCCCGTTGTCGCAAGGCGTTTGACTTCAATGGCGCTAGTGATGCAATTCAATCATTGTCTGGAGTCATTGACGATCGCTGGGCGAAGGAAATTGCCAAACTACGATCGGGACACAAGCCCACGGTGCTAGCAGAAGCCTATTTCAATGCAGTCTTGGCACTGCATAATCGGGACTACTTCACCTTTTTTACGCGAGTATTTGGCATCCAAGAAAATGTGCTGAAATATTTGCTGAGTGAACTGATTCCCTATCCGCAGTCTGAGCAAGAGACAGACAATTTCTGGAATGCAGTTCAACAGCTTAATAATGGAAAAGTGGGTGAATGTTTACAGCAAGAAGCCCAAACTAATCGTGCTGTAAAGCTGCAATATTACCCAAACCGCACTAGTCAAATGCTGATCTTGGGGTGCTATACACCTAAATATGATGATGTCCTTGCGCAAGTCAAAAAAATTCAAAATCTCTGCGCCGATCGCAATCAAATGGTGCATGAGTTTAAGGGTATTTCGCGCATGGAAAATCCCGACGAGGTGTTGAATCAATTGCGCCGAATTTTGAAGGGAATTGTGACGGTTTCTCTCACAGATAATCCGTTCGATCGCCTGAATGCCGAAATTCGATCGGCTTTGGCGACGTAACTATGCCCGTTCAAATGCTGGCCCAGTTGGAGGTTTGGGGCGGGCGGCCGCTGTCGTCGCCGTCAGGATCGGTCATTTTGTAACGCAATGTGTCGGGAATCTACAACCTCGGGCGATCGGCTGAAACCCGCATTTTGTCGTGGAGGTTGTGGATCGGTTGTGGGGCAAGAGCTTTGGACGTTTTCCATGGAACAAGAATTTGGGTTTTGTCCAGTCCTTTGGGAGGTTGTAGATTGAGCACCTTGCAACCCTTACTCCACAAGGGTTAATTTGGGGGGGAGGCCCCACTCGCTGGGGCCCCCACTTGATTGGAAACGTCATTTTTACCAACCAAGTTGAGTTTTGAGTTCGGCGGGGCCCCACTCGCTGGGGCCCCCACTTGATTGGAAACACTCTAGCCACGCTGAGATCCTTTCAAGTTCCTTGGTGGCCCCACTCGCTGGGGCCCCCACTTGATTGGAAACCACCAAATCTTGGAAGCCAAATACCCGTCCCTGCTGGGGCCCCACTCGCTGGGGCCCCCACTTGATTGGAAACTTCTGAAATTTCGGCGGGCAAGCAAGCGACGATCCCTAGGCCCCACTCGCTGGGGCCCCCACTTGATTGGAAACACCGTTTGCTTGATTAATCACAGCCAGACAAATCGACGGCCCCACTCGCTGGGGCCCCCACCTGATTGGAAACCTATAATCACCAAAAGCTAGTTTCCCTTTGAAACGGCCCCACTCGCTGGGGCCCCCACTT
>MKGP02000069.1 GCA_001913845.2 Limnothrix sp. CACIAM 69d | reverse complement strand
GTCGATACTTTGCTGGGAACACTAAGTGGTAAAGCAAAATTGTGACGTTATGACTTTTGTGGATATATTCGCTCATCTCTGATTTTTACGCCGCAGAGCGGCGGGGAATTGACCCTTAGAGATTAAAGGTTTGAAAGGCTCAATGAAAAAGGAAGATTTTCTAGAGTTTGTCAAAGTAAACTTGGCATCGCAATTAAAAGTAGGTGATGTGGTTGTTATGGATAACTTGAATTCTCATCATCACCCAGAGGTGAGAGAAATGATAGAAGCAGTAGGGGCAAGAGTAGAATATCTGCCAGTATATTCACCAGACTTTAACCCTATAGAAATGATGTGGTCACAGTTAGAAATCTTTTTGTGGAAATTTAGAACAGAAACCATAGAGGTGTTGGAACAATTAACTAGACTGGCAGCCCGACTAGTGGATTTACGGTGCCTGAGAAACTGGCTTACCAAGTGTTGTTATTGTACTTAATGATCAAGGTAAGGGCTGTATCTCCATTGTTCACGGTTCACAGTTAGATGGCGATCGCTACAAAATGGCTATTGGGTTGCGTGATTTCGTACACCATTATTGGCATTGGTGTTAGCGCCTCAGCGACCCAACTAACATGGCTTGGTTGGTTGGCTTTTGTAGCAGTTATGGCCTGGGCTGGGGCTTGGTCTTGGGCTGGATCTGTGACGGGAACGAAGGTGGTTGGCGATGTGTTCGGCTATCTATTTAGGCTTGCAGCCAGATTCTCGCCGGGTCTTACATTTGTTCCTGGCGATCGAACCTCGAAAGCTATATACGACATCTTGATGGCGGCTTTGATGCTGGCTGTGGGTGCAGTGGCCGTTGCCTGGACGATCGCTGGGGCTGGGGTGGTTCTATGGCGCGGATCGTGGGAGTTAGTGAGTGGTTATGAATTGCTGTTCGCGGTGCTGTGGTGGGGGAGTTGGCCCCTAAGCTTGGGTATGCTCCCGGGATTCGCGGCTGATGACCTGGGAGGCCGCAAAGCATTGACGGTTGTTTGGCTAACGTTGGCGGCTGCGGTTGGATTGGCGATCGGGTGGTTGATTTATCGTGCTGTGCATCCTACCTAGCCCATTTTGATTGCGGATTCGCCGTCATTCCGGTAACAATCATTTGCAAGTCACCCAGATTTGGTGTTTATTGGATCGGCTGGTCATCGATCAACGCTACATCTTGCGTTGATCGATGACCAGCGGCCTTTCGTGTCGTCTCAACTGTTGTTCACAGCCAATCCCATGGTGCAAGAACTGAACCGCGCTCAGCAGCAACCCGTCGATTTCCCTGACCACGCCCCCACCGCCTACCCGGTGTTTTACCGCACCTACAGCCGTCGGATGGACGGGGAGCGGGAATCGTGGCAGCAAACGACCGATCGCACCCTGCGCGGCTTGGTCAAGTTAGGCAATCTTTCCGATCAAGAAGCAAGCCTGCTCGATCGAATGCAGAAGCGGATTGTGGCGCTGCCGTCGGGGCGTTGGCTGTGGGTTGGGGGCACGGACTGGCTCGAAAACCCGCAAAACTTTTCAGGAGCCTACAACTGCACCAGCACCAATGTCATCGACTGGAAAGCCTTCGGGCTGATGATGGACTTGGCAATGATGGGCTGTGGCACGGGCGGCGTGCTGGAACCGCGCTACATTGAACAACTCCCGCCAGTGCGCAACTCAATCACCGTGACGGTGACGGGCGAGCTGGGTACGGTTCCGGTGGGTCAACGCTTGCAGGAAACAACGGTGGATATCGTTGGCAATGCGGTGCGTGTGGTGGTGGGCGACAGTCGCCAGGGCTGGGTGAAGTCGTACCAAACCTTGCTGGATCTGTGCAGCGATGAGCGCTTTGATGGCGAAGTGCAAGTGGCGATCGACCTCAGCAACGTGCGGCCGGCTGGGGAAACGCTCCGGGGCTTCGGCGGCGTGGCTAACCCGATCAAGCTGCCGGAACTCTACGATCGGGTGACTCGCATCTTGAACCGGGCGATCGGTCGGCAACTCACCTCGGTGGAATGCTGCTTACTTATCGACGAAGCTGCTGTCACAATTGTAGCCGGAAATATTCGCCGCAGTGCCGGAATCCGCCAATTTGACAGTAACGACGAGCTGGGAGCGACTGCCAAAGACAATTTGTGGCAGCAAGATGAGTCTGGTAATTGGCGAATTGATCCCGATCGCGACTCCCTGCGGATGGCGAATCACTCGCGAGTTTTTCATCACAAACCCACGGAAACGGAGTGCATTGACGCAGTTCGCAAGCAGTTCTATTCCGGCGAAGGTGCCATTCAATGGGCTGGCGAAGCGATCGCTCGCAGCAATGCCGATTTGATTTCTGGAGATGATGAAAAGAGAGCGTTTATTGCTGCTTTTCAGGAACAGAAGGGTGCAGAGTGGCTGAAAGCAAAGTCACCAGAAATTGATGAGCGAGAATCTGCTCATCGTCTGCAACGCTATGGCTTGAATCCTTGCATCACGGCTGATACCTGGGTACATACAGAATTTGGCCCGCGCCAGGTTAAGGAGCTGATTGGTCAACAGCATGGAACCTATGTCAATGGCGAGCTTTTCAGCACGACGGCAGAAGGCTTTTTCTACACAGGCGATAAACCAGTCTTCAAAGTAACCACTCGCGAAGGGTTGTCGCTGCGACTGACTGCAAACCACCAACTCCTGCGCGTGAGTGCTCAAACTCAAAAACGGCAGTATTTGGAATGGACTGCTGTTGAAGATTTGCAACCGGGCGATCGCCTCTCTATTCATAATCACCGTGACATTCAACCCTGGTCGGGTCACGGGACTTCTGATGAAGGCTGGTTGCTCGGAAACCTGGTTGGCGATGGCTCCCTCGCAGAAACAAGCTGGAGCGATCAAGGAATTCTGCGTTTTTGGGGTGATTCGCAACAGGAAATGGCTGAGTATGCTGTGGCAACGCTCCAGAAAACGGTTGCCTGTGGCGCGAACTTGGCTGGTTCCTATCATCCCCATCATCACCTACATCAAATTGCTTCGAGTGGCTTGGCGGCCCTAGCCGATCGCTTCGGTATCCACCGCCGCGAGAAATGGGTGACCGGTGAAATTGAGCGATCGAGCTATGAGTTTCACTGCGGCTTCTTGCGGGGACTATTTGATGCTGATGGCAGTGTTCAAGGCACTCAGCAAAAAGGCATTAGCGTCCGCTTAGCCCAAAGTAACTTGGCAACCCTAGAAGCCGTTCAGCGGATGTTGCTGCGGATTGGCATTGTTTCAACGATCTATCAAAATCGTCGGCCAGCCGGTGTCCGTTTGATGCCCGATTCTGATCGCAACTTGGCTCCTTACTTCTGCCAAGCGCAACATGAATTGGTGATTGCCAATGACAACCTCACGGAGTTTCGCGATCGGGTCGGTTTCCAGCAACCTGAGAAACAAGCCAAGCTCAACGAGCTATTAAGTAACTACAAGCGCAAGCTGAATCGCGATCGCTTCAGTGTCACGATCGCTGAAATCGCACCTGGCGGAATTGAAGCAGTTTATGACTGTACAGTTCCTGGCCCATCACGATTTGATGCGAATGGCTTCGTGGCTCACAACTGTGGTGAAATCCTAGGCGCTGATTTCCACTGTGTTGCCGGGAATACGCTGCTGATTACCCGGGATGGACTGCATGAAATTCAGTCCTTGGTGGGACAATCCGTGGAAGTTTGGAATGGACGGCGCTGGAGTTCTGTCACGCCGATTTTGACCGGTCGCGATCGGGCGCTCTTCCGCGTGAATTTTGCCGATGGCACGCATTTGGATGTGACGGAAGGCCACCGATTCTTTGTTAAAGATCGCTTTGGTCAGGCCTATCAAGAACGGACAACGGCCGAATTGATTGACCAGTTGCCGAACCTGAAATACGCCATCCATACGGAACCCTTCCAAATTGACCACCGCGATGGCGAGGCGATCGATCCGATTTGGGCCTACACCCTCGGGCAATTGGTTGGGGATGGTTCTCTGTGCCAATCCCATGGCAAGCCCCAACTGCAACTGCGGCTCTATGGAGTCAAGAGCTACCAGCAGGAATTGGCGATCGCGGGTCGCACATCGGGTCAACCTCGGTTCTATGCGGAAAACCCCGACACCCCCTGCTTGCTCTACACCGGCTTTGATCGAGAATTTGATCCGGAGCAGGTGCGGAACCTGAAGCAGACCGCTGAACCCTTTGAGGCGATCGCCCGCTGGAATCGTGAGGCCATTCTGCACTTCATTGCAGGTTTGATTGATGCGGATGGTTCCCTAACGGCGACCGGTGGCGTTCGCCTCTACCTCTCGGGCTACGATCGCGCCTATCGGATCTATCTGTTGTTGCTGAAATGTGGCGTTCGCTCTTCCATTAACCTGATGGCCCGGGCGGAAGAAACGACTAACCTAGGTATTCGTCAGAAAGATTTGTGGTATTTGCAAATCACCGACTGTGCCGCCATTCCTTGCCAGCGAGTAGATACCAGCCGTGGTCATCAACCGGCCGCTAAGGGGAAATGGCAGGTGATTCGCTCGATCGAACCGTTGGATGGTCGCCACGACACCTTCTGTTTCAATGAGCCAGAGTTCCACAAGGGCGTTTTTGGTGGTACTTTGACTGGCCAGTGCAACCTGAGCGAAATTCACCTCAATCAAATCGATCCGAAAGATCACCAAACCCAAGAGGATGCTTTCAAGGCTGGGGCCTTGTCGGTAGCGGGTTTGCTCAACCATCGGTTCCAAGAAGAGCGCTACCAATACAGCCGATCGATTGACCCGATCGTGGGCGTTTCCTTCACCGGTTTGTTCGATTTCTTTGTGCAAGCCTTTGGGGTCGATTGGTTGCGCTGGTGGGAAGCGGGTCGCCCGGACAGCGTGCAAGGTTTGGAGTTTAAAGACCAGGAGCGGCAATACCTCAGCCGTTGGCGGGAAATTGTCCACCAAACGGTTTGGGATTACTGCGATCGCCACGGTTTGCGCCGGCCCAATCGCTGCACGACGGTGCAACCCTCGGGCACAAAATCGCTGTTGACGGGGGCTTCACCCGGTTGGCATCCACCCAAGGCCGCGCGGTTCATTCGGCGGATCACGTTCCGCAAAAACGATCCGGTGGCGTTGGCTTGTCTGGACTATGGCTACAGTATTGTACCGTCCCAGTCCGATAAGGATGAAAATGGCAACTTGCTGAATGATCCGTTTGATCCGCGCTGCACGGAGTGGCTGGTGGAAATTCCGGTGGCGGTGTCTTGGGCAGACTTGCCGGGGGCGGACACGATCGCGATCGAGCAGTTCAGCGCCCTGGCTCAGTTTGACTTCTACATGCAGGTACAAACCCACTACACCACCCACAACACCAGCGCCACGATCGAACTGCGGGAGCCGGAAATCGAACCCTTGGGCCGCCGGATTCACCAGGCGATCCAAAACGATGAGGGCTACATCTCGGCGGCGTTGCTGGCCCGGTTTGACGATCTACAAACCTTCCCCCGCTTGCCCTTCGAGCCAATTTCGCGGGAAACCTATCAGGAAATGTACGATGCGGCGCTCCAGCGGCGGCGGATCAGCAGTTTCCACGAGGCCCTGCGGCGCTATGACAAGGGCGAAATGGCGGAAGCGGGCCCGGCGGGCTGCGATTCGGACAAGTGCCTGCTGCCAGAAACGAAGGGCTAGGGCCGGGGGCGATCGCACCGGTTGAAGCTGGGGCCTCTCAGATCAGCCCAAATGACTGATTTTCAGCGCCCCGGCCATCCTAGACTAAAATCTGTTTTGGGTTGGTTTTGGGGTGATTTTGAGTTCGATCATTGCGAAATGGCGCGATCGGTTGTGCCACACACCGAATGCTGCTGAGTTCTATCAGCAATTAGCGATGGATTTGTGGGCCGCCGGTCAACTGGCCGCAGCCGATCGCGCCTTGGCCCAAGCACTGAAATTAGCCCCCGATCGCGCCAGTTTTTGGGTGCAGCGATCGGCCCTGGCTCACCAATTGGGAAACATTCAACGAGCCGAAACCGATCAGTGGCGGGCCCTGGAACTGAACCCGCAATTGGTGAGCAGTCGTGACCATTTGCAATTGGGCAATCAACTGGCTCAGCAGGGAAAATTAGCCCAAGCACGACAATGCTATGAATGGGCGATCGCCCAAGATCACCAATGCTGGGAAGCCTATTTTAACTGGGGTTGGGTTGCCCAAAAAAGCCAGGATTTTGCGGCAGAAGTTCAAGCCTATCAACGGGCGATCGCTCAGGGTTGTCCCGATGCAAGACTGCCCGATCGCTTAGCCCAAGCCTGGGCCCGGTTCGGCAAAGCGGCCTATCTCGATCGAGCCTATAAACCATCAATTCAGGCCTATCAAAATGCCCTGAGCCTGAATTCCCAACAAGCCAGCTACTGGAGTGATTTGGGTTGTGCTTTAACCGCAGTGGGGCAATGGTCTGAGGCAGAAACAGCGCACCAAAAAGCAATCGCTCTCGATCCTCAAGCTGCCAATTATCATTACAATCTAGGAAATTTCTATTGGAAAAAGGCTGATTATTTTCAAGCAATTTCAGCCTTTCAGAATGCGATTCAATGCAATATTCACGATGCTAAAAGTCATTGGAATCTAAGTCATATTCTCTTGGCGTTGGGACGACTCACCGAAGGATTTCGCGAATATGAGTGGCGCTGGGCAACGGTGCAACCACCCCCAGAATTACCCCATCCCCAATGGCAAGGAGAATCACTACATGGCCGAACCATTCTCTTGCAAGCAGAACAAGGGTTAGGAGATTCTTTGCAATTCATTCGCTATGCGGATTTGTTAGCAAGCTCGGGAGCAAGCGTCTGGTTTAGTGGCCCTGCCGTTTTGCATCGACTTTTTGCCCAATTGCCCGCTATCGATCGGGTCTTGCCGGTATTGGAACCAGGGCAAATTCTTCCCGGCGTAGACTATCGATCGCCCCTCTTGAGCTTGCCCCACCAATGCAAGACTGATTGGGCAACCATTCCCAACCAAATTCCCTATCTAACCGTTGATCCTGCCTGGCCACTGCCGCCACCTTTCAAGGAATTACCCGCAAAACCCAAAAAGATTGGCATCGTTTGGGCGAGTGGCTATCGAGTGGAAGATGAACTGCATGATATCTATCTTGATAAGTCCCTATCTTGCGAACTTTTGCTGAAGGCTTTGCAGGAATTTCCAGTGATGCTTTATAGCTTACAAGTTGGGAAAAATGCCCAAGACTATCAACCCTTGATGGGTCAATTTCCAGATCTCAATTTAGTGGATTGTAGCCCTTGGATTCAGGACTTTGCGGATACGGCGGCTATTTGCCAACAGCTCGATTTGTTGATCTCGGTGGACACTTCGGTGGTGCATTTAGCGGGTGGGTTGGGCAAGCCCACTTGGGTGTTGCTGCCGGCCCGCTGTGATTGGCGGTGGCTGCTCGATCGCCCCGATTCTCCTTGGTATCCCACCATGCGGCTGTTTCGACAAGCGAAACCGGGCGATTGGTCAGAACCCTTGCAGCAGGCGCGATCGGCCCTGAGCAATTGGCTCACCACATCCTAATAGCGCGGATGCCTTAATTCACTGGATCAAATTACATGACTATTACCGTCACCTGATCGTTAAGCAGCAAGGGGCTTAAGCCCCTTGTTACCACGACTGACTCCGCAACTTTGACCCAACGCATTAAGCCTGTCACACTACTGGATTCTGATCATAGTGATTGTCTTGAGTTAAAGATTAAGTCAAAGAGTGGAGACGAAATTACAGGTTAGATCGAACAATGTAAATTGCCGGATTTTTGGGAAAACTTGAAATTTTCCTGATAGTCCACGGGGCAATCAATCACAGCAGGTACAGAATCCCCTAAGGCCTGTTTCAAAATAGGAATCAAGTCTTCATTGGACTCCACCCGATAGCCTTTTAGTCCCATACTTTCGGCAAACTTCACAAAATCAGGATTGCCAAATTTGATGTAGCGCGATCGCCCAAAAGCATCCTGTTGTTTCCATTCAATGAGTCCATAGCCACCGTCATTGAAAATCAACGTGACAAAGGGTGTACCAATGCGCAGGGCTGTTTCTAACTCCTGGCAATTCATCAAAAATCCACCATCGCCAGTCACGGCCAAAACCTTGCGATCGGGATAAACCAGTTTGGCCGCCACGGCCCCTGGAATCGCAATGCCCATGGCTGCAAACCCATTGGAAATGAGGCAAGTGTTGGGGCGATCGCAGTGGTAATTCCGCGCAATCCACATCTTGTGGGCCCCCACATCGGAAATCAAAATATCTTCGGGGGCCAGCACTTGCCGAATGTCATAAACAATTTTTTGGGGCTTAATCGGAAACGCCCGATCGCCCGCATATTGTTCATAATCTTCGCGAATTTCAGCCCGCAATTGCACCGCGAAGGGTTCCGGCTGATGGGAGCGATCGGTGCGTCGCAACAACTCCAACAGTGAGTCAGAAATATCGCCAACGACTTCCACTTGGGGGATGTAACTACTATCAATTTCAGCGGGCATTGCCCCCACATGGATAATTGGAATTGAGCCGTGAGGATTCCAGCGTTTTGGGGAATATTCCACCAAGTCATAGCCGATCGCAATGATCAAGTCGGCGGCTTCAAAGGCACAGGTAATAAAGTCCCGTTTTTGGAGTCCCGTTGTCCACAGGGCTAAAGGATGGGTGTAGGGAATAATGCCCTTGCCCATGAAGGTGTTGACCACCGGAATCTGCAATTGGGTGGCAAACTCGGTGACTGCTTGATCGGCCCGGGCCCGAATGGCTCCATTGCCGGCCAAAATCAGGGGATTTTTTGCTTTGGCAATCAGGTTCGCTGCTGAATTGAGGGCGCTGAAAGAAGCAAAGGTTTTTTCGTTCTGATCCGTGGCCAAGGGTTTGCCTTCTACGGCCATGGCAGCAATATTTTCTGGTAAATCGATATAAACAGCACCGGGTTTTTCACTTTGGGCCCGTTTGAAGGCTTTACGAATAATTTCCGGGGTGTTGCTGGGGCGAACAACTTGGCTGCTCCACTTGGTAATTGGGGCAAAAATTGACACCAAATCCAGATATTGATGAGATTCAATATGCATTCGATCGGTGCCCACTTGTCCCGCGATCGCCACGACCGGTGACCCATCCAAATTGGCATCGGCCACACCGGTAATTAGGTTGGTGGCTCCGGGGCCCAAGGTGGATAAACAAACCCCAGCTTTGCCAGTTAATCGACCATAAACATCAGCCATGAAAGCAGCTCCCTGTTCATGGCGGGTGGTGATGAATTGAATTGAAGATTGGCTGATGGCTTCTAGCAAATGGAGATTTTCTTCTCCAGGCAGTCCAAAAATATATTGCACACCTTCGTTTTCAAGACATTTGACTAATAATTCTGCGGTATTCATAGATTAGGTTCCGGGATCGTCAATGGTGGTTGTTTAAACGGATCAATTCCTGAAGGACGACGGTAGCTGTGGGTCATAGCAAGGGGCAGATTGTCGCGGGAGCAAGGGGCTGAAGTCCCTTGTCTTCTTCAATTTTCAAATGCCTAATGAACCCAAACGGTACAGGTAGTCGCAGGAGCAAGGGGCTGAAGCCCCTTGTCTTCTTCAATGTTTAAGTGCCTAGTGAACCCAAACGGTTTTGGCGTTCATAAATTCCAACATGCCCTGACGAGCCAGTTCGCGACCATAGCCGGAACGTTTGATGCCGCCAAAGGGCAATCGCGGATCCGATTTCACCAGGCTATTGACAAACACAGCACCCGCTTGTAGTTGTTGAATTCCTTGCTCAATTTCTGAAGAATCCGTAGTCCAAATGCTGGCCCCCAAGCCGAAAGGCGTGTTGTTGGCTAGGGCGATCGCCTGGTCGAGGGTTTCGGTGTGGAAAAGGAGGGCAACGGGGCCAAAGAATTCCTCTTGGGCGATCGGGGCGTTGGGGGGCAAGTCCGCCAGCAGGGTTGGGGGATAGAAGTGCCCACCTTGCAGGGAGGACGGCAGACGATCGAGCAGGGCCGCCCGATCGCCCCCAACCACCACCCGGGCCCCGGCAGCGATCGCCCGGTTCACCTGGTCTGCCAACTCCTCCAGAATTTGGGCCGTGGCCAGGGGCCCCAACTGGGTTGCGCGATCGCCCGGATCGCCAACCACCAACTGAGCAAAGGCCTGGGCAACGGCCGCTTCAAAGGCCGGCCCGATCGATCCCACGGTGATGAATCGTTTGGCGGCGATGCAGGTTTGGCCGTTGTTCAGCATTCGAGACGCGACGGCCGTGGCCACCGCTTGCTCAAAATCGGCACTGGGGCAAACAATCAGCGGATCGCTGCCGCCCAACTCCAACAGGGTTTTTTTGAGATGGGTTCCGCAATGGCTCGCCAGGGCGCTGCCTGCCCCTTCGCTGCCGGTGAGGGTGGCCGCCGCGATTCGCGGATCCGCCACCAAAGCCGCCACCCGATCGCTCCCGATCAGCAAGGTTTGGAAGATGCCCGCCGGAAACCCTCCCGCCAAAAATAAGTCCTCTAGCTTTTGGGCCACCTGCGGCACATTGGACGCATGTTTCAGCAGGGCCCCATTGCCGGCCATCAGGGCCGGAGCAGCAAAGCGAAACACTTGCCAATAGGGAAAATTCCAAGGCATGACGGCCAAAATGAGGCCCAAGGGTTGATACCGAATAAAGCTGCGGTGAGCATCGGTTTCAACCATTTCATCCGCTAAAAACTCGGCTGCTCGATCGGCATAAAAACGACAAACGGCGGCGCATTTTTGCACTTCCCCGATCGCTGCGGTTAGGGGTTTTCCCATTTCCAAAACAGCCAACCGGGCAAGGGCTTCGCAGTCCGTTTCCAGGCGATCGGCCACTTGATTTAACCAGGCTGCTCGTTGGGCGATCGGCACAGTTTGATAAGCCTGAAAGGCGCGATCGGCTAACTCTAGTTTGGCGGCTAATGCCTGATCCGTGAGCGGTTCAAAACGTTGAACCCATTGCCCAGTTGTAGGATTGACAGTTGCAATGGCCACTGGACACCTCCTAGATTTGTCCATGTCCCATCAGAACCGATTCTGCACTGACCCAAAATCGCTTAAGGATTGATCAAGTACCAATTCTGTTCTGAGTTAAAGATTGATTGAAGTGTTTGTTAAAAGTCAATTAGTGATGATCTAATCATGCCAAAACAGCGTTGAAGCAATAGCCAAAAACCAACGATTGAGAACCGATCAATAATGATTGAAAAAATAATTAAAGAAACGATTGAAAAGTCAATGAGCAGTCATTGCTGATCCATTGCTGATCGAATACCTATTCCTATCCTAGATGGGTTTTGGGGTCTAATTCTCGGTACTTCGCCAAAACTGTGTAACCTTATACAAAACTACATCATGCCAAGTGACCCTGGCTGCTGATTGGTCACTGATTGGCCAAACGATTGCCCATTGGGATGCAGTGCTTTGCCAGGGTCGGAAGCCTATCTTGGGCGGCTGGAACGCAAGGTTGTTGTCTTGAATTGCCGCTCTTGAATTGCTGCTCTTGAATTGCCGCTGTTTTTTGAATTAAGACTGTGCTGAATGGCGCTGGCCCTAATCGTTCGTCCGGGGGCTGATTCAGTCTCGCCTGCGATTTGCCGTTTAACTGCGTCCTCAGCACTCCTCCTCCCCACTTCAGGACAATTTCACATGGCAACTTGGCTCGATCGCTCTGGTAATCGGTTGTTGGTGCTGCTGTTGTGGGGCAGTTGTTGGGGCATTGGGGGCGATCGCGCCTGGGGCTTTAATCCTGAGCATTTGCGCCAACTGTTTGCCACCAATCAATGCGAGGGCTGCGACCTGTCGGGGGCGGATCTCAGTGGCCAACGGATGAGCTATGCCAACCTGAGCGGGGCCGATTTGCGAGGCGCGAACTTATCGGGGGCGAATCTGGAGTCGGTTTTGGCTTGGCGTGCCAACTTGGCTGGGGCTAACTTGACGGGAGCCAATTTGGAAGATGCCACCCTGTCGAGGGCGAATTTGCAGGGGGTGAATTTGCGATCGGCCACCCTGGAGGATTGCGATCTAGATGGCACGGATTTGGCGGGAGTTGACCTCAGCGGCGTGGACTTGTCCAAAGTCAGTTTCAACGGAGCGAACCTGACGGAGGCCAAGTTGATGGGGGCCGATTTGTCCTGGGCGGAGTTAAACCAGGCGAATTTGACCAATGCTGATCTAACGGGGGCGATTCTGTTTGGGGCCGATTTGAATGGAGCGAATTTGACCGGGGCCAAGCTGGACGGAGCCAACATCGATGGGGCCGAAATGGCGGGGGTGATCGGCTACGGCGGCCCACTGCCCAAGGAAGGGCCGGCAATTCTGATTCAGGAGCAACAAAATTCGGCAGAGGGCGATCGCCTGTTGGAGCAGGGCGTGAACCTGTTGGGCCAAGGTCGGTTGCCGGAGGCCCAGGCCACCTGGGAACAGGCCCTGGGAATTTATCGGCGCGATCGGGATGGGGCGGGCGCGGCGGTGACCATGGCTCAGTTGGCCATGGTCACCTTTCAGCGGGGGCAACTGGATCAGGCGATCGATTGGGGATTCCAGGCGCTGAATCTGGCGCGGCAGGAGCGATCGGCCAGTGCCGAATCGGTAGCCTTGGGGATCATTGGCAATGTTCACTACGAACGGGCGGATTATCTGAAAGCCCTGGAGTTTTATCAACAACGGTTACAGGCTTCCGCTGGTGGCCCCTTTTACCATGCGGCTTTGATCGATCGCGCCAAGGGGGCGATCGCCATTGGCGACTATGCCACCGGCATGATCGACAGCTTGGAGGTGCTCAACGATCCGCTGCAAACGGCCACGCCCGTTCGGCGCTTAGGAGCCTTAATCACCATGGTGCAGGGCCTGATCGGCGCAGGAGACTATGCCCAGGCTCGCCGCTACCTGAACGAAGCTCGCCAAAACCTGAAAGGGGTCAGCAATCGGCTGTGGGAGCCGGAGTTTTGGCAACTGAGCAGCGCCCTTGACCTGAACCAAGGCAACTTTGCGGCGGCGATCGCAGCGGCAGAAAAAGCCTGGGAAATTGCCCCCAGCCCCCGATTGAAATATGCGGCCCAACGCTCGATTGGCCTGGCCCAAGCGGCCCAAGGCAACTGGGGCGCGGCCATCAAATCCTATGAAGCGGCGCTGAACATTGCCCAAACGGTGAACGATCGACGGGGCCAAGTGGAGGTGCTCAGTGATTTGGGCTTGGCTCTGCACCAATCCGGCGATTTGAACCGAGCCGCCAGCGTCCTGACCCAAGCGAGCGAGGGTTGGGATGAGCTGGTGAAAACCTTCATTGGCGAAGATTATTTCAAAGTGGGCTTTATTGAGCTGCAAACTCAAGTCAATCAACGGCTTCAGGATGTGTACTTGGCTCAAAACCGCCCGGAACAGGCCCTGGTGGTGTCAGAACAGGGGCGATCGCGCGTGTTTTTGGACTTGATGATGGGGAAATTGGCCGCCCAAGGTCGTTTGGCTAACCCCGATTCCGCTGTGTCGGTGGAAAGCATCCAGGCCACTGCCCGATCGCAGCGGGCCACCCTGGTGATCTACGCGGTTCAGCAAGAGGACAGCACGACCTATTGCAGCATCTACAGCAAGTCCTGCCAATTAACCACCGCCAAGCCCCAAACCAGCGCCCTCAATCCGCCGCCACCGGACAAGGTGAATATTTGGGTGGTGTCGCCCGAGGGGCAAATTCACTTTCGGCGCGGCCAGTTACCCCAGGCCGAAAACCAGCCGCACCCGCTTCCTTTGAATGATCTGGTGGGCCGCAGCCGCAGCAAGGTGACCTTTCAACAATTGCCCAGCCTGCGCCAACTCCACAGCCTGTTGATTGAGCCGATCGCCGATCTATTGCCCAAGGAGCCGAGCGATCGGGTGGTGTTTATTCCCCAAGGCACGCTATTTCTGGTACCCTTTGCGGCCCTGCGCAATCCCGATGGCCAATACCTGATCCAAAATCACACCCTGTCGGTCTCTCCTTCCATTCGCGTGTTGGCCTTGGCTAGCAGCCAACTGCCCCCGCTATCGGCGGGACAAGCCCAACCCCCGCGCGGCCCGGCTTTGGTGGTGGGTAACCCCACCATGCCCCAAATTCCCGATCGCAACTTGGGTGACCAGGAACGCTCCTTGGCCCCCTTGCCGGGAGCCAGCTTGGAGGCCCGGGCGATCGCCCAATTGCTGAACACTCAGCCCCTGGAAGGCGCAGCGGCCACCGAAACCGCCGTCACCGCCCGAATGGAAGAATCCCAAATTATTCACCTTGCCACCCATGGCCTGCTGGATGACTACTTCGGTGAGGGGGTCATTCCGGCGGTTCCGGGGGCTTTGGCGTTGGCTCCCAGCCCCAATCCGGAAGGGGATGACCAAGACGGATTTCTGACCACCGAGGAAATCTTGAACCTGAAGCTAAAGGCGCAGTTAGTAGTGCTGAGTGCCTGCGATACGGGACGGGGCCGACTCACCAGCGATGGGGCGATCGGGCTGTCGCGGGCGTTCATTGTAGCGGGTGCGCCCAGCACGGTTGTTTCCCTTTGGGCAGTGCCAGATCAGCCCACTTCGGAGTTGATGTTGACGTTCTACCGGGAATTTTTGAAGTCGGGCGATCGGGCAGCGGCTTTGCGGGCGGCCATGCTGGACACTCAACAGCGTCACCCCGATCCGGTGAATTGGGCGGCCTTTTCCCTGGTGGGGGCAGCTCGTTAGGGATCGACGGGAAAACAGGCGATCTCGCTTGAATTTGTAACGTTCTTCATGGGAAAGCAGGCGATCGCGCTTGAATCTGTAACGTTCTTCAACGGAGCATTGACAGGCTTGATGATCATTCCGTAGCTTTAGATACAGAAAAAGACTGGTCTTTTAAGCTGGGCGTTGATGTCCAAAGGAGTTGAGGCCATGCAACTGAGCGATCGCGTCACCCGTTCCTACAGCCCCACAACTTGGACGGCCACGGCTAACCTTGCCCGCCCTCAGGAGCGCTGCTGGGTTAATCTGCTCTGGTTGCCGAATGACACTTGCCACGATCGGGCGCTGTTGCTTTGTGAGCATGAGGATGAAGCCTGGACGGTCTGGATTCCTGGCCATGGCGAAATGGTGATTGCTCGATCGCAAATGGGCCCGATCGTCTGCGAAGCGGCTTAGGCGCACAGCCAAGCGCTTGCATTTTGCCGCGACTCATTCACCCCAGACGTAATCCGCCTAGATCACTAGATCATTCGTTTAGAGGCCACTGCCCTAGAGGCGCAACCATCCCAGACAAGGGGTTTAAACTTGGGATTGGCGAGTTGATGCCCTGGTGGGCGATCTAGAGGCGCAACCATCCCAGACAAGGGGTTTAAACCCCTTGCCCCCAAGACTTGGTAGGGCCAGTGATTCGATTCCGGCCAAGATTTTCGGCTGAAATTTCCGAACAGAACAGTGGCCAAGCAGCTTGTCCTGCTGCTTGGCCACTGTTTGATCAGTACCGTCCTGATTCACGTAAACCAGGGGCACTCACAGGGCATTAACCGAAAAGCCAAAACCCGATCGAGTTCAGCTCCCGGCAATGCCACCCCTGCGAACTCCGACCAGCCTAAGGCGCGAGGTAGGTATAACCCTGAAGGCTGCGCTCATAGTTTTGTAGCAGCAGTTGCGACTCCCGCAAGGAAATGTGTTTTTCCTGCATGGCCTGCTCCGCTTGCCGACGAATACTTTCCACCAAATCATCCGGCTCGTATTGCACGTAGCTGAGGGCTTCCTTCATGGTGTCGCCCTTCACCACATGCTCAATCCGATAGCCCTTGGGGGTGAGGTGGATATGAACCGTGTTGGTGTCGCCAAACAGATTGTGCAGACTGCCCATAATTTCCTGATAAGCGCCATTCAGGAACATGCCCAGGTAATAGGGTTCATATTCCCGATCGCCATAGGCCTCCTGTTGACTGGGATCAACCGGCTTCAGGGCGTGCAGTTCCAAGACGTTTTTCACGTCGCGTAAATCGATGAATTGATCGATTTTGCCGTCGCTGTCGCAGGTGAGATCCGCCAAAATGCCCCGCTCGGTGGGTTCCTCATCGAGGCGGTGGATCGGCGCGATCGGGAAAAGCTGCCCGATCGCCCAAGTATCCGGGGCCGACTGGAACACCGACATATTGATGTAGTAGATCGACGACATCATCTGTTCTAGGTATTCCAAATCATCGGGCACGTAATCTTCCTTGCGGACAATTTCCCGAATCTTGGTGCAGCAAGCCCAATACAACCGCTCAATTTTGGCGCGATCGGTCAGGCTCAAATAACCAAAACTAAACAGGCTCAAGGCCTCATCCCGAGTTTGCGTTGCATCGTGGAACATCTCTTGATAGTTGTCCCGATCGATCAACGAATAGGTTTCGTAAAGGCTCTTGAGGGCTGCGTGGTCTTCCGGTTCCGAGGGTTGCGGCTCCGTGAAAGCCATTTGGCTCACACTCAACACATCAAACACCAACACCGACTGGTGCGAAGCTACCGCCCGCCCGCTCTCGCTAATGAGAGTGGGAACCTTCACCCCTCGCGACGAACAGGTATCATTCACCGCCGCCACAATGTCATCGGCGTAGTTTTGCAGCGTGTAGTTGGTGGAAGCGTGAAAATTCGTCTTGGAACCGTCATAGTCGATCCCCAAGCCGCCTCCCACATCCAGGTATTGCATCCCCGCGCCCAGTTCATGCAGTTCCACATAAATCTGGCTGGCTTCACGGATCGCATCCTTAATCACACTGATTGAGGAGATCTGAGAACCGATGTGGAAGTGCAGCAACTGCAAACAGTCGAGCATATCCGCTTGGCGCAGTTGATCCACCGCGCCCAGAATTTCCGGAATCGTCAGGCCAAATTTTGCCCGATCGCCCGCCGAATCTCCCCAGCGGCCCACGCCCTTCGCATTCAGCTTGGCCCGGACACCCAAAATTGGCTTGATGCCTAACCGTTGACTGGCGGAGATGGCCAGTTTCACCTCTTCCACCTGCTCCAGCACAATGACGGGCGTTTTGCCCAAGCGCTGGGCCAAGATCGCCGTTTCGATATATTCCCGATCCTTGTAGCCATTGCAAATCAGCATGGCTCCCGGGGTGGTCAACATCGCCAGGGCGATCATCAATTCTGGTTTTGACCCGGCCTCCAGGCCAAATTGATAGGGCTGGCCAAATTCCACCAGGTCTTCAATCAAGTGGCGCTGCTGGTTGCACTTGACGGGGAACACACCCTTATAGCCCCCGGCGTATTTGTACTTGGCGATCGCCTTAGCAAAAACCGCCGTGAGCCGTTCAATGCGATCGGCCAAAATATCCGTGAACCGAATCAACAGAGGCAGACCCAAATTTCGCTGCTTGAGCGCTTCAACGAGTTCGTGCAAGTCGATCGCCCCGCCGCGCTCCGCTTTTGGCGAAACTGTCACGTGACCCGCCGCATTAATCGAAAAATACGGCTCACCCCATGCCCGAATGCGATAGGTGGCTTCGCTGTCCTCGATCGTCCAGGGACGTTCCCCGGTCACGCTATTTGTTTTTTGTGCCAATTCCGTTAAACCCTGAATTGCCGTGCGTGCATCGGCCCGCATTCCGCGCTTGCGTCGTCCGCCCCGGTCACTGCGGGCTGATTCTTCAGTTTCCTTTGCAGTAACCGACCCGTCCACCATTGGACTTTCGGCCTGGGCGATCGTCGATTCCGCCGTGGCAGTCTCGACCGTCAAATCGATCCCCATTTTTCGTCAACCTCCAGACGACAGTCCAGCTAGCAGCGGGTCTGCTTGATTGATAATGACCGGCAATGACCGGACTAAGATAAACCAGCTTCTCAGTGTATCCTAATTCCAATCAAAAGGGCGGCAATCCCGGTGGGGTAAGGATTCGGTTAACTTTTGGTTATACCCCCTTTGGTTATCCCCCCGCAGCCCTAGAACGACCGGTGAAGTCGTCCGCGAAGCCCTAATCGACAGTCCCGGCGATCGATCCTGACCAAACTGGCCCATTTTTTTGCACTATTAGAAGGGCAAAAATTTCCCGCCCCTATTATTTTTCCCTTTCTTGAGGAGTGCAAGTCGTGGAACGTACGTTTATTGCCATCAAGCCCGATGGCGTGCAGCGCGGTCTGATTGGTGAAATCATCAAGCGTTTTGAAGTCAAAGGCTTCACCCTCGTGGGTCTCAAGCTGCTGAACGTGAGCCGCGAGCTAGCCGAAGAGCACTACTCGGTACACCGCGAGCGCCCCTTCTTTGCTGGTTTGGTGGAATTCATCACCTCCGGCCCCGTGGTGGCGATGGTGTGGGAAGGTGACGGCGTGGTGGCATCGGCCCGCCAAATCATTGGGGCCACCAACCCCCTGACCGCCAATCCAGGCACGATCCGGGGTGACTTTGGGGTCAACATTGGCCGCAACCTGATCCATGGTTCCGACGCAGTGGAAACGGCCCAACGTGAAATTGCGTTGTGGTTCAAGGATGAGGAGCTGGCCAACTGGTCTCCGACGATCAGCAAGTGGCTGTACGAATAGGATCGTTCACTTAGGATCGTTCACTAACCCTCGCCACTCGCGAGATTGGGGCGCGTCCTCAAATTCGATTCATGAAAATTTGATTCGTTGGGGCTGGGATACTGTGGATCTGCTCAAGGTAGATCTGCTCAGCCCCATGATCTTGGGCAAGGGGCTGAAGCCCCTTGTCTTTGTTGATTCGGTAGTGCCGCAATTCAGGCATGATCAGCTTGTGAAAGCCTTGCAGCGTCAGCGATCACTCGTCGCAAGTCATCACCTCACAGCTACTACCGTTGATTTTTGGTCTTTTAGCCGCGACTGTGGAACTCGATTTGATTGCCCCGAATAATCAGGTCATAGCCACCGAAAAAGTTTTGACCCAACAGCCCAATTTCCAAGGCCGGCGCAACGCCCACTTCTAGGTTGCTGACCGACAGGCCTTCCACTTGCACGGTGTCAATGCGGGCCAAGTCCATGGTGACGCGGCGATCGCTCGGGGTTGAAACCAAGATCTTGTCGTGGGGCCGAATGCCGAGGGCTGACAGCATTTTGCTGGTGATCACGGTGGCGCTGGCTCCGGTGTCCAACATCATGGGAAACTTGCGCCCGTTGAAGGTCACTTCAATGACGGGAATGCCACTGACCCGCTGAATGATGGGGATGGTGGCGATGACGGGCCCGGAACTGGCGGCGGTGCTGTTTGGGCTGTCGCTGCCGGTTTCCGGAGCGGGCAGGTTGGAGCTGGTGTCAGGGCTGGGGCTGCTGGCGGGAATGGGGGTGGCGGCGGCTCCGGGCTGGGTTCCGCCGTTGTTGCTTGGGGTGGTGTTGCTGGCGGGGGCGCTTAGGGGTTGGGCGGCAATGGTGGCGGGGGGTTGGGCGATCGGCTGGCGCGATCGCTCCCGGGCATAGGCCAAGTTGCTGCGGTATTCCTGGATTTTGGCTTGGGCTTGGGCGTATTGGGCACTTTGGGGCGGTACTGATTGCAGCACCACGATCGCCTCTTGCCAACGGGACATGACATATTGCCAATCCGCTGGAATGTAGGCCGATTGGGTGAGCTTCGCTGCGCCATAGCCCAAGTCCAGGGCTTTTTGGAAGGTAACGGCTCCGTCGATCGCCGGGGTGGGCGCGGTGGGCGCTTGGGGCTTAGCGGCGATCGGGACGGGGGCGCTTTCGTTGGTTTCGACGGGCGCGGCGGTCGGGGCAGAGCCAAGGGGCAGCGCCTCACAACCAGCCAGGGCGATCGCCCCTAGCCCAATCCAGGTTGCCCACAGTTGCTTCCACATGGCTTTGATTTTTGGCTTGAAGGTTAACGGCAACGTTGACTGCAAAGAAGCCCCTTGTTTGGGGGGTGGGTCGGGAAAATCAGCCCTTGACATCTTGATGGATCGAACAGGCAACAACCCCTGAGAGGATGTCTGAAAAGTGTCTTTTGGCACGGGCAATGCACCAATAGTCGTGGGGGCAAGGGGCTTGAGCATCTTGTCTTCGTCGATCGATGAGGCGTGCAGAGTATTGATTTTGGCTTTTCAGACATCCTCTGAGACTGACCTTTCCCCAATATTTTTTCCTAGGTTTCCCAAAATCCTATAGAAAACTGTCGAATTTGATAGCACTCGCGGGCCAGAAATGATTCTATATAGACTTGATTTTATGCTCACTTCATCGACTGCTGCACAGGCATTGCTCACCATGTCTTCAACTTCCGATCGCCCAGCGCTTTTAGTCTTGGCCGATGGCAGCGCCTATTTGGGTCGCAGCTTCGGAGCCACCGGCACAACCGTTGGCGAAGTCGTCTTTAACACCGGCATGACTGGCTATCAGGAGGTGCTGACCGATCCGAGCTATTGCGGCCAGATTGTGCTGTTCACCTATCCGGAGTTGGGCAACGTTGGCATCAACCCAGAAGATGAAGAGTCCGATCGCCCCTATGTGTGCGGGGCGATCGCCCGCAACGTGTCTCGCCGGCCGAGCAACTGGCGATCGACCGAGGCCCTGCCGGACTACATGGGCCGCCATGATATTCCAGGGATCTACGGGGTTGATACTCGGGCGATCGTCCGCAAAATTCGGGCCGTGGGGGCCATGAACGGGGCAATTTCCACGGAAATTTTGGATCCAGCAGATCTGCTGCGATTGGTGCAACAAACCCCGAGCATGGCGGGCTTGAACCTGGTGAAGGAAGTCACCACGGCGGAAATTTACGAGTGGACGGAAGGAACCCAACCGGAATGGGAATTTAACCCGGCGACGGAGGCGGCCAAGGCCACCACGGGTGATCAGCCGTTGACGGTGGTGGCGCTGGATTTTGGTGTGAAGCGGAATATTCTGCGCCGGTTGGCGAGTTTCGGTTGCCGCATCATTGTGGTGCCCGCCAGCACCCCGATCGACACCATTTTGGGATTCAATCCCGATGGGATTTTTCTCTCCAACGGCCCCGGCGATCCGTCTGCTGTCACCGAGGGCATTGAAACCGTGCAACAACTGGTGAATGCCAACAAGCCCATGTTTGGCATTTGCATGGGTCACCAAATTTTGGGTTTGGCCCTGGGAGCCGAAACCTTTAAGCTCAAGTTTGGTCACCGCGGCCTGAACCAGCCGGCCGGCTTTGCGGGGCAACAGGTGGAAATCACCAGCCAAAACCACAGTTTCGCCATTTCTGACGGTTCCCTGACGGAAGGAGAGGTGGAAGTGACGCATTTGAACCTGAACGATCGAACGATCGCGGGTTTGCGCCACCGCCAATTACCGCTGTTTTCGGTGCAATATCACCCAGAAGCCAGCCCCGGCCCCCACGATGCCGATTATCTGTTTGAAAAATTCGTGCGATCGATGCAAGATGCCCGCCGCACTCGATCGACCGTTCCGGCCTAGGCAACTGGGATCGTGTTTGGGCAATCAATCCCAATCGACAGGAACTCAAGCACGCTAACCCAACAAATTTAAGGTAGGGGCGCACTGATGTGCGCCCTAAATTGATCGTTTTATTTACTATTCTCATGCAGCAATTTCAAATTCTTCCATAAAAAAAGGGGCCGAAACCCCTCAACCACCAAAATTCCACCAAAAATTTAGAGAACTTGACCAGTTAACGATCGCCCTCATGCTTCATGACTCAGAACTAGCCATCAAGCACCAAAGTCAATCGCAACACCGGCCGAGGAAAGCACTCAATTGCAGACAATTCAGCGTGGGTCACTGAGTTAAAAACCTAGTTAGCAACTCAGCTAGCACCTCAGTTAGCGAACGGTTCCCCGTAGCGCCTCTGCATCCACTCCTGGTAACAGGAACAGACGCAGCAAATGCCCAAAAATTTGCACCTGAATCGGGAGCTTCTTCAGGGATTTCAACCACTTGGGCTGTGGTGACTTCTCGATCGTGCTCATCTGCTGATTCAGATCAGAACATTGATGGAGCCGATCGAGAAATTCTGGATGATCCACATTTAAAACGGAGGGGAAAGCCCGCGCCGCCGTTTCGTTGGTTTTGCGAATCACTTCCGCATCAAAATCCGTGGGATCGATGCCAAGGGTGTGATAAAAATTCGCACGCTCATGAACCGTTAAGGTGTGGGTTGCGAACACCGTCAGCAGGAAAAAGCGGCTCCAGAGGCGCGATTGCCAGGTTTGCCACAGGCTGGGCTGCGATCGCAGGAGGGCCTTGAAAATATCTCCATGGCGATTTTCATCCTGGCACCAAGGTTCAAAGTATTTGAACAGTGGATAAAACTGATTTTCGGGATGAGCAGCCAAGTGGCGATGAATCAGAATATAGCGCCAGTAGCCAATTTTTTCGGACAAATAAACCGTGTAGATCACCCACTCGATCGGGAAGAAGGTGTACTGACGATTCTTGGTTAAATGTCCCAAATCCAAAGTACGGCCAAAATCTCCCATGGCCTTGTTCAGAAATCCCGCGTGGCGAGCCTCATCCCGCGCCATTAATTGGAACATTTCCGCCAACAACGGGCTGCGTTGCTTCACGCGGCGCGACAGTTCCTTAAAGAGTAAAAATCCCGAAAATTCAGAAACGCACGATCGCTCCAGGTAGTCAATAAACGCCTGCCGAGCCTCGCCCGTAATGTGATCCCAGGACTGATTGAACGATTGATCGCGCACAAAGTGATCGCGATTGTAGTCCGCGCGCATTTCCGCCAACATCGCTTCTAGTTCCGTGGCTTGGGCTGACAAATCTAGGCCCGCGGCCACCTCAAAATTTGTGGTGTAAAAGCGCGGTGTCAGAAGATTTTCTTGAATTGCAACCTGCTTGGCGATCGCGGGTTTTGCCAATGAATCAACCATGGTTAAAGATCGAAGATCAGAAATTAAGGACTGAACCAACACGGAACGAAGACTAAACAAAAGCTCAAGTTGAGTTTGCGCTGGCGCTTGGAAACCCCCAACTGTCAGCGCCGAGCGCTGGGATGGGGCGGGAAGTGGGTCTGCTGGCGGTGCTGGGAGAGCCAAATCGTCGGTGGTGACCGCCTGCCGGGGGACTGGTTTGTTAAGTTATGAGAATTTCCTACTATTGAATCATTTAATCGCTATATGGTTATTTATCGTTAACAGAATTTTACGCAGCCTAGGAGCGGGCCACCATGAGCCACGACCTGAGCCACAGTCCCCAACCCCTCGCCCCCGGACATCAACTCGCCGCGCGCCTGCGGGAGGGAACCCAGCAATCCCACACCAGCGCCGAGAACACGGCCTACATGAAGTGCTTTCTGAAGGGCATTGTGGTGCGCGAGGCTTTTCAGAAACTTTTGGCGAATTTGTATTGGGTTTATGATGCCCTGGAAACGGAACTCGATCGGCTGAAAGATCACCCGATCGTTGGACAAATCTACTTTCCAGAGTTGCTGCGGCGCGATCAACTAGCCCGCGATCTTGCCTTTTATTACGGGGAAGATTGGGAAACGAAAATTAATCCCAGCAGCATCACCTTGAACTATTTGATGCGGATTCACTGGGCAGCTTCAGAGCAGCCCGAACGGTTGATCGCCCATGCCTATGTGCGCTATTTGGGTGATTTGTCGGGTGGTCAAGGCCTACGGACGATCGCGCGATCGGCGTTGAATTTGCCAGCCGATCAGGGAACCCGTTTGCATGAATTTGACTCATTGCCAACGCCCGAAGCCAAACGGGATTTCAAGATGCGCTATCGGGATCTTTTAAACGCACTACCCTTGAGTGAAGCGCAAGTGGCGGGCATCGTTGAAGAGGCAAACCTCGCCTTTCGTTTGAATCGCCAGTTGGTGGAAAGTTTGGAACCCGTGATTCAAGCGGCCGTGAATCCTGCCATTTTTGAAGAAGTGGTTTTGCAATCTCGCAAGGGCAGCACTGAATTGGTGAGTGTGAGTTAGCGATCACCCGCCATGTTCGCCATTCATCTGCCGTTCACTCGCAATGGCTGGTGAATTCTCAGCCAATCAACCGTTTATCCCACAACAACCATTGCTCGGGCGATCGCTCGGTGAGTTAATTTATTGATTTTCTGGGCGATCGCTCTTTTCCTTGATTGTTTGTATTTTGCCTTTTGGTGTTTTTGAATCTCGCTAGGAACTCCACCCATGCAAGTTTTAGATCAAGCTTTAAATTTGGCCTTTGATGCAGATTTGATTCAAAAATATAATTGCTCTTTACCTCGCTATACCAGCTATCCGCCAGCCACAGAACTTTCGACTCAGTTTCCAGAACAGGACTGGATCCAATCCATTCAGCGTGGCAACGATCGCAAAACGCCCCTTTCGCTGTATTGCCACATTCCTTTTTGCGAATCGGCTTGCTATTTTTGTGGTTGCAACACAGTCATTACGCAACACAAGGCCGTCACAGAAACCTATTTGGATTATCTGCAACGTCATATTGAGCAAGTCTCAAGGTATTTATCAGATGACCGATTGGTCAATCAGATGCATTGGGGAGGCGGCACTCCAAATTATTTATCGATCGAGCAGGTGCAACATCTCTGGAAAATTCTGCGTCAACATTTTCAATTTACTGACGATGCAGAACTGTCGATCGAGGTGAATCCGCGTCCTCTCACGGAAAGCTATGTTTCGGCCTTGCGATCGCTCGGCTTCAATCGCATTAGCTTTGGCATTCAAGACTTCAATCCTGTTGTTCAAGAAGCCATTAACCGCATTCAACCGGAAGAAATGCTCTTCCAAGCGATGGATTGGATGCGATCGGCTGAGTTTGAAAGCATCAATGTAGATTTGATCTATGGGTTGCCTTTCCAAGATCTCAACACCTTCCGAGAAACGCTGCATAAAACCCTGGCCTTGAATCCCGATCGAATTGCAGTGTTTAACTTTGCCCTATGTGCCTTGGATGAAACCAATTCAGCGGCGGATTCCCTACGATGCATTGCCATCGGCGGAAGAAAAGCTAGACATTTTGCAAATGACGATCGCCACCCTCACGGAAGCGGGCTACACCTTCATTGGCATGGATCACTTTGCAAAACCCAATGATGAATTGGCGATCGCCCAGCGCCAGGGACAGCTTCACCGCAACTTTCAAGGCTATACAACACAGCCCGATTCTGATCTGATTGGGTTTGGCATGACTTCGATCGGAATGCTGAATGATGTGTATACCCAAAATCAAAAGCGTCTGCGGGATTATTACCGAGCCATTGACTATCAAACGCTCCCGATCGAGCGTGGGGTTACTCTGGACGCTGATGATATTGTGCGGCGTTCCATCATCATGGAGCTGATGTGTCAATTTCAGGTCGATCGGGATGCGCTGGTCAAAAAGTATGGGCTATCTTTTAAGCACAGTTTAGAAGCCCATTTTTCGCAGGAATATTTGGATTTGCGGAATCTGGAAAGCGATGGACTGTTGACCCTCAATCCGAACCGCATTACTATCACCCCGATCGGTCGGTTGTTGGTGCGTAATATTGCTTCTGTGTTCGATCGTTATCTGCGTGCCCAGACCTATAACGGTTTCTCAAAAGCAGTTTAGACTCAGGATGAAAATCCTTTAGCAAATCGTGGGTGGGCAAGGGGCTTAAGCCCCTTGTCTAGGGCGGATCGTGGGTGGGCAAGGGGCTTAAGCCCCTTGTCTAGGGCGGTTAGGGTATGGAAAATTAACCGTTCTGAAATTAACTATTCTGATCTGAAATTGAGCCTCAGCTTGTCTTCATAAACTAAAGTCTGCATTCTAAAACCCATTGCTAAACAATTGCAGCTTCAAATCAGTGAATAAGGGGTGAGCTGACCCATAGTTCGTGACGATCGGTTTGTTAAAAGCAAGAACAGAAGCACAGGGGCAAAATGATTGGCAGCAAAATAACCGAGGTTCAATAACAGGGCCCAGCCAAGGCCCGCGAACCCCCAATCCCTAACGCTGACAAATCAAGCCAGCGGCCATCAAGCTAGAGAGTGCTTGCTCCACTTCCGGGCGTGTGTATCGAGAGCAGGCGGAAATGGTGGCGGAGCTGATGACGGTGGAGTTGTGGGCCAGCATTTGCACCAGGGCCAAAATTTCTCGTTCCACTTCAGTCAAAGTGTACTGAATGCGTTTACCCATGCGAACTTCAGTCATGACGGCAACTCCAACCTGTGTGATGCAACCAAAAATCATTTCACCGAACCGCGAAATTCACCCCAAAAGCAGCGGGGTTAGCAATTGTCGCGACCGGTTCGTCTAAAGAATCGTGGTTTTCAGATGGTTTTGCGGCGATCGCCATCCGTAGCCAGTTGTGAAATTGCCCTAGGCGAGATGCGATCGAGTGGGGGTGAGTGGTGCGATCGCGATCGCAAGCCAATTGCTCTTCGGTGGCCCGGGCCCGATCGCGCCCCCAAGATTGCGCCAAAAGATTGCCCCGTCAGCTTTCCTGACAAGGGTTGATCAACAGTACAATCGCAATCAACCGAGGCTACGGCAACCCAATTCGGCCTAGTTCTGTTGATCTGGTTAGAACAATCAGGGCATCCTGGGAACCGACGGGTTGCATTTGCACAATTTTTGGAATCTGGCTGCGTGATTGATTCATCTCCTAACTCACCCTTGCTCCCGAATTCGGCAGAAACCAGCGCTCCTGAAGAGCCGATCGAGCCGACTGTGGTTACGGATCCCGATCGACTCGATCGCGCCCTGCTGCAAGGGGCCCACGCCTGGGAGGCCTCCCGTGGGGAGCTGGCCCTGCTTTGTGTGCCGGGGATGATCGATTTGCATGTGCGGCGGCTGGAGATGTTGGCCGCCGTGTTGGGCTATCCCTTCTCACCGGAAGAAATGGCACGGGTGCGAGCCACGGTGGCCCAAAACGTGGAGGAGGGGTTCGCGGCTTCTCCCTATTCGCAGTTGCTGGTGCGCTATTCACCGGCTCCGCCCCCCCATCGAGGTCTGGTTTGGGACATTCGGCCGGTGGCCATTTCCTACAGCGATCGAGCCAAATTGTTTTTGCAATACCGCCCGCCTAAGGATAGTGATCGCTATCCCGATGCCAAGGTGTTGGATTTGGCGGCGGCCCTCAGGGTCCAAGCCCCCGCCGCCACAATTCCAGTATTAGATGTGGGAGCCGGGACGGGGCGCAACGCGATCGCCCTGGCCCAACAAGGCCACCTGGTGGATGCGATCGAGTTCACCCCCGAAATGCTCGACACTATTCGCCAACTGGCCAAGGATGCAGGCGTGGCGATCGACCTGATTGAGCAAGATATTCGCGATCCAGCGTTCACTCCCAAGCCCGATCGCTACGGTCTGATTGTTCTAACCGGGGTGGTGCAATATTTCAGCGATCCAGCTCAACTGGCACACCTGTTGGCCAAGCTGGCTCCGGCATTGCGGCTCGGCGGCAAAATCGTGATGGACTGCTTTGTCACCACCGATGGCTATGACCCCACGCCGCTGGCGCGGCAACTATCCTACGTAACCGATAGTTTCCTGTTGCAACCAACGGAGCTAATCCGGGCGATCGCCTCGTTGCCCCTGCGGGTGGTGTCCGACGAGCCGGCCTTGGCCTATGAGCGGGAACACTTGCCCCCGGAAGCCTTGGCGGCCCGAGCGTGGTTGGATCCCTGGGCCACGGGCGATCGACTCTTTCCCCTGGGGGAGCAACAACGGCCCCCAGTTTCTCTGCGATGGCTGGTGTATGAGCGGGTCACTCCCTAGCACTTCCGGTTGAAATTGCTCGATTTTCAGCGTTTCTGGCTTGTTTGACGGTTGATTTGAACTCCGAGATTCCGAGATATTGTCCTATGCCTGCAACCAATCCCAATCCCCCCGGTTCTCCACCAACGCCCGATCGCCCCACTTGGAACAGCCAGTCCCTGAGCCGCTATTTGCCAACACCGGAATGGATGTTGAGTTTGGCCGTCTTGCCCGTTTTGACGGGTTTTGTGGGTGTTCGGATGTTGGCAACGGCAACGGCAGAATTGGGAGAATTAGCGGAAGAAATCTTTCGGGGCGATCGGTTGCCCTTGTTGAATATTCCTCAACCCCAATCCAATGAGACCTCAATGGTTGAACAGTAATTGTCCTTCGTCGGTCGTGCGACGATCGGGCTATTGGATCACTCCTAACTTGGTTGCCAAAACGCCATGCCCAATCGCCTAGCCCCTCTCTTAAACCCCGATCGTCGATATACCTTTTCCGACTACTTCGACCTCAATATTTCTACCCGCGAGCTAGTTGAATATTTTGGCTGTTCCTACCATCTTCAGCCCCTCAATCTCCCCCGCTGGCCGCAATCCAGCGGTGCGGCTGCGACGCAAACCCTCCGGCCGAGTGATGGCGTAAGCCTGACGGAGCAATCTCGCCTCCGTGCCACCTACACCCAAAAACTGCCCTTCATTTCGTTGACTTCGGAAACGGCCAAACGAGAATTTTATATTGCACCCCTGTTGTTGGAATTACTCGACTACGCCCCGATCGAAATTGAAGTGGAATATAGCCTCAATGGTGGTGAAAACCTCAGTGGAACCGTAGACTATTGCCTGAAGGCAGCGGATCAAATGCTGATTATTGAAGCGAAAAAGGGCGATTTAGAGCGCGGTTTTAACCAATTAGCCGTTGAATTAATTGCCTTAGATCGGGCGATCGCCCCTGGCCAATCCTGGTTATACGGAGCCGTGACAATCGGGAATGTTTGGGTTTTTGGCCAACTCGATCGCGCCAGTCAAGCGGTTTATAAAGACCTAAATGCCTATACAATTCCTGGAAATCTAGACGACCTGATCGCCATTTTGCTGGGTATTCTTCAGGCTAAGTCGTGACAGTTAAGAGGATCTCTGAAAAGCCTAAATGGCTAACCTTTCAGATCTTGCAAGCCAGCGAAGACAAGGGGCTTAAGCCCCTTGCCCCGATGATGACTATTGCTTGATCTGCGCCAAAAAATGCTTTTCAGACATCTTCGTCAGTCAAGACTCCAAAATAGATCCATCAACAATAAAAAAATGGAGGCGGAATATGACATCCCGCCTCCCGCATGATCCAAAAAACTACTAGCGAAGACTAGCTACAGAACATTGCAAGATCGAGTAGCTAGCTGAAGCATTTGGAAACTACTTCCACTTGCGGGCAACCAGTTCCGCCAAGTCCACAACGCGCTGGCTGTAGCCCCACTCGTTGTCGTACCAAGCGATCACCTTCACCATGTCGCCGCCCAGCACCAAGGTCAGGCTAGCGTCCACGATCGAGGAAGCATCGGTTCCCTTATAGTCCGACGAAACCAAGGGCAGATCGCTGTATTCCAAAATGCCCTTCAGACCGTTTTCAGCGGCGGCCTTCAGCACTTCGTTCACCTGCTCGGCGATCGTGCTCTTTTCCACCTGGGCCACAAAGTCCACCACCGAAACGTTCGGGGTCGGCACGCGCATGGCGATCCCGTTCAGTTTGCCCTTCATTTCCGGCAACACCAGGGCCACAGCCTTGGCAGCACCCGTGGAAGTAGGCACAATGTTCATGGCCGCAGCACGGGCCCGACGCACATCCCGGTGGCTCGCATCCAGCAACCGTTGGTCGCCGGTGTAGCTGTGGGTGGTGGTCATGGTGCCTTTGATGATGCCAAAGTTCTCATGCAACACCTTCACCACGGGAGCCAAGCAGTTGGTGGTGCAGCTCGCGTTACTAACGATGTTGAATTTGTCGTGGTCGTAGTCGCTGTCGTTCACGCCCATCACGAACGTGCCAACACCGTCACCCTTGCCCGGAGCGGTGATCAGGACTTTCTTGGCACCGGCTTGGATGTGCTTAGAAGCGCCTTCTTCGCTAACAAATACGCCTGTCGATTCAATGATCAGGTCAATGCCCCACTCGGCCCAGGGCAGCTTGAGCGGATCCCGATCGGACACGCATTTGATCGTTTTGCCGTTGACGGTAATCGAATTTTCGTCAGCCTGAATGTCGGCATTTAGCTTGCCGAGCATCGTGTCGTACTTGAGCAAGTGGGCATTCGTCTTGGGGTCGGACGTATCGTTAATGCCCACCAGTTCGAGCTGGCTATCTTGGCGGGTCAACCAGCATCTTAAGAAGTTACGACCGATTCGGCCAAAACCGTTAATGGCGACTCTAATCACTATGCTATGCCCTCGCGTGCTTAGGGTGTATTAAGGAAATAGTTGACGTTTTTCCCACATTTTCGGAGCGGGAATGCCAGCCCTAATTCAGCAACTTCAATAAGTTGCTCAACTAGACCACGGGTTGACGCTTCATCGGCTGCTGCTGGCGAACCAGGCTGATGCTGGCCTCCGCGTCTGTTTTGAGTCTCGGACTGCCCGCCCGCGACTTGAAGGCGTTGATTGTACCCAAAATCATATGGTACAGGCTAACTGCACGATCTGATTCTGGGAACTGAGGCGGGGTTGATCGGGTCGATCGATCCCCCCAAAACAGAGGGCGAGCACACGAAAAGCTGCCCCAAGCGATCGCCTGACAAGTGCCAAGTCATCATGCCAGCAATGTGCCCACATTTAACCATCGATCCCGGCCCAATCCCAAACTAATCGCAACGGATTTTGCAGAATTTTTGCGGGGATCATGATCGCTAGTTGCTGTTTGGCCTCGAAGTGAGTGATGGCCGTTGGAAATGAGACCCGGTGGGGCGATCGCAAAACGCTGGGTTTGGGCTTGGTTAAGGTCTGCTGGAGGCTTGGCTGGGCCCCTTCAAACACCCTTCTGGGTCGATCGGACTAATTGGGCTGTTGCCCACCAAAATAGGTTAAATTCGCAAGAAATTCGTCAGATTTCAGGCCACAATCATTCGCCGAAACCCACAGCCCAGGCTGGTTTCAGGAGGATCAACGCTTCTCTGCGGCAATTTGACCGTTGCTGATATGATATGGCGTGATTGTTGGTGTGGTGTTTTGAGGAGCGGCAATGCCGAATCTTGTGGATTTTAGCGGAAGGCCTTTCCACTTTATTGGCATCGGTGGCATCGGCATGTCGGCTCTCGCGTATATTCTGGTCAAGCAGCAGATCCCCGTTTCTGGATCGGACGCGCGATCGAGCCATATTACCCAACGCCTGGAACAACTAGGTGCTCAGATTTTTTGGCAACAATCCGCAACGAACTTCGATGCCTTTCGTTCCGGTGTGCCTTTTGCAACTCCTCCCGCGCTGGCCTCTGATGCTCCCTTGGCGGCAACGGCCCTAGCCACGGTTCCCGAAGCCGAAGCGCATTCCACCGCACCGCAAGCCCTGCCGCAGGTTGTCTGTTCAACGGCGATTCAGGCAGAAAACCCGGAATATCAAGCGGCTGTGGAGCTGGGTTGTCCAATTTTGCATCGTTCAGACCTGCTGGCGGCGCTGATGACCCGATCGCGCGGGATCGCCGTTGCCGGGACCCACGGCAAAACCACCACCAGCAGCCTGATCGGTTACATGCTGCTCCAGGCAGGCGTTGATCCCACCATCATTGTGGGCGGCGAGGTGGGCGCTTGGGAGGGGAATGCGCGCCTAGGTCAGGGCCCTTACCTGGTGGCGGAGGCGGATGAGTCCGATGGCTCACTGATTAAGCTTTCTGCGGAACTCGGCGTTATCACCAACATTGAACTCGACCACCCCGATCACTACCAGTCGCTTGATGGGGTGGTCGAAATCTTTGAGCAGTTTACCCACAACTGCCAACGCTGGGTGGGGTGTTTGGACTGTCCCACGCTGCGAGATCGCCTGAAACCCGATATTTCCTACAGCCTCAATCCCGATCGCGTGGCCGATTACACCGTGCTGAACCCCCAATATACGGCCCAGGGCGTGACAGCCACAGTGCTAGAACGTGGGGAGGTGCTCGGGGAAATTCAACTGCAACTGATGGGCCAGCACAACCTCAGCAATGCCCTGGCTGCCGTGGCCGTGGGTCGGGACTTGGGGTTGGACTTTGCCCAAATTGCCGAAGGATTGGCGGGCTTTCAGGGGGCCCAGCGTCGCTTCGAGCATCGGGGCACCGAGGGGGGAATCGCCCTGTATGACGACTACGCACACCATCCGAGCGAAATTCGCGCCACCTTGGCCGCGGCTCGCCAACGGTTGAGCGCCCAAGCAGGGCAATCGCGAGTAGTGGCAATTTTTCAGCCCCACCGCTACAGTCGCACCCAAACCTTTCTTGAGGAGTTTGCCCAATCATTTCAGGATGCAGATTTAGTGGCCATTGCGGATATCTATGCCGCTGGTGAGAAACAGGTTCCAGGACTCAGCGGCCAAACCTTGGCCGATCGGGTGGCGGCCTACCATCCCGAAGTGTCCTATTGCGGCTCGCTCGACAACACACACCAATTTCTGTCTGCGGCTCTTCAACCGGGTGACCTGGCCCTCTTTTTGGGTGCAGGGAATCTCAATCAAATCGTGCCTTCGGTGCTGAAGGATTTGGCAGCCCGGGCCGATCGGGCCACAGATGATGGCAAAACCAGCAGCGCTCTCTAATCTACGGGTGCATTGCCCGATCGGGTGCTGTTGCTACTTCGCTGACTGAACCGTTTTGAATCGACCTTTAGAGTTTGGATGCGCTCCATCGCATTCCAGTTCTCCATATCTAGGCTCATCTAGGCTCTGGATCTCGGCTTTGAATTTCGATTCTGGATCTTGATTCTGGATTTCGATTTTGGATCTGGGTTGCGGGTCTTGGTTGCAGCTCCTAGTTCCCTGGTTCGGTTCCACCTCTCGGCTTCGTTGCACCAGTTCACTGCATCCTCCCTAGTTGCAGTTTCTAATCGCAATTCGCAATTCGTTTGTTGCAATCCCTTGTCGCAATCTGTTTGTTGCAATTTTGAACCTATGGTGACTCAACTGCACTCACCCGCCACAAAGACGGGTAGCCTGATTCAGTCCAATGTCTCCCTAGCGCGGTTTACCTCTTTTCGGGTTGGGGGGCCAGCCGAATGGTATGCCGCTCCCAAAACCCTTGACGATTTATACGAGTGCTTTGAGTGGGCCGATCGCAATAGTGTTCCCGTGACCCTCTTGGGGGCGGGATCCAACCTTTTAATCAGCGATCGAGGCATTTCGGGTTTAACCATCGGCACACGCTATCTACGGCGGATTCAGATCGATCGAGAAAACACAAGGATCACGGCCGGCGCTGGCGTATCCATGGCCGCCTTGGCCTGGAAAGCGGCCTATCTGGGCTGGGGCGGTCTGGAATGGTCGGTGGGCATTCCCGGCAGCATCGGCGGCAGCATCGTCATGAACGCTGGGGCCCATGGCAGTGAAATTCGTGATGTGTTGTTGCAGGCCACCGTTTTGGCTCCCCAAACGGGTCAAATCCAACACCGATCGGCAGCGGATTTGGGCTACAGCTATCGCACCTCCAGCCTGCAAGGAGACAGCCAACTGGTCACGGAAGCCACCTTCCAACTCCAGCCCGGCCATGACTCCCAAGCCCTGCAAGCCCAAACTCGCGAGCACCTGGAGCGCCGCCACGCTACCCAGCCCTACCATCTGCCCAGTTGCGGCAGTGTGTTTCGCAATCCGGAACCCCGCAAGGCCGGTTGGCTGATTGAGCAGTCGGGCTTGAAGGGGCATCGCATTGGGGGCGCGGAAGTGGCCCAAATGCACGCGAACTTCATCTTGAACCGCGATAACGCCACAGCCACGGACATTTTTAATCTGATTGATTGTGTCCGTAATGAGGTGTACAGCCGTTGGGATGTGCTCCTGGAGCCGGAGGTGCGGATGTTGGGGCCATTTTGCGCCGTTTAACGCTGTCTGGTACTGTTTCACACTGGTCAGCACCGCCCCAGCGCCCTTGAGTGGGTGTTGACGCGATCGCCTGTTGCGGGGCTTCGCGTCACGGGGTCAAGGCTCGATCGATCAGCGTTGGATCGGCATTCGATCGGCTCTTGGGCGGCGTGGTCGATCAACCAAAACCAGCGCCCCTAGGCAGCAACGGGCATGATTTCCGCCCCGTCAACCCATCAACTCAGCCCCTGTCAGGATGCATCACCCCATGATTCCATGCGATCGCCGCTATGCCCTGGTGCATGAATGGTTAACTCCGCTGGCCACGGGGGGGTCTGAGTTGGTGGTGCGGGAAATCGTGACCCAGCTCGATCGCTGGTTGCCGGAACCGGTGGCTTTGCACGCGCTGATCGATTTCGAGTCTAGCAATTCTGAAAGTTACTTGTATGGCCGAGCGATCGGCCATACCTTTTTGCAGCGCTTTCCGGGAGCCATTCGTGGGGTGCAGCGCTATTTGCCCCTCTGGCCCTTGGCGATCGAGCAATTAGACCTGCGGGCCTATGACATCATCCTGTCCTCCTCCCATGCGGTGGCGAAGGGGGCGCTGGTGGCGGCCCATCAGTTGCATGTTTGCTATTGCCATGCGCCCATGCGCTATGCCTGGGACTTGACCCATGATTATTTGGCGGGCAGTCGATCGGGTCGTGGCCCGATCGGCTGGCTCACCCGCTATTTGCTGCATCGGTTGCGGTTGTGGGATGTGCTGGCGGCGAATCGGGTCGATTTTTTTGCGGCCAACTCCCGCACCACGGCCAATCGAATTTGGCGCTGCTATCGACGACGGGCGGAGGTAATCTACCCGCCGGTACAGGTTGATCGATTTTCCCTGCAAACCACCAAGGATGACTATTACCTCTGCGTTACCAGGCTAGTGCCCTATAAGCGGGTGGATTTGATCGTGGAGGCGTTCAATCAGTTGGGATTGCCCCTGATGGTGATTGGGGGCGGGCCGATGCTGGACTCCTTGCGCGAACAGGCTCAGGCCAACGTGCAACTGTTGGGCGAGCAGCCGGACGCAGTGGTGGCCCAAGCCATGGCCCAGGCGCGGGCCTTTGTTTATGCGGCGTTTGAGGATTTTGGGATTGCGCCCGTGGAAGCCCAGGCCTGCGGTACGCCCGTAATTGCCTTTGCCCAAGGGGGAACCGGCGAAACGGTGCGCGACTGTCGCCAGGATCCCAAAACGGGCACAGGGCTGCTGTTTGAGCAACAAACCAGCGAGGCGATCGCGGCGGCGGTGACGGCCTTTGAAGGCTATCGATCGCGCTTGAGTACTGAGGCGATTCACCGCCATGCCCAGTCCTTCAGTCCCGATGTGTTTCGAGATCGTTACTTTGGGTTTGTGAACTGGTGTTGGCAGGAGTTTCAGCGCGATCGACAGACCCCAACTGAGTTTTTCCGTTAACATCCGCGCAACTCAACCCGCCTAAGCCCTACAGTGAATAGTGATGGATCGTGGATCCTACCGAGCCAATGGTAGGATGGAGTACCGATTCTCCGATATCTCGATCGACTTACGGGGCATTCAATCCCCCCTTATTTGCCACTGCTGGACTCATGGCCAAATCTGCTAGCTCGCCGGTTGCTGCACCCACCGAAACTCGTCTCTCGAAAGTTGAAGGACTCAAAGAACGAAGCAACTTTCTCCGGGAACCCGTTGCGTCGGAACTGTTGCTGGACACCAATTATTTTTCCAATGATGCGATTCAAATCCTGAAATTCCACGGCTCCTATCAACAGGTCGATCGAGACCTGCAAAAGCCGGGCCAGGAAAAACCCTATCAGATGATGTTGCGCACCCGCAGTCCGGGAGGGTTCATCCCACCGCAACTGTATCTGACGCTCGATCGCCTGGCCAGTGAATATGGCAACGAAACCCTGCGCGCCACAACCCGTCAGGGCTTTCAGTTGCACGGGATTCTGAAAAAGAACCTGAAAGCCACGATCGCCGCGATCGTTAACAGCATGGGGTCAACCCTCGGCGCTTGCGGCGACCTGAACCGCAACGTGATGGCCCCGCCCGCGCCCTACAAAAACCGCCCCGAGTATCAACTGGCGCTGACCTACGCCAACAACATTGCGGACTTGCTCACACCGCAAACGGGGGCCTACTACGAAATTTGGCTGGATGGGGAAAAGGCCATTTCCGCCGAAGAAGACCCGGCCGTGAAGGCGGCCCGCCAAGGCAACGGCTCCACGCCCATGCGCCTGGACACGGAAGAGCCGGTCTATGGCGCAACCTACATGCCCCGCAAGTTCAAATGTGCGGTGACGGTTCCGGGGGATAACTCCGTGGATCTGTTTTCCCAGGACTTGAGCTTGGTGGTAATCACCAATGAGCAAGGGGAGCTGGAAGGGTTCAACGTCTATGCCGGTGGCGGTTTGGGCCGCACCCACAACAAGGAAGAAACCTTCGCCCGCATTGCCGACGAAATTGGCTTTGTGGCGGCGGCGGATGTCTATGGCCTGGTGAAGGCGATCGTGGCGGTGCAACGGGACTATGGCGATCGCTTCGATCGTCGTCACTCCCGGATGAAGTATCTGCTACACGATTGGGGGGTGGCCAAGTTCCGCGACCACGTGGAAGATTACTTGGGCAAGAAGCTGGAACCGGCACGCCCCCTGCCCGCTTGGCGCTATGAGGACTTCTTGGGCTGGCACGAACAGGGCGATGGCCAGTTGTTCTTGGGCCTGTCGATCCAAAACGGGCGGGTGCATGACCAAGGTGATTTCAAGCTGCGATCGGCCCTGCGGCAAATTGTGGAACAGTTCCAGTTGCCGATGCTGCTGACTCCCCATCAGAATGTGCTGTTCTATGACATCAAGCCGGGCGATCGCGCCGCCATTGAAAAAATCCTGACCGACTGCGGGGTTTGGGCGATCGAGCAAATTGATCCCCTAGAGCGGCTGGCAATGGCTTGCCCGGCCATGCCCACCTGCGGCCTGGCGATCACCGAATCGGAGCGGGCCCTGCCGGGCTTTGTGGAGCGCATTCGATCGCTGATGGAGCGCTTGGGCTTGGGTGATGAGTCCTTCGTGATTCGGATGACCGGTTGCCCCAACGGCTGTGCTCGGCCCTACATGGCTGAGTTGGGTTTTGTGGGTAGCGCACCCAATGCCTACCAAGTGTGGCTCGGGGGTTCTCCTAGCCAAACCCGCTTGGCCCAAACGTTTACGGAACGAATGAAGGATACGGATCTGGAATCGTTCCTGGAGCCGATTTTGGTTTACTTCAAGCGATCGCGCGAACCGGGCGAAAGCTTTGGCGATTTCTGCCATCGGGTCGGGTTTGATACGCTGCGGCACTTTATGCAGGCCTATCGCCCGATCGATGCCAAGACGGAGAAGGACGGCCAGCGAGCCAGCAACGGCAGCGCCGCTCCCCGCCATCGCATTGGCATTCGCGATGAGTTGTACAAGTCGGTGCAGGCCCTGGCCGCCGATCGGGGACAGTCAGCCACCGCGTTGATCAATGAGGCGATCGCCGCTTACTTGAATCAGCAGTCCAACTAACCACTGATCTCGATCCGATCTCGATCGGCTGGATTCAGCAAGCCTCAACAAGCTTCAATCGATCGGTTGTTGAGCCGCGCGAATCCCTAGCGAGTTGATGGTGACTGAGGAGTCGTTGAAGGTGCGCGATCGGGCTGGGGCAATCCCTGGCTCGATCGCGCACAAATTTTAGATAGCCCCGCTTGATATTCACAGCGAAACGCTCGCTGACACCAAGCGGCCATATTCACCTGCTCTAAACGCCCCACCTGTTGGCATTGGGGACTATTCCACTGGCTGCCGATCGCCCAAGCGCCCGCGCGTCCCACATCCAAAACGGTTTTCAGCGGGTTTTCTTGGTTGGCAGGCACACCGGTTTCCGGCACGGTCACCACATCTACCCAAATGCCGTGGCTGCCCAGAATGAGACGGGCCATGGCTCCGGCTCGCCATTGGTGAGAACCGGAGGTCATCAGAATTACCCGTTTGGTGCCCCAACGCTGCAAAATTGGCAGACTCCAATAGCAGTTCCCAAACGTGGATTGGGCGCATTGCTCCAGCCAAACGCGATCGCCCTTCACACCAGCGCGATCGAACAGCGCCTTGACACAGGGAGGCTTGGAACCCCCGGAAATTAGCACCCGCTGTTGGGGATGGGCCGCCGCCCATTGAACCGCCGCCATTTCACGCCGAATGCTGCCCCCCAGCACCCACAGGACTTCCGGCGGGCCCGAAGCCGCCACCAACAGCCGCCCGCCCCACCACAGGCCCCCCAAGGCCAACAGGCCAGCGGTAATCAGCCCAATTTTTCGACGAAATGGCTGCATAGGGCGATCTAGGTTGATCGGGTGATTGAGGCGATTGAGACGATTAATAGACCAGGGCTGGTCGTCATTTCCTAGGATCCAGTGAAAACGGTTGATTTTCCATACCCTAACCAACCGCGACAAGGGGCTTAAGCCCCTTGCTCCCACAACCAACCGCGACAAGGGGCTTAAGCCCCTTGTCCCCACGATTGACGACAAGCCCTACGGCTCGTTTTAACGCGCAATGACACCGGGCGGCGGCAAAAACTGCGATCGACCATTGGGCAGCCGTGGGCCCCGCTTAGCTCCCATGGCTAACAATTCCTGCTCAGCCCGCTGAATCACTAGGCGATCGACCGCCGCTTGATACACCTCATTCCAGGAGTAAAACCGCACCGCCAACGTGTTGGGATCCCGGCGCAAAAAGTCCGCTGTTTCCTGGAAAAACGGAGCCACTCGCCGATATTTGGGGGTCATGGCCGCCCAGCGACCCGCCATCTCCAGGGAAGCCACGGTGGCCGGAATGTCATTCAGCAACAGGTATTGATCAAACGCCTTGAAGCGCCAAACCCAAAAGGCATCGGGTTGGTGCTTGGGATCCAACACATCGGTCATCCGGTTCATGAGAGCCACGGACTTTTCCGGCTTGCCAGCATAGTACGCCACGCCCGCCGAAATGAAAGGGGCCAACGTGGTGAATCGGGGATCCCGCAGGGTCATTAGCTCAAAGTAGTCTTCATTGGCGGTGTAGCCCGTGGCCTGGCGAACTTCCGTGTCTCCGAAATATTGCAAGTAGCTTAAAAACGCCCAATTGGCCAGCAAATTATCAAACCCGAGGCTGGGCATTCGGGCCGCCAATTGCAATTGTGTGCGGGTGCGATCCTGAGCCAAAACGGGATCTTCCAACCCCTGGGGAGCGCGTTTGATGGTGGCTTGTTGCAGGAGGACGATGCCCCCGATCGCGATCAGGGCGATCGCCCCATTGGTGAAGTGGCCTAACCATTGCAGCCGCCGGAGCGATCGGCTCAGGGCGGCGGTTGATGCAGGCGAACCGGATAGGGGCGATGAAGGGGATGGGGTCGATCGAGCAACCTGGGGAGATGGCGATTCGGGGGGCTGAGTACGTTTCCAAATCATGATCAACTGCCCGTTAGAGATCCATTCGGGATTGAATGTGGCGATTCGATCGGTGTCTGGAGTCACCCACGGTTCCCGATCGGCGCTCTATGATGAATAGCAATCATCTATCAGCCATCCTGCCATAACTCCCCAATATTGCTGGGTGCTGGTTTTGTATTCCCTTGATTTCATTCAAAAACGTTGGCCGTATGCCCCAGGTTGATCCCAAATCTATGCCCGCTGTCTCGTCGGTTTCGCGTCATTGGTTTGATTGGCGGCGATCGCCCAAGAGCCTGGGCGTAAAGGTGGCGATCGCGGCGGCCAGCGTTGCCTTGCTTCATCCGGCCCTGAGTTTGCCAGCCTTCAGCCAAGACCGGGAACCACCCGCCCCGGAACCCGGCCAATTCCAAGACAGCCCCAAGCAAATCGTGGATGAAGCTTGGCAAATCATCAACCGTGAATATGTGGATGGGCAGTTTAACCAAAATGATTGGCAAGCCATCCGCCAAGACCTCCTGAGTCGCCAATATACGTCGCGGGATGAAGCCTACGAAGCCCTACGCAAGGCGATTAAGCTGCTGAACGATCCCTATACACGCTTCATGACTCCTGAGCAGTTTGAGGAGCTGACCAATCAAACGGCCGGCGAGCTGTCTGGGATTGGGATTCGGATGGGGGTAGATGACAAGACGAAGCACTTGCAAGTGGTGGAGCCAATGCCCAACTCACCGGCCGCTCGGGCCGGTTTGAAGACAGGAGATCTGATCTTGACGATCGATGGGCAAGCCACCAAGGACATGTCTCCCGAAAAGGCTTCCAGCTTGATTCGGGGCCAGGCGGGCACGGCGGTGAAGCTGGAAATTCAGCGGGCGGGGGGTGCGCCGTTTTCGGTGTCCTTAACTCGCGCCCGGATTGAAGTGCCGATCGTCCGATCGAGCCTGCAAACGGAATCGGGCATTCGGGTAGGCTATATCCGCCTCAATGAGTTCAGCGCCCATGCGGCCGAACAGATGGAGCGGGCGATCGAGGATTTAAAGGGTAAGCAGGCCGAAGCGTTTGTCTTGGATCTGCGCGGCAATCCGGGCGGTCTCTTGAACGCCAGCATTGAGATTGCACGCATGTGGCTCGATGCCGGCAGCATTGTCAGCACAACCGATCGCGCAGGAAACAGCCAAGCCGCCCGGGCTAACCGCACATCCCTCACTAGCTTGCCGCTGGCGGTGTTGGTGGATGGCAATTCCGCCAGTGCCAGCGAAATTCTGACCGGGGCGCTGAAGGATAATCGCCGGGCGCTCGTGGTGGGAAGCCAAACCTTTGGTAAGGCCCTGGTTCAATCGGTGCATAGTTTGGGTGATGGTTCGGGTTTAGCCGTCACGATCGCCCATTACTACACCCCCGCTGGCACGGACATTAACAAAACCGGCATTAGCCCCGACGTGGAAATCAAGCTATCGGACGAGCAGGAATATTATCTGTTCTCCAATGGCGGGCGGCTGTTGGCCACCGAGAGCGATCCCCAATACACGCGGGCTGTGACCATGCTTCGGAACCGGATTGCGGCCAATAACAATGTGGCCCCGCTGCCCCAGTAGGGATCAAATACACCAAACCTGAACCCATCAATCAACGCTAACCACGACTAGACAAGGGGCTTAAGCCCCTTGCCTCCGATGATGTAGTCAGCGAGTGGTGCGGTCAGCGATCGGCCGGACTTGGGGATGGCTTCGGAGCAGACTGCACAACCATTAGTGCAGGAAGTGGCGGCGATCGGTCATCAGCATCACCAAACCCAGTTCATTGGCCGCTTTGATCGAGTCTTCATCGCGCACACTGCCACCGGGCTGGACGATCGCCCCGATGCCCGCCGCCGCCGCCGTCCGCACCGAGTCATCAAAGGGGAAGAACCCATCGCTGGCCAAAACAGCGCCCGGGGCTTGGTCGCCTGCTTGGTTGAGGGCGATCGCCACGGAACCCACGCGATTCATTTGGCCCGCACCGATCCCCAGGGTCGATCGGTTGCTGGTCACCACGATCGCATTGGACTTCACATGCTTCACCACGCGCCAGGCAAAGGCCAACTCCGCGAGTTGATCCGCTGTTGGTTGCTTCTCCGTCACCACGCGCCAGGTGTTCGGGTCGCTGGGTTCGTCGTCGGCCGCTTGCAGCAAAAAGCCGCCCGCGATCGTCTTCACCGTGGCCGCCGGCCCCGCCAACAGATCCGGCAGCACCAAGACTCGCAGGTTTTGTTTTTTCTGCAACAAGGTGCGGGCTGCTTCATCACAGCCAGGAGCCACAATGCATTCCAGGAAGGTTTCCGTGAGCGCGGCGGCCGTTTCCGCGTCGATCGGGCGGTTCAGGGCCACGATGCCGCCAAAGGCTGACATCGAATCCGCTTCCAGGGCCTTGCGATAGGCCTCCAGCAGGGGCGCATCGGCCGACGATCCCAGCGCCACACCACAGGGATTGTTGTGCTTCAGAATGGCCGCCGCCGGGGGAGCATCGGCGGCCACAAATTCCGCAATCAGGCTCCGGGCCGACTCCAAATCCACCAAGTTGTTATAACTCAGTTCTTTGCCTTGGAGTTGTTCCGCCGCCGCCCAACCGCTGGGGGTGGAGCCGCTGCGATACCAAGCGGCGCTTTGGTGGGGATTTTCGCCATAGCGCAGGCTTTGCACCCGCTTACCCGCGATCGCCCATTCCACTGGCGTTGCCAAGGCCGGGCGATCCAAATCGGCGGGATTGTCAGCCTGTTGGCTCAGGTAAGTGGCGATCGCGCTGTCATAGGTGGACGTGTGCCAAAAGGCTTCGCGGGCACACTGCAACCGGAATTCCAAGGACGGCGTGCCATTGCTGCTCAACTCATGTAAGTAGCAATCGTATTGAGCAGGGTTGCACAGCACCGTTACGCGGCTGTGGTTTTTGGCAGCGGCACGGATCATGGCGGGGCCACCGATATCAATTTGTTCGATCGCCTCCGGCAGCGTCACCCCTTCCCGGGCGATCGTTTGCTCAAAGGGATAAAGATTCACCACCACCAAATCGATCGCGGGGATCGCATTGGCAGCCAAATCAGCGCGATCGCCCTCCAAATCGGTGCGGGCCAAAATTCCCCCATGCACGCGCGGGTGGAGTGTCTTGACCCGGCCGCCCAAAATTTCCGGGAAGCCTGTATAGTCCGAAACCTTGGTCACGGGGAGTCCTGCGGCTTTGATGGCATTAGCCGTGCCACCGCTGCTGACCAGGGTAAAGCCGAACCGTTCCACCAGTTGGCGAGCCAGTTCGATTAGACCAGTTTTGTCAGAAACACTAAGCAGGGCTGTCCGCGTCATGGAAGAGTCCGTTAGGATTGAGGCTTAACGGGTTCATTCTACCGAGGAGTTGTCGCGTGGCTTTATTAGAGGCGATCGCGATTTCCCCCGAGGCGAACCGCACACCAGCAGCCTTGCTGGTCGCGCTTCATGGTTGGGGGGCAAATGCAAATGATGTGGCCGCGTTGGCTCCGTTGCTGAACTTGCCGGACTGGCAAATGGAATTTCCCCAAGCCCCCATGGCCTATCCCTACTCCAACGAAGGGCGCATGTGGTACGACTTGGAATCGTCCGATTATCCAGGCTTGCAGGCCAGCCGAGACCAGCTCCAAAACTGGCTGTTGGCCACCACGGAGCGATCGGGCATACCGCTCGATCGAACCATCCTTTGTGGATTTTCCCAAGGTGGAGCCATGGCCCTAGACGTGGGGTTAGCGCTACCCCTGGCCGGCGTTGCTTCCCTCAGCGGCTATTTTCACGCCCTGCCGCAAGTCAGCTCCCTCAAACAGGGGCCCCAAGTGCTGGTGACCCACGGCCGCCAAGATCTCGTCGTTCCGATCCAAGCCGCCTGGCAAGTGCGCGACGATCTCCAAGGCCGCGATGCCACCGTCACCTATTTGGAACTCGATGGGGGCCATGAAATCCAAATGAGCCAAATTTCCGCCCTGCGCACCTTCTCCCTCGCCTGCATTTCAGCATCTTGCCCGAAATGATGGTTTAAGCAAGCATGACGAACATTTCAGGATCATTGCGGAACTTTACGGTTTGTCCCCGGAAGGATTGCAGATTTACGAAGACTGATAATTTCGCTACAGAGTCCTGCTATCCTGAACATCCAGATCGCAAGATTCGCATCCCGGGCCGTGATTAGGATGACCTGAACGCCTGATCGTTACTCCGGGCCGTGATTAGGATGACCCGAACGCCTAATCGTTAAAGCGCTTCATTAATTTTTCCAGCAGTACAAGCCCCAGCTACAGCGGAACTGCCAAGCCGAATCAACCGCATTTGTCGCCTGGAATTTCGCTGGCGGGCCTGTTGGGTGAAAAAGATCGAAAATCCGGTCGGAAAACTGGGGTTTCGTGGCATCATGATCTGCGGGCGCTCTCCCCTCTAGCCCCCCAGACCCATCAGCCCGCAAATTCACTCCTGACTGGTTTGATGCATCGTCGCGGGCGGGCAGTCCGAGACTTTAAACGGACGTGGAGGCCAGCGTCAGACTGGTTCGCCAGTGGTGGCCTGTGAAGCGTCAACCCCATTCAGCGACCTCGGCCCGATTCGCTGGGTTCAGGCGCGGTGAGGAATCCTCACCCTTTGGGGCGAGGAGGATGTCAATCAATATAATCATTGACCAACGAAGAATCATGACTCTCAGACTTGGCGATACCGTCCCCGATTTCACGCAGGCTTCCACCCACGGCTCGATCGACTTCTACACTTGGGCTGGTGATAGCTGGGTGGTGCTGTTTTCGCACCCGGCAGACTATACCCCCGTTTGCACCACCGAGCTGGGCCGCGTTGCCCAACTGAAGGATGAATTTGACAAGCGCAATGTGAAGGCGTTGGCCCTGAGCGTTGACAGCGTGGATTCGCACCATGGCTGGACAACCGACATTGAAGAAACCCAAAGCACGACGCTGAATTATCCGATTCTGGCCGACGAAGACAAGAAGGTGTCGGAACTGTACGGGATGATTCACCCCAATTCCAGCACCGGTAACACCCTGACGGTGCGATCGGTCTTCATCATCGATCCCAACAAAAAGCTGCGTTTGACGATCACCTATCCCGCCAGCACCGGCCGCAACTTTGATGAGCTGTTGCGTGTGATTGACTCGCTGCAACTGACCGATAACTACAGTGTGGCTACGCCCGCTGACTGGAAAGATGGCGGCGATTGCGTGGTGGTTCCCTCGATCCCGACCGAGGAAGCCCGTCAGAAATTCCCCAAGGGCGTGACGGAAATCAAGCCTTACCTGCGCCTGACTCCCCAGCCCAACAAGTAATTTCAATCAGTTTTTAATCTCCAGTGGCTTTTAATTTCAAGCTGAATCTTTGAGCTTGGGGTTAGGGCCACCTGGCGGTTAGCGACATCAACAACATCAACAAATAGACCCCCGATCGCCCTGGTGTGATTGGGGGTCTATTTTATTAGCCTGGTGTATTGGTTTGGTGTATTGGGCTGTATTAATGGAACGCTGATTAGGCAGACCGTCCCGATCGCTTGAGATTGGGCCAGGGTTGTTCTGGTCGGGGCTGGCCCGGCAGCGTTAAATGGGCGATCGTTTCCTTCAGCGCATCACGCACCGCAAACACGGGCGGCAAATGCAGCGCATTGGCCAAGATGGCCAGACCGATATGTCGGTGAAAGGGCACGGGCAGCCGATAGGCCCGCACCTGGGCGGGGATCGGTTCTGCGGCCAGCCGGGCCATCACTGTTGCACCCAATCCTTGGGCCACCATGCTCAGGATGGTGGAATCTTCCCGGACTTCGTAGCTGGGTTCCACGTTCAGGCCCAGCTTGGCAAAGCGATCGAGCACAATTTGCGCACACAAAAATCGCCGAGGCGGCAAAATCAGCGGGCGAGAAAACAAATCTTCCCAGGCAATCACCTCCGTGGCGTACCGATCGCTGCCGGGGACGATCGCCCAATATTCATCCATCATCACGTTCCAGGTTTCAAACTCACTGCCTGCGGGCAACAGCACAAAACCAACATCCGCCCGGCCGGCGCGGAGTTCTTCTTCAATGTCCTGGCTGGTGTCATATTCATCAATGGCGATCGCGATGCCGGGGTAGCGGTGGCGCAAGTGCTCGATCGCCTTAGGCAACAGGTGGGTGGCCACGCTGCGGAAACAGGCCACGCGCACATGGCCCGAATCGAGGCCGCGGGCGCTTTTGGCCTGGCGCTCAATGTTGTTGAGCAGCTCCAAAATTTGGCGGGCACTGTCAGCAATTTCGCGCCCGGTGTCGGTGAGGGTTGCGCCGTGGCGGCCGCGATTTAGCAAAATGGCTCCCAGTTCGTCTTCGAGGGTGGCGATCGCGTGGCTGACGGCGGATTGGGAAATGTCCAGATCCAGGGCGGCTTGGCTGAAATTTCCCCGATCGGCGATCGCCACCAGGGTTCGGAGTTGAGACAACTTGAGTTTTGCAGCAATTTCGCCCATGGCTGAGTCGATATCTCATCGACTGGAAAGCGATCAAAGATTCAGCAACTGATTTAGCAAATTCAGCGGATTCAATTTGGCAGACCAAACTCGGCAAACTTGAGACAAGTGCCGTGAGCAAGCGGGGCTGAATTGCTCTCCATGCTATACCGGCACTTTGGAGGATCAACCCAGGCATCCATCGATTTCATTCATACCTCCCATGCAAGCTATCGGTCGATCGAACCGCCGACCCTTGATAGGGTGAAGGCACAGCAAATCTCCTGGCTACCGCCTTCCACAACGATGGCCAGGAGATTTGTTTCTTCAGGAGAACCGAGTCATGCACTTTACCTCTGCAACCCGATCGCCCCTGCGGTGGTTGGCGGACTGCTGTGCTGAAAACACCATCCTAGGCAATTTTGGGCAACGGCTGGCCCATTGGGGTCATCGAGCAGTGATGCGGCTCAGCACGCCCGATCAAATTCGAGTTTGGTCGCGGACGCTGCCAACCGGTGAGGAAATTTTTTATGGTTGGGATCCACGCACGGGCGATCGATTCTCTAGCCCGGCTGAGCGGGAACTTCGGAGTTGGCTCGAAGCGCACCATCGCTATCGGTTTTGAATGACTGGCCATCAAACCAGTTGAAAACGAGTCAAAACCGGTCAAAACAATCAAAATCACGCTCAAAGCACCGTTAAAAGACCGGAGAAGAGACCGGAAATTTTGGATCGGTCGGTAATAGTGGAGAAAGGAAATTGATCCACAACAGCGAGCGTGATTGATGGGCATGGGGCAAGGTAACGAGCGGGCGTGGGGGCAATGGGGCCGATCGCCCCGATGGTTGGGCTGGGTGGGTTGTGGGTTGGTGTTGGGAACAGTTTCCTTCGCTGCGTTCCCCGCGATCGCCCAAGGGCCAGCCCCAGCCCCCCTGGCCGCCCCGGCCGGCGCTCCGGAGTTTGCACAAGCACGCCAGGCCTACGAAGCGGGCCGGTTTACGGAGGCGATCGACCATTGGCAACGGGCGGCCCAACAGGCGGCCCAGCGGGATGATCGCGCGGTCCAAGGAGCCGCCTGGCATGGCATCAGCTTGGCTTGGGGGCAATTGGGCGATCGAGCAGCAGCCCTGCAAGCGGTGCAACAGAGTTTGGGCTTGCTGGCAGCGTTGCGCGGCGAGGGAGCCGTGCGGTTGCGGGCGGCGGCCTTGAACCAGCAAGCCCGGTTGGAACTGATGGCCGGGCAGGCGGCCCGAGCGATTCAACTTTTGGAGCAGGCGGAATCCCTGTATCGATCAACGGGCGATCAGGATGGGCAATTGGGAGCCAGCTTGAATCGGGCCCAGGCCCTGCAAGCCTTGGGACTCTATGGGCGTGCCCTGATGGTGATTGAAGGGCAAATTGGCACTGCCCCGGAGGCCCCCCGCGAACCCACGCGCCTGCAAGGGTTGGGCCTGCTGTCGGCCGGGGAGGCTTTGCGATCGCTGGGGCAGTTGACCCGAGCGGAAACTTGGTTGAGCCAAGCGGCAACGGTGTTGGAACAGTCGGGAACCCTGGCCGATCGCAGCACCGCAGCGCTGGCCCTGGCCCGCACTCGGGCCCTGTTGGCTCGCCAAGGGTTAGACCGCAATGATCCCCAATGGATGACCCTCCGACAACAGGCCATGGCGGCCTTCGATCGGGCAAGGGTGGCAGCAGCGGCAGCCGGGAGCGATCGCGATCGACTGTGGGGCCAGTTGGAACGTTGGGAGATGGTGTTTCTGGGTCTGGAAACGGGCAACCCGCCCACAGAAACCGTTAGCAAGGCACAACTGCAAGATTTAGCGAACCAGGTGGCACAACTCCCGATCGGGCGAGATCGGATTGCGGCCCAAATGCGCCTGGCCCGCTGGTGGTCAACCGTGGATGAACCGGCCTTGGCCTTAGCAGGGTTGCAACAGGCGGCCCAAGCGGCCCAAGCCCTGGGCGATCAGCGTTTGACAGCGGCGGTTTGGGGTCAGTTGGGCGAAACCTATCGGCAACGGGGGGAAACGGCCCTGGCGGCGCGTTGGCTGGAGCAATCCTTGGCGCTGGTGGAAGGGTTGGCGGCTCCGGAGGTGACCTATCGCACGGCTCGTTCCCTCGGGCAGTTGCGGGCCCAAGGGGGCGATCGCACCGGTTCCCTGGCGGCCTATCGCCTGGCCACCCAAGCGATCGGGCAATTGCGCAATGATCTGGCCGGGATGGATTCCGTGGTGCAGTTTTCCTTCCGCGATCGGGTGGAGCCGGTATATCGGGAGTTTGTGGATCAGTTGTTGCGGGGCAACCCCAGCCAAGACGACTTGCAAGCGGCCCGATCGGCGATCGAGGCCTTGCAGTTGGTGGAGTTGGAAAACTTCTTTCGCCAAGCTTGTTTGGATGCCAAACCGGAACCGCTCGATCAGGCCATTGACGGGCGATCGGACACGGCCGCCGTGGAGGCGATTGTTTTAAGCGATCGCGTGGCCACCCTCACCAAATTACCGGGCCAACCATTGCGCTATGCCGTGGTTCCTGTGCCCCGAGCCACCGTTCTCCAAACCTTGCAACGGGTGCAACAGGCCGTCCAAGACCCAACCATTCCCAACCGGGAGCGCTTGCGCCTGTCTAAGCAGGTTTATGACTGGTTAGTGGCTCCGATTGCCCCAGAATTAGCCCAATCGGGAGTCAAAACCCTGGTGTTTGTGCTGGATGGGCCCTTGGCCAATATCCCGATCGCCGCCCTCCATGACGGAGAGCAATACCTCTTGGAACGCTACAACACCACCAGGGCCTTGGGTTTGCAGCTTTTTGCCCCCAAAGCCCTGAACCCGCGATCGCTCAACGTCTTGGCGGCGGGTGTTTCGGAAGTGGCCCCCAGTTTCCAGGCGGAAAAATTGGGAGCCTTGCCCTTTGTGGCCGATGAGCTAGATATTTTGGCCCAAGAGTTACCGGCGGCCGTCCTGCGCGATCAGGCCCTGACGGAGCAGGCCCTGCGCCAAGCCTTGCAACAAAACAACGCCCCGATCGTCCATGTGGCCACCCATGCCCAGTTCAGTTCCCGAGCCGATCGCACCTTTCTGCTGGCTTGGGATCGCCGCATTGAGTTAGCGGATTTTGACCAACTGTTGCGCCGACCAGCTAGCCGCCCCCCGATCGAACTCTTGGTGTTGAGTGCCTGCGAAACAGCCCGAGGGGACGAGCGCGCCACCCTGGGTCTCACGGGCATCGCCATCCAGGCCGGCACTCGCAGCGTGTTGGGAACGCTGTGGCAGGTTAGCGACGAATCCACCGCTTTGCTGATGGGAGACTTTTACCAAAGCCTACGCACCGGAGCCACCAAAGCCGAATCCCTGCGCCAGGCTCAGCTTGCCTTGCTCAAAAACCCCAACTTTCGCCATCCCTTCTTTTGGGCCCCTTACATTCTGGTGGGCAATTGGCTATGAAACCTGAAGTCAAAGCTGATCTTCCGGGACGGGATCAAAAAAAGCCACTACGATCGGGATCAGGCCAAGGTTTGGCCCCAAAAACTTCCAAAGCCCCAAAGACTTTCAAACCATTCTGGAATGGTTCGGTTTTTGAAGGGTGGTGTTGAAGGATCGTCGCGATCGAGGACTGAAACGAGGATTAAGACTATGAATTGGCATGATCTAGGCACGTTGGTATTGCTACTGAGTCCCGGGCTGTTGCTGTCGGCCATTGTGATGGGCATTTTTGCGGCCGGCGGCTAGGGCATGGGGCAACCCCCGGGCGGCACGGCATGAACCAACTCGCTGCCCGATTGGGGCCAGTCGCGTCGGTAGCGTGCGCCGGCCGGATCGCCCCAACCCAACTGCAACACCACCTCGCAGGGCAAGGCTTGGCCACGCGGATCCAAACTGACCCATTCAGCGCGATCGATCAAGCGCTGCTCATCATTGGGGGTGAGGGTGCAAAAGTCTCGCCCCCCGGCCACGCTCAGGTGGCGATCGAACCCCCGCGTGACCGATCGCCAAAATTCGATCGCGTCATCTTTAAAGCGCTGGAGGGTATGAATATCCTCCGGCAGCGCAATTAATTGATCATGTAATTCGGGATAGTTCAGCCGATGGGGGCCCAGGGCGATCGATCGCCACACCAAGCCCGACACCCCCTGTTCGCGCTGGTAGACATGAATTTGGGCCCGGAAGTTTTGATAAGCCGTAAATTTCTGAATTCCTTTGGGGTCAATCAGGCGATCGAGCGGCGCAATTCCTGATACTTTTGCCGTCAAATGTAAGCGTTGACCTTGCATACAGGCCCGCTGTTCTTCCGCCAAAATTTGTAATAACTCATCGGTGCTGTAGGGTTTTTCCATTTTTTCCTCCACAGTGCCTTCAGAGTGTTTTGGGATGCAAGTTCTGGGCAGGATGACAGGTTTCAAGGGTCGGTTAAATTAGCCGTCCTACCGCCACCAAATCATGGAGACAAGGGGCTTAAGCCCCTTGTCTGTTGCGTTAATCAATTAGCCAATCATGAGCCAATTTTGGCAGCCATCGCCACGATCGAATCAACCATCCGCATCGAGTAGCCCCACTCGTTGTCATACCAAGACACAATCTTGAAGAAATTCGAGTTCAGCTCAATGCCCGCCGTTGCGTCAAAGATGCTCGAATGGGCATCGCCCGTGAAGTCCGTGGACACCACCGCATCTTCCGTGTAGCCCAAAACGCCCTTCAGTTCCCCTTCGGCGGCGGCCTTCATGGCGGCGCAAATGGCTTGATAGTTGGTGGCTTGCTCAGTGCGGAAGGTCAAATCCACCACCGACACATCGGCCGTGGGCACGCGGAACGCCATGCCAGTCAAGCGCCCCTTCAGGGCCGGCAGAGCCAGGGTCACGGCCTTGGCGGCTCCGGTAGAGGCGGGGATGATGTTTTGCATGGCGCTGCGGCCACCGCGCAAATCCTTGCGGCTGGGGCCGTCCACGGTGGGTTGGGTGGCGGTGGCGGCATGTACGGTGGTCATCAACCCTTCGGCAAGACCGAAGTTGTCATGAATCACCTTGGCGATCGGGGCCAAACAGTTGGTGGTGCAACTGGCGTTGGACACGATGAAATCCTTGGCCGGGTCAAAGTTGCTGTGGTTCACGCCCACCACCAGGGTCGGCACGCGATCGGGATCCTTCGTAGGTGCGGAGATAATCACTCGCTTCGCCCCAGCGGCCAGGTGCTTGCTGGCTCCCGCATGGTCAATAAAAATTCCGGTGGCTTCCACCACAAAGTCCACATTGTGGTCACCCCAGGGCAACTCCTCCGGGTTGCGACAAGCAAAACAGGGAATTAGTTTGCCGTTCACCACCAGGCCGCCTTCGGCCGCTTCCACCGTGCCCTTAAACCGGCCGTGGGTGGAGTCATATTTCAGCAAGTACGCGAGGCTCTCGGGGGGGAACAGGTCGTTAATTGCGCAAACTTCAATGTCGGGATTGGCGATCGCACCGCGAAACACCAATCGGCCAATGCGTCCGAAACCGTTAATGGCAACCTTAATCGGGGCCATGATCAAAACTCTCCTGCTTGCGAAGTCATGAATCAAACGGGCTTGAACCCACAGGGTCAGCCCCGGCAGTTATTTTGACCCAAGGGGTGAAGGAATCAATCCCAACGCGGATCAATCTCTCACGACTTGTTGATTAACCCTAAACCGGATTCAGGCAAGGGGTGACGGTTCTTGGCTTTTTTTCAAGACTCTTTTCCCAGTTTGCTCAACCCGAGAGGGGGGTTGAAATGCCAAAACAGATGCCTAATTGGGCGCACCAATCGACGAAGGCAGAGAGCTGAAGCCGCTTGCCTTCAAGATCGAGTGGTGATCGGTGAGTGTCTCAAGAGATCACCGAGACATCTTCTAAAGCTGTTTGGGTTTGGTCGCGATCGGGGCGATCGGTTCTGGGATCGGTGTTAATCGATTTCCTCGATCGCCGTTAGGTCAGGGAAGCACCATGGGTACATTCTCAAGGAGGGTGTCTGGAAAGGGCTGCTCTGTGGGGCTTCTGTGTTGTTCACTCAATGGTGTTTGTTGGGGTATTTGCTGGGTATTTGTTTAAGTATTGACCCAAGCATCTGCCCCAGTGTTTGGCGAAAGATTGACCGAGAATTGACTGAATCAAAACGGGGTTGGCAGGATCAGAAATTGATAGAAAAATACAGAAAGGCTGAGAATGTAGCCAATTACGAGCAGAAAATTTGATGGAAGATCGATTTTGGGTAAACCCTGCAAGATTACAGGGAATCTCGTGAAAATTGCTACCAAATCTTGACCATCACTGGTGCAATCTAAAGGGGCATCTGGCCCGCTATCGATCGGGCCATTGCCGAAGGATCCCGATCGCAAATCCCCCTCGGTTTCCCTTGCCGCAACCCTGAAACCCTTGGATTTTTGGGGATTGATTGCGATCGATCCCGATCGACCCGTGAAGAATACCCGGATTATTCGATGGGCAAGTTCCCTTTCAGCCGATCCCCAGGGCGAGCAATGGATGAGTTAACCTGAGCACCATCCTCGCTATTGGTCAGATTATGATGGTCGCGATGGTCGTTGATTCCCTGGAAACGATCACTTCTTGGGCAAAATCTTGGGGAATTGCTCAAAATGCCCCAATTCCTGATCATGACTGGGATTGGGGCGCGGGCCGCCCACCAAGACCATTCACCCAGCGCGATCGCTCCATTGACGCAACTCATTCAAGAATCGGGTGCATTGCAGCGCAGTTACCGTTCTATGGTCACTTAAACCCTTGCCCGCGCATTTGCTCAATCCTCTGCTGTCTATGTCAGCCCTGCTTCAAAGCCCTCGGCCGTCGAGTCGAATAACTGCACTGCTTGTTAGCATTTTGGGTGGTTGCTGTTGGGGATCGATCGCCCTGCCCGTGGCGGCCCAATCCCTTGGCCCTTTTGATGAACCGGCCCTCAGTGCGCCCGACAGCCCCTCCAACATTGCAGCACCCGATTCCGCCCTCAATCCGTCGGCTAACTCCACCTCCAGCAATTCCACGCCAGACTCCGCGCCGAATTCTGCAACCCTTCAGCCTTTGCCTCGGTTGCTTCTGGCTCCCGCGTCCACCTCGGCGGGTTCCATGCTTGATCCGACGCTGCAACCCCCGATCGATGGGTATCAACTGGATACGGGCGATCGGCTACAGGTGGAAATTTTTGATGTGCCCGAATTCAGCAACCGTATCTACCTGGTGCTGGTTGATGGCACGATTTCCGTACCCTGGATTGGTTCTGTGCGGGCCCGAGGCTTAACTCCTCAGCAATTGGCCAGTGCCCTCAGCCAGGCCTATCGCCCCTTCGTAAAGACCCCAATCATCACCGTCAATGTTTTAACGCCCCGCCCGGTTCGGATTGGTGTTTCTGGGGAAGTGAATCGACCCGGCTCCTACGCGATCGAGGTCAGCAATCGGGACGTGGTGCCCAATCAGTTACCCCTTCAATGGCCAGACGTGACCCGGGCGATTGTGGCGGCCGGCGGCATCACCCCCCTCGCCGATATTCGCAACATCCGCCTCCGGCGCTCAGATCCGGGCGGCAATCCCCAAGACCAAACCCTTAACCTTTGGCAACTGCTGGAAAGTGGCGACCTTAGCCAAAATATCCTGCTGCGGGATGGAGACATGCTGATGATTCCAAAGGCCAGCACCTTTTCTTCTGAGGAGGTTTCGCGCGTGGCCCGGGCTAGCTTTGCCCCCGAAACGATCGGGGTGAACGTGGTTGGCGAAGTGAAAGCCCCCGGTCTGATTAAGCTGCCACCCAACGCCACCCTCAATCAGGCCGTCTTGGCAGCCGGCGGATTCCTGCGCCCCCGCGCCATCTCCAGCCAAGTTGACCTGATTCGGATTAATCCCGATGGGTCAGCCACTGCCCGCCGCATCTCCCTTGACCTGCAAGCCGGCCTGAATGAGGAAACCAATCCCCTGTTGCTGAACAACGACATTGTGGTGATTAACACCAATGGCGTGACCCGAATTACGGACTTCCTGCGGGTGTTGCTGTCGCCTGTGGATAATCTCTCGAACCTGCGCCGCCTGTTGGCCCCCAGCGTTCCTAATTTTCAGTAATTCAATAAACTGCCTAGCCCTCGGCCTTCGATTTCATTACCTGAACCCTATGCAGTCCCAGACATCCCGCGAGGCGATCGACTTCAATCCCCTAGGGCTTATCCTTAAGGCTTGTCAACGGGCCTGGCTACCGGCTGCTTGTGTTTTTATTTTGGGCATGGGTGGTTCTGTTTTGGCGGCCCGGCGCGTGAAGCCTGTGTATGAGGCTGGAGCCAAGATTCTCTTCAGAATTGACTCCACTCAAGAGCTGACGGGTCTTGCGCGGGATGAGTCGGATAATCCGCTGCGATCGCTGTTGGTTGACCAGAGTCCCATCAGTAATCAGATGGAAATTTTGCTCTCGGAACCATTACTAGAGCGCACTATCAAAAAGCTGGATTTGCGAGATAAAAAAGGCGAACCCTTAGGGCCAGCGGAGCTGAAGACAGCGCTGGAAGTCAAGATCATTGGCGCAACGGATGTGGTCAGCATTACGTATGTCAATGAGTCTCCAGAGTTGGCGGCAGCGGTTGTGAATTCCGTGATTGAGGTCTATCGCAATAACAACGTGGCGATCGCCCGAGAAGACACCGTTCAGGCTCGCATTTTTCTGTCCCGCGAGTTGCCCCAGGTGGAAAAGCAACTGCGAAATTTAGAACTGAGACTTCAGCGATTTAAAGAACAAAATCAGGTGATTAATTTAGAAGAGGAAGCCCGAACTTCGGTGCTGGCTCTGCGGTTGCTCGACGAGCAAATTACCAACACAGAAGCCGCAGCGATGGAAGCGGCTGCCAAAGCTACAGTCTTGCGCCGTCAACTCAATCTTTCTCCCCAGGAAGCTGTGGTGGTGGCGGCCGTGAGCCAGTCCCCCAGCGTTCAGAAAGTTTTGGTGGATTTGCAAGACACCCAAAAAGAACTCGCAGAGCAACGATCGCGCTTTACAGACAGCAGCCCCACGGTTTCCCGGTTAATGGAACGGGAGCGACAGTTACAAGATATTCTGCAAAAGCGAATTCAAGAAACTTTGGGCGATCGGCAAGTGATTCCACCCAGCTTCTTACAGGCTGGGGAATTGCGGGTGACTTTAATTCAGCAATACCTCAACTCCGAAACGGAGCGAGTGAGCGCGGTCAATAAACTCAAGTCCTTTGAAGACAGCCGATCGATGTATCTCCGACGAAGCCGCAGCTTGCCCAAAATTGAACAAGAGCAGCGCTATCTGGAACGCAAGCTAAAGGCCGCCCAAGGAACCTATGAAACCCTACTTTCCAATTTGCAAACGCTCCTGGTCAAGGAAGAACAGCGCAACAACAGCACCAGAATTTTGGAGCCAGCGACTGTGCCTCGTAAGCCATCTTCTGGTGGTAAGGTCAAGGTTTTAGCCCTAGGGTTATTTGGCAGCACTCTAATGGCTTCTGCAATTATCATCATTGCGGAAGTTTGGAGTTCTCGATCGCGCTCTGAAAAAAAGATGAGCTAATTAATTCCTGTTTTTACGTTGCCCCTTCCCATGACTCAGGCCTTGCATCCCCTTCGTCGTTTATTTCTTTATTTGCCGCAATATCGCAGTCAGCTTTGGCAAGCGACAGCCTATTCGGTTCTGAATAAGGTTTTTGATCTGGCTCCACCAGCTTTGCTGGGCCTAGCTGTTGACACATTGGTTCAGCGGCAGGATTCCTGGTTGGCTTCCTGGGGGCTTCAGGGAATCACCGAGCAATTTTTGGTTCTGGCGGTTTTAACCTGGCTGATTTGGATTTTGGAGTCTGTCTTTGAATATGCCTACAAGCGCGTTTGGCGCAATTTAGCCCAATCCATTCAGCACGATTTGCGATTAGAGGTATACGACCATTTACAATCCTTGGAGCTGGCTTATTTTGAAGAGCGCAGCACCGGAGAATTGCTCTCAATTTTGAATGATGATGTTAATCAGTTGGAGCGATTTTTAGACACGGGTGCAAATGATGTTTTGCAGGTGACCACAACAGTTTTGATCATTGGGGGTAGCTTTTTTGCGGTTGCGCCTCAGGTGGCCTGGCTGTCTATGTTGCCCATGCCATTTATTTTGTGGGGATCGATCGCCTTTCAGAAAAATTTGGCCCCTCGCTATTCCGAAATGCGAGAAACCGTGGGATTGCTCAGTGCTCGGTTGGCGAATAATTTGGGTGGCATTTTAACCATCAAAAGTTTCACGGCGGAGCGCTACGAACACGATCGGGTGATGATCGATAGCAATGCCTACCGTCGTTCTAACCGAAGGGCAATCGCCTATAGCGCTGCCTTTGTGCCCTTAATTCGGATGGTGATCCTTTGTGGGTTCACGGCCACTTTGGTGGTGGGCGGTTTGGAAGCGGCGGCGGGGCGCATGTCGATCGGGGTTTACAGCACCTCGATTTTCATCATTCAGCGGCTTTTGTGGCCCCTCACCACTTTGGGCCAAACCCTGGATAACTATCAGCGAGCCATGGCTTCTATTCGGCGAATTTTTAACTTGTTAGATACGCCCATTGATGCCCATTCAGGCACCAAAACCTTTGCCCCTTCGGAGATTCGCGGCGAAATTGTGCTCGATCGCGTGGCCTTTGCCTATCGAGGTCGATCGCCCGTGGTGCAAGATCTGTCTCTCACGATCCCCGCTGGCCAAACGATTGCAATTGTGGGGGCCACTGGCTCCGGAAAAAGCACTTTGGTGAAGCTGCTGCTGCGTCTTTATGAAATTAACGATGGTGCTATTTTTCTCGATGGAATTGATACCCGTGAAATCGACTTAGAAAGCTTGCGCGGAGCCATTGGCTTGGTGAGCCAAGATGTTTTTCTATTCCATGGAACCGTGGCGGAAAACATCGCCTATGGCACATTTCATGCCAGCCAAGATGAAATTCTAGCGGCGGCCAAAATTGCGGAGGCTGATGATTTCATTCAGCAACTTCCCCAGGGCTACGAAACCATTGTGGGTGAGCGGGGTCAAAAACTGTCGGGCGGGCAGCGGCAACGAATCGCGATCGCCCGAGCGGTGTTGAAAAATCCCCCCATTTTAGTGTTGGACGAAGCGACTTCGGCGGTGGACAACGAAACCGAAGCGGCGATTCAACGATCACTTGATAAAATCACCCAAAATCGCACCACGATCGCGATCGCCCATCGCCTCTCAACCATCCGCAATGCGGACTGTATCTATGTGATGGATCGGGGGCAATTGGTGGAATCGGGCCGCCATGAAAACCTGCTCGATCGCAACGGAATCTATGCCGAGCTGTGGCGATTGCAAACCGGCGATCAGGCGGCTTAGGGCTGTCGTCGTTTTCATCGTCGTAGGGGTTGGGTCTCCCAACCCTAACCCGGGCGATCGCTACAACCCTGTCCGTCCCTGGGAACCCCCAAGAGCACGGGGATGGGCGAGGAGACCTCGCCCCTACGGCTGATTGGTTTGCAGAACGAGGTCATCAGGGTTTCAGGCGATTGATTCCGGGAAACGACGATTGACCCTAGCTCTTCGCCTCATCACTCAGCATCCCGATCGTGGTTTCCACCGCACTGCTATCCACCTCCGAATCGTCGGGCGCGTGACCCACCAACGCCTCCCGCTGCCGAGCATACTCATTGGCTTTGGCATAATTTCCCAACGAGTAATAGGCCACTCGCAAACTGGCTAGCGCCTGTAACTCCACATCTAAGTCAGGAATCAAGCGCGAAACGGTCAACCGTTGCTGGTAATACTCGATCGCCGTGCCATAGTCAGCCTGGGCATCGTAGGCCACGCCCAACGCTCCTAGGGTTTGCTCTTCACCTCGCAAATCCTTGAGGGCCCGCGTCACCGTTAGCCGCTGCTTGCAGTAATGGATGGCCTGCTGCATATTGCCCAGATGCCGACAGGCGCTCGCCAAGCTGCGTAAAACTTGGTTCGCCGTTGCATAGTCATCATTGGCGTAGGACAGCCGCAGCAGTTGGTCATAATATTCCACCGCGCTGCTGTAATCGCCACAGGCATAGTAACTATTGCCCAAATTTTTGAGCACTTGCCGCTCGGCTTCCCGATCGCCCACCTGCCGCACTGCATCCAGGCTTTGGCGCTGATAGATGATCGCGCTGGGATAATCTCCGGCGGCCTTGTAAGTCAAGCCTAAATTATTCAGGATGGCAATTTGGCTATCTAGCTCCCCCATGTCTCGGGCGATCGCCAAGGCTTCCTGTTGATAAACAATGGCGCGATCAAACTGGCCCAAGTGACGGCAAGCATTGCCCCAGTGGGCCAAAGCGTGGGTTTGACCTTGCCAATTGCCATGGGCGCGGGTGGTGGCCAGCCAGCGGCGCGCACAGTCCAGGGCTTGCTCGTACTGATGGCGAGCGTAGTAGCCCAAAAACAAGCCGTTATAGGCCCGTTCCTCGCGATGGTGATCCTTCACCGAGATCGCCAAGGTCAACAACGCTTCAAATAACTGTTCTGCCTGATTGAACTGTCGTTCTCGATAGGCTTCAAAACCGTCATGGAGCAGCTTTGCCATGGTGGTTTCCGCTTCTCGCAAGTCGGCATTGGTCGTGATTGTTTCATCCGAATCCATATCGTCCCCAGAGTCTCCGGCAGGATTCGACATAGGCGATGTCGAGAAATGACGGTTAGCAAACCAACCACGATCTTGGATTTGCACTTCCATATCTCTCAAGTTCCCGATCGCCTCGTTAGGAATAACCGCTCGGTCGTTACCCTTGAACCATTAATCAGCCCACCCATTAGGCCATATCAGGAGCAAGTTTGACCAATGCCCACTGATGATTCCTAAACGGTTTCATTATACGTTGGGTCAGAAAAGTGCGTTTGCAAGCTCCTAGGAGCGATCGCGCACCAACCACACTGAATTGCAACTTTGAACCTGTCACTGTCTCCTGAGAAGATGTCTGAAAAGCCAGAATTGAGACGCTCCTTGCCCTGCCGATCAACGAAACCAGAGGCTTAAGCCCCTTACCCTCGTCCTCATCGGGATTCGGCAAGTCCCTAAGGGCACTTTTCAGACATCCTCTAAGATTTGGCGATCGAATCTGCCACCTTTCTGAAGCATGGAACTCAAAACGATCGCCATTCAGAAACAAACCCATTTGGGCAGATAGCTTATCAGAAACACCCAAGCACCCCACAGGGGATGAAACCCATCAGTGAGCGATCGCTCGGTGGTCATAGAGTCCCTGCAATCGGTCGAGGCGCGGCATCAATTTTGGAGATCGTTTGGAGATCGTCTCCTCTGAAACGGCCACGACCCAGCCTTATTGTGCCCACAGCTCGTCTAGAACTTACAGGAGCGGCTAGATTGTCGCTGCAGCCCAGGCCAATCGATCGCAATTCGATCGCGGTTCCACTTCCGCATCAGACAAAGCCGCATCAGACAAAACCGCATCAGACAAAGCAGAGAGGCAGAATGCCACAGGATTGCTATAGTCTTTAGGCTGTGCTTTCACCAACGGTTTGCTAAGGGTGCTTTGCGGATTGCGCTGATGACAGCGGCCTGCAAAGACGTACAAAACAACAAGATGTATAAGCACGAACAAAGACCGATGGAAACGCACAAATCTGTACGAAAATGTACAGAAATGAGCAGCGCAAATTTCAGCGCTTAGTCCGTTTCATTCATTGCCTTGTTTCATCGCCTTGTTTCATCGCCTTAATTGCTAATTTGACCCTATGCTTGATGCCTCAGACCTGAAACGCCAAATTGATTTGCTGTGCGATCGCCTGGGCAACGCTCAGGACTGCCTTTGACCAAGCTGCTTTGAACGCCAAAGTAGCCGACTTGGAAAACCTAGCCGCCCAGCCAGACTTTTGGGATGACCAAAGCCAGGCCCAGCAAGTTTTGCAAGATTTAAACGATGCCAAAGGAGATCTACAACAGATCGATCGCTGGCAAAACACCCTCAACGACAGCCGCGCCGCCCTGGAGCTACTGGACTTAGAACCCGATGATGGTCTCCTTCAGGAAGCCTTCACCTCCTTAAATCAATTGGCGGCGGAACTGGATGCTTGGGAGCTTCAACGCTTATTATCTGGCCCCTACGACAGCAAAGGAGCCGTTTTAAGCATTAACGCTGGGGCTGGGGGAACCGATGCCCAAGATTGGGCCGAGCAGCTCATGCGGATGTATACCCGTTGGGCAGAAAAGCAGCAATATAAAGTGGCGATCAGCGAGCTTTCCGAAGGGGATGAAGCGGGGATTAAATCCGTCACCTTGGAAATTCAAGGCCGCTATGCCTATGGCTATTTGCGATCGGAAAAGGGCACCCATCGTCTCGTGCGAATTTCACCGTTTAACGCCAACGGGAAGCGCCAAACTAGCTTTGCGGGTGTGGAAGTGATGCCGATTTTAGATCATTCCATTCAACTGGATATCCCGGACAAAGATTTAGAAATTACCACCTCGCGGGCCGGCGGCAAAGGCGGCCAAAACGTGAACAAAGTGGAAACGGCCGTGCGAATCACCCACTTACCCACGGGGCTGGCGGTGCGCTGCACTGAGGAGCGATCGCAACTGCAAAACAAAGAAAAAGCGATGGTTCTGTTGAAGGCCAAACTGTTGGTCATTGCTCAAGAACAGCGGGCCAAGGAAATCGCGGATATTCGCGGCGACATGGTGGAAGCGGCCTGGGGAACCCAAATCCGCAACTATGTGTTTCACCCCTATCAGTTGGTGAAAGACCTGCGCACAGAATTGGAAACCACCGATATTCAGTCGGTGATGAACGGTGATTTGGGGCAATTTATCGAAAGCTATTTGCGCCAGGAAAGCCAAGCCGCCGATGCGGTTGGTTTGTAATAGTCGAGGCATTCGAGTAGGGGCGTACGGCCGTACGCCCCTACGGGGTTGACAGACTTTACCGAAACCGTGGGGAATTACAGCGCGATTTTGTGGACCCAATCGGCGTAGGTCGGTTCGCGATTTTCGACGATCGCCGTGAGAGTTTCTCGCAACAAATTCGTCACCGGGCGATCGCTCCCGAGGGTGTAGTTTTCGATCTTGCTCACCGGGGCGATTTTGGCCGCCGTGCCGCTGAGGAACACCTCATCCGCGATGAACAATTCGGTTTTATCCACCGGGCGAATTTCGATCGGGATGCCCCGATCGCGGGCGATCGTCAAAATGCTGTCGCGGGTGATCCCTTCCAGAATGTCTTGCTCAAAACCGGGCGTGATCAACGTGCCATTGCGCACCAAAAACACGTTCATCCCCGAGGCTTCGCTCACCTTGCCCTGGGAATTCATCATGATCGCTTCATCAAAACCTGATTCGACTGCTTCGGTTTTGGCTAGCGACGAAGTGATGTAAGCGCCCGCGATTTTGCCGCGCAACGGCAAGCTGCGATCTTCTTGGCGCACCCAGGAGCTAATCCGGCAAGCGACTCCCTCTTGGGACAGGTAATCGCCCATTTCCAAACCGTAGATAAAGAAGCTCTTTTCGACGCTGTGCAAACGGGGCGCAATCCCTAGGTCAGAGGTGTAAACAAAGGGGCGAATATAAAACGATTTGGTCGGTTTGTTTTGGCGGACAAATTCTTCGATCGCCCAAAGAATTTTATCGGCGGGCAAATCGTAATGCAGGAATTTGGCGCTTTGGCTAAGGCGCTTGCTGTGGCGATCGAGCCGGAACAGCAAAATCGTGTTCGGATCCGCCGGGTCAGGAATCCCGCGCAAACCGCCAAAGGCCCCCGTGCCGTAGTGCAGCGCGTGGGTTGCGATCGACAGGTTGGCATTCTCGAAGGGAATAAATTCGCCTTTGTAATAGGCGATCGGCATGAAATTTTGGTGCATGGCGGGTTGCTGCGGAATCGAAATCAACAAAAACCAGGCGATCGAACGGGCAAGCAGTGATGAACGGATTCGTCGGGGGCAAGGGGCTTAGGGGCTGTCATCAAATCCCCGAAACCCTGATTCTTGCGTTACGGGATCGTGTGGGGGCAAGGGGCTTAAGCCCCTTGTCTGGATCGATGCGATCGACAGGGCTAGACGTTAAATCTAAACAGCATAACATCGCCCTCTTGCACCACATATTCTTTGCCTTCACTGCGGACGAGTCCCTTTTCCTTGGCGGCGGGTAGGGAACCGGCCGTCACCAAATCCGCGTAGGCCACGGTTTCGGCCCGAATGAAGCCCCGCTCAAAGTCCGAGTGAATCACGCCGGCCGCTTGGGGAGCTGTCATGCCCGCATGGATCGTCCAAGCGCGGGTTTCCTTTTCGCCAGAGGTGAAGTAGGTGCGCAGGCCCAATAGGTCATAGGTGGCGCGGATCAGGGACTTCAGCCCCCCTTCGGTCACACCCAATGAATCGAGGAAGTCCGCCCGTTCCTCATCGGAGAGTTCAATCAGTTCCGCTTCCACCTGGGCGGAAATAATCACCGTTTGGGCGTTTTCGGTTTTGGCCAGCTCCCGCACCTGCTCCACCCATTGGTTGCCGGTGGCTAGGTCATCTTCCGAAACGTTGGTGGCGTAGATCATCCGCTTGCGGGTCAGCAGGCCCAAGGTGGCGATCAGGGGTTCTTCTTCCTCGCTCAGGCTGACTTGGCGGGCGGGGCGGCCATCTTCAAGGACGGCCAGGATCTTTTCGAGCACGACCAGCTCGGCTTGGGCCTCTTTGTTGGCGCGGGCTTGCTTACGGACGCGATCGGCCCGGCGCTCCACCTGGGCCAAATCCGAGAGGATCAACTCCAGATTGATGATTTCAATGTCGCGGATCGGGTCGATCGAGCCGGAGACGTGAATGATGTCGTCGTTCTCGAAGCAGCGCACCACATGGACGATCGCGTCCACTTCCCGAATGTTGGCCAAAAACTGGTTCCCCAGCCCTTCGCCCTTGCTGGCTCCCTTCACCAGACCGGCAATGTCCACAAATTCCACCCGCGTGGGGACAATTTGCTTGGACTTGGCCAAGTCACTCAGCACTTGCAACCGCTCATCGGGCACGGAGACCACGCCGACGTTGGGTTCAATGGTGCAGAAGGGAAAGTTGGCGGCTTCCGCTTTGGCGTTGGCAACCAGGGCATTAAACAGGGTGGACTTGCCCACGTTGGGCAGTCCGACGATTCCGGCTCGGAGCATGGGTCGATCGGGCGGGGTGGCTGGGACTGAATTGCAGTCTACTAGCTTATCGGAAAGTAGGAACGACAATCCTGCTCTTTAGGGCGCGTAAAGTACGGATGGCCGCTGGGCTAGCGGTTTCAATCTGGGTCACGACCGTAAGACCGGAAACCCCTTGGAGGTAGAGGCAGGTGCTATAAAGCAGGAAAGTTTCAAGAAAGTAATGCCAGTCGCCAATTGCGTAGCAGATCAAGCCTGCTGTTCACCCTGAACTTGGCCAACAAGTCCATAGTCAAGCCAACCATACGTAATGACTTAGAGACAACCTTTGTCCTTCGATGAAACTAAGAAAGCTAGTAACGATTGTCTGAGTTATTCCTCTCAACTGCTGTCGGTTCTTTCTCGCTGATAACATGAAAAGTCTCTTGATATTTGTCCAAGAGCTGTTGATAGGGTTTTCAGTCATCGGCGCAATATACCATCACCCTCCACTGCAATAGGCGCTTCAGTAAACGACCTAAAGTTTGACTATTAATCCAACCGCGATTGCAGATTCTGGAGCTGGCTTTTCATATTGCTATAACATTAGTCAATTGAAAAAGCTAATCGAAAATCTCAAGAATTTAACTATGATTAGTGATGCAATAATAGTTTGCACCAAATGCCATATTTAATTGTTGTTGTAATTCATCACGGTCAATTAAATCAAGGTATCGATGACTTTTAGCAAATTCTTTTGCTCGTCGAGAAAATGTTGAGGTTGTAACAAGCATTCCTTCCTTTGCTTGCTGTTTTTTTACACTCTCAACCAGTTCTTCGACAACATCTATATCAACCTGTTTTGTCGCATAGCGTTTGCATTGCACGATTACTTTATACCGTTTATTAGTTACGCCTCCCTGATGATAGGCGACAACATCAACACCGCCATCACGAACATTTCGCGTTACGGAAACCTCGGAATAATTGCGCTTGATGAGCCATTGATTAAATGAACTACCCCGCCGCAAGCGGACGGGGTATCAGAATCAAAAAAGAGTAAGCTGCTCATCTCTGTGCAATTTCAGATACTCATTACCCTGGTTCTTAACGTATCTCGCTATCATCCCTTCA
>MKGP02000057.1 GCA_001913845.2 Limnothrix sp. CACIAM 69d | reverse complement strand
CCTTTTTCGTAAGCTTCTACAATTTTCTGGCGCAAGTCTAGAGAATAACAACCCATAAATTTTCCTGACGATAGCCCAACTGTACTTATAACTATATCGTACTGATCGTTCTAGGTAAAGGCTGTAAGTCCGGAACAATGGCCCGATCGCCAAAGGTACAGCGCAGTTCTGTATAAGCCCGGGCAATTTTCCGCTGTTTGAGCACGGCGTTAATCGCTGCTACTAAGTCTGCTTGTAGGGTGCTGTGTTCTCCTTGGGGCATTGGTTTTTGAATAATTTTGCCATTAATAAATTCACTGGCCGGCTGGGTATCGGGCAGGGCCAAAAACTGGTTCAGGTCGATCGCCTCTGGGGCTGACTCAGCAGCAGCCGGAGCGCTTAGGCTAGCGGTCATTCCCCCATCCTCCAAAAACAATGCAGTGGGCTATCCCTTCCCAGGATAGCGACTGGTTTTGGTTGAATTCAAATCCGTTGCTCATCCAGCCAGCGTTGCAAAATCGCCGCCGCCGCATAGCGATCGATGCTGCCCTTGTCCCGCGAGGGTTGCTGACCGCGCGATCGCAGCAGTTCCTCCGCTTCCACCGAACTCAGTCGCTCATCCACCAACACAAACGGCAGCCCGATCGCTGTGGCATAACGCTTGGCCCACTTGCGAGCGTGGCGAGTTTGGGCGCTGTCTTCGCCATCCATGGTCAGCGGCAACCCGGCCACCAGCACCGTGGCCTGGCGCTCCTGGGCGATCGCTTGCAGGGCCGCCACGTCCTGTTCAAAGGATTGCCGCTCGATCGTGGCGATCGGGCTGGCGATTAACCCCAGGCGATCGCACCCCGCCACCCCAATTCGTTTGCGCCCAATATCCAGGGCGATCGCCGCCACTTCTGTCATGGTTGCTATTTCCCAGTCGATCAATTCATCCCAAACAAATCGGGGCAGGCCCAGCCCACCCCGATTGACGTGATCAGTATTTTGGCAGTTCTCCAGTAGGGGCGTAATGCCTTACGTTCTCTACCAATCGCCACTGTTTACCCGTTGCCCTTATTGCGCAAATCCAGGTTTTTCTTGAGCAACCAAGCTGCAAAGCCCAGTACCAAAATTCCCAACACGATTTTAGAAACCGGGCTGAGATATTCATCAACCAGCTCATAGTTTGAGCCGAGTTTGTAGCCCAAGGTGGTAAGGGCTGCTGTCCAAATGATCGTGCCGAGGGTGGTGTAGATCGTGAAGGGGACGATCGGCATTTCTTCAATGCCCGCCGGGAGCGAAATCAATGTCCGAATGCCCGGAACCATCCGACCCAAAAACACAGCCTTAGCACCATGCTTTTGGAACCAGGTTTTGGATTTCCCCACATCCTCGCCGGAAATCCCGATCCATTTGAAGTATTTGTCTGCCCAGCGTTCTAGGCGCTCTTCGTTGACCAGTTTGCCGATGTAGTACCAGGGATAGGCTCCCAAAACCGTGCCGATTACACCCGCTGCGATCGCCGGGATTAGCTCCAAATTATTATTTGGTTGAGAAGCCGTAAACCCCGCCAAGGGCATGATCAATTCCGACGGAATCGGCGGGAATAGATTCTCCAAAAACATCAGGAATCCAATCCCGACATAGCCCAGAGAACCAATAATTTCAACAATCCACTCTTTCATAGAAAGCAAGAATAACGCGGTGAACAAAATCGGTGAGTTGGGTGTGTAATCGCGAAACCAAACATCAAGCCCCTGAGGGCAAGACAAGGGGCTTAAGCCCCTTGCCCCAAGGAGTTTAGGCGGTGATTATGTGCCTTCCGTCCAGGAGTTCATGTACTCGATCTGTTCGGCGGTCAGGGAGTCGATCGCGATGCCCATAGCCGCCAGCTTCAGACGGGCGATCTCTTGATCCACCTCATCGGGAATCGAGTAGAGACCCGGCTCCAGTTGGCCCTTGTTCTTCACCAAATATTCGCAAGCCAGGGCTTGGTTGGCAAAGCTCATGTCCATCACGGCGCTGGGGTGACCTTCGGCGGCGGCCAGGTTCACCAGGCGACCTTCACCCAACACCACCACGGACTTACCGTTGTTCAGGCGATATTCTTCGGTGAAGTTGCGGACGGTCTTCACTTCCGACGATTGGGCCTTCAAGGCCTTCAGGTCGATTTCCAAATCGAAGTGACCGGAGTTGCAGACGATCGCCCCGTCCTTCATCTTGGCGAAATGCTCGCCGCGAATCACGTGCTTGTTGCCGGTGACGGTGATGAACAGGTCGCCCAGGGCGGCGGCTTCGTCCATCGGCATCACGCGGAAACCATCCATCACGGCCTCGATCGCCGGGACGGGCAGCACTTCGGTAACGATTACGTTTGCGCCCAAACCGCGCGCCCGCATGGCCGTGCCCTTACCGCACCAGCCATAGCCAGCCACCACCACGGTTTTGCCGGCCAACAGGACGTTGGTGGCGCGGATGATGCCGTCGAGGGTCGATTGGCCCGTGCCGTAACGGTTGTCAAAGAAATGCTTGGTTTGCGCATCGTTGACGTTCATGGCCGGGAAGGTCAACACGCCATCGCGCAGCATGGCCCGCAGGCGGACGATGCCGGTGGTGGTTTCTTCGGTGGTGCCGATCAGGTCAGCGATTTGGTCTTGGCGCTGTTGGATCAGGGTGGCGGTCACGTCGGAACCGTCATCGATGATCACGTTAGGTTTGTGGTCGAGGGCGATGTTCACGTGGCGCAGATAGGTTTCGGTATCTTCGCCCTTGTAGGCAAAGACCGAGATCCCTTCATCCACCACGAGGCTGGCGGCCACGTCATCTTGGGTCGAAAGGGGGTTGCTGGCAATCAGCACCGCATCCGCGCCACCGGCCTTGAGGGCGATCGCCAAGTGGGCGGTTTCAGTGGTGACGTGGCAACAAGCAACCAGACGCAAACCGGCGAAGGGCTTTTCGGTGGCGAAGCGATCGCGGATTTGACGCAGCACCGGCATTTCTCGACCCGCCCATTCAATCCGTTGGCGACCCATGGGGGCCAAGGACAGGTCTTTGACTTCGTGTTTCACCAGTTGCGGCAAGCTTACGGGCGCGACGGTCATTGGGTTAGCAATTCCTTACTTGAATCGTTGAGGGGGGAGGGGCAGGTAGCTTGGGCGATCGACCGGATCACATCCGGCTGAGGAGAGATCGTTAGCCTCTTGCAGGTCAACTCAATCAGTGTATCAACTTCGTAACCTTGTGACCGGTCGCCAGGGTTTAGGATCGCCCTCAGGGCAAGGGAAACAAGCTAAAGCTGCTGAAATGGAGACGCGGGATGACAACCACAGTGGCGATCGAACAACTAACGCTCCAGGATCTTGAACAGCGGTTTGGTCTCCAGCGCAGTGCTGATCCTGATTTCTTTCGGGAGTGGCGCGATCGGTTGCCGGAGTTGGGGGCGATCGAGCGCGATCGGCTACAACGAATCCAAGCCAGCTATGCGAACTTGGAGCGGCGATCGGTGCTCGAAAATACGGTTAAGTTGGCTGTCGTTGCGCCTTTACTGGATTTGGCGGGTTTCTTTTTGCCACCGTTCTATGTGGATACGGAAACTTCAGTAGAAATCGTGGTCGATCGCCCCGTAGATGCTAATCAAATCGGGGGCGAAAAACTGCGCGGACGGGTGGATATTTTGGTGTTGATGGGTCGTTTGTGGGTGCTGGCGATCGAATCAAAGCGGGCTGAATTTTCGGTAAAAGTCGGCATTCCGCAAGTGTTGGGTTATATGTTGGCGGCGGCTCCCGATCGACAAGCTCAGTTTGGCCTAGTCACCAATGGCAGTAGTTTTGTATTTTTAAAATTAGCCAAGGTTCTGACCTTTGCCGATGCTGCTGATACGCCGCTTGATCGTTGGCAGTACGACAAATCACCCGAATTAATTCTCGATCGCGCTGATGATTTGGCAACGGTTTTGCAAGTGATGAAAAAACTCGGGGCGATCGTTAGCCAATCCGTTTGATTTCACACTCGATCGTCACCCATCAATAATTAATATTTGATGAGAATCACTTTGAAAAGATCGTGGGGCAAGGGGCTTAAGCCCCTTGTCTAGGGCAGTCAGGGTGAAAGTCAAAGGAAGACGGTGTAAGGTAATCCAAAAAATTCGCCTAATCGTTGGGCTTGTTTCTTAGAAATATCGCGCTTGCCGTTAACCACCTCAGAAACAACGCCTTTGGAGCCAATGACTCCCACTAAGTCGGCTTGTTTGAGTCCGTTATCTTCCATCAGCTCTAAAAGCACTTCTCGCCCAGAGCAATCGGCGATCGCATAGTGCTGGTCGTCATAGCTACTAACGAGTAATGTCAGCAAATCGAGCAGGGCAGTTTCTTCGGGCGATCGATCTTCACACAGGAACAATTGCTCGATTTGATCTACCAGGCGATCGTATTCTTCCTCAGTCTGGATGACAGCGGGCCGGACTTCTGCTAGTAATTGTGAATAAGACTTTGGATCAAGAACTGCCAGCATGGCTTGGTTGGTTACGTGCTTGCTTCTGTGTGTTTTTTGTATGTACGATTTAGTGCTTTGGGGATTGATGGCTGACACATCATCTGTCTCAGGTATCTGTCTCAGGCATCAACCTGTTTATTTACCGCTCAAGCTGCTGCAACTTCAGGGAGAAGGGGCCGAAGCCCCTATCTTCGGTTGATTGCTAAGCTAAACTGGACATCAACTTTGCTTTTTGGATCTTCTTCTTAAATCATCAGGAATCTTAATCTTGCTGTACTCGGCATGAGTGCAAATTTTCTTGATAAAAAGCTTGGCATTGTTCAGTGATCCATCCGCTTGAAGATGACAGTAATTTGTTAGTCCAGCGATCAGTCGATACTTATTTCCACCGATATTAAAAACCAGAAATTCACCTACACGGTCAACACTTGTAAATGTTTTTCTGGCATCCTCAAAATTCGTCCATCTAGCTTTTGAAACAATTTTGAACCATCGCTGTAGGCTAGGTTCGGCCATTGGGTGGAGCTTACAAAACTCACGAATCGGCTTTCGACTAATAATGTGCATTTTGGCTAGCCCTTAAATTTTGCACCTTGCAGCATTAGCACCTCCTGTTGGAATGGCTCTTGGGAGAGCAACGAATAGATTATGAAATTCATCTTAGTTCTCAAAAAGAGAACTGTCAAGTCTAGCCCTGATCAATGGGTGGCCTAGTAGAAACATCCTGCTTTAGAATAAGGAGTCTCGATCGCCCCGCCAGAGCCATGAGCAACCAACCCCGCCGCTACCACATCACCACCTTCGGCTGTCAGATGAACAAGGCCGACTCCGAGCGGATGGCCGGCATCCTCGACACCATGGGCTTTGCTTGGACCGAAGAACCCGAAGAAGCGGATCTGATTCTCTACAACACCTGCACGATCCGCGACAACGCCGAGCAAAAGGTCTATTCCTACTTGGGGCGGCAGGCCAAGCGCAAACAAACCAACCCAGAATTAACGATCGTGGTGGCCGGCTGCGTGGCCCAACAGGAAGGTGAGCAACTGTTGCGGCGTGTGCCCGAGGTGGACTTGATCATGGGGCCGCAGCACGCCAACCGCCTCGAAGACTTGCTGGAGCAGGTGTTCAACGGCAGCCAGGTGGTGGCCACGGAACCCGTCCACATCATGGAAGACATCACCAAACCCCGCCGCGATAGCAGCATCACGGCTTGGGTGAACGTGATCTATGGCTGTAACGAGCGCTGCACCTATTGTGTGGTTCCAGGGGTGCGCGGCGTGGAGCAATCGCGCTATCCCGAGGAAATTCGCCGGGAAATGGAGGAATTGGGTCGCCAGGGCTACAAGGAAGTGACCCTGCTGGGCCAAAACATCGATGCCTATGGGCGCGACTTGCCCGGGAGCTTGCCCGATGGGCGGCACAAGTACAACTTCACGGATTTGTTGCGGGAAGTGCATGACGTGGAAGGGATTGAGCGGTTGCGGTTTGCCACCAGCCACCCGCGCTACTTCACGGAGCGGCTGATTCGCACCTGCGCCGAGCTGCCGAAGGTTTGCAAGCATTTCCACATTCCGTTCCAGTCGGGTGATAACGAGGTGCTGAAGGCCATGTCGCGCGGTTACACCCACGAGCGCTACCGGCAAATTATCGATACGATTCGCCGCTACATGCCCGATGCGTCGATTAGCGCCGACGCGATCGTCGGGTTTCCGGGCGAAACGGAGGAGCAATTCCAAAACACGCTGAAGCTGGTCGAAGATATTGGGTTTGATCAACTCAATACGGCGGCCTATTCGCCTCGACCCGGTACACCAGCGGCCCTGTGGGACAACCAGTTGGATGAGGAAACCAAGAGCGATCGCCTGCAACGGTTGAATCATTTGGTTTCGGTTAAGGCGGCGGAGCGATCGCAGCGCTATTTTGGCCGCACAGAATACGTGTTGGTGGAAGATGTGAACCCGAAAAATCCGAGCCAAGTGATGGGCCGCACCGATGGCAATCGGTTGACCTTCTTCGCGGGGGATTTTGCAGAACTGCGCGGCAAAATTGTCCCCGTCAAAATTACGGAGGTACGGGCCTTCAGTTTGACCGGCGAGGCTTTGTTGCCCGCTCTTTGCTAAGACAACCGATTGATGTTGGGCGGCGATCGCCCTGAGGTGCAAATTCTCTGGGAACGCAACCCGAATTAGTTCGCCAAAGCTAGTTGAGCCAGTTAGGCCAAGGCCGCTCGCGGCGCATTCGTGCTGCTAGCGGCCTTTTGATTGAGGGTTTCCAGGGCAGCAGCGGCGGCAGATTTTTCGGCTTCTTTTTTGGAGCGACCTTGACCGGTTCCTAAAATCCGAGACCCCAACGAAACTTGGCAGGAAAAGAGAGGATTGTGATCCTGGCCAGCAATCTTTTGGGTGTTGTATTTCGGCAAGGAAAGACCGCATTTGTGGGCCCATTCTTGCAATTGATTTTTCACATCGAGGCTCGATCGGGCCTGGAGTTCTTCAATCGGCACTGCGTCAAACAAGGCTTCCACAAAGGGGCGGACAATCTCCACATCCCCATGTTGATCGAGATAGTAAGCCCCAACCAAGGCTTCAAAAGCGCTGCTGAGTAAGTTGGGATTATGGCGGCCTCCCATCTGCTCAACCCCTCGGCTCATTCGCAGTTGCTGACCCAAATTCAGGGCGATCGCAAACTGAGCCAGTTGCTTTTCATCAACGAGGGCCGATCGCCGCCGGGTCATTTCATCCTCACCCAACTCAGGAAAGCGGCGATACAAATAAGCCCCACTAACAAAGGTCAAGATTGCATCACCCAAAAATTCCAGTCGCTCGTTATCCTCACCCAACCGTGGATTTTCCCGCACGAGCGATCGATGGGTGAGGGCCTGAATCAACAGGCTTTGGCAGTTAAACCGAGGCAGCTCCGGCACCAAATGGGGCATCAGCGACGTTTGGGCGATCGACTCCTGAACAGCAAGGGATTTGGCAGGTCGCGGCCAGGTAACCACCCTAGGGCGTTCGGAACCAGACGGCTGTTGAGCAAAGGCGGTCATAACGGCGTTGAGTCCTTGGATTGGGAGATTTTGGGCATTGGCAATGGGCCAGTGATCCTAAATAGGCAAGAGGCACAACAGCAAAACAGCCAGAGTTGGGAGCGCCAGCCACCCAATGCAATCACAACTACGGCGCAGCATCTGATCTTGAATCTCAACCGAGTTGCTAACTATGTGGACTGCGAGCCTCAGGACTTTGGCGACTATCGGCGTTCTTGCATATCAAACCTTTACCGGAGCTAGAGCAGAGCTTAAACCCCTACTGGGTTTGGCAGATTATGAGTAGAGATTGTCTTATATGGCTAATACCGTATCGATCAATCGTGAAAAACTCGGGAAAGCAATTCTTCAATTCAAGCCCGCTCCAAGGGTAGTTTACCGCGCTCGAATAGTTGCAGGTCAAAGCATTGGGGGCTTTTTAAAGGTTTCATCAAGCCCCTTGATCATGAGTGACAGATATCAAATTGGCACGCGATCGCCCAAAGAACTCTCGCCCCTCCATCTGAGAGGATGTTTAAAAAGGATTCTTTGGCACGGGCAAGCACCAATAGTCGTGGAAGGGGCTTGAGCATCTTGTCTCAGTCGATCGCTGGGGTATCCAGAGCAGCAACTTTGGCTCTTCAGACATCCTCCAGGAGAACAGATTAGTGCTAGGAATGGGCGCGATGGATCGGTAACACCACAAGAATTTCCGTTCCTCGATTGAGGGTCGATCGACAGATCAGTTGTCCCCGATGATGTTCCACCACAATTTGATAGGTAATGCTTAGCCCCAAGCCCGTTCCCATGCCCACGGGTTTGGTGGTGAAGAACGGATCGAATAACTTGGGTTGAATGGCTTCGGGAATTCCGGGGCCATTATCCGCGATCGTAATGGTGAGGTGCTCAGAATCGGACAGGGCTGTGGTGATCCGAATTTGACTCGGTTGATTGAGGCATTCTTGGTAGCTTCGTGATCGATCGCGCTCATCCAACGCATCGATCGCATTCGTCAGCAAATGCATCAATGCTTGATTGAGTTGGCCTGCAAAACAGTCGATCGGGGGAACGGAGCCATAATCACGAACAATTTGAATTTCCGGGCGTTCATTCTGCTCCCGCAATCGATAGCCCAAAATTGTGAGGGCGCTCTCGATCGACTCATGCAAATCAATTGTTTTGAATTCCGCCTCGTCCAGCCGCGAGAACACTCGCAGGGATTTCACAATATCGCGAATCCGACCAGTGCCCACTTCCATTGAAGAAAACACGCGATCTAAATCACCTTGAATGAATTCCAAATCGCTTTCTTGAATCGCCTCTTGCAAATGCTGAGGAGGGTTGGGATAGGCTTCTTGATAAAGCGCCACTAGGGCTTGCAACTCCTGGGCATAGTTCTTGGCATGGTAGAGATTGCTATAAACAAAACCCGCTGGATTATTAATTTCATGGGCAATGCCTGCCACCATTTTGCCCAGGCTAGACATTTTTTCCGAATGAACTAGGCGACTTTGAGCCTGGTGTAGCTCACTCATATATAAATCAGCCCATTCAACCAATTGGTTAAATGCCATGGATAAATCGGCAGTGGTTTTATCCTCTTGAGTAATAGATGCCCTTAATTTTAAGTTGTTCTCTGTGGTGACTTTTTGAACTGTTTCAGTCAGCTCCAATAGGGGTGTTGTGATTGTTTTACCGGCCATCAACGATAGGAAAATTCCCAACAGCAAACTCACGAACAAACTGCCGCCCACAATCAGCGCTTGAATTTGTCGAATTTCCTGTAGTTGATCCGTGCCAATGTTTTCCTGTTCTTCTACTTTTTCCGCAACAGTCAAAAGTTCCTGGTGAATGCTGTTCAGTTCTAAATAGAACGATCGATAGGAATCGCTCACCAGAAAATCCACCAGAGTCTGATGGGCCACCTCATATTCCTGAGTCGTGTATCCCGGCCGAAGGGTCAATGACTGTAACAGGGGAGACGCAAAGCGCTGATAGTGGCGCATGGACTCATTCAGGCGATTCATTAATTGTTGCCACTGAGCCGCATCGATTCCATCTTCTTGGTCTTTCATGGTGACCGAGAATTCCACCAACTCTCGGCGCAATTCCGCCAATTTATCGAGGTGTTGTCGTTGGCGATCTTGGAATTGTGATGGATATCGCAACAAGTACAAAGACTCGAAGGGGTAATTGAGAATCACCATCCAGTCATCTGCAAAGTGGGCTAATTCCTCTTGGCGAATATCAGCAGCCCGAATTTCCGCCACCGTTTGGACGGCATAGCGGTTGCCCACAAATAGGCCAACACTGGTTCCCAAAATGGCTGTGAAAATTGCTGTTCCAGAAGCCCAACAAACTTTCCGCGCAATGCTCCAATCGCGCGAAAGATGACTCAAGAGTCGTTGATATTTCCCGATCGTGAGGTCTGCCAAACGCCGTGACCAATTTCCTCGGGCCGTCGATTGAGAACGCGACCAAGGATCCTGTGGAGGGGATGATTGCAGCACGGTACGAGACTTGGCGATCATGGAAAATCAGTCCTGCAAGGAGAGTGAAGCACGACTGGCACAATGGGAAACATGGCTCGTGAAACTTCATTGAAAAAAGCTGGCTCAATTGATCCTGGAGGCTCAGCGAGGCTGGATCAATTTTTCAGGCTAATTTCAGTCTTGATGAAGTTTCATCTTTGAGAAATTGGAAAATTATGGATTAATGGCCACTATGGTTGGGCCGATGATTTGGGCGATCGCTCTGTGGGGTAATTCAGGCAGGGATTTCTTGAGAAAATTGAAATTCAGATCCAAAATTCAAATTCGTCAATTCATGACCAAAATCAACATTCAAAATCAATATTCAAAGATCAACGTTGATGATCTAGACTCAAAGTCATCAGACAAATAACCAAAAAGAGCTGATGATTTCTACCTAGAATTTTTGCCCAGATTTAGAGCCAACGCAATTTTTTCAAGTGGGGTTCATCACCGTAAATCAATGCAAATCGATGCGAATCGACTCAAGTGATTCAATTTGGGTGAATTAGTGAATCCGGTAAATCAGGTAAATGAATTGAAGCGGACTAGGCAGTGACGGTTCAGCAAAAATCAAGATTGGGCAATGCATTTAGGCTTACTGTATTTGACTTTACTCGCCAAGTGTAAAAATCTAGGGAAGATAGAGGAAAATTTACATCAAACCTAGGAAAGGCGGGCTTTTTGGAGGATTTCGCTGGAAAATCTTGGCGCGGAGGTCGATCGAGGGGGCGGGCCTGTCGTCCTTTCCCGGACTCAGATGAAAACGGTTAATTTTCGATGCCCCGATCGCCGCAACAAGGGGCTTAAGCCGCTTGTCTACATCGATCCCTGGGGCGTACAGAGTAGCAATTTTGGCTTTTCAGACATTCCCTAAGCCCCTTGTCTTCCCGATCCACTAGGGTTGGAATCAGGGTTTTGAACGATCTGACGACAAGCCCTGATGCCCTTGGGGATGGATGGCCAGGGAATGGTGAGCTAGGCACAACCTAGACACAACTCTTAGCAACCTGTGATTAACTGGTAGCTACGTTGACCATTGCTGGCAAACGGGTCTTGATTTGGGTGAATGGAACGATTGGCAACATGAGCAATCCCCTGCGTATTGGACTGTTGTTTGGTGGGCGATCGGGCGAGCATGAGGTGTCGATTCGATCGGCCGCAGCGGCGGCTCGGGCCCTGCAAGCAGACAGCAATCGCGATCGCTATCAGGTGTTGCCGTTCTATTTGCAAAAGGATGGGCTTTGGCAAGGGCCAGCGGTGGCCCAAGGGGTGTTGGAGTCGGGGCAACCCTTGCCGAGTGACGATCGCCCGACCGATCGCGCGGCGCTTTGGCAATTCCCCCCCGAAGCCAGCACGGTGGATGTGTGGTTTCCGACGCTGCATGGGCCCAATGGGGAAGATGGGTCAGTCCAAGGATTGCTGCAATTGATGCAGGTTCCCTGGGTCGGGTCGGGGGTGCTGGGGTCAGCGGCGGGCATGGACAAGATTGCCATGAAGATGCTGTTTGCCCAGGCGGGTTTGCCGCAAGTGGCCTATCGGTTGGTGACCCGATCGGAAGTTTGGTCCAATCCTTGTGTGTTTCCGAAGCTCTGCGATCAGCTTGAGGCGGATTTGGGCTATCCCTGCTTTGTGAAGCCGGCGAATCTCGGATCCTCCGTGGGCATTGCCAAGGCGCGATCGCGTGCTGAATTGGAAGCAGCCCTGGACAGTGCAGCCAGTTTCGATCGACGCATCATTGTGGAAGCGGCGGCGGGGGGCAAACCACGGGAGGTGGAATGCGCCGTGCTGGGCAATGATCAGCCGATCGCCTCGGTGATTGGGGAAATCACCTTCGAGAGCGAGTTTTATGACTACGACACCAAATATTCCGACGGGGCGGCGGATTTGGTGATTCCGGCAGCCTTGCCCGCCCCGGTGGTCGATCGCCTGCAAACCATGGCCAAAGAGGCTTTTTTAGCCCTCGACTGTGCTGGGTTAGCGCGGGTTGATTTTTTCTATGTGGAAGCCACGGGCGAAATCTTTTTGAACGAGATCAACACCCTACCGGGTTTCACCGCCACCAGCATGTATCCCCAATTGTGGGAAGCGACCGGAATTCCCTTTTCGGAATTAGTACACCGATTGGTAACGCTAGCAATTGAACGTCATACCGTGGCACAAGGGGCGCAGTAAATGACGGCTGGAGCATCGCGATCATCTTCTTTACCGGATGGGGAATCGAATCCTTTTGATGCGGCCCTGAAGCGAGGATCGCCCCAGTTGCCTGCCTTGCCGCCGCGCCCGATGCCACCGGCCGCGCCCGCTCCGTTGCCGCGTTATGGGCCGCCACCGCCGCTATCGGCTCCGTTGCCGCGATCGCCCCAACCCTTGCCGAAACCCGCCCCGAAGCCTGAACCAGCACCCAGAGAAGAGGCGCTGCCCCAGCCCGGCGATCTTGATCGCAACGGCTCGATCGTTGGTGCAAATCGCCCTCGATCGATATCCCTAGGTCGCACTGGACTAGACCGCACTGGACTGGATCGCACTGGACTAGACCGCACTGATCAGCCCAGTCAATCTAGATCCGCCGACCAGGATTCAGCCCAGGATTCAGCACAGCCCAATCCTGCCTTCGGAAATCGCGGGCGATCGCGCCATCGTCGGCCCGGGCGATTGAGTAATGGAACCGGGGCCCCGACTTCCTCAACGGCCCTTGCCCCGATCGGGCGATCGCGCCGTCGCCGACCGTCACCCACCTGGCTGGCCCAAATGCCAACGGTGGTAACAGCTCTGGAGCGCCTGTTGCGGGGACGAGTCCTAATTGGGCTATTTGTGTTTTGGGCTTTGTTTTGGCTGGTGGGCGGCGTGGCAATCGTCCGCTTGCTGAAGATGGATCGCCCAGCGGAAGTGATTCCGTTGCAGGTGGGTCAAAACCCAGAGGGTTCAAGGGCGATCGGGAACACCGCCAGCCCCAGCCCTGCGCCGTCTCTCCTGCCCACCGATAGTGAGCGCCGTTTTCAGCAAAATTCCACCACCGCCAACGCTCCGGCCAACGGCTTTGGAGAATTGCAGCCCATGGTGCGCCCGCAGCGATCGGGCCCACCGTTGGGATTATTCGCCGGGGTGGTGGTGCTCTGTAGTTTGGGCGCTTGGGTTCGCTTACAGCAAATGGGTCGCCGGCCCTAGGGCGCTCATGTCAATCAAGAACTAGAGAGCAAGTAGAGCGATCAACCGGCAAAGTCTAAGCTCCCCCAATCCGTCAGCTTGATGGCCTTTGGGGTTTAGTTTTGTGGTTGAATTTCGGTCTACACAGAATTTCGGTCTAGACAAAGACAGGACTTACGCAAAATCTCAATTACCCTCATCCTCCAACCCCTTCTCCCAGGACGGGAGCAGGGGAGTCAGTATCTTCTGGGTTCCCCTCGCCCTGC
>MKGP02000056.1 GCA_001913845.2 Limnothrix sp. CACIAM 69d | reverse complement strand
ACAGAAACTATAGAGGTGTTGGAACAATTAACTAGACTGGCAGCCCGACTAGTGGATTTACAGTGCCTGAGAAACTGGTTTACTAAGTGTTGTTATTGTACTTAACGATTGAGGTAAGGGCTGTATCTCATTTCGGATTGAGATCGAACCTGTCATTACGCCTAAAGCGGTTGAAATTGTTGGGGTTGACTTGGGTGTCAAATCTTTAGCGACCCTCAGCACTGGAGATGTGTTTGAAGGTGCTAAAGCCTACAGAAAACTGGAGTCCCGGCTCTCTCGTTTGCAATGGCTGAATCGCCACAAACAGCGAGGATCTGAGAACTGGAAAAAGGCTCAATCAAAGATCGCCCGGTTGCATCAGCGGATTGCCAACATCCGTAAAGACACGCTCCACAAACTCACGACCTATCTCGCCAAGAACCACGGCACGGTAGTCATTGAGGATTTGAATGTGTCTGGAATGATGGCGAATCACAAGCTAGCCAAGGCGATTCAGGATATGGGGTTCTATGAGTTTCGGCGGCCACTGGATTACAAGACGAAGTTGTATGGCTCTGAACTGGTGATCGTGGATCGTTGGTTTCCATCGAGCAAGACTTGTTCCCGTTGCGGCCAGAAAAAAGAGACCCTATCCCTGTCAGAACGGGTGTTTGATTGTGATCACTGTGGATTGCAGATTGATCGTGATTTGAATGCCGCGATTAATCTGCAAAAGGCGGCCAGTCCGGTCGTGTCAGCCTGTGAAGCGGATGAAGCCGACTTCGCCGCGATGAAGCAGGAAGCTTCCTGATTGTTGTATTTGCTAGTCAATTGCAGCAATTGTTAGTGAATTAGTGACGGTCTGGAATAGGCGGCAAAGGATCCGGCAGCGATCGCACCCGTAGGTCTTGATAAAACTCCGTTTGTGCCAACTCCACCTTCGATTGCGATGCCAGCAGCAGCAACGCCCAAAAGGCCCCTGCCCGATCGCTCTTGGTGGGTTGGTCACTGAGCAGCTCACCTTGACCCATGGACCCATGATGCGCGATCGTCAGCGGAATTGCCTGGGGGCCCGTGCGGGGAACTTGAGCGACCAATTCATCAAAACTCAGCCATCGATCGCCAAAGGGGCGCAAAAACGCCGCCAAGGCCTCCGAAACTTCCCCTAGGTTTTCTTGGTGCGCCAGTTGCTGCACCGCGCGCATTTTTTGGCGGCGGTTGGGGCGGCGGGTTTTGCGGGGGCGGGTCGGTTGGGTGGCCAACAGGCTGGCCACCTGCTGCAATTGCTCAATCATGTCGCCCAAGGACACGCGCCGCTGGCCGGTTTGGGGAGCCACGCCGCGCCGTTTCAGGCATTGTTCCAAATGCAGGGGCAACCGACCGCGGGCGATCGCCTCAATGGCAGCTTCCGCTTCTTCTTCCCAATCATCGCCCTCCGTCAGCGGTGGAAATTCGGCCAGGGTCAACCGGTTCGCCTTAATCAACACCAACAGGGCCGCCGAAACAAAGGCCTGAGCTGATCGCGACAGATGGACATCGTAGGCCGCCTTGCCCATTTGGGCCGCCACCGGTTCGATCGCCCGTTGCAGTTGATCCAAGTACCGATCCAACACCTCCACGGCCCGCACATCCCACGGGTCGATCGACCCTTGTTCCGCCATTTCAATCAATGAGGCGATCGTTTCTTGGATGACTAATCCAGCCATAGACGACGGTGGAGAAGGGGAGTGGAAATAGTTGGGTTAGCGTGCTGGGGTTGGGAACCCTAGTGGCATGACAGGCTTAATTCATTCGGGCAATGTTGCGGAGTCAGTCGCAATAACAAGGGGCTTAAGCCCCTTGCTGCCTAACGATTCGGTAACAGTAACAGTTCACTCACGTTAACAGTCATTTGACTTCACCTGTGAAAATAAACTTGCCGTGCTACTAGGCTAAAAAAACGGGCTGAAAAACTAGTGATGGCCCAGGGATTCCCGATTGGACTGTTGCAACCACTCGATCGTCCGGCGACAGCCTTCCTCAAAGGAGACCGGCGCACGATAACCCAAGCGGGTTTCCGCTTCTGTTAAGGGTAAATGCCATTGGCAGCGGTAGAGAGCCGAAAGCTCCTGATTCAAAGGCGACAACACCGGGCGCGGCCGCTGGCCGCTGGCTCGTTTGCGTTGGGCCTGCAAGCCCGATAGCACTGTCCCCACCAGGCGCATTCCCCGCAGTGTTTCCCGCAACTCTTCCTTCACACTGGGGCGAAAGGCTTCGATGTTGACGTTGGGCAGTTGGTCAAAGGATTGACCGAGGGCCGCCGCGATCGGGCGGTAAAGGTCAGCCCAGGTCACCACTTCCTGATCCCCGATGAAAAAGGCCGCGCGATCGACCTTGGCCGCTTCGGCCGCCAGCGCAATCCCATGGACTAAGTTATCCACATAGACACTGTTGCAAATGCCGCGCCCATAGTCCGCTTGGTAAGCCACACCATCGGTAACCGCATTGGCGAAAGCCTCGATCCAAGTGGATTTGGGGCCCCAAACAATCCCGGGACGGATGATGACTAATTCGGTTTTGGTCTGTGCTCGATCGGCCTGTAAGCGCCACTCTGCCCTCACCTTGGCGTTGTTGTAGGCGATCGGGTAGTTGTCCCGCAGCGGGCTTTTTTCCGTGGTGCCGGGGGCCGGCGCTTGGCCATGCACCACAGCGCTGCTGAGATAAATAAATCGTTTCACCTCAGCATCGGCGGCCGCCTGGTAAACCACGGGCGCATTTTTGCGCACAAAACTGGGACTACCGGCCAGGCAATAGACCGCCGCTTGGCAACCGGTCAGGGCTTGGGTCAGGGAAGCCGGTTTGGTGGCATCAGCAATGCGGGCGATCGCCCCTTCCGGCACGCGCTTGGGTACCGATCGCCCGATCGCCACCACCGTGAAGTTCGGATCCTGCGCCAACATCTCCACGACCCGCTGGCCAATAAATCCGCTGGCTCCAATTACGCCCAAGGTTACGGTCATCTTTGCCAACTAACTCCATGCTCGGAAAACTGGGACGGGGGACTAGGGCTTGTTGTCCAATCGTCTGAAACCCTGATTCCACCGTAACAAGTCGTAGGGGGCAAGGGGTTTAAGCCCCTTGTCTAGGGCGGTTAGCGATGGAAACTGGAACATCTGGGGAAATTTGGGCGATCGACAAAATGCCTAGTCCCGCTCCGTGCGTACCCATTCCGTCTGTCGCCGCTTCAGGAATCCCAGATAAATGGGTACTTTTTGCAGCACATAGAGCGGAATCATCAGCAACATGCGGGCCGACAGGAACGGCCGCCCCACTCGCCACCAAGCCAGGCTGATCGCCCCAAACAAGACCAACCCCAACACCCCCATCCCGATCGCGGGTTGCCAGCGCCCCACCAGGGCCCCCACCCCTGTTACTGCGATCGCCGCGCCCACCCAAATCATCACCAAAAACGACAGGGGCGGCACCAGCAAATCCAACCCCATCACCAGCAGGGGGCCATTTCCGGTGCGAATGGCCCGCCCCAACAACGGCGGCACCACGGAAATCATCGTCTGCAAATGACCGTGTTCCCAGCGGGTGCGTTGGCTGGTGGCGGCGCTTTCGGCCTGGGGCAACCGACCGGTCACGGGCGCATCGGGACAAAACAGCGGCGGAGAGCCGGCCACCGTCAGATCAATGCCCATTTGCATATCCTCCACCAGATTGCCGCTGGCCAGGGGCAGTTGGGCGATCGCCTGCCAAGGAAACGCCATCCCCGTTCCATTTAACAAACAGGGCAACCCCAGCCGCCGCAATCCCTCCGATCGGGCAAAATTCTTGACCGCAAAGGCAAAGGCCGAAACCCGCCGCGCCGCACTGGGCGATGGCGGCAATTCCATCAAATAGCGCCCTTGTACCGGGCGATCGTACTTCAGCGCCCATTGCCCCAAACGCTCCAAACTACCCGGCTCCAGGGTGCAATCCGCATCCACAATCACCACCACCTCCGGCGGCTCCTGGGCCAACACTTGCACCCCAAAATCGAGAGCATAGCCCTTGCCCCGTTGCTCGGTGTTGAAGCGCTCCGCCACGGTCGCGCCGGCCGATCGGGCCAGTTCCGCCGTGGCATCGGTGCAGTTATCCGCCACCACCAACAGCCGATCGCCCGGTTGCAACTGGGGCTGAATCGCTTGAATCGTCGTCCCGATCGAGGCCGCCTCATTGTGAGCCGGAACCAGCACTGCCACCCTGGGCCGTCGCCAGCCCGCCGTGGAGGGCGATCGGCCAAAACCCGGCAACAACCCTCCCACCAAACACTCGATCGCCAACATCGCGATCGGCAACGACACCAGACCCGTCACTCCCCACAGGGCCCACTCCACCCCCAAGGCGACCTCAACCCCCCCGGATTCAAGCAGCAGCGGCGGCATCGGTTGCCAGATTGAGAAGCAGTTAGCCATAGGTCGATCGCCCGAGAAATAAAGAGTTTCGTGGTGATTGGTTGAGCGAATCGCCTTCGCCACCCCCAAGGGCCAATTCAGGGCCTCATGAGCGCCAGATTCGCACCAAATCTGCGCCAAATAGGCCAATCACCGGCACTTCACTTAGCTGAAATATCAGTCGCAATACTCGTCAAAACACCCTTAATCGGCCCTATTCTGCCTAAAACCACAGGGCTTGCAAAGGGCTTCAGTCAAGAATTGCCAGCTTGGGAGAACTTCCCCATTGTCTCCAATCGGCTTAATTCAACCCCAATTCAGACTTGATTCAAATGGGGAAATTCATTGGCCAGTTTTTTTAAAGACTTTTTGAATGATTGATCGAAAAACGATTATCTTGATGCTCTCAATCACAGTGGGCATTATGATAGCTTCATAAGGATCCGGGGTGCAAGCCAGCATTGGGCAAGGCCATTACAGCTATTAATTGGGCATCACGATTAGGCCCTGGATGAAACAGGCAAATTGGGTCGTTGAACTGAGCCATTGAATTCGGCAATTAGACCAATTTTGACCTAATGGGGAAATTAACCCTGAGGCTGTTCCCCAAGGGTGGATGAATATCACGAGTGCAGCGAGTATGTTTGGTCAGATCTCTGGAACGATCAGTATTTTTGTCTTTCGAGTCACTGATTATGCATCTCTCATCACTGCACAATCACTCTGAGTGTCACATCTCAATCACTACCTATTTTGGAGAGGCTGCCATGACCTCGATCGCACCCAAGGTTCCGATTTTGAACATCACGCTCGACAACATTTCTCAGCAGAAGTTGTTGGCAAATTTGAAACGGGGCGGTTGGGTGACCACGCCCAATATTGATCATTTGGTTAAAACTCGGAAAGATGAGGTTTTTGACACGATCTATCACAAAGCCGATTACTTGGTTTGTGATAGCCAGGTTTTGATTTTTGTAGCTAAGCTGATGGGCTACCGCATCGCTGACAAAATCTCGGGATCCGATTTCTTTCCGGTTTTTTATGAATACTACGCCCATGACCCAGAGATGACTATTTTTCTGCTGGGGGCCATGGAGGGAGTGGCCGAAAAGGCTTGCCATCTCATTAATGAAAAGGTGGGCCGCGAAATGGTCACGGGGGTTTATTCACCGCCTTTTGGCTTCGAGCGCGACCCGGCAGAATGCGCCAAGATTGTTGATTTGATTAATCAATCGCGGGCTAATGTTCTGCTGGTGGGAGTTGGCGCACCCAAACAAGAAAAGTGGTTTTATCGCCATCGCCATTTGCTGAAACATGTGACGGTGGCCTTTGGTTTTGGAGCAACGATCGACTTTGAGGCGGGCAATGTACCCCGATCGCCCCGCTGGATGAGCCATGTGGGTTTGGAGTGGCTATTTCGGCTGTCCTGTGAGCCAAAGCGTCTTTGGCGGCGCTATTTGGTGGAGAGTTTGCCGTTTTTTCTGGATTTGGGGGCAGCCCTGTTGGGTCGCTACCGACTGCACCGACCGATCGGGATCTTGCTGCAAGAGGCGGGATTTTTAACCGAAGGGCAATTGCAGGAGCTAATTGAGTGGTATGAACTGCGCCAGCCGCTACCCCTAGAACAAATTCTGTTAGCCAAGGGCGTGGTGCAGCCGCCGGTTTTGCAGTTTTTTGAGACGGTTTTGCCACGGTTGGGCGAGCGATCGGGGGTGGATCTGCAATCGCGATCGGCGATCGTCCAGCTCTGCGAACAGGCTGGATTGTTGACCCCTCAACAACTCCGGGAGTTGGAAGCCAGTGACAGCCCATCGCCAGAATTGGTGGCGATCGAGCGAGGGTGGTTGAGCGCCCAAATGGTGCGGCTGTTGCAATTGGCGATCCCGTCCGGCGGCCTGACCCTGAAGCCAGAAGCGGCCCTTTACCGAGCTGGGTTGATTGATTTTGATTGGATTGCGGCGGCTCGGGCCTATCAACGCAATCCCCAGTGGCTAACGTTGGGCGAGTTGGCGGTGGCTCGGGGCTTAATTTCCCATCGTCTTTTGGTGTTTATGCAGGAGCACCAAGCGGAATTGTCAGCCTTGCCCGATCCCCAGGCCCTGCGCGATCGGTTGGTGGCGGCGGGACTGGCCGCACCCAATGGTTTAGAGAGGGCCGCTTAGCGGCCAGGGCCGTTGAGATATTCGATCGTCCCTCGGGCGATCGCCCAGGCCATTTGCGATCGCCAAGTGGGATTGGTCAGCAGGGCCGCATCTTGTCGGCCCGTCACAAAACCGGTTTCCACCAAAATTGAGGGCATTCGACTGTTACGCAGCACATAGAACCGGGCCGTGCGCACCCCGCGATTGCGCATGAATGGAAAGGCGCGCACGATGCTTTGTTGCACTGCCTGGGCTAACTGGCCGCCGGACTGGTGGTAGTAGGTTTCCACGCCGCTCACGTCCGGGCGATTAATGTCCGCTGAGTTGGCATGGACACTAATAAACACGGTGGCATTAATGCGGTTAGCCAACTGGGTGCGCCCATCCAGACTGATGAAGGTGTCGTCATCACGGGTCAAGACCACATCGGCCCCTTGACGACGCAACAGCGCTGCCAGTTGCAAACCAATATCCAAAACCGCTTGCTTTTCTTGCAGCCCCCCAATCCCGATCGCCCCGGGATCGCGACCACCATGGCCCGGATCCACCACAATTCGCACTCGCCGATTCAACATCGGCAAACCGCCCAGGCGAGGATCGGGGTAATCGTTCACCCAGCCAGGCGATTGGCCGGAGTTATCCGGTTGACGGGGCCAAGGCCGCGGCGGCAAAGGATTGGCCGTGGGCGGGTTGGCAGCGGGGGGATTCACGGCGGTGGTGCTGCCGATCGGCTGGGCAATCACCAAGCTCTCTCCGGCGCGAGCCTGCCAATCGGGGCTGCTTGGATCCACCACCAACAAAACTCGCACCCGAGGCGGATACCCACCCCGTTGGGGAGTGATGATCAGACGGGTTACGCCCGCTCGGCCGCCCACGAGTCGATCGACCCCATTGGCGATCGAGGCGTTATCTAACCAAATTTCGATCTGTCGGCGATCGGGGCTGCGGTTCACCGTGATGCTAGGGGTTCCGCCGCTCACCCGCAGGGCCAAGCCGCCCTCGGACAGTTCCACCCCCTCCACTTGGGCGATCGGGGAATTGCCGCCCGATCGTTCCAAAACCTCTCGCAATGCGCCGGGAATCCAAGGCTGATCGGAACTGTTGGAATTATTGGGAGGCGTGGGTTGTGGGCGATTTCGCTGGACGGGAAGCACAAGCTGCTGGGGAGGTTGCTGGGCGATTGGTGCTCCATCCAGCTCCACCGTCCATTGGGTCGGAGACAAGCTGCGCACCCGCACCCGATCGGGATCAATGCGATAGCCCGGTTGGAATTCGATCGCGATGCGGGTGGTGTTGCGATCGGACTGGCCCACGCGCACCGCTCGCACCATGCCCCCAAACCGCTGTTCTTGAACCGGTTGGGCCAAGGTGGTGTCCGGCAGGTCAATGGCCAGGCGATCGGGCCCCGACACAATTTGGGCCCGGGGCTGCACCCCTTCATCGGTCGTGAAGCTCAATTGATTGCGTGCTGGATCAAACCGCCAATTCAGCAGTTGCCCGGCCTGGGCTGGCAACGCCGCCACCAACGATCCCAGCAGCCCCAACAGCCCGACGGCTGCCATTTGCTTTCCAGGGGCCGACTTCCGGCCATCGCCAAACAAACGCAAAGCAACCAAAATTGATCTCCAACAAACCAAAACTGCCGGGCTGATTGGGCGATCGACATTGGCCCGTCTTGGGTGTCACTTCAGACCTATGCGATCGCGCCCCCTTGCCGAATGCAGTTTAGCGCCCAGGCGAAATTTTGACCAAATTTGATCGCTATTTCGATCGTTACTTTGAGCGTTGGATCGTTGATTAACGCCTCAAGGATGAATGCCTCAAGGTTGGCGATCGTGCCCTGAACGCAGGGCCAACCATCCCCACCCATGCGCCCGATCGAGACCCGTAACCCTGGATCCAAATCGATCGACAAGATAAACCCACAGAACAGGCCGACAGAGATCTATAAACGCAACAGCAAATTGGGCCCGTGGGTGTCTGTCCCGCAAGTCATCATCAGCCCAAACCGTTCCGCCAACTCCTTCACCCGGGCGGTTTGATCGGGGCTAGGAGTCCAAGGGTTGGGATTGTTATAGGCATAGTAAGCCTCTACCCCATCAATCCCTAGGGTTGCCGCCGCCATAATCAGGGGCTTGGCATCCAGGCGATAGCGAGCGGGGTGAGCCAACACGGCAATGCCCCCCGCCTGTTGAATAGCGTGAATCACTCGATCGGCGTAGTAATACTCATCGCGCACGGGTCGCCCTTGCAAATAGGGCTGAATCACATCAGCGCTGATATCAAAGGCATAGCCCAGGATATGCACCTCGGTTCCCAGCAACCCTGCATTAATTTCAACCCCTGTCCACAAATGGGGAACCACCAGTTCAGGGTTCACTGATTTAGCCAATTGCAGCGCCTTCGCCGCAGCGAGATAGCCATTCACACTGTGGTGGTCGGTAATGGCAAAGCCCTTGAGGCCAATTTGCAGGGCCTGGTTAATCAAATCGGTGGGGCTGAGACGGCCATCGGAGGCCGTTGTGTGCATGTGAAAGTTGTAGTGACGCGGGCAACTCGTTGGAGTCAAAGATTGGAATACGTCCCGCAGCAGCGCCTGGTCTTCAGCCGTCACCGAAGCTGTCACCGACAGCGGACTCAAGCCACGGGTAACGCGAGCTGTCATAGCGACACTCCCAAAGAATGGAGAAAAATGGCTTCACCAATCTTAAACAATTTTTAAAGACTTTCTGTTGCAATTCGTCGTGTGCCATGCATTCACCATAAATGGTCTTTGGGCAAAAAAGAGACTCTCTGGAATCGAGATGGTTTTAAATGCGAAATTGACTATTTTTTAACGATCCCAAACTTTTAGAAAGTTTTTAAAAAGTTTGAGAAAAAGGCAAAAAAATTCCCGGCCAATCCTCACGCCTGCCATGGGTCTGTTTGAGGTGGGGATCGGCCGGGTCAAAACTGCCTCAACTCTGGGATCAGGAGAGTTAGCAGCGTTGGCAACAATCAACAACAATCAATTGATGGCGGTTTGGGTGATGGCGGTTTGGGTCGCCACTTCACCCGATCGGGTGCTGAGGGAGCCTGGATTGGTGCGCGGCTGCAAGAGGCGGGGAGCGCGATCGAGCATCAATTCTCGGCTGAGACCCTCGCGCGCATCATCCCGATTCAGCAAACTGCAAATCAGTTCGCCGGGCCCATGGGGGTCAAACACATGGCGGATGCCATCCAGCCCAACCCAAATTCGGCGACGACAGTTGTAGGCCGATCGGGGCCGTTCCACCCCATCCACCGCCACCGTGGCCCGAAACTCCCAGTGTTTCTTGGCACTGCGCTGAATTTTCAGAATGCAAATTTGCTGACCATGCCAGGGCCGGCAAAAATCCGCCGCTTGAGCCGCTGGAGTTTCCAGCCCCCAAACCAGCCCCAACAGCAGGAACCCGGCCAGCACCAAACCTACCCGCCAGTTCCCAATCCAATGCTTTTGGATCGATCGCCCCTTTGCCACTAGAGCACACCCTTGGAACTGGGAATTTTGCCAGCACGACGCGGATCTACCTCGATCGCCATGCGCATCGCTCGGGCAAAGGCCTTGAACGTGGCTTCGATGATGTGGTGCGAGTTGATGCCATCCAGTTGGCGAATGTGCAAGGTCATTTGCGAGTGATTCACCACCGCCACGAAGAATTCCCGCACCAATTGGGTGTCGTAGGTTCCCACCCGTTCCGTGGGGATTTGCAGCCCATAGCTCAGGTGGGGCCGGCCGGAAAAGTCCAATGCCACTTGCACGAGGGCCTCATCCAAGGGGGCGACAAAGTGCCCAAACCGGACGATACCCTTGCGATCGCCCAGGGCCTGATGTAGTGCTTGGCCGAGGGTGATGCCCACATCTTCGTTGGTGTGGTGATCATCAATATGCACATCCCCGGTGGCTTGGATGTCCAAATCAAGCAACCCATGGGAGGCAATTTGATCAAGCATGTGATCCAAGAAAGGCACGCCGGTCTGGGCGGAGCAACGGCCCGTTCCGTCTAAATTCAAACCGACATGAACATCGGTTTCGCCGGTTTTGCGGCTGACGCGGGCGGTGCGATCGGGCGCGAGGATAACGGGGCGATCGAGCATCGGCTGGATAATTGGCTCGGTAATTGGCTCGGTGATTGGCTCAGTGGTTTGCATGATTTGAGGAACGATCGGAGGGCAAACGGCAACAGGGGCGATCGGGCAACGGGGGGGCGGACAGGGCGATCGCCCGGCCAGCCCCCATGGGTGATGGGTTATGAATCTTAGGCTGGGGAGGCTGGGGCCAACAGCTACATCCCAACGATGTTGTAGCCCGCATCCACGTAAATCACCTGGCCCGTAATCCCGCTAGACAAATCGCTGCACAAAAAGGCCGCCGTATTGCCCACTTCCACTTGGGTGACCGTGCGGCGCAGGGGGGCCGTTTCCTCTACGTGGTGAATCATGTCCAAAATGCCGCCCACCGCCGAAGAAGCCAGCGTCCGAATCGGGCCCGCCGAAATGGCATTCACCCGAATTCCCTTTTCACCCAATTCCGTGGACAAGTAGCGCACGCTGGCTTCCAGGGCCGCCTTAGCCACACCCATCACGTTGTAGTTCGGCACGGCCCGCACGCTGCCCAGGTAGCTGAGGGTGATGATGCTGCCGTTGTCGTTCAGCAGGGGCTTGGCTGCTGCTGCCAATTTGGTCAGGGAATAGGCGCTGATGTCTAAAGCGCGGGCAAAGCCTTCGCGGGACGTGTTGCTGAAATCTCCGGTCAGTTCTTCCCTGCCAGCAAAGGCCAGGCAGTGGATCAAGATGTCAAAGTTGCTCCACTTGCTTTGGATGGTGGTGAAGGTTTCAGCCACCTGGGCATCGTCCTGCACATTGCAGGGCACCAGGAAGGTGGGGTTGAGGGGTTCAATCAACTCGGCCACTTTCTTTTCGGCCTTGCCCTTGTCATCGGGGAGATAGGTGGCGGCAATTTCGGCCCCGGCCGCGTGGAGCTGTTGGGCAATGCCCCAGGCGATCGAGCGGTTGTTGGCAATCCCCGTAACGAGGGCTTTTTTTCCAGAGAGGTTGAGCAGCATAGGTGTTCTAAATTTCAGCAACAGAATCTCAAATCACAAAATCCCAACACCCACTCAAGATCCCAACACCCACTCAAGATCCCAATCACCGAGTCCCGAGGGCGTTTCCCTTGGCGATCGGGTCAGCGATCGGGCGCGAGGGGCTTGATGGGGCAGTGGTGGGTTGCAAAGTTGCCATTCAAGGGGGATTGGCAGCCCGTTGTTGACTCAAACCGTATCAGAGGCTACAACGAGCGAATTACAATGTTCGAGATTGTAGTGCTGCGAAGGTGACCTGAATCAGTTTAGACCGGTCAGGGGCTTCTGAAAGACCTTCGCGGGTTTTGAGTTTTGGGCTTGGCGATCGCGAACCTAATCGATTGAGATCGGGTTTTGTATCCACCTCCCCAAAAATCGAACCCGAAAAAAATGTGCGAATCGATCGCGCTTGGTATAACGTTTCTCAGTAGTTCGGCAGTTCGGCGCAGCGAGATGCCCTTATCAGTAGACAAGCCTTTAGCCGTTGTTTTCCGCCAACTGAGCGGAGATTCTTTCTCACCGCCCACCGAGCGGTTTGATCGGGGCAAAACGATTTTTTTCCCGGGTGATCCGGCTGAACGGGTTTACTTTTTGGTGAAAGGGGCCGTGAAACTCTCCCGGGTCTACGAGGCCGGCGAGGAAATTACTGTGGCCCTGCTGCGCGAAAACACGGTTTTTGGGGTGTTGTCGCTCCTGACGGGCAATCGATCGGATCGCTTCTATCACGCCGTGGCCTTCACGCCCGTGGAGTTGCTGTCGGTGCCGATCGATCGGGTGGAAAAGGCCCTCAAGGATGATCCCGACTTGGCCATGGTGATGCTCCAGGGATTGTCATCGCGAATTTTGCAAACGGAGATGATGATTGAAACCCTGGCCCATCGCGATATGGGATCTCGGTTGGTGAGCTTTTTGCTGATTCTGTGCCGGGATTTTGGGGTTCCCAGCTCCGATGGGATCACGATCGATCTGAAGCTCTCTCACCAAGCCATTGCCGAGGCGATCGGGTCTACTCGGGTCACCGTGACTCGGCTACTCGGGGATTTGCGCGATCGCAAGGCCATCTCAATCCACAAAAAGAAAATTACGGTACACAACCCCGTGAGCTTGGGGAACCAGTTTACCTAACCATCCAACGTCCTCGCCCAAACTATCATTGCAAAGGCCTAGATTGTTGGGCAAAGGCCGCTTAAGGAGCGATCGCACAGAGGGCGATGACGATCGGGTATGTACTAATTTTGCTGGCCACCTTGGTGTTAGGTGGGGCGATTGCCACCATGGGCGATCGGCTCGGCACCCGCGTGGGCAAAGCTCGCCTCAGCCTGTTCAACCTGCGACCGCGCCAAACGGCCACCCTCGTCACGATCGTGACCGGTAGCCTGATTTCCGCCTCCACCTTGGGCCTGTTGTTCTTGGCAGGCATTTTTGAACTCGAAGAAATCCAAACGCGCCTGGGACGGGCCCGGCGGGAGTTGGATCAAGCCCGTGTCCAACAGGATCAGGCCCGCGCTGAACTGAGCCAAATCAACCGATCGCTGCAAGCCTCCTTGGCCCGGCAGGCCCAAACCCAAAACCGCCTCAATCTGGCCCAAAAGCGCTTGCTCCAGGCCGACAAACAATTTCGGCTCGCCAAAACCCAACTCACCCAGGTTTCCCGCCGGGCCCGACAACTGCTGGGCGACATCAAAACCCTCCAGGGCGAGCGACGCAGCCTGCAAGGCGACCTGCAACGCCTGGGGGGAGAAAATCGCCAACTTCAGGGAGATCGATCGCGCCTGTTGGATGAGCGATCGGCCCTCGATCGCCAGAATCAAACCCTGATTGCCCAAAACCGCGATCGCACCGCCCAAATCCGCGATCGGGAACAACGGCTCAAGGACGTGGAATCTCGGTTGCAGGATGCCAACCAGCGGTTTCAATCGGCCCAGTCGGAATTGCAGTCCCTGGAAGTTTCCGTTCGGCGGTTGGAGCAAGAATCCCAGGCCCTCCGGGAAGGCAACGTGGCCCTGCGGCGCGGGGAAGTGTTGGCGGCAGGCATTTTGCGGATTCCGTCCCCCGAAATGACCCAAGCGGCGATCGAGCGATTGTTAGTGGCCGCCAACCGCGCTGCCCTCGAACGCACCCAGCCGGGCATCGGAGCCAATCAGCAGGCCATTTCCCTCTCGCGGGGAGAAGTGGAGCAGGTGATCGCCCAAGTGCGGGACGGTCGCGCCTATTACGTGAAGGTGATTTCCACGGCCAACTATCTGACCGGGGAAGAACCGCCCATCCGCGTCGTTTTGGATGTGGCGCTGAATCAAGTTCTCTTTACCCGTCGTGAAACCCTGACGGTGACTTCCCTTGACCCCTCCAGCCTGTCGCAACCGGAACTGCGCGATCGCCTGGAACTCGCCTTGGGTCAAGCCCTGTTTCGGGCCCAGCGAGCGGGAGTCGCGGCCGATGGCTTCCGGGTGGAAAATGTGCCGGGTCTGATCCAATTTGTGCGCTGGCTGGAGTCTCAAACCCAACCCGTCGAGGTGCGGGTGATTGCAGCCCGCGACATTTACACCGCCGGCCCCCTGTCCCTGTCCTTTGTGGCGGTTCGCAATGGCCAGGTGCTCTACGAAATTGAACCACCCCCAAACACCCCGATTGAATCCCGTCGATCGACTCGCCCCAGACGCATCGGGTAAGAAAATCTTGCGCATTGGCCGGCCCCTGTCGATCGCCCCTTGGGATCACGCTCCGGGTTTTGGCGGGAAGGGCGATCGGGTAGGGTTTGTCATGCAGCTCGCAGCGACCAGCCCCCGAACTGGGCGAGGATTGAAACAGCGCCAGCGGCGAGCCGTTATAGCCAAAAGTCAAAACCCAGCGCCCGGCCCCCGGGCTGGGCGAGGATTGAAACACAAGGAGCGATCGCGTGAGTTTGCTCGATGATCTCAGTCAGTTTTTAGAAGCCCGGCTGGAAGCCTTTCTGCGCGAACATCCCGAGCTAGAGTTGCGGGCCCTAGAAGAGCAACTGCGGGAACAGGAAGCCGATGCCAAGCGATCGATCGGGGAATTGCACACCCAAGAACAGCAACTGAAAGCTGACATTTGGGAAACAGCCCAGGACGTGCAGCGTTGGCATATTCGCATCGAAAAAGTGGCAGCCGCCGGAGAGCACCAACTCGCCGCCGCCGCCCGCGAACGAGAAGCCGCCCTCTTGCGCAAAGGCAATCAACTTTGGGGACAAATGCAGGGCATTAAAACCCGCATTGAACAGTTAGAAACCCTGGTGTCGCAACTGGCCAGCAAACGGCAAGAGGTGGCCGCGCGGGCAGCCCAGGCCGATGCGCAAACCCAGGCCCAAGCCAAGACCCGCACCAGCCGATCGCCCTGGGACAGCGGCGATCGGGCTACCTACAGCAGCGGAATGGGAGCCGATCCCCTAGAGGAACAGTTCCAACGCTGGGAAATGGATGAGGAACTGGAGCAACTGAAGCGCCAAATGGGCCGCCCTTGAAGAACCGCCTTTAAAGATCTGAGCAAGGGATAGCAGCCTTTTTAGCCGATTCAACTGTTTTGGTCTCCAGCGGCCGTGCTAGCTTAAGGGTGTAACGGTTTGTAAAGAAAAGTAACAACCCGATCGTGCAAGACTGGCAAAGCAAGCTCAAAGGCAAAGTAATCGTCATTGTTGGCGGCACGGGGGGCATTGGCGCAACCCTGGCTCGCAAGCTGGCAGCGGCTGGAACCTCCTTGGTGTTGGCGGCTCGGGGAACGGAATCATTGGCGGCCCTCGCAGCGGAACTGCGGGGAACGGGAGCTACGGTGTTGGCGGTGCCCACGGATATTACCGATGCGGCTCAGGTGGCGAATCTATTCACCCAGGCGATCGCCCAGTTTGGTCAGATTGATGCCCTGGTCAATGCAGCGGGCGCGGGAATTCTCAAACAGTTTAATAAGCTCACGGAAGCCGATCTGGATCAAATGTTGGCGGTGAATTTAAAGGGCAGTTTTCACACTTGCCAAGCCGCCATTGAGGTGATGAAAGATCGCAAGATGGGGCATATTTGCAACGTGATCGGCATTTTGGGCAAACACTCTATGGCGATGGGTGCGGCCTATTGTGCTTCCAAGTTTGCGCTCACGGGCCTGAGTAAATGCATGGCCGATGAAGCCCGTCGCTACGGGATCAAGGTCACGCTGTTCTATTTCGGTGGCATTGATTCACCCTTCTGGGACAACGTGAGCCTCAAGGTCGATCGCGCCAAAATGCTGTCCACGGAAACGGCGGCCGATGCCATTTTGTTTGCTCTCAGTGCAGAACCGCAAGCCATTCCCATGGAAATCAATATTCAGCCGGAAAGCCATCTCTTCTTCTAGGCATCCGTAGAATATTCAGCAGCCATTGAGAATAGCGATTTAGCGCCCCCATTCAAGGCATACGGATGCCTAGTTGCTCAGGGAAAAAACTGCTGATCGATCGCCTCGCTCCGCCATTGACTCGCTTTGGCCGATTGTTCTATGCTTGTGATTGAGAATGATTCTCATTCTAGATAAGCCTTTGAATCTTGGCATAGACCAACCAGAGGTATAACCGCAAGCGTAGGGGTGATTGATGGGTGGGATGACTCGAACCATGGCGGAACGGCGATCGCGCAACCGGGGAATTGGACGGGCACAATGGCCAGCGATCGCCCTTGGCCTGGCCCTGCTGGGAACGGGTTGCGGCACTGGATCCAACTCCGGGGCCACAACCCCCAACGGTAACAACACCCCAGCAACCAGCACCACCAACCCCGATCGCCCTAAGGTGGTGGCCAGTGGCGGTGTGGTTTGCGACTTGGCCCAGCAAATTGCGGGCGAGACGATCGACCTCACCTGTTTGGTGCAACCCGGCCGCGACCCCCACACCTACGAACCTACCCCCAGCGATCGCGCCGCGATTGAGTCTGCCAGTCTCGTGCTCTATGGCGGCTACGACTTTGAAGGGGGGTTAACCAAAACCCTCACCAGCGCCCCCACCCAGGGCCCCAAAGTGGCAATTTTTGAAAAGGCCGTTCCCAGTCCCCTGAAAATGGCCGCCCATGACCATGGCCACGACCACGGCCATGAAGATGACCACGACCACAAAGCCGAAGCGGCCACCAAACCCGAGGAACATGATCACGACCATGATGCAGATCCAAAAACTGCCACTGGGGCGGCGGCGGAATTAGTGGCGGATCCCCATGTGTGGCACAGCCCCCAAAATGGGCAAAAGCTAACGGCGATCGTGGCGGCCCAACTGAGTCAACTGATTCCCGCCCAAGTCGATCGCTATCAACAGGCGGCCCAGGCCTTGACCGGCGAACTGCAAGCGATCGATCGCTGGATTCAAACCCAAGTGGCCACCGTCCCGCCCGATCGACGGCGACTCATCACCACCCACGATGCCTTGCGCTACTATGCCCAAGCCTATGGATTTGAGGTGAAAGGGGCCCTCAGCGGCCTGAGCACCGAAGAGCGACCAACCCCCAGCAAGCTGGCGGAACTGGTGAAACTGGTTAAGGCGGCCAATGTGCCAGCGATTTTTGCAGAAGCGTCCACCAACCCCAAGACGATCTCCACTGTCGCTCGCGAGGCCGGCGTGCAGGTGGCTGCCAACCCGCTTTATATTGATGGGCCCGGCGCACCAGGCACGGCGGGATCCACCTATCAAACCATGCTGATTAGCAATACTTGCACGGTGGTGAATGCCTTGGGAGGCCAATGCGAACCCCAGACGGCTCCCCTGGGGAAATCTAGTTCTTGAAGCCCCGTTCTTGAAATTCAAATCTCAAAATCTAGGCTTCAAGGTTCAGATCTTAAAGTTGAGTTTCTAGAATTTGGTTCTTGAAGTTGAGTTCTCGGTTTTTGATGATCAAAATTTCGATTTTTGAGCCATATTCTTCGCCGAATTTTGAGATTTAATCTTGCTCTCATCTTGGATTACACTTCCTTGATGAATACATTAGACCTCCTGCACGAATTAACTCCCTCTGATCAAGATGGGCTAATTAACGATCATTTCGTAGGTTGGGTTGAGGTACGAAACCCAACAGCAACAAGGCTTGCAGTGATCGAGTTGGGTTTCGCAAAGCTCAACCCAACCTACGGAACAACCCAGGGTTTGAGTGTTTTTTCAGTCAATCAGGGATCTGAGAGCGAGATGTGGGATGAGGTTCTTGATTGATGCAACAGGTCTATTGATGAATACATTCAATTCATCGGCTCAAGGAAGCAATTTCATCTCTGCGCTAACCTGAGATATCCAAGATTTGCGAGGCGAGTACAACAACCATGTACGTTCTTATTGGTGGCGCAGGAATGATGGGATTGCGGTTAGCCCAACAACTCCTAGAGCTGGGGCATACCGTTGCTGTGATTGACAAAGATCCCTTAGCCTGTCGGTTTGCTCGCGAACAAATCGGGGTGATGGCCTTCGAGGGCAGCGCAGTCAGCACCGCAGTGCTCCTAGAAGCTGGGATCCGGCAGGCCAATGCGGTGGTAGCAGCCCTGAGGGATGATGCTTTGAATTTGGCGCTCATCACCTTATCCAAAAGCTACGGCATTGCCCACACTGTTGTTCGGATGCTCGATCGCGAGTTTCTGGATGCTTATCGTTTGGCCGGCGCTAGCCACATCATCAGCACCATTGATTTGGCAGTGGCCACGATGGCCAACGCGATCGAATACCCAGAAGTGGAATCGATGATGCATTTTGAACAGGGTCAGGTTGAAGTGCTCAAGCTGCCTGTTCCCAATGACTGTTATGTGGTCGATCGCACAGTGGCTCAAATTGCCCAAGATCCCGATTTTCCAACGGGATCTTTGATCATTGGTTATCAAAGTCATGCTTGTAGCAACTTAGAAATTCCCAATGGTCAAACGGTCTTGAAAGCTGGCTCCACCATTTTGGTCGTGACCCGGCCAGAACTCGTCCGGCCAATGATCAAATACCTTGGACTCACTGTTAGTCATCGCTCAGAGACTGAAGCTTCTGATCCAAATCTTTGATGTAGCGTTGCACCACATCTTCTGGAACAATTCGCTTGCGCAGGGCATCGTTAATTGCACCCTTTTCCGCAATCATTAACTGTCTTCGCACCACGTCCAGTTGGTTGGGATGATGCAGACCCAAATGGGCTTGGTGTTGGTTATAGACCTCCCTCAATACCCGTTCCGATCCGACAACTTTGGCTTGATAAGCAGCCCAAAGCTCCTCATAAGTTGCTTTTGGTAAAACGCCAGCCTTGAGTAGTTGGGCAAGTTCATCCTGCGCCGCCTTGGCCCCAATTAGTTGAATTTGTAATTGGCCAATTTCTTCGGATATTCCATTGCCTTGGCCGATGTTGAGCTGCTTGATCAGCCAAGGCAATGCCAGTCCCTGAATCACCAATGAAAATAGGACTGCCCCAAAAACCAGCTCAATAATGAATTCCCGGCCAACAAAGCCCACAGGAATGGCGATCGCCAAGGCCATGGACAGCGATCCTTTAATGTTGCCGAGCACTAGGACATGTTGCCAACGGAGGGGAATTGGGCGATCGAACCAACGCAAGCCGGCCAGCAACGAATAAACAGAGATAATGCGTCCCAATTGATAGGCAATGATCACCAAAATAACCGCCGGGAGAATTTTCCAAAGGGTTAGGGGGTTAATTTCAATGCCAATCAACAGAAAAATGAATGTATTTACACTAAAGCCAGCATATTCCCAGAAGCTGAGCAGCGTAATCCGATAGGAGGCTGATGTGGCTTGGGGCAAGCCCAAATTACCAAAAACCAAACCAGCAATCACGACGGCTACTGCACCGGAAACACCCAAAAATTGGCCTAGTTGGAACGTGCCTAAAGCCAATGCCACGGTTAGCAGTAAGCTGCTTAAGGGATCTTGCAGGCGATTAAAAATTGGCAGGCAAAGATAGCCTAAAACTGCTCCGAGGAATGCACCACCTAAGGAAACAAGCAGCATCTCTTTGATGCCTTGACCGATGGTAATGCTACCGGTGGAGTAAATGACCAACAGCAAATTGAAGGACACTAAGGCGGCGGCATCGTTAAATAATGTTTCGCCTTCAACGATCGTTGAAAGCCGCGAAGGAACGCGCAATTCCTTAAACACCGCGATCATGGAAACGGTGTCGGTATTAGCCAAAATTACGCCAATCAAAAGCGCATTAATCCAATCCAGCCCTAAACTCAGTTTCACCAGAACAGCAATGATCCCTGAGGATAATAAGGAGCCAGGAATTGCGAGCAGGGCGATCGGTTTGAAGGTGCTGCGAAGGCGACTAATATCCGTGTTGATTGCTGCTTCAAAGATCAGAATTGGCAGAAAAAGATTGAGCACCAGCGACGGATCCAGACCAATGCGCTGGGATAGCAAGTCGGTGATGGGTAGCCCCGCCAGCACCAAACCGGTGACATAGGGAATTCTCAATCGCTGAGTCACCAGAGCAACAGTGGTTGCCAGCAAGAGCAGGATAATGAGGATATTAATTAGTTCGGGAATGCTGCCGGCCGCTAGACTGCTGACCACTGAGTCATTGGAATGGTTAACTGAATGGCTGTTCGCTAGGGATTGTGGCAAGGAGGAAAGAGTCAGAAACCAATCATGCTTCATGCGGTTTTCTCCTAGATTAATGACGAAGGTTAATGGCAAATTTGCCCCGCTCTGATTTGATTTGGAGGGGGGGAGGTGTGGCCAGATTTCTGGCGAGCTGTTACAGTCGATCGCCCAATTCAGCCGATCGCCCAATTCAGCCGGTCGCCCAATTGAAACGCCAGGCCGAACAGTTAGGTCAAAGTTAAGTCAAAGTTAGGCCGCAAAGTTAGGCCGCGACGAGCGATCGAATCAGTTCCGCCAATTGATCGACTTCCGCTTCTTGGGTGAAATAATGAACACAGGCCCGCGCACAATCGGGATTGGGCAGGGTTCGTAGCAAGTATTTTTGTTTTTCCAGGGTGGCCACGAGCGATCGAGCGTTGTGGAAGCCGCTGACCTTGAAGGAAACGAGTCCGGTTGGCGGCGGGTACGGCAGCCAGCATTCCACCTGGGGAATGGTTTGCAGATGTTGCCAAAGACGGCCAGCAAGCTGCACGATTCGATCGTACCGTTGCTGGGGTGTGCCCCAACGGCGGTGCAAGTCCAGAGCCGATTGGAGACCTAGCCCAAGCGCATAGGCGGAGGTGGCCACTTCAAAGCGCTGGCCGGTGGTTTTGTGGCCCGTGGGGTTGCCTTGGCGATCGGCCGTGATGCCGCGCCAGCCCACAAAGGTCGGCTCCAGGTTCGATCGGGGATTCACATACAATCCCCCCAACCCATCGGGTCCACAGCACCACTTGTGGCCCGTGAAGGCATAGAAATCAATCTCTAATGCCGACAGATTCAAGGGCAACAGGCCCACCGATTGGGCCGCATCAACCAGGATTTGCACGGAGGGCTGTTGGTGGCGGCAAGCGCGGGCAATGGCTTGCACATCAAGAATTTCGCCCGTATTCCAAAGGGCATGGCTCACCAACACCAAGCGGGTTTGGGGACGCAGATGGGCCAAAATGGCTTCCACGATCGGTTGCTCAGGAACTCGATCGCGCAGGGGAAATTGATCGATCGTCACTCCCCAGCGCTGGGCGATCGCCTGGGCGGCGGCCACCACCCCCGGATGCTCGGAATCGCTAATCAATAGCCGATCGCCCGATCGCCAGGGCAATCCCCAAAGGGCAATGTTGCAGCCAGCCGTCACATTCTCAGTCAGGGCGATCGTCTCGGGACTCACCTGCAATTCCTGCGCAATGGTTTGGCGGGTGGCGGCCAGTTGCGCATCAACCCAATCGCCCACAGCGCTGCTGAAGGGGCCCAATTGCTGCATCGTTTGCCAGGCTTGCACCATGGCTTCCAGGGATCCTTGGGGTAGTGGCCCTTGGCCGCCGTAGTTGAAATAGGTTTTGTTGTCTAAGGCGGGGAATTGGGAACGCACCTGGTCAATGCTCCAGGGTTCTCCGTTCCTAGGTTCTTGGTTCGTTTGTGCCATATCCCTGTTGCCCGCAACCACCATGTTTCCAAACGCTCCTGCCAGTAGACTGCTAGTGGGTTTCAATTAATCCCTGTGCAGTCAATCTCAAAGTTTTTATCTTGCTGTTTTTTGCGGTTTTTATTCCGCAGTTTTTATTCCGCAGTTTCTGTCTCGCAGCAGCTCTCCCGATGTTTCGAGGTGGCGGGCGCGAGCCAGGTTTTGCAGATCTTAACCAGCAGCCCAGTCGCGATCGGTTGCCCGTCGTTTGGTGTCATTCAAAGACTGTTTTACCCGCTCCAACACCCAACTGAAGGTTTCAAAAACCTGCCGGAGCGATTGTTCATCCCGCAGGGTTGAAAGGCTGAAGTTGGGGGCCCGGCGCTCCCGTGAGTCCGGCGGGAGGGCCAGGCCGATCGAGCTGAGGTGGCTGCGCAATTCCATCCATTCGTCGTGGCGCGTGAAGGGATACCAAGAAGCGTAGGTGCTGGAATTGATTTCCAAGCCCCCATCAATCCCCACTTTGAACAGCTCATGGGACTCGCCACGCCCAAAATCACACATGGCCACAAACCCGCCGTAGGTGTCGCCCGTGCGCCAGTAAACCTCCACATTGGGATGATCGCTGCACCACTCGTAAATGTGGTGTGCAATGGCGGCTTCGTCTTCCCCCTGGCGGGTGCTGAATTCTTGGAAGAAGCTGTCTTCGTCCCAGCGCCGCCGATCGAGGGCGGGGGAAGCACTCTTGGAGTCGGTCATGCGCCCAATTAGTCGGGGCACGAGGGTGCGAAATCCTTCATCGCTCACGTATTGGCGCAGTTCAATTGCCTGAACTTCTGCCGGATCCATCTGGGCGTTCAAAAATTCCACCGTCCGCACCAGTTCCGGCGAGAGGGCATCGGAAACCACCACAATCCGGATTCGACCCGCTTGCAGGTTGGTTTTCACCTGTTGCCAAAAACGTTCCTCTTCCTCGTCGTGGCCCAGGAAGTCTTCCACCACTTGATCGGGATCCCGATCGTTGGCGCGGCAGTTGGCTTCAAATTGGGCCAGCATGGTTTCGATCGGCCAATATTGCGACAGGTTCGCAGCATATTCAATCGCCTGGCCAATCAGTTCTTGGGCCTGTTGACCGCCGCCGCGTCCGTGGCTGCAAAACACTTCCACCACCGTGGGCACACCGCCACGATCGAGAAAAATCCGATCCAGAGACCAGCGATCGTCCCGTTCGTCATCAAAAGTCACCGTGTTCTGGCGAGTGATGGCCAACCAGTCCTGATCACGGTTAATGAGGCTGCGATCGCCGGCCAATAGGTTGGGGTAAGTTTCCAAGAGTTCCTGAAGAAGCGTCACCGACCCATAGGGCTGCTCCATCATCTCCACGAGTCGCCCATCATTGCGTACGAAGTAAATTCCGCTGCTCATGCCTATTGCTCTTCAGTTGCTGCCGTGAACTGGTGATCGCCGGGGGGCCATGGCGGCCCCCAATCCTTAGCACCGCTTGGGCGACGGACTCATTGGCGACGGATTAACTTGACTCGGGGCCGGATCACCAGCCCCTCCACACCCCGTTAAAAACCGCTTCTGCTGGCCCCGTCATGAGGATCCGATCGCTCACAGCATCCCAGGTGATCTGCAATGGGCCGCCGGGAAGCTCCACCGTAGCCACTCGATCGCTGTGGCCATTTAACACGGCTGCTACCAGTGTTGCACAGGCCCCCGTTCCACAGGCCAACGTGATGCCCGCGCCGCGCTCCCAAACCCGCATTCGTAGATAGTCGCGCCGCACCACTTCCACAAATTCCACATTGGTTTTTTGGGGGAAGGCCGGATGGCATTCGATTTGCGGGCCAATGGCGGGCAGGTCGATCGCGCTCACATCCTCCACAAAGGTGACACAGTGGGGATTTCCCATGCTGACGGTGGTTACTGTCCAATCTTGGCCAGCGGCCGTGAGCGATCGGGCCAGGGCCGTTTCGCCCGTTGTGCCCAGGGTGGTGGGAATCCGTTCGGCTGCCAAAATTGGCTGGCCCATGTCCACGGTCACCTGGCCATCGGCTTGAATGGTGGGGATAATGAAACCCGCCAGCGTGTGGACTTTGTAGGTTTTTTCGGTGTTTTCTAGGCCTTCCAGGGCCGCTAAATATTTGGCAAAGCAGCGAATGCCATTGCCGCACATTTCCGGTTCGGAACCATCGGAGTTAAAAATTCGCATGGTGTAATCGGCTCCCTGCTCGCCGGGCAGCACGAAGATCACACCGTCGGCCCCAATGCCAAAATGGCGATCGCACAGTTGCACGGCCTGTTCAGGCGAGAGAATTGGCTCTGCTCGATCGCGGTTATCCAGCAGAATAAAGTCATTCCCTAATCCGTGATACTTTGCAAACGCAAGTCCCATTGAGCACTCCCTATGGCTGAAGAATTTAATACTGGGCTGCCCAGCACCCGTCAAGTGCAGACAGCGATTAAGAATAAGCAAGAAGTGGAACTAAAGCTGCTAACCAATGACCTGATTGCAGGCAAGGTGAGGTGGCAGGACAGTGATTGCATCTGCATTGTTGACCATTACGACCAGCCTACAATCGTTTGGCGACACGCGATCGCCTATCTCAAGCCCAAGGCCTAGGGGCAACTCAACGGCTCATTCAGCGGCTGAACTGGCTGATCAGCAAACGGTTGGGTTGGTTTTGGGGCTTGCGTTGGCCTAGGGCCTGCCGCCATTTCCTAGGATCAGGCGGAAACGATTGATTTTCCATGTCCCAGTCGTTGTAACAAGGGGCTGGAGCATCTTGTCCCCCACGATCTGCCAAAGGTGGAATCAGGATTTCAGGCGATTTGACGACAGGCCCTAGCCTTGACCCGATTGGGCAGAAGATTGGGCCGGCGAAGCTCCGGCCGGGGCCGCAGGAGAGCGCTGGCCCCGCAAACTGCGGAAGTAGAGGGTTCCCACGCCGCCTAAAAAGAGGCCATACCCGATCGCCTGAGCCAGGTAGAGATGGTCACGGTAGCCAAAGAGGGTTTTGAGCAACACACCCGGCAACACCCGATCGCTCAAGGTCGCTGACCAATCCCAAACCAAGGGCCCCAGCAAGCAGGAATCGCCCCCCACGGCACAAAGGCCAGCCCAGGCAGGATGCAGTTGCCCCCAAAGAACCGCCGCCGCGTCCAGGTGCTTGAGCACGGAAATCACCAACGCGCCCACCACCAGCAGCAGAATTGTGCCCACCACTTGGAAAAATTGGCGCACGTCAATCTTGATGCCAAAGCGGAATAGCAGCAGTCCCATGATGGCGGCTCCAATTACGCCCGCGATCGCCCCCACGGCGGCCCCGAGGCTTTCCTGAAACTGGGCGGCAATGAAAATGACTGTTTCCAGTCCCTCTTGCAGCACAGCGGCCGTAACCAAGCCAAAAATTTTCCAGGCGGCTCCCGCTTGCTCCCCGATCGCCCGCTGAACGGAGGATTGCACCTCTCCTTTCAGTTGTTTGGCCTGCTGAGTCATCCAAACCAACATCCAACTCAACAGACCAATGGCGATCGCGCCCAGAATCACTTTTAAGCCTTGAGTCCAAAAGGGGGCCCAAGGGGCAACCGATCGATCCAAGGCTCCGAAGACCCCGGCCAACCCAACGCCGACCAAGGCACTCAGGCATAACCCCGCCACAATGCCCCAAGCCACCGATCGGTTGAGGTGGGTTTGGCCCGCTTGTTGCAAACAGGCCAACACCAAGCCAATGATCAAAACCGCTTCAAACCCCTCGCGCAGGGCGATCGAAAAGGTTGGCAACGCATCCACAAGGTTCATGGCGGGGAAACCCCAATAGCATTAATCGTTCGGCAATTGTTCAGCAATCGTTCGGCGCTCTTCTCCAAGCTAGCGAGGAATGGCGCGATTGGGCAAGACAAGAGCAAGATTGGCCGGCTAATCAGCCGGATATTAATTGGTTGATTGTTTGGTTGATTGCTTGATTTCTCGACTCAACAATAATCTCGAAAAACATTCTTAAAAATATTCTCCAAAAATATTCCCGCAATATGGCCGCAACATTCCCCAAAAGAGACTCAAGCAACTAGTTCAAAAAATCTTCATCGTCAGAATTTCACAAAAAATGGGCGATCGAGCCGCTTTCACGACCCGATCGCCCCTCAAAGATAACGAGAAAAATCCCTAGCGCAATGGACTAAACCAACTCCCTAGCGTCCTGCCAAGCGGGCCAACGCAGCAATTCGGGACTCCGTGGAAGGATGGGTGGAAAACAAATTGCGCAACCAGTCTTTGGCGCTGGGGTTAATGATCAGCAAGGGCGAAAAGGCGGGATTGCCCTCCAGACGGGTGGCATCAGCCATCGTTTCCAAGCGCTTCAGGGCCCGAGCCAAGGCCATCGGATCGCCCGTTAACTCTGCGGCTCCCGCATCGGCCGAGAACTCCCGCGTTCGGGAAATACCCAGTTGAATCACCGTGGCAGCGATCGGGGCCAGGAGCATAGCCAACAACCCTGCAAACGGATTGCCCCGATCGCGATCGCCCCCAAACCACATGGCCGCCTGAGCCAAGTAAGAAATCGCGCCCGCAATGGTGGCCGCCACCGCCTGGGTCAGGGTATCGCGGTTGCGGATGTGGCTGAGTTCGTGGGCAATCACCGCCGCCAACTCATCTTCCGGCAAAATTTCCAGAATCCCTTCCGTCACAGCCACCGCCGCATGGTTGGGGTCACGACCGGTGGCAAAGGCATTAGCCATCGGGCTGGGGATGATGTGCAGGGTGGGCACAGGCATTCCCGCGCGATCGCACAGCCGCTCCAACATGGCGTAAAGGTGGGGCGCTTGCGATCGATTCACGGGCTGGGCCCCATAGGCCGCCAGAGCGATTTTGTCCGAATAGAACCAGGATCCCAGGTTCATCACCGCCGCCAAAACCAGCCCCAGGAAGGCCCCGCGAGCACCTCCAAACAAAAGACCGCTGGCAAAAATCAGCAGGCCGCTCATGCTGGCGAGCAAAACCGTGGTTTTTAGTTGATTCATAGCACCAAACCGAAAGAAGAAATCGGCATCGGTGTTTGGAGTTTGGAAATCCGAAGACCGGCCGTTGCTTCAATTCTAGAAAGGATTTGGGGATGCGCACGCGGTGGGAATTGCCCCGCTGGAGGGTGGTTTTCCGCCATTTCCCCGATCGCCCTTAATAGTTGGCATCAGATTCCAGGGACTCTGATCCCACTGCCTATCGCCAAATGGTAGGGACAAGGGGCTTAAGCTATCGCCAGATGGTAGGGACAAGGGGCTTAAGCTATCGCCAGATGGTAGGGACAAGGGGCTTAAGCCCCTTGTCTGGGGCTGTTAGGCTCAGAGAATCAACCGCTCCAACCCTGGTCACTCACATTGGTTGACAAGCCTCCAGAGTCCTAGGGGCTAAATCACGGTTCAGGAAGCCTTGCGGCGAGTGCTACTCGATCGGGTCGATCGGGTGGTTTCGCCTTCCGGGGCCTTGTCCTCAGTGGTTTTGGTTTTGCGGGTGCGAGTGGTTTTGGGAGTTGCTCCTGAGGCCGCTTCTGCGTCTGCGGTTTTGGTCTTGGTGGTTTTGCTGGTGGTTTTACCCGTTGTCTTACCAGCGGTCTTGGTGGTTTTGCTGGTGGTTTTGCCAGTGGTCTTACGGGCAGTCTTTTTCTTACTGCCCGCTTTGGCCGCCAATAATTCCAGTGCTTCCGGCAGAGTCAGGCTTTCGACGGTTTGCCCTTCTGCCAAGCCCGCATTCACCTTGCCATGTTGGACATAGATGCCATAGGGCCCCTGATACAGGTTCACCGGTTCGTTGTCATCCGGGTGGGGGCCCAACTCGCGAAGCGGAGTTTTCTGTTTGCGGGTGCGGCTGGCCTTCGGCTGGGCCAATAGTTCCAGGGCCCGTTCCAGGGTGATGGTGGTGACATCATCATCGGCCTTGAGCGATCGGTAATCTTGGCCCCCGTCCTTGCCCATGTCGTGAACAATGTAGGGGCCAAAACGCCCAAGGCTGGCTTTGACGGGGCGGCCAGTCTCCGGGTGTTGCCCCAACAAGCGCGGCAACGAGAGCAGACCCAAGGCCAGCTCAAGGGTCAGATTTTCGGGGGTCACGCCTCGGGGCAAGGAGGTGCGTTTGGGTTTGGGATTTTCGTCAGTCACTTCGCCCAATTGCACGTAGGGGCCATAGGCTCCCGTCAGCACGTAAATGGATTCGCCGGTTTCGGGATGGTTGCCGATCGAGGCGGGGCCCTCAGTTTTTTGGCGAATCAGGGCGGCAATTTGCTCCGCGTCTAGATCGGCTGGAGTTAAATCCTTGGGCAGGGAGGCTTTGATCGTTGCGCCCTGGTCGTCCACGACTTCCACATAGGCTCCGTAGCGCCCAATCCGAATATCGGCGTTCAAATCTTCCAAAACGATCGTGCGGGCTTCGGCCGGGTCGATCGCGCTTTCGCGCACCTTCACCTGCGTATCCAGCCCCCCATCGCCCAAGTAGAACTGACGCAAATAGGGCAACCAGGAGGTTTTGCCCGTGGAAATTTCGTCCAAGGTGCGTTCCATTTGGGCCGTGAACCCAAAGTCCACCAGGTCAGGAAAATGATTTTCCAGAAGACCCGTGACCGCAAAGGCCGTGAAGGTGGGAACCAGGGCATTGCCGAGTTGTTGGGCATAGCCCCGATCGACAATCGTGCCGATAATGCTGGCGTAGGTACTGGGGCGGCCGATGCCTTCGTTTTCCAGCATTTTCACCAAGGCCGCTTCCGTGTAGCGGGCGGGGGGTTGGGTGTCGTGGCGCAGGGCTTCCAGGTCTTGGCAATTGACCCGATCGCCCTTGGTCAGTGGCGGCAGCAACACTTCCCGATCCTCGATCGCCGCATCGGGATCATCTGACCCTTCCACATAGGCTCGGAAAAAGCCCGGGAAGTCAATCCGCTTGCCGCTGGCCCGAAACTCAGCGTTTTCCACCCGAATTTGGGCCGAAACGAAGGTTTGGCGCGCATCGGCCATCTGACAGGCCACCGTCCGTTTCCAAATCAAATCGTATAGTTGCAGTTCCCGTCCGCTGAGGCCCGTTTGTTGCGGTGTGCGGAATGTGCTGCCGGCCGGGCGGATCGCTTCGTGGGCTTCTTGGGCCCCCTTGGCCTTGGTGGCATATTGACGCGGTTGGGGACTCAGGTAATTTGCGCCGTAGAGTTCCGTCACGCAAGCACGGGCCGCCTCGATCGCCTGTTGAGACAGGTGTACCGAGTCGGTTCGCATATAGGTGATATAGCCCTGCTCGTAGAGACTTTGGGCCGTGCGCATGGTGTCCCGGGCCGAGAGCCGCAGCTTGCGGTTCGCCTCCTGTTGCAGGGTGGAGGTGGTGAAGGGAGGCGATGGCTTGCGGGTGTTGGGTCGCTCCTCAATGTCCACCACCGTCCAATCGCCCGATCGCAGGCGATCGCGCAGGGTTTGGGCCTGCTCTTCATTGAGCAAAACAACCTTTTTACCCGCCGCGATTTGCCCGGTGGCTTCGTCAAAATCCGCCCCCGTGGCCAATTTTTTGCCATCCAGGGCCACCAACTTGGCTTCAAAGGGGCGATCGTCCAAGCTGGTCAGCGCCGCCTTCAAGTCCCAATAGGTTCCGGTTTTGAACGCCCGCCGGGCCCGTTCCCGAATCACCAACATCCGCACGGCCACGGACTGCACCCGCCCTGCCGACAGCCCCGCCGCGATTTTTTTCCACAGCAAAGGCGACAGGGTGTAGCCCACCAAGCGATCGAGAATTCGGCGGGTTTCTTGGGCATGAACGAGGTTATCGTTCACCTGGCGACAGTTTTGAATGGCCGATCGAATGGCCTCTTCCGTAATTTCATGGAAGACCATTCGTTTCACGGGCACTTTCGGTTTCAAAACCTGCAATAAATGCCAGCTAATGCTTTCCCCTTCTCGGTCTTCGTCAGTGGCCAGGACCAATTCATCGGCCAGCTTCAAAGAGTCTTGTAACTCTTTAACGACCTTTTTTTTGTCCTTGGGAATGACGTAGAGGGGTTCAAAGTTCTTTTCAATGTTGACCCCTAATTGGGCCCACTGTTCGCCCTTAACCGCCGCCGGAATCTCACTTGCCGATTGGGGCAAGTCGCGAATATGACCCATCGAAGCCGTTACCTGATAGCCAGACGGCAGAAAGTTACGAATGGTTTTCGCTTTGGTCGGGGACTCGACAATAACAAGGGTTGTCATGGATGGCGGAGGGCTGACCCAGTATTCCTAATATATAGATAGATCGAAACTTGGATAGATGACAGCGCGATCGCGGTCACAGGCTGAGGCGGACGACGCGATCGGGACAAAATGGGCGATCGAAGTGGCTGCAAAGACTAGCCGTAAAGACTAATTGGACAGAGTGGAAGAAATTTCGGGAAATGTCAAGTCGCGATCGCTTCGGTGACAAGATTGGCCGGCTTGGATGCATGGGCGCTGCCATTGACCCGGCTTTTGGCCAACAGGCGGCCCTGTGTTCACGATCGACTGCGAATCCCCTTCAGGCCAGGCCGCAACGCTAACCCTGAATCCCTGAATGGTCGTCGCCATCATAAAATGGATCCCTTGGACTTCCGCATTTCAGCAAATTGGGGTGGGATTGCCTTGCCGTTCGCTTCCCGCTCAATTGCGCTCAATTTTCATCACGATCCAAGGGAGAACACCCACCGTGACATCCTTAGCTGCCCCCGCCATTGACATTAACAGTTTGGCTCAGGAATTAGAGAATGAAAGCCCCCAAAAAATTCTCGATCGGGCCCTGAGTTTGTATGACAATATGGCCATTTCCTTCAGCGGCGCTGAGGATGTGGTTTTGATTGATATGGCCCATCGATTGGGCAAGCCCTTTAAGGTGTTTACCCTGGACACGGGGCGGCTACATGCGGAAACCTATCAACTGCTCGATCGCGTTCGTCAACGCTACAACATCTCGATCGATGTGATGTTTCCCGATGCGGCGGCCGTGGAAGCATTGGTGAACGCCAAGGGGCTATTTAGCTTCTATGAAGATGGCCATAAAGAGTGCTGTGGCATCCGTAAGGTTGCACCCCTGCGCCGTAAATTAGCCACCTTGGATGCTTGGGTTACGGGGCAACGGAAAGATCAAAATCCCGCCACTCGGGATAGTGTTCCGATCGTGCAAGTGGATGGTGGATTTTCAACACCCGACCATCAATTGGTGAAGTTTAATCCGCTGGCTAATTGGTCTTCCAGCGATGTTTGGATGTACATTCGCGCCTACGAAGTTCCCTATAACGCACTTCATGAAAAGGGCTTTATCAGCATTGGCTGTGAACCTTGCACCCGGCCCGTGTTGCCCAACCAACATGAGCGGGAAGGTCGTTGGTGGTGGGAAGACGCGGGCAAAAAAGAATGCGGTCTCCATGCGGTGAACTTGAACGAGCAAAAGTAGGCTAGTAGCTCCAGCGATCAGTGCAGCCAAAACGGATACAACCCTAACAGACAAGGGGCTTAAGCCCCTTGTTCCATAGCTTAAGCCCCTGATCCCATCAGTTAAGTTTGTGTTGGTTCGTGTTAGCTGGCCGCTATTGGTTCCGGTTAATTCCGGTTAGTTGACCGTTATTCGTATTGGTTGATGATTGGTTGAAGTTAGTTGACCACGGGTTGCAGGCTAACTTTTAAAAGCAGCAGCCGGTGCGCCCCAAGTGGGCAACAATTGAGCAGCCCGATCGCGCGAGAATTCAGCGATCGCATCCCAAGCCGTATCTAACGCCACTTGCATCAGGCGACTGGGTTCCAAATCATCCTTCACCAAATCCCACAGACGTTGCAATTCAGCCCCATGGAGGCGATCGTCTTCCACCAGGGCTAGCAACAGCCGTTGGCGCAGCAATTGCCCCTCTTCTGACATCAAATAGCGCAATCCCAAACCGGCGGTGGGAACCAGGTCAAACCCGGAATCTGAACGGGCGATCGCCAGCATATTTTCCAGGCGCGTCCATTGAAATTTGCCATCTTCAAACAGCACTTCAATCAGACGGCGACGCAGTTGGGGCGATTCCCCCATCAACAACCGTCGCGCCACGTAAGGATAGGCAATTTCCAGAATCTTGAACTGGGGGTTCAGGCTCAGGGCCAAGCCCTCTTGGGTGACGAGCGATCGAATAATCAAGGCAAATTTGGCCGGCACTCGGAACGGATAATCATACATCAACTCCGAGAACCGATCGGTGACGGTTTTGAAGTTGAAGCTGCCCACATTCCGCCCGATCGCTTCGCCCAAAACCGACTCCAGCGCCGGAATGATGGGACGAATATTCGTATTCGGAGCCAGGAAACCGAGGCGCACAAAATCCCCCGCCAATTCCTCATACTTCCGGTTCAACAAGTGCACCACCGAATCCACGATCGTTTCCTTGGTGGATTCGTTTAACTGATCCATCATCCCAAAATCAATGTAAGCCATGCGACCATCGCGCAGGGCAAACAGATTTCCCGGGTGGGGATCCGCATGGAAAAAGCCAAATTCTAGGAGCTGTCGCAGGCCAGAAGTGACCCCAATTCCGATCAAAGAATCCCGATCGAGACCCGCTTCCCGCACCGAGTCCGTGTTGGTCAGCTTGAGGCCGTCAATCCATTCCAACGTCAGCACCCGATGGCTGCTGTAGTCCCAGTAAATGACCGGCACTTTGACCGTGGGATCATCACGAAAATTTTCACCAAATCGCTCGGCGTTGCGTCCTTCGTTTTGGTAATCAATTTCTTCAAAAAGTTTGCTGCCAAATTCATCCACAATCAGGGTCAAATCATGACCCAAATTGAGCGGCAACCAAGGAGCGGCCCAACTGGCACACCAGCGAATTAAATACAAATCAAGGGTCAAGGTGGGCAGCAGATTCGGCCGCTGCACTTTCACGGCCACGTCCTCGCCGCTGTAGAGCTTGGCGCGGTAGACCTGTCCCAAGCTGGCCGCCGCGATCGGTTCGGGGGAAATTTCGCGGAAGATGTCCCGCAGGGGGCGATCCAAGTCCGCTTCAATGATGCTGAAAGCCAGCTCCGTCGAAAACGGCGGGAGCTGATCCTGAAGTTTTTCGAGTTCCGCCAAATAATCCACCCGCACCAGATCGGGCCGAGTGGACAGGGCTTGCCCAACTTTGATGAACGTGGGGCCCAAGTGGATCAAAATTTGACGCAGTTGCTCGGCTCGCTGGCCCACTTGGTCAGACCGCTCGCCCCACAACTGATCGCTCAACCAGCCAAACACGAATGCAGCACTGAACCAAGCAATTTGCAACAGCCGCAAGATGCCAATCCAAGGTCGCCAGCCGTAAAATCGGGCAATTTCCTTGGGATCGTAGCGACGGGCGCGATTGCTGGTTGTGCCAGCGCGCAAATCTTCCAAAAGAACCGAAGTGGCGTTCACGCTAGCAGCCTCAACCAACCTAAAGCCGGTATTTATTTTAGCTGTAGCACCCGTATAGGAAACTACAAAAATCGAAAAACAATCAAAGCTTTTCGTTACAACCAGCCTGAGGGGTCGTCAAATCGCCTGAAACCCTGATGCTGCCGACGAAAGTTCCAAAAATGTTCAAAAAATTTTGCCAAATGACTTGAGCAATTGCGGTCACCATGCTAATCTTTGATTCTGCAAAGGCGGAAACGCACTGAGCGCGGGCGATTAGCACAGTGGTAGCGCACTTCCTTCACACGGAAGGGGTCACTGGTTCAAATCCAGTATCGCCCATCTAAACAGGTTCCACATAAGCTCAACGGGGCTTGACGAGCCGATTTAATCGAGAGTCTCGATCGAGGCTGTCAAAGCCAAGCCGGGAAACTCAGGGTTGATCAGCCAAGTATCCGGTAACTGACCCCAGATCCAAGACCGGTGAAAATGCGGCCACGAAGGTCGCTCGCCGGGTGCAGGACTCGCCTCACCCTCAATAGACCGCTTGCATCAATCAAGACCCTCATCCTAAATCCCTCTCCCAAATCGGGAGAGGGACTTGATTACCAGCCACGGGATCGCTGTAACGCGACCTGCGAGGCAATCCGCGAATCAATCAGCAATCAGATCGCAGCAAGCGATCGTTAGGTGATCACCGTGGGGCGATCGCGCCCGGTCAGGGACTTGATTTGGGCCACTTCCTCCGCGATCGCGATCAAATCTCCGAGGGCGACTTGGGTGTCTTGATCATGCTTGGCGGAATCGGGTTCGTAGCTTTCCAAATACAACCGCAGCGTGGCTCCTTGGGTTCCCGTGCCCGACAGGCGGAACACAATCCGGGAGCCATCCGTGAACCCGATCCGAATCCCTTGTTTTTGGCTGAGGCTGCCGTCCACAGGGTCGGTGTAGGCAAAATCATCGGCGTAGTCCACCTCGTAGGAGCCGAATTTCTGGCCCTTCAGGTCACCCAGCTTGGCCCGCAGGTTCTCGACCAGGGTATGAGCCTGATCGCTCTCCACCTCTTCATAGTCATGGCGGGAATAGTAGTTGCGGCCGTAGGTTTGCCAATGTTCCCGCACAATCGCCTCCACGGATTGGCCGCGCACCGCCAGCAAGTTCAGCCAGAACAGCACCGCCCAGAGTCCGTCTTTTTCGCGCACATGGTTCGACCCCGTGCCGAAGCTTTCTTCGCCGCAGAGGGTGGCCTTGCCCGCATCCAGCAAATTACCGAAGAATTTCCAGCCGGTGGGGGTTTCATAGCAATCAATGCCTAGTTTGGCCGCCACCCGATCGACGGCGGCGCTGGTGGGCATCGATCGCGCCACACCGGCCAAACCATCGCGATAGCCCGGAATGAGGGTGGCGTTGGCGGCCAACACGGCCAAGCTGTCGCTGGGGGTGACGAAGAAGTTGCGCCCCAAAATCATGTTCCGATCGCCGTCCCCATCGGAAGCGGCCCCAAAGTCCGGCGCACCGTCGCCAAACAGAATTTCCACCAAGTCATGGGCATAAACCAGGTTCGGATCCGGATGCCCCCCGCCAAAGTCTTCCAGGGGCACACCGTTCATCACCGTACCGGCCGGCGCACCCAACAGCCCTTGCAAAATTGCTTGGGCATAGGGGCCGGTCACGGCGTGCATGGAATCCACGCAGGCGCGGCCGGTTTTGAACCAATCCCGCAGGCGATCGAAGTCAAATAACGACTGCATCAGGGCCGCGTAGTCGCTGACGGAATCGATCACCTCAACGGCCATGTTGCCCAGTTGACTCGTGCCGGGGCGATCGAGATCCAAATCCGTCGCCTCCAGGATCCGATAGCCATCCAGGGTTTTGGTGCGGTGATAAATCGCATCGGTTACCTTTTCGGGAGCCGGGCCGCCGTTGGCCGTGTTGAACTTGATGCCAAAGTCCGCGTCGGGGCCACCGGGGTTGTGGCTGGCCGAAAGGATGATGCCGCCAAAGGCTTCATTTTTGCGGATCACGCAGGAGGCCGCCGGGGTGGACAAAATTCCCCCCTGACCCACCAACACACGCCCCACCCCATTGGCCGCCGCCATTTTCAAAATTGTTTGGATCGCGGTGCGGTTGTAGTAGCGCCCATCGCCACCCAGGACTAGGGTTTGGCCGGCAAAATTTTCGAGGCTGTCAAAGATGGATTGAACAAAATTTTCTAAATAATGCCGCTGTTGAAAAATGGGCACGCGCTTCCGCAGACCGGAAGTGCCGGGCTTTTGATCTAAAAAAGGCTGACTGGCGACGTGGTGAATATTCATAGGGTAATAGGGCGAAATTTTATGGGGTTATGGGGGGCGATCGCCTCGATCGCGCTGATGGCCGGGATCGGTTCGATCGATCATTCAGAAGTTGATCACTCAGAAATCAACCATGCAACCATGTGGCGATCGATCATTCAGAAATCAATCATTTAGAAATCGATTAGAAATCGATAACCGAAAAAACAAACCTATTTCTTCAGCAACCGCACATCAATCACGCTGGCATTGAAGTTATAGGCCTTGCCTTCCAATTCCACAGGAATACCGATTTTGAGCTTGTTATTCCCCAGAACGGGCCCATTTTCCGTCATGGTGGCCTCGCCGCTGAGGGTCAAATACAGGTCACTGTTATACAAATCAGGGCGCGGATCCGGCAGGGCTTTCACCGTGCCATCGGGTTGGGGAACCAGGGTAGTGCGGGTGAGGGTTTGCACCGATTTCACAGTGATGCTGCCGTAGGGCTGGTTCCGAATAATCACGTTGGTTTTGCCGGAACTGGTCATTTCTTGGATCACGGTTTGCGGATCCCGAATGGAAAGACCCCGAGCCACCGCGTCAATTTCGACCATTTGTTTCACTGCGCCCACTTGGGCCACGGAGCCGCCGGTTCCGGGCACCAAGAAAATCCCAACCAGCACAAGCAGGATAACCAGGCCTGCACCGAGGTCTAAAATGCTGAGTTTGCCAAGGAGGCGGCCCTGTGAGTCGAGCAGTTTCATGGCGGTATGCCGAAGGTGTAAGAAAGGGGCGAGGGTTGTGCGGCCCAAGACCAACCCCCAGATCCCAGATTCAAAATCCAAGATCCAAGGGGAAATGAGATCCAAGAACCTGCGCGGTCTAGATAACCTAGAAAGCCTAGACAGCAGTAAGGTTATCAGGTCGCACGGGAGCATGAAAACCTTGTCTCTTTAGCGCAAGGATGAAAGGCGACAGGAGTACTTTAGTGCCCGTCATTCTTATGCCAAGCAAGTCAGCATAAGCTATAATGCAAATATGCTAATTCTTGAGTTCAAAGTCTACGGAAAGCCTGCTCAGTTCAGCGCTATTGATGAGGCGTTGAGGACTGCCAAGTTCATCCAAAACAAGTGCTTGCGCTATTGGATGGATAATAAAGGCTTGTCTAAATACGACCTCAACAAGTACTGTGCGGTGCTGGCAAAAGAATTTCCGTTTGCCAATGAACTCAACTCAATGGCTCGTCAAGCATCGGCAGAACGCACTTGGTCTGCGATCTCGCGGTTTTATGAGAACTGCAAAAAGCAGATCCCAGGCAAGAAAGGTTTTCCGCAATTTAAGAAAGACGTTCGCTCAGTGGAATACAAAACGACTGGGTGGAAACTAGCGGAGGATCGTAAGTCAATCACGTTCACCGATGGTAAGCAGATTGGCAGATTGAAACTGAAGGGAACTCGTGATTTGCATTTTTACCAACCTAACCAAATCAAGCGGGTCAGACTGGTAAAACGTGCAGATGGGTACTATGTTCAATTTGCCGTATCTGTTGAACGCTTTGAAGTAGTCCAGCCTTCTGGTAAGGCGGTTGGGTTAGATGTAGGACTCAACGATTTCTACGTCACTCAGGATGGCGACAGAGCGGAAAATCCGCGCTTTCTTCGCAGGGGAGAGCAACGAATCAAGCAGGCTCAAAGGAGGGTTAGCAGAAAGGTTAAAGGGTCAAGCAATCGTCGCAAGGCAAGGGTGATTTTAGGCAAGCGCCATCTCAAAATAAGTAGGCAGCGTAAAGACCATGCTGTGAAATTGGCACGGTGCGTAGTTCAGTCTAACGACTTGATCGTCTACGAAGATTTGAGAATCAAAAACATGGTGCAGAATCACTGCCTTGCCAAGTCGATTAACGATGCATCCTGGTATCAGTTCAGAGTGTGGCTGGAATATTTTGGCAAAGTGTTTGGCAAGATCACCGTTGCCGTCCCGCCTCACTACACAAGCCAGGAATGCTCTAGCTGTGGCGCGATTGTCAAGAAAGGGCTGTCAACAAGGACGCATATTTGTCGGTGCGGAGCTGTCCTCAATCGTGACCACAATGCAGCTAGAAATATCCTCAGTCGGGGATTGGCTACGGTAGGGCATACCGGAAGCTACGGTCTTGAACCGTGCAACGCTTGGGGAGAGGATGCCTCTACTTTGGTTGGGGAAACCCTGTCAAGGCAAGCAACCTCGTAGAATCAAGAATCCCTGTCTCTTTAGGACGGGGAGTGTCAACACGCGGGTCATGCGCGGTTGGATAGGGGTTTGATCTTGGGGATGGATTTCACGAATCGCAATACGTTGTGGGCTTCGGTGTTGGCGGAAACGCTGGTGCGGGTGGGGGTGACGGAGGTGGTGATTTGCCCAGGCTCCCGATCGACCCCGTTAACGATCGCCCTGGCCAGCCATCCGCAAATGACGGCGATTCCGATTTTGGATGAGCGATCGGGGGCGTTTTGGGCCCTGGGGGCGGCCCGGCGATCGCACCGGCCGGTGGCGGTGGTTTGCACATCGGGCACGGCGGGGGCCAACTTTTTCCCGGCGGTGATTGAAGCTCGCGAAAGTGGCGTGCCCCTGTTGTTGCTCACGGCCGATCGCCCACCAGAGTTGCGCGATTGTGCGGCGGGCCAGGCGATCGATCAGCTCAAGCTCTTTGGAATTTATCCCGTTTGGCAGGCAGAATTGGCCCTGCCGGAACCTCGGTTAGACCTGTTGGCCTATTTGCGCCAAACCCTGGCCCAGGCGGCCCAACGGGCGATCGCCGCCCCGGGCCCCGTGCATCTGAATGTTCCCTTGCGGGATCCGTTGCCCCCTTTGCCGGAACCGGCCGTGGCCGATGCCCTCGCCCAGCTACGGGCCAATTGGCATGATCAGGAATTCTTTGGGCATTTGCAGCCGGTGCGCCGACCGATTACGTTTTCCCGGTTGCCCTGGCAGGAGTTTTGGCAAGGGGCCCGCCAAACGGAGCGGGGGCTGATTGTGGCGGGGCCGGCCCAACCGGCGGATCCGGCGGCCTATTGTGCAGCGGTGGGACGCTTGGCGCGATCACTCGGTTGGCCCGTGTTGGCGGAGGGCCTTTCGCCGTTGCGGAATTTTGGGGCCCTGAATCAGCACTTGGTGGCCCACTACGACTTGATGTTGCGCAATCCCCACCAGCGGGAACAACTGCGGCCCACCATGGTGCTGCGGCTGGGGGGCTTACCAATCAGCAAGACCCTGCGCCTGTGGTTAATGGAAACCGATGCGCCCCAATGGGTTTTGGATCCGGGCGATCGCAACTTGGATCCGCTCCATGGCCGCACGCGATCGATCCAGGGGGCGATCGAACTGTGGGAAACCCCGGAACCGGACTTGCCCCCCTCCGACTATTTGCAAACTTGGCTAGCGGGTGATCGGGCCATGGAAATCACCGTGAAACAGGCCCTGGCGGAACAGACCCAACGTCTGGAGAGCAAAATCGCCTGGCTGTTGCCGCAAACGCTGCCCGATCGCACCCCAATTTTTATCTGCAACAGTATGCCCGTGCGGGATGTGGAATATTTTTGGGGCATCAACAACCGGGAAATTCAGCCCTTCTTTAATCGGGGAGCCAACGGCATTGATGGCAGCCTTTCCACCGCGATCGGCCTGGCCCAACACCATCAACCGGCCGTGATGCTCACCGGAGATTTGGCCCTGCTACACGACACCAACGGCTTCTTAGCCCGTCGCCACTTCCAAGGCAGCCTCACCATTTTGCTGATTAACAACAACGGCGGCGGCATCTTTGAAATGCTGCCCGTTTCGCAGTTTGAACCCCCTTTTGAGGAGTTTTTTGCCACGCCGCAATCGGTCAACTTTGCCAGCCTTTGCCAGAGCTATGGCATTGAATATCGGCAAATTACCCAATGGCAGCAGTTTTGCGATTCCTTGAGCCAACTGCCCGCCCAAGGCATTCGCGTGCTGGAATTTTTGTGCGATCGCAAGCGGGATGCCCAGTGGCGGCAATCTTTTTTCCGGCAGTTGGCTGTTTAGGGCGAAGGCCTGCGGGGAACAGGTTCTTGGGGTTCCGCGATCGACCGAGGGGCAAGGGGCTTAAGCCCCTTGTCTGTGACCTGGGGTTGGAGCTGTTGAGCTGGCAGAATTAACGCCTTGAACTGCAACTGATCAGACCGCTCAAACAGACCGAATCGGACAGACCAGAAATTGATCGGGCCATGCTCAGAAACTGACCAAACCCCAATCAAGCCCCGATCGCACCGAGCACAACCCCTAGGGCGAAACCTGCGGCAAGCCCATGCTGTAATTCACCGCGCGGGTTTCCAAGTTGTAGGCGATCGTGCCATTTTGCAACAGCGATCGCACGAAATGCTCCAAATCTGACCCAATTCGCCGCAGGTTATATTCCGTCAAATCTTGACCCGCCGACTGGGCCACCAGCTCTTCAAACTTACGGTAGACCTGTTGGAGCGCCTCCGGATTCCACAAAAACTCATTGTCGGGATCAACATCAATCGTGAGCTTCGTTTCGCTCGGCACAATATCATCATTGGCCAACTCGGCGGCGAAGATGCGGATATGGCGGGTGGTGGACTTTAGTAGCATCGGCTCTGGTTTTGAACGCGGCGGTTGAGAAGGGATCTGGGCATGGACAGCCAAGGCCCGATCGCCAGACTCCCCAATTCCAAACTCCCCAATTATTGTAGGAGCTTGCCCAATGCGTTCTACCCCTTCCTAAGGGCCACGAATTCTAATTGATGCTGAAACTCTTTTTTATCCGTCATACGGAGTCGATCGGGAATGCAGCGGGGCGAATGATGGGGCGAGCCGACGACCCCTTGACCGATCGGGGCCAAACCCAGGCGCGATCGCTTGGCCAAGCCCTGGCCCAACAGGGGGCCCATCCCCAAACCATTTACAGCAGCCCCCAACAACGGGCCCAAGAAACTGCCCAACTGGCGCGATCGGCCGCCATGGCTCACCCGGCCACGGGCGATCGGCCCCTACCGCCCATCATCACCGACACCCACCTTTGCGAATTTGACAACGGTATTTTTCAGGGGCTGACCTGGAACGAAGCCAGGCGACAATATCCCGAACTTTGCCAAAAACTGGAAAATTCCTGGGAATGGATCCCAATTCCGCAATCAGAAACCCTAGAAGCCGGGCGATCGCGAGCACAGATCTTTTTACAAGGTCTAATTAGCCAGTTTATTGATACAAACCCCACCGAAACAGAGCCACAAAATCCCGATCCCTGCCTTTGGATCATCACCCATCACTGGATCTTGCAACACCTAATCTCAGAGATCCTCGGCTCCCCAAGAACATGGCAAATTTCCATCCCCCACGGAGCAGTTTTTGAGCTGTGGCTCGATCAAACCCGCTGGCAAACTACCCAGGAACTCGCCATGGGTTTAGACGATCAACAGCGGTTGAACCATGTTTTTTGGCAAATTCACCGCTTTAATCAACTATTGGAGAACAGAGACTGATCAACTTACTGGGAAATTTTGTGAAAATAGACTGAATGTTCATTTTTCGAGCTAAATTTTCCATGTGTGTTAGTCAGTCCGCGCAAATCTGCCCTGCCTGATCGATGTTGTGATCCATCATGACGATCTATCCTGGTTCATTCGTGCTAGATCGTCCTGATGCACACTGAATTTCCCCTTGGGAGATCGATTCCCGATCCATCCCCTACCCTGATTAACTGGGGCTAATCCTCTCAATAGGAGATTTAGACCCATTCATTCTGGGTTGGTTCATTGAGATAGTGCTCAGTAGGTATAACCGCTCATGCGGTTGCTACCTGAGAGGGCCCTGCTGTGCTCAACAACGGCGATCAACTAGGTCATAACCTGCCTAATTAGGCTGGGATCGATTCTGTCCCGGAGTGACTAATCATTATCTACCAACCACTCAATCAACCTTCACGGGTTTTCTCTTTGAGGAATTTGTCGATGGACATTCAACTCATTAATGTTGGTTTCGGTAATATTGTGGCGGCCAATCGAATCATTGCCATTGTCAGCCCTGACTCGGCTCCGATTCGTCGCCTAGTTACTGATGCAAAAGATCGTGGCCAATTAATTGATGCCACCTATGGTCGCCGCACCAGAGCTGTGATTATTTCGGATTCGGGCCATGTGGTGCTGTCTGCGATTCAACCCGAAACCGTTGCCAATCGCTTAGTAGTTGGCAAGGAACCCAAAGGGGACTAATCTTTCCGATCGCCGCCAGCATCCACCCGATCGCATGGATCATTCGATGGGAATTGGTGAACGGCTCTAGGAATCCGTCAGGTCTTTGGGAAATTCTGAATTGCTTTCGCTCTCAGCTTTTTGGCTTCATTTCATTGTGTGTTTGCTCAAGAAATCTTGTTGAGGGAGTTTTAGGGCAAACAGGCCTCACAATTCATTCATGACTTGTTCATGGGGAGTTGTCGATCGATTAGGGGGGGACGTTCTAGCTCGCGATCACTCGATCAATTAGGTAATTGAGGAAGCTGTTGAGTTTCCGGGTTGGCATGGGTCAACCGTTGCCGGTCACGAGCTAGAACGCCATTAAATCGTTCACCAATCACGTCTAGCCGTTTATGCCTCGGGATTATTTATTGACCAACCGTTTAATTGCCAACAATCACCGGATCGACTGATCTGGATTGATTAGGTTTGGGTTTTCGGGTCTGGGTTTTCTGACCCCGATCGCGCCCCGTCGGCTGATTTTTGGGAATGCTAGGGCAAATGACGCATAACCCATAACAGTCCCTAGGGCGATCGGGCCAGTTCGCGCAAAATTCCCAGCAGCGCCGCTTGGTTAAACGCATCCTTGGTTAGGTAGGCATTGGCTCCGGCTTCCGCGCCCCGTCGTTTGTCTGCGTCGGAATTCAGGGAGGATACGAGCACGATCGGGAGGTCGTCGTATTCGGGCATTTGACGAATTCGCGCCGTTAGCCCCAACCCATCCAAACGAGGCATTTGAATATCGGAGACGATCGCGTCGAAAGTGCGCGATCGCAGCTTGTGCAGTGCATCCATCCCGTCGGTGGCGGTCACCACATCGTAGCCAGCGGTTTCCAAAATCCGCTTTTCTTGGGTACGGGTGGCGATCGAATCTTCCACCAACAAAATCGCGGGCGGCCGGGCCATGCTCAGGGAATCGGCCGTGCTTAGGCTGCTGTTGCGGCTGGTGCGGCCGCCCAAGGTGGCAAACAAGTCCGGCGGGTGCAACACGGGGCACACATCCCCATTGCCCAAAATCGTCACCCCAGACACATTCCGCACACGCACCAGCAGTTTGCTCTGGGGCTTGAGCATAATTTCTTGCACATCAATTAGCCGATCGACAAACACGGCTAGGCGATCGCGCCCCATCACCAACACCACGCAGGGATGGGGAATGACATCGACCCGATCGGGCGCGGGCCCCGGCGGCAATCCCGGCAACTCCAGCAAATCTCCTAGGTCGGTGGCGGAAACCGGTTCCCCTTCCAGCAGAATCACGGGGCGACCTTCCAAGGCGGTGATTTGATTGACCGGCACAAGGCGTGTTTCGTGAACATACTCCAACGGAATGGCCAAGGTGCGATCGCGCGTCATCACCAACAGGGCTTGGGTGGCCGCCAGGGTTGTCCCCACCGTGAGGGTGATGGTGCAACCCTGACCCGGCTTGGACTGCACCATCACCCGACCCTTCAGCCGTTCCGCACAAACCCGCACCGCATCGAGGCCAACGCCCCGTCCCGATAGCTCGGTGGCTTCCAGTCGGGTGGAAAATCCTGGCAGCAAAATTAGCTCAAAGATCTGTTCATCCTGCCAATGGGCAAGTTCCTCGGCACTGTAAAGCTGCTGCCGAACGGCGGTGGCGATAATTGCCTGACGATCCAAGCCACGGCCGTCGTCGCTGAGGGAAATCAAGACCCGATCGCCCTGTTGAGCACCCCGCAACCGCAAGGTGGCACAAGCGGGTTTGCCGGCCGCCTGACGTTCAGCCGCCAACTCAATGCCGTGGTCGATCGCATTGCGTACCAGGTGCAACAAGGGATCTCGCAGTGCCTCAATCACCTGTTTATCGGCGGTGGTTTCGCCCCCTTCCACCACCAGGGTGACGGCCTTGCCCTGCTGCTGGGCCAAGTCACGCACCATGCGCGGAAAATGTTGAAACACCGTGGCCAAGGGCAACAACCGCAGGGAACGGGTGCGATCTTTCAGGTCATCGGTGATCGCCTCTAGGCGATGGTTGGCGTTTTGCACTCGCTCCCGCAAGCCATAGAGAGCCTGTTGAAAGTCTTCGTGCAGTTGATGCCGTTGCTGATCGCTACGACGACGATCGGTGGCTAGGGTGGGATCACTCATCCGCTGCTGTCCCTGATCGAGCAATCGCAATTCTTCCCACAGCCGCACCAACCCATCGAGCAAGGCCGCCTGATGGGATAGTCGTCGTTCAATGGCCGCCAATTCACCCACCCGATCGACCAGGCCATCTAAATGGCGGGTGGCAACGCGGATCGTGTCGATGTGATACGGCTCGGCGCTAGCGGGCGTGATGGGATTGACTGAATGGATTGAATGAACTGGACTGGTTGGGCGATCGGGCGATCGAGCCGGTGGGGGCGATTCTGAGGGTACAGAAGTGGGGCGATCGACTCCAAGCACCGGAACCGAATTAGAAACCGCTGGCGGTGTTGTCGAGGAGGTTGCTTCCGGTTCGCTGGGCTGTTCTGAAATTAGCTCTGGAATTAATTGGGGGTCTGGAATTGGCTCTGGAATTAGCTCTGGAATTAATTGGGGGTCTGGAATTAGCTCTGGAATTAGCTCTGAGTTTCCTTCAAAACTCGCTGGGGCCGTTTGGGCGATCGGGAGCAGACTGGGTGCCAACGGCATCAACTCCGACTCGGCCACCCCACTGCTGGCCTGCATTAACCGGGCCAACACTCGCACCGGATCGATCGCAGAAGGCAGCTCACTCGGCAGCTCCTCCGTGGCCTCCTGCACCAACTGCTTGACCGCATCCAGAGTGTTATAGAGCGTTTCCGCCAGCAGCGGCGTGAGGCTGAGTTCCTGGCTCTGCAACTGCTTCAGCACATGCTCCACCTGATGAACCAGTTTTTCCACATGGTTCACCCCCAACATTCGCGAGTCTCCCTTCAGGGTGTGGGCCGCCCGCAACAGTTCCGCAAAGTCATCGCGATCGCTGGGATTTTGTTCAAACCGCAGCAGTCCCGTTTCCAGGGTTTGCAGATGCTCGCCACTGGACAAGCGATAGAGTTCCCGCAGATCCCGATCGTCAATGATTGCCATTAGCCATTACCCGGTCTGGAACCTAAACCATCTCTTGCAGATCGCGGGCCGCCTCTTCCAAGCGTCGAGTGCCAATGCGGGTTTGGGCAATACCTTCAGCGGTTTGCTTGGCCCCTTGGTTCAAGGCGTTCATGGCCTGCACCACTTGATCAACGGCGATCGCCTGCTGACGAATATTCAGCGAAATTTGTTGGTTACTCACCACCACCATATCGATCGCCCGGGCCACCTCGTCAAAGGCCCCCGCCGTTTGCTGGCTGGCCGTTAAGCCCGTTTCCACGCGCTTGCTGCCCTCTTCCGTGGCCATGACCGTGGTGTCGATCGCCCCTTGAATTTCCGTCACCAACCCATCAATTTTTTGGGCCGATTCCTTGCTGCGATCGGCCAGCTTGCGAATTTCCGCCGCCACCACCGAAAAGCCCTTGCCATGTTCCCCGGCCCGCACGGCCTCCACCGCCGCATTCAGGGCCAACATATTGGTTTGATTGGCCACATCCGTCACCAACTGTGTAATGCTGCCAATTTGGGCCGCCTGGCTGCTCAGTTGGGAAATTTGTTGGGCGATCGCATTCATTTGCATTCTCATTTCCGTCATGCTCTCCAGAGTTTGGCCCACGGTGCGGTTGCCATCCTCCACCAAATGCAAAACCCGCTGGGAAGCCGCCGCCGCCGACTCCGCCTGTTCCGCCGACTGCCGCGATGAAGCACTCAGCTCATCCATCGTGGCCGTGGTTTCATTCACCGAAGCGGCTTGGGCGCTGGAAGTGCGTTCCTGCTGTTCCACCGTGGCCGCAATTTCACTGGATGAAGCCGCCAGACTGCTGCTGACTTCAAACATTTGCCGACTCACCGCCACCACGATCCAAATCCCCAACACCGTGGATCCCAAAACCGCCAGCCCCGTGGTCAACAGGGAAATATTCGACAGGGCCGTCAGGGCATCGTTTTGATCCTTCAGGGTTTTGTCCACCAATTCCGATTGCCGACTACGCAGAATTTCCACCAACCGTTCCACACTTTGAATGGCTTGGCGACCCCCATCCCGCTTCCATTCCGCGATCGCCCCGGCCGGATTTTGGCGAGCAATGGTCAATAATTTTTCGTTGATGGAAATTAATTGCGCCAAATCCTGTTTCAGTTCGCCCAGGGTTTCCCGCTGCCGAGCATCCACAACGATCGCTTCCAAATCGGTCATGGCTTTGTCAACATTCCGACGCGCCTGATCAAAGGAAGTAATGGAAACGGGATTTTGATCGAGCAAGTATCCTCGGGTGGCACGGGAAACCGTTTGGGCATTGAACCCTAAAAGCCCGATTTTTTCCTCCACTTGCGTGACTCGATTGAAAGTCGCCTGCTGCTCGCGCACGGATTGCACATTATTCAAAACCACGGTGGTGGCAATGATCGACAGGGCGATCGGCATGGCATATCCCAAGGAGATTTGATACCGCAGTCGCCAGTGATTATCGTTTTTGAGGGGGGAATTCATGGTTTTGTCCTGCAAAGTTGGGGGAAATAAACTTGGGGGAAATAGGGAAATAAAGTTGGGGGCCGATCGCCCCGTGGGCCTCAAGACTTGCCTAAAGACTTTCGTTAACCACCAAGCTCGGATCGCGCAACAGGGTGGCCACATCCAGCCAACTGGTGGCTTGGCCCCCATCCACATGGATGCCCCGAATGTAGGCGCTGTCTCGGTTGACGATTGCTGAATCTAGGGAGCCGTTGACGGGAGCCAGTTGCTCGGCGGTGCTGGCGTTAAAGGGAACGGGGGCCAAGCGCTGGGCGCTGACCCATTGGGTTTCGATCGCCCGATCGATCGCCAAGCCCACCGTTAAGTCCTCCACCTGCACGATCGCCACCAGCGATCGGGTGACGGCGGGCCGGCGTTCTTGGCCTAGCCAGGGGCTGATGTCAATGGCCGTCACAATCTCGCCCCGCAGATTCGCATTTCCCAGCACATGGCTCGGACAACAAGGCAGGGGCACAATCACCGGCAACTCCGCCAACTCCCGCACGGCCGCCGCGTCAATGCCAAAGCGCTCGCCACCAATTTCCACCACGATCCAAGGTTGCCCCCCTTGGTCGCTGTCAGCGCGATCGGCCTCCGCCAGTTCCACTGCCCGCGCCCGCAACAGGGCCTGATCCATCGCTGAAAGGGCCCGCCAGCGATCGGTGGCGGAATCAAGGGGCGATTGGTGCCACTCGGGCCGCTGCAACACCGTGAACAGATTTTCGCTGTTGATCAAGGCGATGGGCTGACCGGCCAAAAGCACCACATCCCGCACAATTTCGCGGGCCTGGGCTGACAGTTCCGCCACCAACAGGCTGGGGTCTGGATCCAGCGTCACCCCTTGCAAATCCACCGCTTCATTGACAATCAACCCCAAGCTCACCCCCTGGGGCGATCGCAACACCACAATCGCATCGGAGAGGCCATAGGGCGATCGAGCCAGACCCAAGCAATCTGCCAAATCCACCACCGGCAATAGTTTCCCCTGCCGGTCGATCGCTCCCAAATAGCCAGCTCCCAACCCCGCGATCGGCTTCAGCTCCACCAAGGGCAAAGTTTCCTCCACCCACTGGGCCTCCAAACCGCACAAGGTTCGCATCACATCCACAATCAAATAGCTTTGTTCAGTCGCCACAAACCCTTCACCGTCCATTTTGCTGAACCAGCCAGCCCCGCTCGATCACCCCGAGCATCACACTAGCGATCGCCCCCAAGAGATCGCACCAGAAATCAACCTCAGACTCGCCACAATGCCAGGGTGAGTTTGAAGTCTCGAAAGCTCAAAGTTACCGGGCAAAATATGCGGCTTTTTGCCGTATTTCTCTTTTAGAGGATGTTTGAAAAGTATTTTTGGGCACGGGCCAAGCACCAACAATCGGGGGGAGCAAGGGGCTTAAGCCCCTTGTCTACGTCGATTACTGAAGCGTACAGAGTAGCAATTTTGGCTTTTCAAACAACCTCTTAGAAATCTGTTACCACCCCTTGTCCGTGGGGATCAGACAGATTGGACAAAAACCTTTTGCGCTTTTACCTTTCGCTGTTTACCTTGGATTCCTGAGTCACGGGGACTCTGCCATGGCTTTTTGTTCGATCGTTGCCCTGACGAACTAACTTGAGTTTACTTTCGATTTTTCCAATCTTTGGGATTTTTGGCGTTTTCTTTATGTTTTTGTGTGAAATCTATATTTTTTTGCCCGATTAATAGCTAATGGCTAACACATTGCTAGTTGATTGACCACTCATTGATCGCCAATGGATCACTAATTGACCACTGATCGACAACCGATCGACAACCAACGGATCTCCCGTCAATGGAAAATCAATCAAAACCCAGAACATCCCACAGGAAGCACTAATGAGTTCAGTTAGCACCGATCGCGGCTAAATGCTCCTTGAGGCGATCGCTCAACTCCCCCGCCGTTAAATGGTGGTGGTCAAACACCGGCCAATGGGGGGCAAAATCCTGCAACAGTTCCAACGCCGAAGCATAAAGACGGCGCGCCGCCGTGGCATCCCCAATTCGTTCATATAAGCTGGCTAATTCCAGTCGGGGAGGCAGGGCATGGCGATCCAAATATACCGCCCGCCGCAGAAATTGCTTGGCTTGATCCAGTTGGTTTTGTTCCTCCCAAATCCGGGCCAACAGACAGCAAATTTCTGTTGACTCCGGCTCAATTTCCAAGGCCTGTTGACAATATTGGCTGGCTTCTTGGCTGGCTCCCCAATTGGCGTGCAGACAAGCGAGGGCGTAGAGTGTGGCGCTGCTGTTGGGGTAGTGCTTTAGCAGTTGCAACAATTTTTGCTTGAGTCGATTATGTAACTGTTCTGTTTGATTTTTGGGAGCGGCATAGGGTGTGGAAAGGGGCTTAACCACCGGCACTTTGGGGGACGACGGCTGAAGAGAATGGGGGGATGAGTCAGTGGGCCGAGGATTGCTCGATCGGGAATTATTTAAATGGTTGGAATTAGTTAAGTCATTTAAATGATCCGATCGCGAATAATTGGGCCGTTCCTGATGATTGGCGATCGCCGTTTCAATCGCGATCGCCTGGGCATCGGCATTGATCAGCGGAGCCGGATGAAGCGTTTCCATCCCATTTTTCAGCCCCGGCGTGTTTTCCAAGGGATTCCCCAAGGGATTTTCTAAATTGCTGGCAGCGGCGTAAGGTTGGGTTAAGCCATTGATTGGAGGCAAAGGGGTTGCGGTTGCTTGTCCCGATCGCCGACGATAGACCACCGATTCTGGATAAATTTGAGTTGCAAAGGATTGCAGCGGTTGATGGCATAATTCCGCATGGCCCGTGAGCAAATACCCCCCGGGAGCCAGGGCCTTGGCAAACAGATCAACGGTTTGCGTAATGGATTCCGTGGCAAAGTAGATAAAAACATTTCGACAAAGAATTAAATCAAACTTACCAACATCAGTTAAAGGCAATTCATCATTCACCAAATTGAAGTTTTGAAAGGTTACCAATCGCTGAATTGCCGGGTCAATTTGCCAGCCATCCGCCAGGGGCCGGAAATAGGTTTGCCAAGTGGTGGAATCAATGGCTCGGAATGACCATGATCGAAAACGACCCGATCGGGCCCGATCGAGTGCTTCTTCATTAATATCCGTGGCAAAAATGCGAACTTGCCAGTTTTCATGGGCCGGCAACATACCCTGCAAAGTAATCGCTAAGGAATAGGGTTCTTCGCCCCCAGCGCAGGCCGCACTCCACAAACAAAGCCGCCGACTTCCTCGCCGACTCAAAATTAACTCTGGCAAAATCTGCCGTTGCAAGAGCGAAAACTGTCCCCGATCGCGGAAAAAATAGCTTTCCGTATTGGTGATGACATTAATTAAGGGTTGCCAAGCCTGTTGGCCATAGGGACTCCGATCCAACAGTAGTTGACGATAGGTGGCCCAGGTTTGGGGGCTGCCCGATCGCCAACGATTATGCAAAAACTGAGTCAAATCTTCGAGATCGCTAGCCCGCAGCCGTAGGCCATAGCGATCGTAGATGATGGGAACCAGTTCATGGAGCAGCGCAATAACCTCTGGGGGCATAACCTTGACAGAAAAAGACAGGGAATAGCCCTTGTCCTCACGAGTAACTCATGCAACGAGCTGTCTTGAGTTTAGTGGTTACGATCGGTCACTGCTAGGGGGAGCCACAGTCGGAAGGTTGTGCCCTTGTGGGGTTGAGATTCGCAGGCAATTTTGCCCCCATGCCGATCGACCACAATTTGGTAACTGATGGATAGGCCCAACCCAGTGCCTTTGCCCACGGGTTTTGTGGTGAAAAATGGGTCAAAAATTCGAGAAGTAACCTCCGGGGGAATTCCGCTGCCGTTGTCTTGAATCGTGATTTCAACACCCGGTTTTGAGGGTTGATCAGACCCATCCACCGCCGGATTTGCTGCCATTAATTGGGTGTGAATGATTATGCGCGGGTCGGTTTCCCGGTCTTCGAGCGCATCGATCGCGTTGCTTAATAGGTTCATAAACACTTGATTGAGCTGACCGCTGTGGCATTCCACCAAGGGCAACTCACCATAATCGCGCACCACTTCAATCCGATTTTGCCGACCTTTACGCTCCAGGCGGCTATGCAAAATAAGCAAGGTACTGTCGATGCCTTCATGCAAATCCACCGAGGAAACTTCCGCGCGATCGAGCCGCGAGAAATTGCGCATGGAAGCCACAATACCTTGAATCCGTTCTGTGCCTTGGCGCATGGAATGCAAGACCTTTGGCAAATCTTCTAGCACGAATTCCAAGTCCATCTGCTCGGCCTGGGCCATGATTTCGGGATCATGGTCTTGGGTGTGGCGTTGGTACAGGCGCACCAGCTCGATCAATTCCGTGAGGGCATCGCTGGCCCAATCCAGGTTGCCGCTGATGAAGTTGACGGGATTATTAATTTCGTGGGCAATGCCGGCCGCCAACTGGCCAAGGCTGGACATTTTTTCGGAGTGAACCAGTTGGGCTTGGGCTTTTTTCAAATCCTCAAGGGTGCGTTCTAGCTCGTGAAATTGGGTTTCGGTGGCGCGTACAGCGGCCTGGGAGCGATCGTACAGTTCCGCTTGGCTGATGGCGACGGCCAGGCGATCGGCCGCCCAACGCAGGGCCTCGCAATCGTCGCTCGACCACTGACGACGCTGGCTGGTGGTGGTGCAGGCGATCGCCCCGGAATGGCCAGAAGCCGTCTGCACGGGCACAATCAACAGGGCATTGATCCCGGCGGACTCGGCCCAGTGGGCCACTTGAGGATCGGGATGGTGTAGCAGGTGGGTGAGTTGTGTCCAGGGCAGGGTGGAAGCGGTGCTCAGATCAGCCCGATCGAGTGCCGCTGGCATCAACAGGGAGGGCAGACCTTGGGCGATCGCCCGGGTGAAGGCCCCATCCAAGGCCGGTTGGCGGCTGTCCTGGTGGCTAACGGTGAGCTGTATGGCTCCGTTGGGGCCCCGCAAGGCCCACAAATAAGCACAGCGATCGACCCGCAACACGAGACGCAACTCCCGCACCGCCGCCGCCAAAATCGCATCCAAATCGAGGGATGAGCGGATTTTTTCGAGCCAAGGTCGCAGCCGCACCTCTGGTTTTTGTCGATCGCCCTGTTTGGCCAAGTCATGACCCAGCGCCAGCGCCACCAATCGCGCCACCTGTTCCACCGCCTCTTGCATGGCCAACGACCAGGGGCGATCGCGCCACAGCAACAACATCCCCAGGGGATGCCGCTCCATGCGCAGGGGATAAGCCCCCCAATAAAAAGCCTGGGCAGAGGATGCCGCCTCCTCGGAGCCGGTCTCCGTCCCCTGGGGTGGAAGCTGCGACAGTTCCAGCTTGCCCATGGAGCGACTGCCCCGCCGCCCCAACTTGCGCACCTCCGCTTCCGACACGGAGCGATCAAAATGCACTGCCAAATTTCGCCCCTGTCCCCGCACAAACAGGGCCGCCAACTTAAACCGATGTTGCACCCGATCGTAAGACCACAGCTCCGCTTCCTTTAGATCCAGGCAACGGGCTAAGTAACGTAATGTTCGTTGCAGTCGCCGTTCCAGGGGCCCCGTGCCGGTCAAAATCGCCCCTACTCCATTGAGCATTGTCAGCAGCGATCGACAGTCCGCCTCGGAACTGCTATCTAGCCAATGAGCCGTTGAATCTGGATCAGCGCTGCAAGCCAACTCCTGATTCAGGGAAGCCGAATTGGCCATTGGTTGGTTCGCTGAATGATTCGTTGACTCGATCGCACCGTCAGTCCAAGAGGAGCTATTTCTGAGACGTGCCGCCGAAGTTCCGAGGGAATGAACTAACAGTGGCCCAGCTTGGGAGCGATGGGGCGATCGCCGCATGGCGTAGGACGGTAGTTGAGTAACCATTACAATTTCCAAAATTGGCTGCTGGAGGATGGTTGCGGCATCTCTCCTCAAAACTGTTAAAAAAATCTGTATTTGTTATTAATTTTAGCTCAGGATCTTCCACTAGATCTGCGAATGTGGCGTTTTATTGATGAATCCACGAAAGATTGGACGTAAACCTTTGATCATAAATTTATGTAAATACTCTCCAACCCTTAAATAAACACACACTCTCCTAGTTCTCGTTAGATAATTTGCTGATTTTGACACTAAGTCTTGATTTCACGGGCGATCGCTCATTGAAGCTTTCAGAAATTGAATCTATTCTCATTACTGGTCTCAATCACTCCTTCGGCCCATCAGGTTAAGTTTTTGATCTTCATAATTGTTCAAAAACCTGACTCCACAGCAATTGTTTCCCGATCGCAATTGACCACCCCAATTGCTTTTGCATCCCCTCAGAGAATCCTGAGAGGATGCAAATTTACCTTTGGAATCATCAGTGCTCCCAAAATTCCAACGTCGGCCTTGATGACTTTCGATCTTGATAGGGTCTTGCTGATGCCCCATAAACTGATGATGCCCCATGAACGATCGAGGACTTGCTCCATCATCAATGGCTTATCAACAGGGCCCATCAACAATGCCCCGATAATGCCCCGATCGCCCATTCATCGCTAGTGGATTAATAACGAATAGTTGACAAATCGTTAATGAGTCATCAATCAGCAGTCGAGCAATGGTTCATGAACACCAGAGGAGCACTCAATAAACGCTGGATAGACGCTGGACAAATACTGGACAAATATCAGATAAATCTTGAATGAATTTTGAATGAATTTTGGATAAATTACAGTTATTAATAGAGACGATATTCAAATTCTCTTCATGTTTTTTGATCTCTTCTTCAAAAAATTACTGAGCTACCCATTCCGCCCCAACCAGCCCAAAACCACGCCATTTCCCCTGCAAGACCTTTGGCAAGGGCCAAATCATTGCCGCTGCCTTCTCCGCCAACAAGCGCAAAAGACCCAGACCCCTTATTCCCAAATGGCGCTACTGTTGCCGTGGGTCGAGGTCTGAGCAACGCAGCGGGCAAGATCAGCGCCGATCGCGCCTTGGTTGCAATCCGCACGCCCAATCATCAACCTTGACCAATCATCAAAAATTGATGCCTATGAACAGAATTTTGACCAGGGCGCAACGGAAAATGCCAAAATTTAATTAGTTCCCTGCGTTAGTCTCAGTCCCTCGATCGCCTTGAAATTGTCTTGAAAGTCCTTGTCTTTCTCCTTGGGAGATTAGCCACATGGGTGAAAGAAATCAGGAATCTAGGAATCATCATCTAATAAGGCAGCTAAGGTAGCAATTGATGGATTAATCAAACGAGAGTGCTATTTTTTGCAGGATTGGGCAGGTTGATTCGACCAGCGACCTGAAACCAACCTGCGAGGGGTGAGGCACAAGGCGTTTGGAAATTGCCCCATCAATTGCCGCATCGATCATCTCAATCCTGGGGTCAGTCATGAACAGCTCCTCTGATGTCGTTTCCGTGGCTCGATCGAGCATGACGAAGCCTACGGTGCTGGCTGTGGACGACAGCTTGATTGTGCATACCCTGGTGCGCCGCACGTTAGAGGATTTGTACAACGTGGTAACCACGGCGGATCCGGTGGAGGCGCTGTCGATGATCTACCACCAGCCGATCGACCTGCTGCTATTGGATGTGTCGATGCCGAATCTGAACGGGCTGGAGCTATGCCGGATTTTGCGCAGCTTGCCCCAGTTTGCTGCGCTACCGGTGATTATGTTGACTTCCCACGATCGCCCGTTCGATCGCATTCAAGGGCAACTGGCGGGAGCCACGGAATATATCACCAAGCCGTTCGATCGCGATGCTTTGCGCTCCTTGGTGGCTCACCACACGCTCGATCGCGCCTAAGGTTCCGATTCCATCCCAATTTGTCCCCAGCGATCCTGTGGAATAAAGGTGCGATCGCTCGGCAACGGGGCCACGGCTTCCGACAGCAAAAACCGCCCCTGTTGAATTTCCAATTTCAAAGCCTCGGACACTTGGCGCGACAGGGCCAAACTGGTGAGCGGCGCTGTGCGTACAAGTTTGCCATCGATTTCAATCCGGCCAGACTTCAGTTGGGCATAGTTCACCAAGCCAAAGGTGGGCCGCACTCGCCGGGGAATCGAAAAATCCACGATCGGGGCCACGATCTCTTCATCTTTGACGGCGCACCGGGCCACCACCGCTTCATCCACCACCGGCAACGGCACGCCCACCCCCAACATCAGGGACGGCCCGTAGCCTTTGAAATAGCAACCGCGCACCCATTGGGCCTGCATTTGTTTGGCATCTCCCACCAAGGCCAGGGTGGCCGCCGGGCCGATCGGGGTTTGGTTCGGGAGGCGTTTTTGCAGCGGAAAATGCTGAGTTCCTTCCCAGGCAATGTAGCCCTGGCTGCCGGCCAACCAAATGCGGCTGCCAATGCCCAACAGCCGCAGTTCCGGATCGTTCAGCAGGGGAGACAAGGCCCCGCCGCTGACATAAACCGCATTGCCCAGGTTGGGTTGCAAGGGGCCCAAGTAGGTATTGAGCGGCCGATCGCCCCCATTCACGCCCACGATGAAGTTTTGGTAGAGGTTGCGGGGGTTGTAGAGATAAAACTGGTTGATCGTGTCGCGGGAGATCGAGGTTTCAAAGGAGCCTCGGGGATAGCAGTCGGTGACATGCCCGATCGCCCGCAGTTGCACCGAACGCCCCGCGATCAAACTTTCAATCACATGGCCACCGCCCCGATCGCGGCCTTCGTCGGGTGCTTCCCCGTCGGCAAATTCCACCGGGTGGCTGGCTCCCAAATATAAATCCACCGCCCCAAAGCCCGCATAGGCTGGCACACCATCAAGCCAGCAACGGCGAATTTTGATCGGTGGATCCGTCTGCCCCAGGTTCAGAAAGGCCCCAGAAGCCTCCATGGGTTCAAAGGTTCCGGTCACCACCACATCTACCCGCGCGGCTGCCGCCTGGATGCCGATTGTGGCCACTTGGGCTTTCAGTTCTTCGGCCGTCCAAACGGTGACTTGGCCACTCCGGATTTTGTCGTTGATCTCGGCAATCGATCGCATGGGCTTCGGAACTCGGTAACGTAATCTGAATCTACCGTTGAATCTACGGTTTTTCGATCGAGTTTTAGTTGTATTTCGGTAAACAGTTTTGCTAGGATGCAAACCAGCACAATGCTGGCACAATCTTGCTCGCTGCTGACCCCTTCGCTTCGGGTTCGATCGAATGCTTAATCCTCCGTAACCCAACGGCCCCCAGCGGTGACAATCGGATCAACGTTTCCCCATCCACCTCCGTCTGCCGATGAACCCCTCTCGCCCCGCCCCGATCGCCGAACCCGTCGCCCCCCAAGCTTCGCTGACCAACGATTCTCCCGCTGAACCCACGTTTCTGTACTTTGCCTATGGCTCCTGCATGTGCCCGGTGGATTTGCAGCGCACCCTCGGAGAGCCAGCTTATCCTTACCTGGTGGGCACGGCCATGCTGGAGGGTTATCGGTTGGGGTTTAACTGGCGATCGCCCCGGCGAGAATGCGGCGTGTTGGATGTGGTTCCCGATGCCCGATCGCGCGTTTTTGGGGTTCTTTATGCCCTGCCCTGGCGCTTAAGCGACCAACTGGACGATCGCGAAGATGTGCCCCGAGGCGGCTACCGTCGCGAAACCATCGCCGTCACCAGTCAGGGCCAGACCTACCACGATGTGCGCACCTACGTGGTTGTGGACAAATTGCCCCGCGAACTGGCCCCCAATGATTGGTATTTCACCGTCGTGATGCGCGGAGCCACCACCTGCGGCCTGCCGGAAGAATATTGCTGGAAACTCTTCCATCACATGGCCCAACTTCAGCGCCAACATCACCATCAATATCCTCATCCTCACCCCTATCAACCCCAAGCCAGCTAGGCCTTGGAGCATGGGTTCAACGGAACTAAATCCGATCAAGTTCGATCAAACCCGATCAAACATCCAATCAAACGGTTGATGTTTGCGGGCTAATCAACGGCTAACGATTCCAGAAAAGACATTTCAGCCTTTTCTCCACGGTGGCTTAACAAAAGCACCGGGGTTGCAAGGAAAGGGGCGATCGACTCGACAAATTACAGATCAATTCCCATTACGCGATCGCTAATTTGCCGATAGGCTATATCGATAATTTCGTAGTTCCGTCGATATCCCGATCGATCCTCCCCCGCTTGCCCCCATGAAAATTGCCCTCGCTCAACTGAACCTCGTGGTCGGAGATTTGGCGGGAAACGCCCGTGCCATCCTCAACGCTGCCCAGCAGGCCAGTCGCCAAGGTGCGCGGCTGTTGGTGGTTCCGGAATTAGCCCTTTGTGGATATCCACCGCGCGATTTGTTGGCTTGGCCCAGCTTTTTGGAAGCCACAAAACAACAGTTGACCAAGTTGGCCCGTGAGCTGCCGCCTAACCTGGCCGTGCTGACGGGAACAATCATTGGCAATTTGTTGGCGACCGAAGGTGGAAAAAGTCTCTTTAATAGCGCAGTGCTGATTGATAGTTGTGCCCTGCGGCATGTGTTTAGTAAGCGACTGCTGCCCACCTATGATGTTTTTGATGAGGGGCGCTATTTTGAGCCGGGTAAAAAAGCGGAATGGTTTACGCTCGATGACATTAAAATCGGCGTAACCATCTGTGAGGATATTTGGAATAACAATCAGTTTTGGGGCCGCAAATTCTATGACGTGGATCCCCTGGCGGAGTTGGCGGATTGTGATGTGGATTGGGTGGTGAATCTGTCCGCTTCGCCCTACACGATCGGGAAGCCTCGGTTGCGCGAAGAAATGCTGCAACATTCGGTTTTGAATTATGGTTTCCCGATCGCCTATGTCAATCAGGTGGGCAGCAATGATGACCTGATCTTTGATGGCACCAGCTTGGTCATCAGTCGCACAGGGGCGATCGCGGCCCGGGGAGCAAGCTTTGAAACCGGGTTAATCATCACGGAATTTGATCTGGAAACCCGCGATTTTGTGGTCACTGGCCAGGAAGGATCTTGGCCTCACAGCTTGCCCCTGTTGGCCGAGGAACAACCCCTGCCAGAACAAACCGGATTGTTAGCCCCCCTGGCTCCCAGCACCGATGCGGAACTGTGGTCAGCCCTCGTGTTGGGCATTCGGGACTATGCCCGTAAATGTGGCTTTCGCAAAATTGTGCTGGGCCTCAGTGGGGGGATTGATTCCACCTTGGTTGGAGCCTTGGCGGTGGCGGCATTGGGGGCCGAAAACGTTTTGGGCGTGTTGATGCCTTCCCCTTACAGTTCCGATCATTCGATCGCCGATGCCCTGGCCCTGGCGGAAAACTTGGGTTTCCCAACCCTGAAACTCCCGATCGGGGACTTGATGGCCACCTTTGAGCAAGCCCTCGCGGAACCCTTTGCCCAAACCCAACCGGACGTGACCGAAGAGAATTTGCAATCGCGCATTCGCGGCAATTTGTTAATGGCTTTGGCCAACAAATTTGGCTATTTACTGATTTCCACAGGCAACAAATCCGAAATGGCCGTGGGCTACTGCACCCTCTATGGCGACACCAACGGCGGCCTGGCCGCGATCGCCGATGTGCCCAAAACCCGCGTCTATTCCCTCTGCCATTGGCTCAATCAGGGGCAAGTGGGCGTGGCCGCCTTTGCGAAGTTGGTGTCCCAGGGGGCGGAAATTGTGCCCAGCAACGTGCTGAACAAACCCCCCAGCGCCGAACTGCGCCCCGACCAATTGGATCAAGATTCCTTGCCCCCTTACGAAATTTTGGATGACATTCTTGATCGACTGGTGAATCGTCGGCAGTCCCTCGCGGATTTGGTGGCCGCTGGTCACGATTCGGCCACCGTGCGGCGGGTGATGCACCTTGTCGCTCGGGCTGAATTTAAACGGCGACAAACTCCCCCAGTGCTCAAGGTTAGTGATCAGGCTTTTGGGGTGGGTTGGCGAATGCCGATCGCCAGTTGCTGGCAGTTGAGCGATGCCTAGGGTCATCAAAATTGCCTAGGGGCATGGCTTAAGGGCTTCAGCGTTCTCGGCAAATTTTCCCTTTCCCCGATCGACCCTTGACAATTGCGGGAAAAGTCATGCTAAAGTGGCAATATCTGAACAAACGTTCAGTTATTCATCTAAGGCTGACCTAAAACCAACTTAGATTCCAACTCAGACCCCAACTCAGACCCTAACTTTGAGATCCCCACCTCAAACGGCAATCGCGATCAGTCCATGGCTTGGAGTCATTTCTGGAACCCCATGCCGGGCCCAGAACTCGGGGAACTTCCCCTTGGACAACAACCAACGACCCAGCGACGCACCATCCTCGATCGGGGATTTTAGGGATCTTCAACCCACTCGCCTCACTGCTCAGTGAGATTGCTAGGAGCAACCCATGACGACGACCACTCAAAAATGCGACTGCGGCCCCTGCCTCTGCACCGTGGACTTGGCCACCGCCATCCAAAAAGACGGAAAACACTATTGCAGCACTGCCTGCGCCAATGGCCATGAAGGCGGCGCTTGTTGTGGCAATTCCGGCTGCAATTGCGGTCAAGCTTAGGCTAGACTTTTGCCGTAATTTCTGACAGTTCGGCTCGGGGCGTGCGGCCGTGCGCCCCCTTTGCGGTTTGATATGGCTGCTGATTCATGTTTTTCAATTCACATTGAAACTCGTTTTTTATATTTTGAACTCACGCTTTTATCGACAAAAATCGACAAAGATCGATAGAGATCGATAGAGGTCAATAGATGATCAGTAAAAAATGAAGATGATCAGTAGATGAGCGATAGATGATCAACAGATATTGATATACAGCAACAAATATTGATTGGCGGTGACGTGCGATCGCGCCTGCGTTGGATCGATCGACACAATTTGATCATTTAAGGTCATTACAGTTTAAAAAAGACACAATTGAAGTAGAACCTAAGTTCAAGTGCAGCTTGCCAATTGCCAATTCCTGGTGTGAGGATCCTGGCTTGCTCAGACCTGTTTCTGGGCCATATCCCTGAGTAATGTCCTTGGGGGATGGCCTTGGCGATCTTTCCGAGAAACATTTCTTGGCGGTATTTCTGGGAAATTTGCTTGCCAGTTCATTGGCTTACAAGTACCTGAGGAAACCCGGGAGTTTCGGCAAACCATTGGGAAGCCTCGAAGGATTCTTGGGCGGTAATGGTGCTTGATTGCCATCACCCCAGCCTCCTAGTGCAAATGCAGAATAGAAGGTTCCGCCTATCCCAAACTGAGGTGCGGTTCGTTTTTGCTATGGCACTGAGTGAGACCTTTCTCGATCGCCCGGACATGGGCCACAGCGTTGAGCGATCGCGCGGACAACGGGCAACGGAAACGGGAAATCTGGCCCAACGAGTAATGGAGCGGTTGGCTCGGGGCGATCGCTGGTCTCGCATTGCCCAAGCCGCCTTGAGCGATTTGCGGCTGCAGTTGGGGGTGGATGCGGTCTTAATTGCCCAGCGGATCCATAACCAAGCATTACAGGTGGTTTATGAATCCAGCCGCCCCGATGAGGACAGCCGCTTGGGCGGAGAGTTGCCGTTGCAGTTTCCGCTGCTGCCCGTCACGGTATTGGAGCCAGTGATTGGGGTGGCGGGGCCGCTTCAACGGCGATCGCCCTTGCTCTCGCAACATCTCAAGGCCTTACAAATTCAATGCTTTGTGGCGATTCCCATTGCCCCCCAACAACGCCATTGGGGTTGGCTGATGGCTGTGCAATCGGCTCCGATGCCACCCCTGTCGATTGTGGCCCAGCGGGAATTGCAAGGGGTGGCCCTGTCGTTGGCGGTGGCCTTGCGGCTGGAAGACTTGGAGCAGGCGATCGAAGCTCAGACGGCGGCGGAAATGTCTGAGCGGGTGCTGCCGGAATCCGCTGAATTCATCGGATCTGGGGGGGCGATCGACCCTGAATCCATAAAACCTGAATCCATAAAACCTGGATTAACTAAACCTGAATTAACTAAACCTGAATCCGATCGCCCCTGGAACCGATCGCCCCTGCCAACCTTGGCCGCCACCGATCGCCCCTTGGTTTATCGCAATCCCGATCGCGATCGGGTCAGTCAGTCCATTGCCCAAGCCTTGCGCCTGACCGAATCGCGCTGGATGGCGGTTTTTCGACTGAATCCTTCTCCTGGCCTAATTTTGGATGGAGGAGGTTTGATTTTGGAAGCCAATGAAGCCTTCACGCGCTTGGCCGGCTATTTGCCAGCGGAAGTGCAAGGCCTCGGTGTGCAGTCACTTCAGGGATTTTTGCGCGATCGGGACTATCAACAAATTCGCTCCACCATCCAAACCGGTCGCTATTACCAGTCGCCGGAACTGGCGATTCACGATCTCAACGGCCAGCGCAAAATGGTGCAACTGTCCGCCGCCCCGATCGAGCTGGACGGTCAAACCTGTTTGTTCTTAGCCTTCCAAGACATCAGCGACCTCCAACGCCGGGAAGCCATGTTGCGGGCCTTGGTCGAAGCCACCACCAGCACCGGCAAAGCCTTTTTTGAGAACTGCGTGCGGCTGTTGGCCGAATCCCTCGGTGTTCGCTATGCCTTTCTCACCAGCGTCATGGATCATCGATGCAACCAAGCGGAGGTGTTGGCCTGGTGGAATCAAACGGAATGGGGAACCAGCTTTGCCTATTACTGGACCCATCACCCCTGTGCCATCGTTTTTGGCGGCCAAACCTACACCTGTGGGCAACATTTACAATCCCAATTTCCCCAAGGAGCCAACCTGCGCAACCTGGGGGCCGAAAGCTATGCAGGCGTGCCCCTTCAAGACTCCCAAGGCACAACGATCGGGGCCTTGATTGTGATGGATACGCAGCCCTTGCCGGAAGATCCCAACCACATCACCATTTTGCGAATTTTTGCGGCCCGGGCTGCGGCCGAGCTGGAACGGCAGCGGGCGAACCGCGCGATCGATCGCCTCAACACGGAATTAGCAACCCGCGCCGCCGAACAGTCCACCGACCTGGCCCACAGTCAACTCATGCTGCAAAAAATGGCCGACGCGAACCCCAACATGGTCTATCTCTACGACCTGACCCAGCACCGCACCCTCTACATCAACCATGCGGTGCAGGACATCTTGGGCTATACCCCTCGGGAAATTCAAGCCATGACCAGCGCCATGGTGGTGCGCCTGGTGCATCCCGACGATTTTGAGCGCTTGGCCCATCACTACGAAACCGTTTTGAGCTGCACGGATGGGGAAATTTACGAGCGGGAATATCGAATGCAGCGATCGGACGGGGAATGGCGCTGGCTCTTTGAACGGTTAACGATCTTCTCGCGCGATCGCCAAGGTCATCCCACCCAACTGCTGGGCAACATTGCAGACATCACCCCCCTCAAGGCCGTTGAAGGAGCCTTGCGCCAACTGAACGAACAGCTAGAACAGCGCGTTCAGGAACGCACGGCCCAACTGGCCGAAAGCCAGCGGTTTGTGCAGCAGTTGGCCGACTCCACCCCCAACTTGCTCTACCTCTACAACCTGTTGGATCAAGAGTTGGTCTATGTGAACCAAGCGGTGGAAACCCTGCTGGGCTACTCGGTGCTGGAAATTCAGCGCATGGCCCAAGGCTCCTTTGTGGATGTGCTTCACCCCGATGACTGGTTGGCGCTGCTGCAATATGGGCGCACCTGTGCCCGAACTGAGGTGGGCCAGGTTTTGGAGCGGGAATATCGAATGCGTCATGCCAACGGAGAATGGCGCACCCTCAGCAGTCGGGAAACGGTGTTTAGTTTGGATCAACAGGGGCGGCCGCAACTGTTGCTGGGAACGGCCAACGATATTACGGATCTGAAACGGCTGCTGGAGGTGTTGCAACGGCGATCGCACCGCGATCGGGTTTTGGCCAGCCTCTCCCAGCAGTTTTTGAACGAAGATATTGGCATTGCCCTGGCCACCACGCTTTCCACGGTGGTTTCCGCCCTGCATCTGAGCCATGCCTGGTTTTGTTCGCGGCCGGCCGCCGGTCAGCCCTGGAGCCTGGATGGCTATTGGTTGCGGCCTACGGATCAGGTGGCTTGTCCGCTCACGCCGGATCCCTCAACGCTGTTGCTGCCGTTGGATTGGTTGAGTGATCGCCTGGATCGATCGGAACCGATCCTGTTGCCAGATTCTGCGGATCGCTCAAACGCCCTGAATGCTGCAATCAACCACTGGTTAGCCGAACAGGGCATGGGTTCGATCGGGGTGTTGCCCATTCACTACCGCAGTGAACTGGTGGCCTGCTTTGTCTTGGCCATGAACCAGCCCGCCGCCTGGGAACCCGGCAGCATCAAATGGGCCCAGCAAGTCGGCACATTGATGGCCATGGCCCAATCCCGTGCCACCGCCGAAGCCGCCCTGCGCCAAGCCAAAGAAGCCGCCGACTTGGCCAACCGCGCCAAGAGCGAATTTTTAGCGAATCTTAGCCACGAAATTCGCACCCCCATGAACTCCATTTTGGGGTTTTGTGAACTGCTGCAACGGGAAGCCCGCGACCCCAAAACCCGATCGTGGCTTCAGGTGATGACCCAAAGCGGGGAAACCCTGTTGGCTTTAATTAACGACCTGTTGGATCTCTCAAAAATTGAAGCGGGAAAACTGGCTTTGCACTGGGGCCCCATTCGGCCACGCTTAGTGTTGCGCGAGGTGGCGGAAATGTTCACAGTGACAGCCCAACAAAAAGGCATTCAAGTACAGGTGGCCGTGGCCGATCGAATCCCTGAGTTGATCACCTTTGACTCCGTGCGCCTCCGACAAATTTTGGTCAACTTGGTGGGCAATGCCGTGAAGTTCACCGAGCGTGGCCATGTCACGATTTCCCTGCAAACCATCCCCAGCCAGGCGGTTCCCCAGGCAGCCAACAACATCGATCGCCCAGCGCCCCCACAACCGCCGCCCACTCATCCCCCGTTCGTTAATCCCAACTTCACGGGCCAACCCAACCCCGAAACCCTTCAGGAACCCACATTCAATCTGCGATTGACGGTCACAGATACGGGAATTGGCATTGCGCCCGACCAGCAGGCCCGAATTTTTGAAGCCTTTATTCAAAGTGAAGGGCAGTGCGAGCGAGAATATGGCGGCACAGGGTTGGGCCTGGCGATCGTCAAGCGGCTCACGGCCATGCTGGGGGGCACCATTCAAGTACGCAGCACCTTGGGGCGAGGCAGCCAGTTTTGTTTGTACTTTCCGGCGGTTCCGGTGGTTCCAACACTGATCGCGGGGCGATCGAACCCGCATCCCATCGCCCCCGACCAACCCCACAACCCGGAAACCCTAGAGGTCTGGAGAGGGCTAGAGAACTTTGAAGACTGGATGCCGCAAGCACCATGGGGATCAGAACCGAAATTCGCATCGGAGCCGGAACCAAACCTAGCAACGGAGTCCACAGGAGATCGGGCGCTGGCGTTCAAGGCGTTAGGCTTGGAACTAACTCCAGCGCTAGCCCCAGAATCACCCGCAAAATTACCCGCAGAATTACCCGTAAAATCGCCTACAGAACGGCTAATCAACGGCCCCATCCCACCCCAGCCCCCGAGCAACTTAGGGGCCGACCATTCCGCCAGCCTGGACATGGCCCTGAAAGCTGCCCTGCAACAGGCCGCAGAGCAACCCCCGCCGCCTCTGGCCCCAACGGATTTAGCTGCACAGAGCCGGGCGATCGCCCCAAGTCAGCCCACCGACGCGGCCCCCAATCCCCTGGTGGTGCGATCGTGGCTCTTGGTTTATGAAGGATCCCTGCGCCAAACCATGACCCTGCGCCAGATGCGCGGTTTTGTGGAGCAGTTGGCCCAATGGTCAGCGGCCAGCGGAACAGAGCCTTGGGTTACCTGGGCCAATCAGGGCCAAGGGGCGCTCGATCGCCTGAACACCGCTCAAATTTTGAAGATTTTGGACGGTTTACGCACCTTCGCAGATCAGCAAAATCCGCTAACCTCAGACCCGGCGGACAATGACCCCGCCAGTGCGATCGGGCACCCGATTGGCATCACCGACCCAAAACCCCACTAGCACGATCACAATCGTCAAGACGACGGATGTTGGCCCATGAACGCTGTCGAAATCGAAGAAGCCGTTTCCCAGCTTGCCGCCGCGCCCTTTGACCCGGAGGGGTTCCCCTTCGCGTTTTTGGAGGCTTTTGACAACAAGCCGACGACGATTAAGCGGCTGAAAAGTGGCGGCATGAACCAATCGGATCTGCCCGGTGGGGTGCTGCAACGGAACCAGATTCACCTCAAGGTTTGTGCGGCGGGGGAGGTGCGATCGACCTTGGCGACGTTGCGGGACAGTGCGGCGACGAAACGCCACAAGGCGAAATTCATTTTGGCGACGGATGGCGAGGAACTGGAAGCCGAAAACCTGGTGGATGGGGAGCCGTTGGCCTGTGCCTACGCGGATTTTGCCAATTATTTTGGCTTTTTCCTGGCGCTAGCGGGGATCACGACGGTTAAGCAAATTCGGGAAAATGCCTTTGATATTAAGGCGACGGCGCGGCTAAACAAGCTGTATGTGGAGTTGCTGAAGGACAATCCCGAGTGGGGCCAGGGCGATCGCCGGGAGGCGATGAATCATTTTTTGGCGCGGTTGATTTTCTGTTTTTTTGCGGAAGATACAAACATTTTTTCGGGCGAGGGATTGTTCACCAAAACGGTTGAGCAAATGAGCGCGCCGGACTCGTCGAATACCCATGAGGTGTTGGCGGAGTTATTTCGATCGATGGCGATTCCGGCGGACAAGCGATCGGCGGCGGGGGTTCGGAATTGGGCAAATCAGTTTCCCTATGTGAATGGGAATTTGTTTGGCCCTCATCCCCTAACCCCTTCTCCCAGGTCGGGAGAAGGGGAAC
>MKGP02000047.1 GCA_001913845.2 Limnothrix sp. CACIAM 69d | reverse complement strand
TCAAGACCCTCACCCTAAATCCCTCTCCCAAGTCGGGAGAGGGACTTGACGACTAGCAGCAACATCGTCGCAATTCCCGATTTCTGGCTCCCCTTCGCCCCCTTGGGAGAAGGGGTTGGGGGATGAGGGCTGTGAGCTGATTCGTGCAGGAGGTCTAATTCCTCTGGTTAAAAATTTACCGGTTGATCGGGTAGCGCTTGGGGCTGGGATTTTGATCCAGCGATCGATCCGCCATTCGCGATCCTCAATTTTGATGACCCAGAAGCCAGCGAGCTTGGCCGCTGGCTCCCGAAACCTATGACATGGCTGGGGTTTCCGGTTCATGGGACTTGGCTTGCAAAACCGCCAACGCCCATTGCCGGAATTGCAGATAGGTCATCAGTTCGATCGTGCCGGAGAGCAACATTTGCGAGTAGCGATCTTCCAACTCCTGCAACCGCTGAACCGCCACCGACAGCGGCATATTCAGCAAGGCTTCGGAATCGTCCAGCAGGTTCACCGTTTCGCTGAGGGTTTGGCGGTCTTCCTGCTCAATCAGCGCCTGGCAACTTTGGAGATAGAGCTGAACGGGGCGATCGATCTCCTCGTAGGTTTCCGGCGACAGATTGCCATCAATGAACATCAACCGATAGCGCTCGGCCAAATCTTGGGCCGCCGCCAGGGCTGCCTTGGTTTTGTTGCCATGAACTTCCTTAATTTCGGTCAAGGCTTGGCGACTGCTTTTCACCAACTGGCGCGATCGGCGCGATCGCAACCAAGTGACCAACAGCCCCGCCGCACTGCTCAAGCCCAAAACCAGCAAATATTCCTGAACAACCTGGTTTTCTTCAATGAAGCGTAGCCAGGCTGATCGGGGATCCCCTTTTTCATAGGTTTCTGTCGCATCCGGAGCCATATAAACCCCACCCCGTTGCAACAGGCCAGCCGGATCACCATCGGCCAATTCTGGATAAAAGCTGGCATATTGACGCGCCGTGGCCAAAATTGACCAAGCCATTAAGCCCACTTGGTCGGCGGGGGCATCGCCTCGGGCCATCAAGCCAATGCCCGTGGACAAAACCGGCAAATCCTGGGACGGCTCGGGGCGCAGGGGGTCATAGGTTCCGGCGGGAATCACCGAAGAGCGATAGGACTCGGGGAAGCGCACCGCCAGGTGATTGGTAATGGAGGGGGGAATTTCCAGCAACCGCAGGGGCGGATCGCTGGTAATGGCGTTTTGAATGATGCTGCTGGATCCCAAGGGGCCCACGTAGGCCACCATGTCCAGCTCTCCGGCCTTCAGTTTGGCCAGGCCTTCCTTCAGGGGAGGTGCGCTGGTGATCACTCGCAGGCCGCTGCGGGTCAAGATTTGGGTGGTGGTGAAGTTGGTGCCGCTGCCCTGAATCCCGATCGCCACCCGCTTGCCGTTGATGTCGGTCAGGGTTTTGAAGGGAGAGTCGGCCCGCACCAACAAATGCAGATATTCATGACCCAAAATGGCGACGGTTTCCACCTGACCACTGCGCAGCAGATCGCGGGAAACGTCTAGTTGGGCGAGGGCAAAATCAACCCGACCTTGCACCAGGCGATCGAGGTTATCGCGGGAACCATTGGAGTTTTTGTCGTCGGTGAGCTTCAGGCTCACGATTCGATCGGTCGATCGCCCCAATTGCTCGCTAATGAGGTCATAGCCCACACCGGCCTTGCCCGCAGAAATCGAGACTGTGTTTTTGGACTGGCCGCAACCGCCAACCCCAATCACCCCCACAATCACCAGCGACACCAAGCCCCAGCCCCGTTGTTTGAGCTTCACCATCAAAAATCCCCCGGAAAATTCCCAAAATACTAAACCATGCATCCCCAAAAATGCGTTTAACCCATGTATCTCAATAGTTCGATCTAAAAATATTCAATCAAAATACAAACAAAAAACGGGGCGGTTCTGAGTCATGTCATGAATAGGATCACGACTTCAGCTCAACAACCCCGTTGTTTGAATGTTGTTTTTTGGCTGTATCTAGAGAAATCAATCGTTGTTTGAATTCAGCCAGTCCAGTTCAAGCGCTAAATTTCAGCATAGGCGCGATCGATCAGGCGCTTGGCAACCGTTTGGACACCCGTGTGATAGTAATAATTGGTGCTCATGTCCAAAAATGCACCAACATAATCCAGCTTGTCATCGGCAATATCCACAAACCCTTGTAGATGTTGCAAAACGACTTGGGGACTGAGACCACGATCGCTCACAAAGTCCCCCATCCAGCTCGAAACTGAGTTAAAGGCTTGACCCACAAATGCTGCCTTATCGCTGCCCGGAATCATCTTTTGAATATTCCGGAAAGCCTCATTTTCTTCCAGGCTGGATTGGGTGGCACTGCCGATCCAGTCGCCGGCCGCTTTGATGAAGTTCGGGCCCAGGGGTACTAATCCATCCAAACAAACAATGGCTGCCATCCGCATTTTGGATTCTCCGCCATAGTCTGCCAAGGAACCCAAAAAGTCGCCAATGCTGTCGCCGGGAATGCCATTAATTTGGCAATAGGCCAGCAGCTCCACCACAATTTTCATTCCCAAATCGATCGCTTGGGCCTTCTCGGGTTTGGGAGTCAAATTCTGCAAAAAGCCCAGGAACGAGATATCTTGACCCACCTTATTGGCCATGGCAGCCGTGCCCAAGGCGCTTGCGGCCGTGTCCACGGTTTGATAGAGCCAAACGGCGCGTTGATAGCCCTCGCCTTCGTCGTTATACAGCTCGATCGCCCGGTCTTTGATTTGGGAAATTAAACCCGGATCGTCTTCGCCCGTGACGGTTTTGATCGTGCGATCGAACCCAATCAAGTTATCCCACTCGCCGGGAACCACAAAATCCAACGCATTCAGAACCGTGATGGTCATGCCGCTGGTGGGCAATTCATCAACCAATTGCACAATGGATTTACCCATGAATTTTGATCCTCACTAAGACACAGGGTTTCCAAACGAAAAATAAACAACAAGCTCAACCGAAACTGGGCAAGGGCTAGGCGAAAGCTAATAGCGTGACGGTTTTAGATCGTGGGGGCAACGTTTCGGAATCAGTCGTCATAACAAGGGGCTTAAGCCCCTTGCTGCCTAACGATTAGGCAACGGTGATAGCTGTTTGACCTGACCGATCAAAATAAGCTTGCCATGCTACTAAGTTCAAACTAAGCGCCAATTCGGAAAATAGAAAAGCCAACTACTTCAAGCGGGCCAAACCGGAGAGATTAAATTTCTCAATCCAGTTTTCCCGATCGCTTGGTTTGAGGGTCGTAGACTGCACCTTCACCTGATAGCGATCGCCTACCAAGACAGCCGTTTGGTTTTTGCCCACTTGAACGGCAGGATAGCCGTCAATGTCATCATCGCTGCTTTGGAATTTGCTGAGACCGCTTGCATTGTTCGCCAAGTCATTAATCGACAACTTGGCCACTTCTTCTCCCGACTTCTTCAGCTTGGCTTCCGCAAATCCTTTCTTTTCCTGTTGGAAAACCAGGCTGTAGCCATCGCTAGTTTTCGGGAAATACTTATTCAGCTTGCCGCCCGCCACTGGCTTTTTATCAATGGGCGAGGGGCTGACACTGGGGCTGGGTTTGGGCGATCGACGATCGGAACCGCGATCGGTGGACTGATCACCGGAGCGATCGACCACGGTGGTTGGCGTGGGACTGGGAGCCGGGCCGCGATCGCTGCGATCGTTGAGGGCCACACAACCGCCCACCACCAGCAACAGGGTCAAAACAGCACCCGCCAGCCAACGGCCGGCCTTAGACGGCGCATTCATGGGCAAATTTCCTTATCATGAGGGTTTGGTCACTTGTTTTCCAGTCTAGGCAGCGTTTTTCATCACCGAACAGATGTGCCCACCGCCCGAGAAGATGGGTTCACCACACTTGGCAGCGATCGACGCAAGCAGGGGAGCTAAATTCGGATCGAGTTGGCCTCGGGATCCATCTAACTAGTCCAATTAGTCCAATTAATCCAATCGATTACATTCGATCAATCCAGTGAATGATTTAAGAATTGGTTAATGATCGATGGGGACTTGATGGGCGATCGACCCGATCGCTCCGGTGCGGAACGGTTGCTGGGAACAGCAAAACGGCAATCTTGAAGAATGATGGATTTTGCCCCATCGTCCCTGACCTTTTGGAAATTTCGGCGTTTTTTAAGGCTAAATTTAACCCGTTGCTTGGGATGAATTCAAAAAAACCTGATCAAAGCATTTTCAATGCATTTCAAGGTATTTCAAATCAATTGCTGATTGTCTTGAGGTTGGGCCCGTGATGCGTGCGATCGATCCAAACGATCTGAATGATCCCAATGATTTAAATGATTTATTAGATCCATCGATCGGTCAGTTAATTGATCGGTCGATCGGTCAGTTGGCTCGCCCGGCGGTGATACCCGAGTCGATCGAGCGGTTAGCGGAGGTGATGGCGGCCTGTGCGGCTGATCGCCAACCGATCGTCCCCTTCGGCAGCGGCAGCAAGCTGGCCTGGGGCGACAGTCCCAAGGGATCGGTATTACCCGTGGGATTGGGCCGGCTCGATCGGCTGGTAATGCACGACGAAGCAGACTTGGTGGCCACCGTGGAAGCGGGCATGAAGCTGCGGGATCTGCAAGCGGCCTTGGCTCCGTCGGGGCAGTGGTTGCCGATCGATCCGGCCTTTGCGGACAGCGCCACCTTGGGCGGAATCGTGGCCACGGCCGATGCGGGTTCCCTGCGTCAACGCTACGGGGGGATTCGGGATTTGTTGTTGGGAATTTCGATCGTCCGTTGGGATGGGCAAATCGCCAAGGCCGGCGGCCGCGTGGTCAAAAACGTGGCGGGCTATGACCTGATGAAGCTGTTCACCGGCTCCTTTGGCACGCTGGGCCTGTTGGCGACCTTGACGGTGCGGACTTACCCGATTCCGGAGCAGTGCCAAACCCTGCTGCTGTGGGGCGATCGCCCGGCCCTAGCCCAAGCGGCCCAAGGCTTGCGCAATTCCACCCTCACCCCGATCGCCCTGGATTGGGTTTGGGGCAACCCGGCCCTGCCGGAGGCGGCGGTGGGCTTGGCCCTGCGGTTTGGCAGCGTCGCCCCCAGCGTGGCGGAACAGATGCGCCGCTCGATCGCCCTGGCCCAGGACTTGGGCTTGCAATCGATGGTGTTGAGCGAACCGGATGAGGCGGACTTTTGGCATAAGCTCCGTGCCGCCAGCACCGCGCCCACGAGCGATCGCCCGATCACCCTCAAATTCGGTGCATTGCCCACGGCGGCCCCGGCCCTGCTCGATCGCCTGGCCAGCGGCCCGATCAGCCAAGGCCAAATCCACGCCAGCAGCGGCCTCGGTTGGGCCAGCCTCGGGGCGATCGAGGGCGATTGGCTGCGAACTTCCCGCTGGATTCGGCAATTGCGGGCAGCCTGCGAAGCGGAACAGGGATTTTTGACGCTGTTGCAAGTGCCCGCTGAACTGACCCATCAGTTTAAGCAATCCGATCGCTGGGGCGATCGCGGTTCGGGTCTGGCCCTAATGGGGAAAATAAAACAGCAGTTCGATCCGCACCAGCTCCTCAATCCCGGCCGCTTCTTGGTTTAGCCCAGAAGTCATCGCCCCCACCCCTCTCAGACAAGGGGCTTAAGCCCCTTGCCCCCCGACGATCGCGCCAGGGTTTCGGGAGGGGCGATCGAGCAGTCCCAGCCGATCGACAGTCGCCAGATCATTGCCATCGCCTATTGGTTTCAACCCACCGACCCATGCAAACGAGCGATCGCCCGATTCCCGCCAAAGAGAGCAACTTTCTGGCCCAAAACCCCCATTGGGGTGAATTGGCGGCCGGTCAGCGATCGGGCTTTGACCCCGACTCGCCGCCCGACCCGAAGCTGCTCGATTCCTGCGTCCATTGCGGGTTCTGCCTTTCGACCTGCCCCAGCTACCGCGTGTTGGGCAAGGAAACTGACTCGCCCCGCGGCCGCATCTATTTGATGGATGCGATCAACGAAGGCACCGCCGAACTCGATCGCACCACTGCCCAACATTTCGACACCTGCCTTGGTTGCCTGGCCTGCGTCACCACCTGCCCGTCCGGCGTGAAGTATGACCAACTGATCAGCGCCACCCGCCCCCAAGTGGAGCGCAACGTGCCCCGATCGCTCCCGGAACAGGCCCTGCGGACGCTGATTTTCCAGTTGTTTCCCTATCCCGATCGCCTGAAACTGCTGATGCCGTTCCTGTTGCTCTACCAGCAGTCGGGCTTGCAAACCCTGGTGCGATCGACCGGCCTGCTCAAAAAATGGCTGCCCAACCTGGCGGCCATGGAAGAAATTTTGCCGCGCCTGCGCTGGGACAACCTGAACAACGAATTTCCCGAAACCATTCCCGCCCAAGGCCCCCAGCGCTATCGGGTGGGTGCAATTCTCGGTTGTGTGCAGCGCACCCTGTTTAGCGGAGTGAACGCCGCCACCATGCGCGCCCTGACGGCCAACGGCTGCGAAGTGGTGATTCCGCCCAGCCAGGGTTGCTGCTCGGCCCTGCCGTCGCACCAGGGCCAAACCAACCAGGCCCAGGCGATCGCCCGCCAGATGATCGATGCCTTCGCCGATACGAATGTGGACTACATCATCATCAACGCCGCCGGTTGCGGGCACACGCTCAAGGAATATGGGCACATGCTGCACGACGATCCGGAATACCGCGATCGGGCCGTCGCCTTTGTGGACAAGGTGCGCGACATCCACGAATTTTTTGCGGAAGTGGGCTGGACTGCACCGCTCCAGCCGATCGCCCCGGAGCCGGTGACGCTGGTTTATCACGACGCTTGCCACCTGCTCCATGGCCAAAAAATCAGCGCCCCACCCCGCGACCTGTTGCGGCAAATTCCCGGCGTGTCCCTGCGCGAGCCGATCGATTCGCAACTCTGCTGCGGCAGTGCTGGGATCTATAACCTGCTGCAACCGGAAATCGCCGACGAGCTGGGCGAAATGAAGGTGCAAAACCTAACCAACACGGGAGCCGACGCGATCGCCTCACCGAATCCAGGTTGCTCGCTGCAAATCCAAAAACATCTTGGTTTGCAAGGGAAAACTGTGCCTGTGTTGCACCCGATCGAACTGCTCGATCGATCCATGCGAGGTGAAGCATTACCCAAGGGCGATCGCTAGACTGGTTCTAGGGCCTGTCGTCAAATCGCCTGAAACCCTGATTTTGCCGTTAGCGGATCGTGGGGGGCAAGGGGCTTAAGCCCCTTGTCTGGGGCGCTTGATCCAGGAAGATCAACCATTTCAGCCTCAATCAATCGCATCTGATGACGCGCCCTAACCCCATCCAACCATTCAGTATGTGGGCGCGGCCATGGTTGATGTAACGGATTCCCGCTATCTTTCTCCCGCAGAATTTCTCGCTTGGGAAGCACAACAACCATGGCGGCATGAATACCTCAATGGTCGAGTCTATGCCAGGACTGATAGCACGCTGGATCGCAACACGATCACTGCAAATTTCGCCATTGCGCTGAAGCAGCACCTACGCGGTACATCTTGCCGAGCGTTCATCAATGAAGTGCAGGTGCATGTTTCAGAAAAGGGGCCCTATTTCTATCCCGATTTGGTGGTCAGTTGCGATCCTCGGGATTTTCGATCGCACCAGTTCATTCAATATCCCTGCTTGATTGCAGAAGTGTTATCGCCTGGAACTGCCGAGTTCGATCGCGACCAAAAGTTTCAGCAATACGCCCGCATGGAATCCCTCAAGGAATATGTGTTGATTAGCAGCGATCGCCCGGCTCTCGATCGCTACTATCGGCCCGAGGATGCGGCCCCGAATTGTTGGGAACTGACCCGTTACGGGGCGATCGAGTTTGATCCCAAAACCCTGACCCCCGATGAGCAACAGCGCTCACTGCCGGAAATGTCGTTTGAGCTACAAAGTTTGGGATTTTCAGACACATTGGCCATGATCTATGAAGCGGTGCAATGGGGGACAGGGGATTAATCTCCCGTTGCACCGTTTTGGCGGATTTGGCGGATACGAAATTGGCAGATGCAAACTTCGCAGATGCAAACGGTGCTGTCTGACAGGTTCTTGGTTTGTGGGCTAGGCAATTTAGGACAACATTGTGTTGCGGCCTTGGCGAATTTTGGGGTGCGTGTTCGGGCGATCGAGCGCACGATTCCGAGCGGGTGGGATGTGCCGGATTTACCCACCATGCTGGAACAGGTAATTGAGGGGGATTTTTGTCGATCGAGTATTTTGCAGCGGGCGGGAATTGCCGATTGTCGAGCGATTTTGTTGCTGGCGGGGGATGACCGAATTAACCTCAAGGCGGCCCTGGCGGCGCGGTTGCTGAATCCGGCGGTGCGGCTGGTGGTGCGCTCCAACCGTCCCCACTTGAATGACTTGCTGGCTCGGCAATTTGGCAACTTTGTGGCCTTCGAGCCTTCGCGGTTGTCTGCCATGGCCTTTGCCCTGGCCGCGTTGCAGGATCAGACGATCGGGGCGTTTGACATCAACGGCGTGGCCTATCGCGTGCGCCAGCGATCGCTCGAAGCAGATGATCCTTGGCTGGGGGATATTCCCGCGAACCTCAACAATCGATCGCGCTTGATTTTGGGTCACTGGAGCGGCCCGCTGCCCCTGCCGCCGGATTCTCTGTTCTACGGGTCGAGCATCATGGAACCCTTGCGGTTCGGTGATTGGGTGGCCTATGTGGAAATGCGGCGCGGGGGCCGCTGGCACGAGTGGGAAGCCACCGCTACCTTGCACCCGTCGCGACCGATGCTGACGACGGCCCCGCGATCGACACCGCGTTGGCAACTGCTGCGATCGCTCCAGCAAGCCGCCCGATCGCTCCTCCATCGCAGTCGGCTGTTGCAGATCGCCCTGATCTATGCCGGAGCCGTGCTGGGCTTGCTGCTGCTGGGCACCGTGATTTTGCGGCACTACTCGCCCTATCGCGATTGGTTTGATGCCTTCTGCAACACGGCGCTGCTGCTGCTGGGGGGCTATGCCGATTTGTTTGGCGATTCAGCCCAGGCCAGCGGTGTGCCTCGCTGGTTGCGGTTGTTTGGGTTTAGCCTGACGGTGGTGGGCACGGGTTTAGTGGGTGTGCTCTATGCGCTGCTGACGGAGCGGCTGTTGTCGCTGCGGCTGCGGTTTGCTCCCAGTCGCCCTCGCCTGCCGGACAAGGATCATGTGCTGGTGGTGGGCATGGGACAGGTGGGCCAACAAATTGCCCGGTTGTTGTTGCAGTCTGGGCAGTCGGTGGCGGGGCTGACACGCCAGGGCTTGGATGACAATACCTTGGGCGATTTGCCGCTGATGGTGGGGAAGTTGCCGGATACGCTGGATCGGGTGGAGTTGGAGCGGGCTAAGTCGATCGTCTTTGCCACCGATGATGAAATTGCCAATTTGGAAATGGCGTTGATGGTGCGCCAAGCGTCACTCTCCACGGGGTTGGTGATTCGCACGTTCGATCGCGCCTTTAGCGATACCTTGGTGGGGCTGTTGCCCGATGCCCAGGTGCTTTGTGCCTATGCCCTGGCGGCGGAAGCCTTTGCGGGCGCTGCCTTTGGCGAAAATATTCTCAGTCTCTACCGCTGGGGATGCACCACGATGCTGGTGGCGGAATATCGGATTGAGCCGGGCGATACCCTAGTGGATTTGCTGTTGGCGGAGTTTGCCTGTGGCTACGGTGCTGTGCCGCTGTTGCATGAGCGGGTGGGTCGCAAGGCCTTGGAGGATGGGGAGTTGGACTTTCCGCGCCTCGATCGCCACTTGCGATCGGGCGATCGCCTGGTGGTGTTGGCTTCCATTGAAGGTTTGCGGCGAATTGAGCGGGGCGAGCTGGCTCCCCGATCGTGGTGTGTGCGGTTGCATTCCGCCAGTCCCCAGGCGGATTTTGAAGGGGCCAACGCGATCGCCCGCATCACCGGATGCAGCTTGGCCCAGGCGCGATCGCTGTTTCAGCGGTTGCCTACCTTGGTGGAAGCGGGTGAGCCACCCACGGTTTGCGCGATGTATGAATATCAGGCGCGATCGCTGGTAGCCAGTTTGCGACAGCGCTTAGTAGATGCGGAAGCCCTTTGCTGGGCGACCGATTTAGGATAAGGCTCGCGATCGCTTGGAAACTCTACGCAGGATCTGGAGCCAGATGGGCTGCTTGCCAGATTTGCTCGATCGTAATCGCTGGCTGCTGATCGGCCGATTGCTGGCCCATAGTTGAAAGAATAGGCGACTGAATTAAGCCGGATGGATCTTGGGGAATTTCGTCATATAACCCTTCTTGTAATTGCAGAATGGTCAAGCGATTGTCGAGGGGATCCACAATCCAATATTCAGGAATTCCCGCAGCGGCATATTCTGATCGCTTGTAGCGGTAATCCCGCCCGATCGAATCGAGGCTGACAATTTCCACAGCGAGCAAGGGCGGCGTTTCAAAAACCGCCGATCGCCCCGCTAATTCCTGAACCTGCTCCCGTTGCACCACGCATAGATCCACCACGCGCGATCGCCGAAATCCCGTCCTGACTCCGATTTCAGAAAATACCAGCCAAGGCAGATTAGCCTGCTGAATCGCCTGCTCAAAGTAATGGGTTAGAAATTTGGCAATCAAAAAGTGCTCGATTTTGGGTGGATTCATGGGAATTAGTTCACCATCCACAAATTCATAACGAACATCACTGGCTGCGTCATCGGTTTGATGATTGAGATAGTCCTCAAAGGTCAAGAGGCGATCGCGAGTTATAACCATCGAGTTCTGTCCTGATGTTGGCTATTTTGGTTCTTGCTTAAAATCTTGATTCCATTGAAATTCAAGATGATTGGGAACTCTGGCTGATTGTGATTTTGGTTGATGATTATTGTGATTTTAAGTAACTTGAATTGACAGTTATTCAATTGCTAAATGCTGGAAGGTTAGCGCGATCGGGCGGTTGCCAGCCGCAGGAATTTGATCGCGCAGAATGATGGATTGCTCATAAACCAAGCATAGCTGACTCCTGCCGGCCGGTAGGGCGATCGGTAAGTTCAAATCCAGGGCTTGGTTACGGGATAAAAGCTCACTGCGCCACAGGAGTTCATCATCTAAAAAGATGCTGAGTCGCTGATTGGTCACAGGCACTATTGCTTGGATTTTGAGCTGTCGGGTTTGAGACCGATCGCTCTGCAAATCCAGGACGGTCATGGGGGCCAACCCCCAGCGTTGACCTTGGCGACTGCGATCCAATCCGCTGCGAATTTCCACACCGCGCACGGTTCCGAACTGCACGAGGTCTAGCTCTGGCACGGCGGTTTTCAGGGGGGCGGCTTCCGGATCCAGGCGATCGCGATTGGCAGGATCCGGGCTGACGGGGGCTGGGTCGAGAAAGGGTGAAAAACGCAACAGTCGTGCCTGATCCAAATCAACGAGGCCTTGCCAGGGGGCTGGCTTGGGAATAAACACCACACGCCCCATACCCGGCACGGTGGTTTTGGCGATCGGGTGGCCCAACTGGGCATAAAACTCTCTCTCACATCCCCGAGCCAGGCGATCGACATAGAGATTAATGCCCGCAAAATCGCCTAATTGAAAGAATCGCCGAAAAAACTCCCACTCATCCCTGCGAAAACAGCGGCGCTGGCGTTGGGTTTGGTTTAAATCCGGATGATCGGGCAGGGCCAAATATTGCCAACCGGCTTCGAGGTAGGGGGTGAGCTGGCTGGGGTGCAATCGCCCCAAGTATTGCCCCACGGTTGCTTTGTGGTGAAACCGACTGAGGGCGTGGGTGCTGGGATTATGGGCAAAAAAAGGGCAGGTGCCATCGCCACTGCCCACGCCGTTGCCCCCTGTTACGCAAAAGGGCCAGTCCAAAACAGCCGTGCCCGGCTGCTGGGCCACCAGGGCCATGTAAGGCTGAAAGCTGGGGGCTAGGGGTTGTTCGCGAGGTTTGAGGCCATAACCGCCGATCAAATCCAGCAAGCAGATGCCTGTCACGGCCCAGGCGGCCCAGCGGTTCCATTGCCGCGATCGGGCCGATCGACCCGCATCCGGCTGCCAACCCAGGCTGCATAGGGCCAAGGCGATCGGGAAGACCACCGTACCCCGTCCGGCCACGCGGTTAAAGGAAAACCAGGGAAACCACTGCAAAATCGGTAAATCCCAGGGGCGATAGGCGATTAAACAGCCCATCAACAAACCCAGGGGCACAAACGCCGCCCACCAGCGCCGCCGTTGCCAGAAGCCGATCGCCCCCGCCAGCAACAGCCCCCAACCAACCACCCCATCAAAGTCTGTTTCCAAGGGGCTGGGCAGCACAGCTCGCCACCAGCCGGCCGCCGCGATCGGGTTGATTTGGGGCCAATAGGGAGCCAGAAGGCGCAGGGGATGGGCAAACCAAGCCCGATCGAAGCTGTTGCTCCAGTCCAATTCCTTGGCTAACTGCACGATGGGAATCACCGGCAGCAGATATAACCAAGCGGCCCAAATGATCAGGGCGATCAATCCCCACTCGATCGGGCGGAAGGGCGGCCAGCCATAAATCCAATAGCCAAGCCGGAGCTGCCAATCTGGGTTCTTTTCGCCTTGGTTGGCATCGGCAGCCCGCTCAATTGCTGGGGTTCGCCACCGCCACCACCTCACCGCCAACATCCATCCCCCCGACAGCACCAGCGACAGCAGCCCAAACCCCGCCACATAGCCCAAGTCTTGGCCCAAACTGAGGAGCACCAACGCCACGCGCCCCAGCCACCAAGCCCGCCCGATCGCCCGGCCCCGCACAAATCGCCACACCAACACAAAATCCGTGGCCAGGCTCAGGCCCAGCCAATGGACGATCGCCATGTTGCTATGGAACGGAAACTTACAAATCAGGGCATAGATGTTCAAAAACACCGCCCCGATCGCCGTCAAAATTGCCCGCCGTTCCCCAAAGTCCGGCTGCAAAATCCGCGCGATGCCAAAGAGGGCGATCGCCACCGACAGCAGAAAATATAGTTTTAGCCAAGGGCCCGCTCCGCCCAGGCTGAAGAGCAAGGCATAGAATAAATCCCGCTCCAGACCCCAGGCCTGGAGAGCCACTTGCCCCCCGTAGGGATAAAACGCCCGATCGCTGACCAAATCGATATGCGGCAGGGGCCACCAGTGCCAATGCTCCCGCACATAAAATCCCATCGCTTCCCAGAGATCCGTGTCCCCTGCCCCCACCACCGGGAGCCAGGGCTGGGGCCCCAAAATCAAAACCCCCAGCAGACCATACAACAGCGCCGCCAACCACCACCCCTGAGGATGTCGTGTTCGGGCGCTGCGCCAGGCCGCTGCCAGGGCCTTGGTCTTAGTCTTGAATATATTCCGCACCGGTGGCCAAAGCCTGTTCTGCACGCATGAACTCTCGGCCTAAATAAGCCGCATGATCCAGCATTGAAACCGGTATCGGCTGGGTTTGTTCGAGCAATTTCACACAGAGTTCCTTGGCGGTGCGTCCGGTATAGAGGGCCTCGGCCGTGCGCGGAACAGAACCCTTCGCCGGAATCACCTTGCCGGTGACCGGATCCGTGGCCAAGCCCCGATCGTTAATCACGGTGCTGTAGTGTTTGGCGCAAATTAAGGCCTGTTCCCGATCGAGGTAGATCACGAAATAGCCAGCCGGGTCAAGGTCTAAAGGCCGTTGGGATAATTCATCGTCGATCGCCTGGCGTGTTTCCACAGAATTGAGGGTCATATCAACTGACATATTGACGGGTAGATGAATGGATCAATTATCAGATGAATTTGATGCCTAATCACGGTTCACATTGCCAAGCTGCGACGAAATAAACCGATCCATCCAACCATTCAAGTAGGCAATATTAGCCGATTGATGGGCCGGGTCAACCGACTCCAGGGGATGGGGAGCCAAGCCACGTAGGGCCGCCGTGGTGACACAATACATGGACTTTTGAAATGATTGGCAAATTTTCACCAATAAATCGTCTTCATGGCGCAGGCTATTTTCATAGAATTGGTGCAAATAATCGGGCACAAAATGCCGCATGTCCTGCATCAGGAGGGTCGGCGGAATGCCTGCGCCGCCCACGGGCAATGGGTCAGCGTAGAGCGCACCATAGGCAAAATCTCCCTGTTCGGTGGGAATGCGGGCCGCTTGGGCATTGTAGGAAATCGTGCCACTGAAGGGGGTTCCCCGGAAAAAGACCGCCTCCACGTAGGGCACAGCCGCATCCATCAGGAAGGTCATCTTGGCCGATCGGGGCACAATGTCATAGGTCATCCCGCCCAATTCCACGGCATATTCAATGGGGGAATTGGCCCCCGCCACCAGGCCATCTTGGATATGTTGAACCACTTGGGGAATGGTGGTGATTTTGCGGCGATCGTACTGATCTGAAAGGCTCATGAACATGTCGCTCATGATTCGCCAAAATTGCCCCAAGGCTCGGTAATAGGCTAATTGCCGCACTTGCTCTAGCAAAAACTCAGGAAAGAGCTGATCCATGCCCAGGACGATCGGGTTTTTGGCAAATCGGGCCCGAATCGCTTTTTTGGCGAGGGCAACAAATTCCGGTGAATCCAAATAGCTATCGTAGCGGCCGCCCCCATGCCAAAACATGGCTTTCATGCAATATTCGGCATATTCAAAATTGATCCGATCGTGCTGCCAATGTTTCAGCAACTTTGGCAGCGAAATCTCACCGTTAAAATATTTAAAGAACGGGAAAAATCGCAAAAATTGATGCAGAGCAATATAGTTTAGGTTATTAGAATAGGCATCTAAAATAATGCCGTAGCTATGCAAAATGCCCACCACTTCCAGCACATTGCTGGGGCTGTCTTTCAGCAGTGCTTCCCCTTGCAAGAGCTGCTCGATCGTGCTGTTCAGGGGATGGGTGGCAGTCATAGAGAGCATGGGTTAAAAACCTTAAGCTGGGGCAAGGGTATTGAAATTCCCAGTTTGAATTCGTGGCTTGAATTCGTGGCTTGGGAGCTGGCAATTCTAAGAGGATGTCTGAAAAGCTAAAACTGTTACCTTCCGGGTCTCACCAACCGACAAAGACAAGGGGCTTAAGCCCCTTGCCCCCACGATCACGACTAGTGCTTGGCAAGTACCCCAAGTCACTAGCCCAGACATCCTCTAGCAATCTGATTATATGAGGATGCCAAAGGAGCAATCAGAATCGGCCTGCGGTTGGCGATGTTCGTGCCCGATCGCGGAGTGATGACCGGGGTGATCGGGTGGCAAAAAAACCAGAGCGGTGATTACTTAGGGGCTGTGATGGGCCGCTAGGGCGATCGCGGTGGTGACTGGCTCGCTCCAGTAGGCTAGCCAACTGGGTTGCAAACCAAACAGGGCGATCGGGACAGCTAAGGCAATGGCCGGGGCCCGATCGAGCCAACTCACCGAAGGTAAATTGGCCACCCGCTCCGTCAGCCGCCCAAAAAATGACTGATTCAGCAAAATCAGAAAATAAACCGCCGTTAGCCCCGTGCCAACCATGCAAAGCAAGGTATAGATCGGATAGGTGGGGAAGCTGCCTCGGAAGATCAAAAACTCCGCAATGAAGCCCGCCATTCCGGGAATGCCACTGCTGGCCATTACCCCCAACACCATCAGCGACCCCACCACCGGCAAACCCCGTTGGGGATTAAACAACCCGCTGAGGGCGCTCAGTTGGCGAGTGCCCACCTTTTTATAAACAATCCCCACCAGCAGAAACAACAGGCCAGAAATCAAGCCATGGGCCACCATCTGAAACTCTGCACCCATGAGGCTGACGGGGGTGGCCGCCGCCGTCGCCAGCAAAATAAAGCCCATGTGCCCCACGGAACTGTAGGCGACCAGGCGTTTCATGTCCCCATTGGCGATGCCTTCGGAAATGGCGGCAAAGGAGCCATAGAGCACGCTCACTACGGCCCAGGCGGCCATCCAAGGTGCAATTTGGTTCCAGGCTTCGGGGAACATGCCCAACCCAAACCGGATTAGGCCATAGGTTCCCAGTTTCAGCAGCACGCCGGCCAGTAGAACGGAGATGGGCGTGGAGGCTTCCACGTGGGCATCGGGCAGCCAGGTGTGCAGAGGAACCAGGGGAATTTTGATGCCAAAGCCCACCACGAGCAGCGCCAACAGCAGGAGTTGAGAAGCGGCGGGCAAGAGGGAGTCGGGGGCGGTGGCTTGGGCGATCGCAAATTCCCGCAGGGGTTCATAGCCAAAGGTGCTGAAACCGGCGGCGCTGGCTAATCCTAGGAAGGCGGCCAGGATCAAAATTCCAGAAACGGCCGTGTAGATCAAAAATTTGGTGGCCGCATAGCCGCGCCGGGCCCCGCCCCAAATGGCAATCAGGAAGTAGAGGGGGATGAGTTCTAGTTCATAGAACAGGAAGAACAGCAACAGGTCTTGGGCGAGAAAGGCTCCATAGACACCGCTGGTAAGCAACAACAGCAGGCTGTAGTAAAACCGGGGGCGGTTGATGGCTTCGTTGGTGCTGAAGATGGCGATGCCGACCAGCAAGGTGTTGAGCACCACCAGCGGGAAGGACAGGCCATCAATGGCGAGGCTGTAGCTGAGGCCGAGTCGATCGATCCAGGGGAAGGATTCGATCAGGGCTAGGCGATCGGTGCTGGGGTCAAACTGGGTCACAATCACGCCGGTAATGATCGTGAGGCCAATCCAGTTCAAGATGGCCGCTTGGCGGGCCTGGGTGGCGTTGACTTCGCCGGGCCAAAGGGCGATCGCGATCGCCCCGACAATGGGAATCCAAACCAACAAACTCAGCAGCACAGTTTTTTCCTCTTTGTCTCAGCAATCACGCGGCCGTTGATCATGCAGCCGTCTCTTTGCCTGTTATTTCCCTGATTTCCCCTTGGCGCTTGGTTGCTAGAACCACAGTTGCGCCAAGGACCATCCAGCCAAAACCACCATCATGCTGACGCTGATCAGCACCACCAGCACATAGCCTTGGGATTGGCCGGAGGTGCTGTATTTCAAGCCTTCGCCGCCAAACAGGGCCGCCACCCCGACCAAGTTCACCAAGCCGTCAATGATGTAACGATCGACCCAGGCCGTGAACCGGGCCGCCGCCCCAACCACGAGGGCAATGGTGATTCGATAAATTCGATCGATATAAAAGTCATAGGCCAACAGGTCTTGCAGGGCTGGAACCGGCAACTGCACCGGCCGCGCCACTGCCCCAAAGCTATAGATGGCAATTCCGATCGCCGCGCCGAGGGCCGCCGAAGTCACCAGGGCGATCGTTTCTGTGATCGGAAATTGCAGCATTCCCACCCGGGTTAACAGCAGTTGCCACTGCTCCAGCATCAAGGGAACCAGCAGGGTCAGGATAATTGAGGACACGATCGGCACGGCCATCGTCCAGCCCACCTCCGGGGCCCGGCGAGTTTTGGGTTGTGTGGAGCCGCCAAACACCAGCCCAAACACCCGGGCCAAATTCAGCGCCGTCAAACCATTCACCAGCAAGACCACCGCGATCGACCAACTGGGCATGGCTGGCTCGCTGAGCCACCGCTCCATGGCCCAAAAGGATCCCAAGGGCAACAGGGCGACCATCCCCATGGAACCAGCCACAAAAGCCATAGTAGAAACGGGCATTTTTGACCATAAACCGCCCATTTGGGTCATGTCCTGGGTGCTGGTGTTCAGAATGACACCGCCAATGCTGGTAAACAGGGCCGCCTTCGCGATCGCATGGGTCAGCAGCAACAGCAACGCCACATCCGTTTGTTGCAGCCCCACCGCAATGAACACCAACCCCAGATAGGCGCTGGTGGTGTGGGACAGGGCCCGCTTCAGGTCAATTTGGGCAATTCCCACCAACGAGGCCCCGATCGCCGTCATGGTTCCCAAGGCAATGGGAATCGCTGACCCCAAGGGCGACAGGGCCAACACCGGAGCCAGCTTAATCAGCACATAGGCTCCACAGGCCACCACGATCGAATTCCGCATCAGGGAAGCTGGATTGGGCCCTTCCATGGCTTCGTCCAGCCACAGGTGCAGCGGAAACTGGGCACATTTGCCCGTGGGCCCCGCAATGAGGGCGATCGCCAGCAAACCCGCCTGCCAGTCCGTTAACTGGGCTGTTTGGGCCCAATCGGCCAAATCCGAAAAGTTCAAACTGCCGCTGAGGGTTGAAAGGGCCAACGTCCCCATCAGCAGCAAAATATCCCCCACCCGCTTGGTCAAAAAAGCATCCCGGGCCCCCGTAACGGCCAAGGGTTGTGCGTACCAATAGCCCACGATCAGGTAGGTGGAAAGGGTCAGCATCTCCAGCAGGCAATAGCTCAACAGCAACGAATCGCTGATTGCTAAACCGCTCATGGCCCCTTCAAAAAAGCCCATCATGGCGAAGAACCGCGCCAAGCCCCAGTCTTTTTCCAAGTAACCCAGAGAGTAGACCTGCGCCACCAAACTCAGCCCCGTGACCAGCTCCATGGCCCCCAAACTGACCGGAGAAACCTCCAAGACAAAGGAGAGCTTAAAATCCGCCACCTCCAGCCAATTGAAGCTGAGGTATTGCGCCTCCTGACCCCAAAATTCCCGAAATAGCCAACCGCCGTGGATGGCGGCCAAAATCGTCATCAATAGGTTGATGTAGGCGGCGGGCCGGGGCCCCGTGCGGCGGATGGTTCCCGTGGCCCAAGGCAGGGTCATCAACGCCCCAATCAAGCCATAGGCCGGCACAAGCCAGACGGTTTGCACCAGCCATTGAGTCAGAGGGGGTAAGGCGGTCATGGGCGATCGCGCTCAAGGTAAGAGTGAACAGGAAAATTTAAAAGGGCGCAAAAAGGCGCAATCAGGCGAAACAGCCAGCAATAGCCAGGAATAGAGCTAAAAACAATCAGACGCGAAACGGACGGCGAGTTGGCCGGCCATCGTTAAGCCTAGCAAGTGATTGGATCGGTTTTGATCCTCTGCGATCCTCAGTTTCGCATCCCCGGTGGCTGGGTTCGTGCCACTGCCAAGGGAATCGCGCCCGGGGCGATCGGGTATTTAGGCCGTTGAAGACGATGATCCAATGTTTTTGATCATTCGAGATCAACTTTGCAATTCCTTTGCGGGGGGATTAATTTTCCTGATTTTCTGATAAGCGAACGGGGGCTTAACCGCAAGTTATCAAAACGATTGAGATTAAAAAAGCTGATTGGGGACGCTTTTCACTACACTAGGGAATAGGCAAACTAGTTAGCAAAGCGTTAATTCCTGCCCAGGTAGCAATCCGTAACAAATCGTTGCGGGGCGAATTGCCTTAGGTGCGTCACCCTGTAGCCTAATGCGTAGGGAGCCGTATCTAGGCTTGGGAAGTTCGTCAACGCTACTCTGCGGAGGAATCGTGGATTAAGTGGGTTTTTTGATGAAAACCCGCACTTTATCGTGCGCATTATTTCCAGTCCTTGAGAAATAATAGCTAGCGCCAGATCCCCAAGGGGGGTACGATAAATGCCGCGATCGCACTAGCGCAGGGACGATCGTCCTTGGAAATAACCAAGGCGTTCTACAACATTCGCGTTTACGACACAACATAAGGAGTTCGGCAATGCCTATTGCAGTCGGAATGATTGAAACCCGTGGTTTTCCCGCCGTTGTGGAAGCCGCTGATGCGATGGTGAAGGCCGCTCGGGTGACCCTGGTGGGCTACGAGAAAATCGGTAGCGCCCGCGTGACCGTGATCGTCCGTGGCGATGTGTCGGAAGTGCAAGCTTCCGTGGCCGCTGGCGTGGAATCCGTGCGCCGCGTGAACGGCGGTGAAGTGGTTTCGACCCACATCATTGCTCGTCCCCACGAAAACCTGGAGTATGTGCTGCCGATCCGCTACACCGAGGCAGTGCAACAGTTCTCGGAATAGTCATCCAAGCGCGAAGTTGGCTGCGTTAGGCTTTGACGCAATTTCAGCGGGCAGCAGTTTTTAAGCGATCGAGCATGAGAATCAGTCGTCTCCATCAGAGGTCTAATCCCGGTCATCGGGCAATTTAAACCATTGGTGTTGAGATCAAGGTTCTGAGTGCGCTGGCATGACGCGATCGCCCTATCGAAATTGGTTAAAACCTAACTTCATCCAACGGGCTAAAAATTTTTGTTTAGGTCTGATCACGACTCGATCGTACTGTCGGTTAGTCAGTGCGCATCCCGATATTCCGAAACAATGCAATTTATTGAATTGCAAAGCGTTTTGAGAACTTTCTGATCGAGGCGATCGCTTCGATCAAGTCAGTGGCTAAAACGGATAGGAGTGTTGAGGGTGAGTCCTCGTAAAAAAGCTTCAAAGTGTCTGTTGTTTTCGCGATCGTTCACAGTGCTGGTTTGAATCAGTTGCTATGCAAATTGCACGGGTCTGCGGCACGGTGGTTAGCACCCAAAAGGAACCCAGCCTACGGGGCGTGAAGTTTCTGTTGGTGCAGTTGGTCGATGCGGCCGGTCAGCTCACGCCGAAATATGAGGTGGTGGCTGACGGGGTGGGGGCTGGCATGGATGAATGGGTGCTGGTGGCCCGGGGCAGTGCTGCTCGTCAAGTGGAGGGGGGCGAAGGTCGTCCAATTGACGCGGCGGCCATTGCGATCATCGACACCGTGAGCGCTGAGAATATGCGCTTGTACAGCAAGCGTGATGAAGACCGGCTGCTGCTGCCCAATAATGCCCGGTTGCCGAATTAGGGTCACCCGTGCGGAGTTGCCAGGAATAGTCTAGGGATCTTCCAGGCCTGTTCCAGGCATCTGCAATTCAAGGTGGCTAATGGCAATGGGGACTAACGGCAACTTGGGTGAATGGCAACTTGAGCGGGGCGATCTAGCGATCAGGTCAACTCAATGGAGTCACTTGATCATCTAAATCAACAATCCGGAAGGCAGCCAGTCCGGCCCTGCCAGCCTGGGTCGCAAACGCAGCCACCTGCACCGCGATTGAGTAGGAAGCTTCCTGGTTGCAGCATTCGCTAGCGAATCGCAGCAATTGTTAGTGAAGTCGTGACGGAGGTTTTAAGCATGGGATCGCGAGGGGCAAATGGAACGGTTATTGATCGGAAGTCACTGGCTTCCGATCAATCCGTGCGGCCCGCCATCCATCCCACGGCTCAAGTTCATCCGTTCGCCAATGTGGTTGGTCAAGTGACGATCGCCGCTGGGGCAAGGGTGGGGCCAGGTACATCGGTGCGAGCCGATCGGGGCGCAGCGTTCCACATCGGTGCGGGGGCATCGGTGGAAGATGGAGCGTTGATCCATGGGTTGGCCGACGGCTGTGTGTTGGGGGATGACGGCCAAGATTATGCGGTTTGGATTGGTGAATCGGCGACGGTATCACACCTGGCGCTGATTCATGGCCCCGCCTACATCGGCAGCGATTGCTTCATTGGCTTTCGATCGACCGTGTTTAATGCGCGGGTCGGCGATGGCTGTATTGTGATGATGCATGTGCTGATTCAAGACGTGGAAATTCCGTCGGGGCGTTACGTGCCGTCGGGTTCAACGATTCTGACGCAGGAACAGGCCGATGCGTTGCCGGTGGCTCGGGAGCGCGATCGGGAGTTTGTGCGCCAGTTGGCCGGGTTGGATCATTGGCCTGAGGGGGCGATCGCCAACCCGACGGGCAATTGGCCCGCCAACGGTTCTGCTGTTCAAGATTATCGTTCTGAAGGTTCTGGGGGTTCCGTGGTTACGACGACGTTGAGCGCCGAGTTGGTGCAACAGGTTCGCCAATTGCTGGCTCAGGGATACCAAGTCAGCGCTGAATATGCCGACGCACGCCGCTTCCGGGCCAATGCCTGGACGAGCTGCGCCCTGCCGCGATCGGCCTATGAAAGCGACGTGCTGACGGCCCTAGAAGGCTGCCTGCGTGATCACGCGGGTGAATATGTGCGGGTGATCGGGATTGATCCTGCGGTTAAGAAACGGGTTTATGAATCGGTTGTCCATCGCCCGGGTGACAAGGTGGGTCAAGGCACGGTCACCAGTGCCAAAGCCAGCCAACCGAGCAGCAACGGCAACGGCTCCAAAGCTCCGACCAGCAATGGTGCGGTTGGTGGTGATTTGGCCACCCAAGTGCGCCAACTGCTAGCCCAGGGCTACCAAATTGGTACGGAACATGCGGATCCGCGTCGCTTCCGGGCGAATGCTTGGACGAGCTGTAAGCCGATCGATTCCACCAGCGAGTCCCAAGTGTTGAGCCTGCTGCAAGGCTGCTTGGCTGACCACGCGGGGGACTATGTGCGCTTGATTGGAATTGACAAGCGGGCGAAAAAGCGCGTTTTTGAATCCGTGATCCAACGGCCCGACGGCTCCGGAACCAAGGCGGTGACCGGTGCTTCGGCGGCCGCTGCCAGCAATGGTGCAGCGGTGGCTACGGGTGGCATTTCGGCAGAAGTGGCAGCCCAAATTCGGCAACTGGTGGGCCGGGGTTGCAAGATCACGGCGGAATTTGCCGATGTGCGTCGCTTCCGCGCTAACGCCTGGACGACTTGCGGTTCGGTGCAAGCCACTTCGGAACGGGAAGCGATCGCGTCCTTAAGTGCCTGCATGGCCGATCATGCCACCGCCTATGTGCGTTTGGTGGCCGTGGAACCCGGCAGCAAGCGCCGCGCCGCTGAAATCATCGTTCAGCGTCCCGGTGTGCAAGCAGCTAACAATGCGGTGAGCTTCAGCGCCCCTGCGGCAGCCAGCACCAATGGTTCTGCCCCGGTGAGCGCTGGAAACGTGCCCGCTGCCGTTGCCCAGCAAATCCAAAAGCTCCTGAGCCAAGGCTACCGAATTGGCGCTGAATATGCCGATGCGCGTCGGTTCCGGGCTAATGCTTGGACGAGCTGCGGCGGCCTGGAAGGCTCCTCGGCTAACCAAGTGCTGGCGGCCCTGACGGCTTGCTTGGCAAATAACCCCACGAGCTACGTGCGTGTGATTGGCATCGACCCGACGGCCAAGAAGCGCGTTTACGAAGAAGTGGTTCAGCGTCCCGGTCGCTAAGACCCGGAGGCCCCCATCCCCCTATTCGGCTGCCGCATGATGACCCTGCAACCGCTACATCCGGTGGACGATCGCCAGTCCTGGATTTCCGGCGAAGTGACGCTTGATCCAACGGCGACGATTGCCCCCGGGGTGCTGTTACAGGCGGATCCGGGCAGCCGAATTACAATCGGCCCCCACGTGACGATCGGGATGGGCGCAGTCGTCCATGCCTGTCAAGGGGGGCAAATTGTGCTGGAAGCCTCGGCCCATCTGGGGGCCGCTGTGTTGCTGATTGGCGCGGTACGGGTGGGTCGATCGGCCTGCATTGGCCCCAGCACAACTGTTTTAAACCAGTCGATCGCCCCTGGCCAGCGAATTGCGCCGGGTCAATACCTGGGAGATTCAGACCTAGGGGATTCAGGAACTCAAAATTCAAATACGGGAAGTTCAGGGGTTGTACATTCAGGGGCTGAACATTCAGGGGCTAAGAATTTAAGCACGGGAGATTTAAGCACGGGAGATTTGAGCACGGGCAATTTGAGGGCTGAAGATTTACCGGCCGCCGCTCAGTTCAACGAAACCCCGATCGCCCCCAGCCCGCAACCAACCGCCCCGGCGACCGACGACCCGCCCGATCCGTTGCCCTCTCCCTGGGATGAGGACGATGAAGAACGCCAGGATCGGAGCGGCCGTTTCTATCGCCAGGGATTTTCCGGGAGTCCTTTTCCACCTGCACCGCCCGCCGCACCGCCCTTGCCGGAACCCGTGCCCTACCAAGCACCGCCGGGCTTGGCTCCCGGTGTCAGCCCCATCCAGCCGCGCCCGATCGCCACGCCAGCTATTCTTCCCGGCACTTCAGCAACCTCAACCACTTCAGAGCCGCTGACCTCAACACCAACCGTGGCCGAGCCGCCGCCCACCCCAAGCGCGATCGTCACCCAAACCACTGAGCATCAAATTGTGGAGCAGAAGGTGGAAGTCTATGGACGCAGCCACGTGAATCGGTTGCTGTCCATGATGTTTCCCTATCAGCAATCCCTGAACGGAACCCATGGAGCCGGTCAACTGCCCTCCGCCCATTCGCCCGGTGCGGATGATCGGGATGAACCCTGAGTTCCTGCTCACCCGATCGCGCCAATCTCTGTGGCGGGCCGAACCTGTGGCAGGCCTAAGATAGAGGCAGCAATGTTCTGAATTGCCCCGATCGTTCCCCTTGCGCCCCTCCCCTTCCTCCGATGACCGCTGCCACTCCCGCAAATCAATCTGCCCTCGGCATGGTCTCAACCCGCAGTTTTCCGGCAATTGTCGGCACTGCGGACATGATGCTGAAATCTTCGGGGGTGACCCTGGTGGGTTTCGAGAAAACCGGTAGCGGCCATTGCACCGCGATCGTGCGGGGCAACATTGCCGATGTGCGAATTGCCGTGGAAGCTGGCGCAGAAACTGCCGGACAATTTGGGCAACTGGTGGGCAAAACCGTGATTCCGCGGCCGCTGCCTAACTTGGATGCGGTGTTGCCGATTCGGCCACCCAGTTGGGACGCTTTGGCGGAAATGCCCCGCAGCCCGTTTGCGAATCAAGCGGTGGGCCTCTTAGAAACCGTCGGATTCCCGGCCATGGTGGGAGCCGCCGATGCCATGCTCAAGGGAGCCGATGTGCGGTTGGCCGCCTATGAAACGATCGGGGATGGCCTTTGCACCGCCATCATTCGCGGCTCCGTGGCTGATGTGGGGATGGCGATTCAAATTGGTATGGCTGAAGCAGAACGGATTGGCCAACTCCATGCGGTGATGGTGATTCCCCGAGCCTTAGAAGACTTGGAACGGGCCTTGCCCTTGGCGGAACATTGGCAAGCGACGGTGGAAACTCGCCGGGCGATCCCGATCGAGCTGCATCAAGTGGAGCGGCGGGTGATGCAACCGGTGGCGCTGCCGGAACTGCAACGTTTAGAGCCGGTGGAACTGCCGATGCGTGAGCCTCAGCAGTTGGAACGATTTGAGGAGCGCCTTTAGGACGCGTTTGGTTTGAGTGACGGTTGCCTGAATGAAGCCAATCTGCAACCGGCCAATCTGCATCCAGCCAAAACCTGCAAATTGAATAGCCAGTCAATAGCCCCTGAGCATGACGATTGCGCCAGGGGCTGATTTTATCGGCGGGCCGTGACCGTGCCCGTCAAGTTGGCCAGTAGGGTTTCCACCGCCGCATCATATTGGGGATCAACCCGATCGGGAGCAGATCGATCGCCAATCGGCAGCGGAGGCGGGCCATCAATGGGACGGTTCGGCTCAATGCCGGCTTGGTTGATATCCCGGTGGGATGGGGTTTCGTATTTAGCGATCGTCACCGCCAATCCGGAGCCGTCGGCCAAATCAAACAGGGATTGAATTAACCCCTTGCCAAAGGTGCGCTCGCCCACCAGTTGGGCCCGGCCGCTATCTTGCAGCGCACCGGCCAAAATCTCGCTGGCGCTGGCGGTTCCCCGATTCACCAACACCACCAACGGCGCGTCGGTGAGGGCGTTGCCGCTAGCCTCGAAGGAGTCGAACACCCCTTGGCGATTCACCGTATAAACGATCGGCCCGCTATCAATCCATTGTCGGGCGATCGCAATGCCCGCCTGCAGCAGCCCGCCGGGATTATTGCGCAGATCGAGCACAAACCCCTCAGCTCCTTGTCGCGACAGTTGCTTGATGGCGGTGGCCATTTCCGCCGCTGCGTTGCCATTGAACTGGCTAAGGCGCAGGTAACCGATCTTGCGATCCCGATCGCGCCGCAACTCCGCCACTACCGGATTAATCGCAATGCGATCGCGCACCAAGTCGTAATCTTTGGGTTCCGGTTCCCCCGATCGCTGAATTTGCAATCGCACCTGACTGCCCGAGGGGCCGCGCATCCGCTCCGCCGCCTCATCCAAGCTCATGGCCTTGGTGGGGATGCCGTTAATGCTCAGAATTTGATCCTGGGGCAAAATTCCCGCTCGATCGGCCGGTGAACCCGCCAAGGGAGCCACCACCGTCAACGCGCCTGTTTCGGGATCGAGCGCAATTTGTAATCCCACCCCGGTCAGTTCCCCGGAGGTGTTGGTTTGCAAACTGCGATATTGCTCCGGTGACAGGAATCGGGTGAAGGGATCCCCCAACACGGCCAGCATTTCTTGAATCGCCCCATAGGTTTCCGTTCGATCGCGCAAGGGCTTCTTCAGCGCCTTTTCACGAATCCACCACCAGTTTTGATGATTAAACGTGTCGTCTATATAAGCGCGGTTAACAATTCGCCATGCTTCACTCAGCAGCTTCTGCTCCTGGGTCATGGCCCAAGCGCGATCGGTGGGCCCACCCAGCCACAGCAGCAGCACCCACAACCCTAGGAGGAGTCCAACCCTAAATGGTTTTTGAATCAGATTCTTAAGCATGAAACCGATCCTAACTGCTGAAAGGGGCTTCCTCAAACCCTACCCAAAATTGTTTAACTTGCGAGGCCAAGTGACAACCCGGCCCGGCTCGATCGCCCCCTGGGCCATCCCCTTCCTGAGAATGACTCAGGGGCCCCCAGGATGGGTCAGCGCCATGGCCAGGTACTCCCGAAGGCAAAGTAAATCACCCCCTCCGCGCGATCGCACCACTGATCGGTTCTCCGTATCGGGTTGGGGGGATTTCCAGTGTGTTAAATTTTTTAAAAAGCGCCACGCATTTTTAAGTTTCAGCCTCATTTTCCAGCAAGGGACTCCGCACCTATGTCGAAACTGTACGAATGGTTCGACGAGCGTTTGGAAATCCAAGCACTCGCCGACGACGTGACGGACAAGTACGTCCCGCCCCACGTCAACATCTTTTACTGCCTTGGCGGTGTCACGCTGGTCTGCTTCTTGATCCAGTTTGCTACCGGCTTTGCCATGACCTTCTACTACAAGCCCACCGTGGCAGAAGCGTTCTCGTCGGTGCAGTACATCATGACCGACGTGAGCTTTGGCTGGCTGATCCGCTCCATCCACCGCTGGTCTGCCAGCATGATGGTGCTGATGATGATCCTGCACGTCTTCCGCGTGTACCTGACCGGTGGTTTCAAAAAGCCCCGCGAACTGACCTGGGTAACGGGTGTGGTGTTGGCCGTGTTGACCGTTTCCTTCGGTGTGACCGGCTACTCGCTGCCCTGGGATCAAGTGGGCTACTGGGCTGTGAAAATCGTGTCCGGTGTGCCTGAGGCGATCCCGGTCGTTGGTTCGACCATTGTTGAACTGCTGCGCGGTGGCGAAAGCGTTGGCCAAGGCACCCTCACTCGCTACTACAGCCTGCACACCTTCGTCCTGCCCTGGATGATCGCCGTGTTCATGCTGATGCACTTCCTGATGATCCGCAAGCAAGGGATCTCGGGCCCCCTGTAAAGATGCGCTACCGGGTGTGGCTGGCTTGGTGCTCATTAGCCGGTTGTTGAATTGTGTATCGCCGTCTTGAACTCCCTCGGGAGCTTTTCTAGGATTGGTCTTCAGGATCGTTCAGGATCGGAATAAAGAACACAGGGAGCAACCGGCTCCACCCTTGTCCCACCTGCCGTTTTAAATTCCCTTCACGGAGAAGCGTTTAGCGATGTCCATCCTCAAAAAGCCGGATCTGAGCGATCCGAACTTGCGCCTGAAGCTGGCCAAGGGCATGGGTCACAACTACTACGGTGAACCCGCTTGGCCGAACGATTTGCTCTATGTGTTCCCGGTGGTGATCCTGGGAACCTTCGCCCTGATGGTGGGTCTGGCTGTGCTGGATCCGGCGATCGTGGGTGAACCGGCGGATCCGTTTGCCACGCCGCTGGAAATTCTGCCGGAGTGGTACCTGTATCCGGTGTTCCAAATCCTGCGGATTCTGCCGAACAAGCTGTTGGGAATCGCCTGCATGGGCGGCATTCCTCTGGGCTTGATGTTGGTTCCGTTCATTGAGAACGTGAACAAGTTCCAAAACCCCTTCCGTCGTCCGGTGGCTATGGCTTCGTTCCTGTTTGGAACGGCCTTTGCCATCTGGTTGGGTATTGGCGCAATCATGCCGATCGACAAGTCCCTGACCTTGGGTCTGTTCTAAGGCAGCGGGTTTGCTGGACAACTGCTGAAACTGATTGCAGCGACTAGTTGCTATCAGTTGCCATTGATATCAAACGGGGCGATCGATTCAGTTCGATCGCCCCGTTTTGATTGGATTTTTGATTGAATTTTTGATTGGTTTGGGCTTTCTGTTTATTTTCATCCTTTTATTGTTGGCTCAAGCTAAAGTGCTGAATTGCCTATTTCAGTTTTTGTATTCCGTTTTTGTATTCTAAAGATCTTGTCTTGCGCTTAGCAAACTGATAGACGGCTTCCATTTTGCGGAACTAATTGAGAATTCCCTGATTTTTAGACCGTTTTTGAGCAAATTCGATTGACTTTCCCTGGGGGCATGAGTATCATCTTGCTCAATAAATCCTAAAAGCCGATCGGAATACCGGGGTTTATAAAAAACAGCCTGCCCCCTTTCAGCCAAGCACCATGCGATTGCCTCTCCTCCAATCCCTGCAAGCTCTCCGCTCACAGCTCAATCCCCTGAACTCAAAAGCCCACCGCCTTGGTCGCCGCACAGCCCTGCGATCGATCGCCCTAGCCGTGGCCAGCGGACTCAGCGTTTTGGCCCTGTCGCCCATCAGCACCAATGCAGCGAGCGCGCGCCTAGGCAATCCGTCTCCCCAAAACCAGCCGTTACAAATCAGCCAGAACAAGCCTGTAGAAATTACCCTGGTGACCTATGCCGTTACCAGAGCTGCCTACGACAAAATCATTCCGTTGTTTGTGGAGAAGTGGAAACGCGAACAGGGACAGGATGTTGTTATTAATGCCAGCTATGGTGGTTCTGGATCCCAGACGCGCGCCGTTTTGGATGGTCTAGAAGCGGACGTGGTGGCGTTGGCCTTGGCCGCAGATACCAAGCGCATTGAAAAGGGCGGTTTGATTAACCCCGGTTGGGAAAGCGAATCGCCTAATAATGGGATTGTGACGCGATCGGTGATTGCGTTCGTTACCCGTCAGGGCAATCCCAAAGGCGTGCGAAATTGGCCAGACTTGCTGAAGCCTGAGGTCAGCATCATTACCGCCAATCCCAAAACTTCCGGGGTGGCTCGTTGGAACTTCCTGGGTCTCTGGGGATCGGTCTCCCATACCGGTGGCAGCGAAGAACAAGCCTTGGATTACGTGCGGCAAATTTATCGCAAGGTGCCAGTGCTGCCCAAGGATGCCCGTGAGTCATCGGATGTGTTTTTCCGAGCAAATCAAGGCGACGTGTTGCTGAACTATGAAAACGAAGTGATTTTAGCCGGACTGCAAGGTCAACAATCACTGTTTTATGTGGTTCCGCAAACCAACATTTCGATCGACGCACCTGTGGCAGTCGTAGACAAAAATGTTGACCGGCATGGCACTCGGGCTGTCTCGGAAGCCTTCGTGAAATTTCTGTTCACGCCAGAGGCCCAACGTGAATTTGCCAAAGTCGGCTTCCGTCCTGTGGATCCCACTGTTGCCCGCGAGTTTGAAAACAAATTCCCCAAGGTGAACAAGCTCTACACGGTTAATGACTTTGGTGGATGGGATGCCGCCAACAAGAAGTTCTTTGATGAGGGTGCAATCTTCGACCAAATCTATACCAACCGCTAATGAAAGGTGCTTTTGAGCAGCATCAAAAGCAATCAATTTTCTGAAGTGGTTTGATTCATTTGCCGAAGAATGTCGAAGTTGATTCAAAGGCAGTTTTTGTAAGTTCACGAACATGGGTGAATTTGCAAAGACAGCCTTTCCTTATGAGTAAAGATGCTGACCTCAAATGATTTTGCTGACGGTATTTTGCTGACGGAACTGCATATTCTGGTTTGCCTTTAGTGGCCGTCTTGTAAGTTGTTGTGACGCTCCCTCCTTTGCTCTCTAATCGTGGCTTTACCTAAACTGTTTCCTTCATTACCGAATTTGGATTCTCTGGCTTTTGAACGAAAAACCGGAGAGTTTCAGCCTTCGATCAATCTAGATCTAGCGGCGAATCCTGATGATGACGATTCCCCCGAGGCGATCGCTTGGTTGCATGTTTTAGAAAGTCCGGTTCCACAATCGAAGGGATTGTTTTGGGGAACGATGGCTTTGGCATTGGGCCTGCATCTGGCTCTCGGTTTCATCTCAACTGGAGATGAGGCAAAGGCACCGCCTACCAATCCCCAAGAAAAAAAGGTGCGCATCGTGCAATTGCCCATGCCGGGTCAACCGATCGCGAAGGCAGCCCCACTAACACCAGCACGGCCCACACCGCCCGCGAGATCGCCCATTCAGCGACCGGCCATTAGTCGCCCCGCCACACGGCCAGCCCAGCGCCCGATCGTGCAGCGCCCTCGCCAAACCCCGCCACCCACAACGACCCCACCCGCCACCACGCCACCCGCGACCACCGCACCCGCGACCACCGCGCCACCCGCCACCGGAGCTAACCCCTGGCAGGATTTCCCGCAATATCCAGGGGCGAAACCAGGGTGCTTTAATTTGCAATCTTGCCTCAGCACGGGTAAATCCCTGGCAGAAGTGTCGCAGTTTTTTCAAAAGGAATTGGTGGCTCGCAAGTATGCCGTGCAACCGGCTAATGGCAGCGCCAACGGCGGGATTGTTTTGCAGGTTTCCCGTGACGGGTTAACGCAATTTCTGAGCATTTTGAATGCAGAGGAATTGGGGGCAATTTATGTTTTGTCAGAGCAACCCGTGGGCTTGGGAGATTTGACCCAGGCGATCGAAGTGCCGAATGAAATCTACAGCGTGCTGAGTGGCTTAGCCGCAGAGGATGCAAGCGCCGCTCAGTTTGCTCAACCCAATGATTTCTTCCCGGCTGGCACGGCTCGATCGGAAATTGCGGCCATGAAGTTTGTGGCTGGTGAAGATCCCACAACGTTCTTTGATGCCTATTTCCGCACTAACCTGGTCAACAACGGCTTTGATCCCCAAGAGACCAATCAGCAATATGGCGGTGGTTTTGTTTATCGCGTGAAAAAAGCCAGCTTGGTGCTTTATCTCAACCTAGTGCCCACGGCTGATAACAGCGGCACGATTGTAGTTGTTTGGCGGGTTGCACCCCAATAAAGTATCAACCCAGGATGACCCTGGGCGATCGCCTGCTCAAGTTCTAATGATCAACTCCCAAAGAATGTGAATTAATTGAGTTCCCTATCGTAGCCATTGCCCAGAAACCTAAATAGGAGCTAAGGATCGATGTCCAATTTGTTTCAGTTAATTGCGGTTGGCGGCCCAGTGATGATTCCCATTGTGGGGATGTCGATCGCCACAGTGGGTTGCGGATTAGAGCGATCGTGGTTTTGGTATCAACTCCTGAGCCGTGAAGATCGCATTGTGCGGGAAGTTTTAGAAGCCGCCCACTACAATTTGGCAGATGCAGCGGCGATCGCCCGCCAAGCCAAAGAATTGCCGATCGGGCGGTTTCTGTTAGCACCCTTGCGGTTACAAGATCCCACCCCGGAAACCTTTCGCCTCGCCCTGGAAACGGCAGCCGATCGCGAGTTTATTGAAATGCATCGTGGGGACAAACTTCTTGAGAGCGTTGTGGGCATTGCCCCGCTTCTGGGTCTGTTAGGAACAGTCACGGGCTTGATTGCCACCTTTGCCAGCCTCAACATCGGCGGCTCTGGAGGGGCCGAAGAAGCCAGCAAAGCAGCAGCCGGGATTGGGGAAGCCCTGACCACAACGGCCGGAGGAATGATCGCGGCGATTTTAGCCTTAAGTATTCTCAGAATCTTAGTGACTTTCCAAACTAAGCAAATGCAGTACTTCTCCCAGGTAGGCGCTGCCCTCGAACTGATTTATCGGCAGGTTTGGTATGAAGCGAATCAAACTGAACCCGATTCAAATTCATCGGAATCGGAAGCCAGCTCAAATCTAAATGGCATCAAGTCGAGATCTGATGAAAAGACCGCAACGGCCAACTAGTTCATACCAGACCAATTCATCAATAAATCTGGCATGAACGAATCTGAGTTGACGACAACCGGAAGCTAATCTTTCAGGAGAATGTGATATGTATTCCCGTAATCGCCGTAATCAGCCTTCTTCGCAAATTCCTGAGGTTAACTTGGTGCCGATGATGGATGTGATCATGACCATTTTGACCTTTTTCATCATTGTCTCCATGACCTTAACAGGGAATAATAGCGCCCTGAAAATTAACCTACCCAAGGCAGATGCGCCCCCAGCCAGCAAAGAAAAAACCCCCGATCCCTTGATGGTGAGCTTGTCCAATACCGGGCAAATTTCAGTGGGTAGCCAACTGGTTTCCGAAGCAGATTTGATCTCGCAAGTACAAACCTATTTGAGCAAAAGCCCTGAAGGTGCTGTTTTATTAAAAGCCGACAATAAGGTTGCCTATGAGCAACTCGCCAAACTCTTGGGCAAGTTGCAGCAAGCCGGGGGCGATCGCGTGTCGTTGGCGATCGAGTCACCCTAGATGGTTATTTGAAAAACTTTAATTTGACTTGAATCTTGATCTATTTCACTACTTATTGATCATGCTAATGAGTGCTCGACTGGCGATCGCCCTAGCTAGCTTGGGGCTGCTTCTAGGAGGCTGTTCCAAACTCGATACGGAAAAAATTTCCGCCCAAATTCAGCAGGAATTGCTCAACGCCAAAGTGCCGGTCAATCAGTTGCGTTGCCCAGCGAATTTAACCCCTCGGACGGGGCAAACCTTTGAATGTGTGGGCAAGCTGGAACCGGAGGGCAATTTCTTTGTGGCTGTGACGCAAGTAGATGATCGGGCCACGATTCGTTGGGAAGTGATCAACTCTTGGCGGCTGTTGGATTTAGGTTCCTTGCAGACCGATTTACAAACAGCGTTGGCGGCCCAGGAGGCAATCAGCGGCCCCGCCAACAGCCTGAAAATTGACTGTGGACAACCCTATCGCGTGGTTTCACCGGGCGATCGCTTTGAATGCCAAGTGATTGGGGCGGGCCAGGTGCGATCGATCACGGTGGATGTGCGTGATCAGGGGCAAATCACCTGGCAAACACCCCCACCGGCTTTGACGGCCCAACGGCCCAGCAATCCACCAGCCCAGGCGATCGCCCCCGAAACCAGTCCCAACCCCGCCAGCACCGATCCCGCCACCGCCAACACACCGGCTGCTCCGCGCTCCGCTCCGGCGGCTGCCCCAGCTCCCGGCCCGGCCAAGGACGCGACTGGCTGGACAGAATTAGCCGACTAACGGAGCTGGGTTGACTTTGGGAGATTCCGGTGCTTAATGGCCAACCCAAATCACTTCGGGGCCGTCTTCATCGTCTTCCCATTCTTCGTCGTCTTCCCAGTCCTCATCATCACCAAACTCATCCCCATCACCGCGCAGGGGGCGATCGAGCAGGGTGGGCAACTCCAAAACAACGGGGCCTAACTCGTCGAGCCAATCCCAAACCCGCTGCAACAAGCCATCCAAGTTATGGCGGGTGGCGGCGGATACCTTCAGGATCGGTTCCGGGTGGTGGGGTTGCAGCTCTTCGATCAGGGCGTTGACCCAATCAGCATCCACCGCATCCACCTTGTTAATGGCTAGGATTTGCGGGCGATCGGTCAGGCCGCGCCCATAGGCCTGTAGCTCGTTTTGAATCGTGTGATAGGCCGCGATCGGGTCTTCTCCTGTGGCATCCACCAAGTGCAACAGCAGCCTTGTCCGTTCAATGTGTCGCAGAAACTCATGGCCCAGCCCCAAGCCCTCGTGGGCCCCCTCAATTAAGCCGGGAATGTCCGCAAACACCGTGCCATCGCCCGTGGGCCGGCGCACCACGCCCAAGTTCGGTACGAGGGTTGTAAAGGGATAGTCAGCAATTTTCGGCTTGGCCGCCGAGAGCGCGGAGATCATCGTGGACTTGCCCGCATTCGGCAGACCCACGATCCCCACCTCCGCCAGTAGCTTTAGTTCCAAATACAGCCGAAATTCTTCGCCGGGTAACCCAGGCAGGGCCAGTTCCGGAGCGCGGTTCCGGTTGCTCAGGAAATGGGCATTCCCGAGGCCACCCTTGCCCCCTTTGGCAATGCAAATTCGTTGGCCGGGTTGCACCAAATCGGCCACCAGTACCCGGGTGTTGGCATCATAAACTGCCGTGCCGCAGGGCACTTCCACCACCAAATCTTCACCGCTGCGGCCGGTGCAATTGTTGGGGCCGCCGCGCATTCCGTCTTGGGCCTTGAAGCGGGCGTTGTAGCGAAAGTCCAATAGGGTTTGCAGGCGATCGGTGGCGACAAAGTAGACGGAGCCGCCCCGACCCCCGTTACCGCCAGCGGGGCCCCCGGCGGGCACATATTTTTCCCGACGAAAGGCAACGATGCCGTCGCCCCCGTTGCCAGCCTGGACGACGATTTCTGAATGATCAATAAATTGCATGAAATAGTGGCGCGAAGTGACGGGAAAGCAGCATTGGGGAAGTCCAGCAGCCCTGGCCGAGGATCGCAGATGATCCGGGCGATGACGGCTCGCGATCGCGCTAGAGGTGGCTTTGGGTTGGGCAGAGATCCCCGATCGCCCCCAAAACCCACCTAGCAGTAGGGGGTGATGTCTTCACCACAGTCGTCTGCCAAGTAGGAGAGAGCACGGAATCGCAACCCCATGAGCTGGTCGTAGAGTGGGTTGAGTTTGCACATGGGGGGAATGTGGGCCAGCTTGCGCCCAAAAACGATCACATCCCGCTCGAAGGGACATTGGGCGGGGATCATTTTACAGAGAAAGTGCGCAACTTTGGGATTGTGAATTTCCAAACCATCCAGCCAATGGCGCACGGGGTTGAGCACATCGCCCCGGTGCGGGTCGGGGTGGGGCTGAATCGGCTCGGCGCAATTGAGGGTTTGTTGTAGGGCCTCGAAGGCGGGAATTTTGCGGCCGAGGGCGGCGCTGAACTGCCGAATGAGCTGATCTTCGGAGTCGGAGTAAATGCCGTCAGCGATCGCCACCATCACGGCGGTGCGCAGAAAGTTGTCTGCATGGTGGGGGTCGTCTCCGAGTTCGGCGGCTAGTTCTTCGGGGGTGAGGGGTTCGAGGATGGCTTCGGGGTCGAGGGTTTCGTGGGTGAGGGAGGTGATGATTTCCCGTTCTTCATCATCCAGATGCCCATCGGCCCAAGCAACGGTGGTCAGGCCGCGCAACCACAGCAGGGTACGAACGCGATCGGATGGTTCTGCCACAAGAGTCATAAAAACTGACACCTAATCGCAACGTTGTGTCTCAATCCCTTTGTGTCTTGATCAATATCCTAAGAGGGGCGATCGCGCCCTGGCCCGCAGTACCCACTTCTTTTAACAACTGATCTTTTAACAACGGATCACCACTGTTTTAACAACTGATTCAACAACTGAATCTTGCGGGTGAATCTGGCTTAAGGAATTGGGCTGATCGGTTGAAACTATTGAAACTATTGGGGAGCTGGCGGAGGTGGCTCCGGCTCAGTGCGCGAATCCGAGTGAATTTCTGAAACTTTGCTGACCAAGAATACGAGCCGGAACGGTTGACCCATGGCTTTTTCCAGAAATTCCTCGAGTAATTGGGCTTGAAAGGGCGAAATGCTCTCGGCCGATTGAACGGTGAGGCGAACTTCGGGTGGGCTGGCCAGCCAGTTAACGCTGCTGTCAATGAGCTGCACGCGCCGAAAGGTGAGGGTGCGATCGAGCAGGGCTTGGCGCAAGCTGGCTTCTAGCCGGGCCTGGCGCACCAGTTCAGAAAAGCTGTAGGTCAACGGCACGGCCAAAAGTAGGGTCATGCCCACGATCGCGGTCATGCCGTGGCGGCCGGTTTTCAGGGGCAGTTCCCCCAAAATCCAGAAGGTCAGCGCCGCTGCCAAGGCAATGCCACAGAGGTTCGTCAACAGCAGCAGGGCGGCCCCTTGGGCCAACAGACCATAGCCCTGAGAAATGGCGAGACCAACGGTACAGGCGGGCGGCATCAGGGCCACGGCGATCGCGGTTCCTGCCACGGTTCCCGAAACCTTGGGCTGCACCATGGCATAGGCGCTGACCGCTCCGGCCACTAGGGCCACACCTAAATCCAACAGGTTGGGATTGCCCCGGGCCAGCACTTCACTGCCAAAGGCGGGAATGCCTGCCAACCAACCAACCAAGGCAGACAGCCCGATCGCCAGAAACACACCACAACTGAGCGACCCAACACCCCGCCGAAACAGAGACCAATCGCCTGCCACAACGCTCCAGGCGATCGCCCGAATGGGCAACATCAGGGGAGCGATGATCATGGCCCCAATGATAACGGCGACGCTGTTGGCCAACAGCCCAAAGGAGGCAATCAGACAGGCCGCGAGGACTTGGGTGAGGTAGGGGCGATCGATCCGCGCATCTTCCCAGAGCATGTGATTGAGCTGGGCCGATCGCTCCGGTGACAGGCGCTGCCACTGAATCAGCCGTTGACGGGCGACCTTTCCCCATTGCCAAAGGTCAGGCCGGCTGGCCCGCCACCCCCCTTGCCTGATCCACCCCGACTTGTGCTGCTTTTGCGCCATGAACTGGCTCCTAATTGCTGGATTGCTGTGGGCTTGGGCCGGCTCCATTATCGATCGCGCCCACAGGAGGCTGACGGCGCGGTCGGTGCGGTGCGATCGGGGAGGATGGAGAGGATTTGGATGCTCAATCCGCGTCGGCTGTCGATTGGCAGCGATTGGAACCATGGAGGGGCGATCGGAACTGCCAATCGATCCCAAGCTCAGGGCATGGTTGGGGTAATCTTTAAAGAGGATGCAAAAAAATTTCATGTTTCTTTAGCTTCCAGGGATCACGATTCAGGTCTGAATTCCTTACCCTGTGGAATTGACCCGCTGGAATTGACCCTGTGACGTTGGGCGAACAGACCGCCTAACGCCATCGCCGCCAATTGCCTCTCACTTGCCACCCGCCTGGGGTTAAACCATGGCCCTTGACTTGCCCGATCGCACCACAACGGACGCTTCACCCGCACCCATGCCACCGACCCCGATCGATGACGAGATTCTTGATCTGGATGATGAAGCCCTTGACCCTGGAGATGACCTGTGGCTCCCGGGAACTGCTTGGCTGAGCGGCCCCCGGGGGTTGTTGGTGGGTCTGGGGGTGGGGGTGTTGGTCAGTTTGGGGGTGAGCTTTGCCCTGGGGGGCCGCAATCCCCAAGCACAACCCGCCGTGGCCCAACAGCCCGCGACGACCACCGCGCCCCCGGCAACCGGCAGCGAACAGCCGGTGACCATTGCTACCGCAGAATTGGCCCAAGTGAGCCGGACGATCGAAGCCAGCGGCACGATCGAGGCCCGTGAGCTAGTGCCAGTGCAACCGCCGGGCACTGGGCTAAAGGTGCTGCAAATTTTGGCCGATGAGGGGCAAGTGGTGCAGCAGGGGCAAACCCTGGCCATTGTGGATGATTCCTTGTTGCGCACCCAGTTAGGTCAAGCCCGCGCCCAGGCCTTGGAAGAGGAAGCGGCCCTGGCAAAGTTGCGCAGTGGGTTCCGGCCGGAGGAAATTGCCCAGGCCCGCGAGGCGGCCCGCCAGGCCGCAGCGGGGGTCGATCGCGCCAGAGCTGACCTGGCCCTTTCAAAGTTGCGGGTCGATCGCAACCAGTCCCTGGCCAACGAGGGGGCAATCTCGCGCGATCGACTGGATGAAGTGATTACCCGGGCCCGGGGCGACGAGGCGGCCCTCGAACAGGCCCAAGCCCGCTTTGCGGAAACCCAGCAGCGCTACCGCCAGTTAGCCACCGGGAACCGCCGAGAAGACATTACCCAAGCGGAAGCCCGCTTTTTGCAGGCGCGTGGCCGGGTGCGCCAAATTATGGAGCAGCTCAAAAACTCGCGCGTGCTGGCTCCTGCGCCGGGGGTGATTGTGAAGCGCGAAACCACCGTGGGTAATGTGACGGCTAATACACCACTCTTCCAAATTGCAGCGGTGGGCAAGCTGGAACTGCATTTGAAAGTTCCCGAAACCCAACTACGGGGTATTCAGCCGGGGCAACCAGTGCAGGCGATCGTGGATGCCACCCGGCAGGTGATTAATGGTCGGGTGCGCGAAATTGACCCCACGATCGACCCCCAATCCCGCCTGGCCACGGTCAAGGTGGAACTGCAACCCTCGCCGGGTCTACGCACGGGGATGTTTTTGCGGGCCGCCGTAGGGGTCTCCATGGGCCGCGGCTTGGCAATTCCGGCCAAGGCGGTGTTGCCACAGCCGGATGGCACGGCGATCGCCTATCGCTTGAACCCCGACAATACGGTTAGTGCCCAGCGTGTTGAAGTGGGCAAGGTGCTCCCCGATGGGCGGGTCGAAGTGCGCAGCGGTTTGCAAGCGGGCCAAGGAGTAGTGGTCAAGGGTGGGCCCTACTTGAAAGATGGCGATCGGGTGCGCGTGATGCCCAATTAAATACCTCAATTAATGCCCCGTGTAATGGTCAATTAAACGCCCGTTGATGTCCGTTGATGCTCGCTGATTAACTGCTCAAGCGCCTGTTGATCAAGTACCCGTTGACCAAGTACCCGTTGATCACAGTGCCTGTTGATCAAGTGCCCATTGATCAAATGCCCGTTATATCGATGTTTCCAGATGCCTAATGCCGTCACTTCGGACGAACGGATTCTTGACCGATGAGTAACTTCAACCTGTCCGCTGGTTCGATTCGGAAACCGATCCCCACGATTTTGGCCTGTTTGGTGGCGGCCATCTTGGGGGTTGCCTCCTTTTTGAATTTGGGCATTGACCAAAGCCCGAATATCGATGTACCGGCGGTGTCCGTCACGGTGATTCAACCCGGTGCGGGGCCCGTGGAGCTGGAAACCGAGGTGACCAAAAAGGTGGAGGATGCGATCGCCGCCTTGGGCAACATTGACCAGATGACCTCTACGGTGACCGATGGGCGATCGTTCACGTTGGTCAACTTTGTGCTGGGAACCGATGCCAACCAGGCCACCAATGATGTGCGCAATGCCATCTCCCAGATTCGATCGAGCCTGCCTGCTTCGGTGGATGAGCCGTTGGTCGATCGGGTGGAATTCAGTGGCGGCGCGATCATGACCTACGCCTTGTCGGGCCAGGGCAAATCCGTTGAAGAACTGAGCGATTTGGTCGATCGCACCATTGCCCGCGAGTTGCTGTCTGTGGCTGGCGTGGCCCAGGTGGAGCGCTTGGGGGGTGTGAGCCGGGCCATTCGGATTGATTTGGATCCGGGGCGACTGTCGGCCTATGGGATTACGGCCACCCAAGTGAATGACCAGGTGCGATCGCTCAATGCCAACTTCCCCGGTGGCCAGGTGGATGTGGGCGGCAGCCAGCAAACGATTCGTACCTTGGGCAGCGCCCGCACCCTCAGCCAACTGCAAAACTACCGAATTACCCTGGCCAATGGCGGCACGATTCCCCTCGCGAGCCTGGGCCGTGTCAGCGATAGTTTCACGGAACCCAAGGAAGCAGCTTTTTTGAACGGGGAGCCGGCCGTGGCCTTTTCCGTGCTCCGCAGCACCGGCAGCACCCTGGTGACCGTGGAAGAAAACGTCACCAAGGCGGTGGCGGAACTGCAAAAGCGCTTGCCCAATCTCAAATTTGATTTGATTTTTAGCGATGCGGATCCGATTCGGCAGACCTATCGATCGACCGTTGAGGAGTTGATTTCCTCCTGCATCCTGACCACGATCGTGGTGGGCATTTTTCTGCGGAATGTCCGTTACACGCTGATTGCGGGGGCGGCCCTGCCGTTGTCGATCATTCCCACCTTCGCGGTGATGCAAATGCTGGGCTACACGCTCAACAGCATGACCCTGCTGGCCTTGGCCCTGGCGATCGGGAACTTGATTGATGACGCGGTGTGTGTGGTGGAGGATGTCGATCGCCACTTAAACATGGGCAAATCGCCCCGACAGGCGGCCTTGGATGCATCGTCGGAATTGGGCTTTTCCCTGCTGGCCACCGCTGGAACCCTGATCGGGGTGTTCTTGCCGGTGGCCTTCATGGGCGGCATTCCGGGGCAATTTTTCCAACCCTTTGGGGTCACGGTGGCCGTGTCCACGGTTTTTTCCACCACCGTGGCCTGTACCGTCACGCCGATGATGAGCGCCTACTTGCTGAAACCTAAGGCCAATTTGGAGCTGGTGGCAGAGGCGCGATCGACCGAAGCCCAACCGGGGCCCTATCGTCGGGTGCTGATTTGGGCCCTGCGGCATCGGGTTGCCACCTTGATGATCGCGATCGCCTTTTTCATCGCCAGCTTGCAGTTAGTGCCCTTCATTCCCAAAGGTTTGTTTAGTAGCGGCGATACGGGCCTCAGCACCGTGGAAATTGAACTGCCACCGGGCACGCCCCTCGAAGAAACCGTAGAAGTCATGAGCCGTACCTACGGCCTGCTGAAGGCCAATCCAGCGGTCGATCGGGTGTTGTTTTCCGCTCGTCAAAACAACCTGGCCACCGGCTATGTGAACCTGAAGCCCGAAGACCAACGCAGCGTCACCCAGCGGGAATTTGAACAGCAAATGCGGGAACAGTTCAAGTCGATCGCCGGGGCCCGGGTCACCTTCCAAAGCCTGCAAAGCCGAGGGGGCACCAGCAAAGATCTGCGGATTGTGCTCAAGAGCGAAAACCCGGAACTGCTGACCAAAACCGCCGCTGACTTGGAGCGGCAAATGCGCGGCCTGTCCGGTTTGGTGGAAGTCACCTCCAGCGCCAGCCTAGTGAAGCCGGAAGTGGCGATCATTCCCGATGTGCAACGGGCAACGGACTTGGGCGTTTCGGTTCAGGCCATTTCCCGCACCGCCACCCTGGCCACGATCGGGGATAACGAATCGAGCCTGGCTAAGTTCAACCTGAGCGATCGACAAATCCCAATTTGGGTAAAAATTGCCCCTCAGTTCCGGAGCAACATCGAAACCCTGGAAAATCTGCGGGTTCCCGGTCGCAACGGAGCCATGATTCCCCTCACCAGCGTGGCGGATATTCAACTGATCAGCGGGCCCGCCCAAATCAACCGCTACAACCGATCGCGCCAGGTCACCCTAGATGCCAACCTGCAAGGCATCTCCCTGGGCACGGCCCTGGAACAGATTCGCGCCCTACCGGCCATGAACCCTCTACCCCCCGGCATTGAAGAAGAACCGGCCGGCGATGCCAAAATCATGCGCGACATCTTCAGCCGATTTTTGTCCGCATTGGGGTTGGGCGTGCTCTCGATCTACGGGGTGTTGGTGCTGCTCTATAACAGCTTCCTTTACCCGATCGGGATTCTGGCAGCCCTGCCCTTGGCCACGGGAGGCACTTTCCTGGGCCTATTGGTGATGCAAAAGGAACTGGGTCTCTTCGCCCTAATTGGGATTGTGCTGTTGATGGGACTGGTGACCAAAAATGCGATTCTGCTGGTGGACTTTGCCCTCGAAGCGGAACGCCACGGACTCCCCCAATCGAAAGCCGTGATTGAATCCGGTGTGGCCCGCCTGCGCCCGATTTTGATGACCTCCGTGTCAACGGTGGTGGGTTTGTTTCCTCTGGCCTTGGGTTTGGGAGCCGGAGCCGAAGAACGCAGCCCCATGGCCGTCGCTGTGATTGGTGGATTCACCACCTCAACCCTGCTGACGTTGCTGGTGGTGCCTGTGTTGTTTACCTATGTGGACAATATCCAGCATTGGTTCAAGCAACTGGTGGGGATTGAGCCGCGCCGTCGTCGTCGATCGACCGTGCGCAAAGTTCTGGAGTCGTGATCTCCGCCACAGGAACGCCCCCTAAGAACGGCATACAATCAGAGCAGAACCGGCGAACCTAAGCCTGGGGGTGTCCTGATGTTGGTCATGCTCCTGAACAGTGGCTTGTTGACCCCGAAAGATGTTTGTCAAGGTTGCCTGTGGGCCGATCGCACGGGTAACCCGCGTTGGCGGAATGGTCATCTCTCCTGTGCCCATGCGGTGCGGCCTGCCGCCGAAAACCAACCCGCTTGCTATGAGTGTGAGATGGGTTTTCTCCTAGCGGATGTTTGCAGCCATTCTGGTTAAGCCTTTAGTTGCGCGATGTTCAGTGATCTGCGGATGGCGGGTGTGGCAAGTAGGTTTGCTATGCCCGCCTCTTGCTATCAAACTTCCTATCAAATTTCCAAAGCAATTTCACCAATAGTCCAATCCTGTAGCTAAATCGATCGACTGAATTGGGTGACCGCATGAAGCGGCTGAACTGAAATCAAAAGCTCCATTAAACCAGAATACTTTGATCGGGTGAGGTCTCCATTCACCTTGGTGGGAATGACGCGACTCGCGGGCGAATTCTCTGGCAAATTCCGCTCGGATATTTCATCAAGATAAGTTAAGAAACCATGATTTAAACTTGGGTTAAACTTCAGATCTCGATCGAGTCCAAGCGGCTGGTTGCTCAGCTTCATGGATGATTCCTCAATTAGCCGGTAGTTAGCCGGTAATTAGCCGAGGGGTGTGGTGGTTGCCCCACGGAGCCACGATCAAAATGGAAAGGAACCGGTCAAGAATCGATCGATGCAAGAAATTAAGTAATTTTTGATCGCTTTTTGTTGTTTTAATAACTTCTTCAAGAACGCATCGATCAACACTTTTCATCGGAAATTTTTGCTAATTTGGGAAAATTTGGCAGCTAAACAACCAAAGAGAATTTGTTTAGCCTTCCGCTGCCCAAGCAAGTATTTACAAACTTTACAGAAATCGCACTATTTTGCTCGGCATTCCTTAAGAAAACCGATCGCTCCCTCAATTCATCTGGGAACTGACGCTAGGCTAGATTTGTGATTCGATCTTGCCCCTGCTGTGGCCACCCATTCTCGACCCCCACGGGCGATCGGGGATGGAGATCACGGAACGGCGATCGGGTCATGATTTTCCCTTCTCTTTGGGCATGAATTTCCCGAAGGATTGACGCTTTTGGCTAACCCTTCCGTGAATTCGGCAACGAATCTAGCGCTACCAGCTCACGACTTGATTGCTTTCCTTTGCCTTGACCAACCCATTAGCCGCATCAAGCTAGCCTAATCAAATTCAACCGCGCCCAATGAAGTGGGCTGTTTTGAATTGGCTGCCCTGAATTAATTCCTTTGAATTGGCTGTCCTGAATCTATCCGAATCAGCTCAATGCTTCTGAGGTTCAGTCCTTGCCCAAGGAAGCTCGCCTGATCCAGTTTTTTGAACATTTGAGATAACCAATCGCCCGCTTCACTGCCAGGTTGTTGCCATGGCAGCGTTGTCAGGGGTTGCTTTGTGCTGCCTTGGCACAACGGCACAACATTGGTTGAGAGTCATGAAAGTGAGTGGAACTATGGCTATTGCAACGAAGCCTGATCAAGATCAGCCGGTCAGTCAACCCTCTGGTGCTGTCTCTGCGAATGCCCCAATGAGTCAATCTGGATCGGCTGGGGCGGCTGGATCAAAGGCTTCTGGATCGAAGGCTGCTAAACCTGCAAAGGCAACTGATTCCTCGGCGGTTGATAAGCGATTCAAGGCGTTGGATTTGGTAATGAAACGCCAACAATATCGCCAGGATGCCTTGATTGAAGTTCTGCATCGGTCCCAAGAAATTTTCGGTTATTTAGAGGAAAAAACGCTGTTGCATGTGGCTCGATCGCTCCAATTACCTGCGAGCCATGTGTTGGGTGTCGCCACGTTTTATCACCTCTTTTCCCTGAAGCCCAGCGGTGAACACACCTGCGTGGTTTGTTTGGGAACCGCTTGCTATGTCAAGGGGAGTGGCGATGTGCTGAATGCGTTGGAAAAACACACCGGCATTCAGTCGGGAGCCACCACCAGTGACGGCAAGGTTTCACTGGTGACGGCCCGTTGCATTGGAGCCTGTGGCATTGCGCCAGCGGTGGTGTTTGACGGGCAAGTGGCGGCACAGGTGACCACGGAACAGGCGATCGCCCGCATTGATCAATGGCGTGGCGATGCATGAACCGATGCCTGAATCGATGTGGGTTGCCCGTTGATGGCTACCCTCCTTGACCATTCTGTTTATTACCTTTTTTGCCGCCCCGTTTGCCCCCAATCTGCTGACCAAGCTGCCTGAGGAGTCCGAATCCATGGATGGTCATGAACTGCTCGATCTCGCGGAACAATGTGCCCAGGCGAAAAAGCCCATTCGTGTACATTGCTGCACTTCCACGGGCTGCCAAGCAGCTCGATCGCTCGAAGTTAAAAAAGCCCTCGAAAAACGGGTTCAGGATTGCCAACTAGCCGATCGCGTGGAAGTGGTTGGCGTGGGTTGCATGGGGTTTTGTGGTCAGGGGCCGATGGTGGAATTGGACTCCACCGATCCCCAGGTCACAACGACCCATTACGAAAAGGTGACCCCGGAACAGGCCCCCTCAATTATTGACACCATTCAAGGGGGCCAAACCGATGCCCTACAGGGCAATTCGCAACACCCATTTTTTGCGAAGCAGTTGCTGATTGTGCGGAACCACAGCGGCAAAGTTGACCCAGAACGAATTGAAGAATCGATCGCCCTTGGTGCTTATCAAGCCCTCCATCATGCCCTGTTTGAACTCACCCCAGAAGCGGTGGTTCAAGAAATCTCGAAATCGGGCCTGCGGGGCCGAGGTGGTGCGGGCTATCCCACAGGGTTGAAGTGGGCTACGGTGGCCAAAATGCCCCCCGGCCAAAAGTATGTGATCTGTAATGGAGACGAAGGGGATCCGGGCGCATTCATGGATCGCAGCGTTCTGGAGAGCGATCCCCACCGGATCCTAGAAGGGATGGCGATCGCGGGCTATGCCGTGGGAGCTGACCAAGGATTTATCTATGTGCGAGCGGAATATCCCCTAGCGATTCATCGCCTGCAAAAGGCCATTCAACAGGCCAAACAAAAGGGATTTTTAGGGAGCCAAATTTTTGGCTCGGGTTTTGATTTCAAGGTGGACATTCGGGTGGGGGCTGGGGCCTTTGTTTGTGGCGAAGAAACGGCCCTGATCGCTTCCGTGGAAGGCAAGCGCGGCACTCCCCGCCCCCGGCCGCCCTACCCGGCCATTTCGGGCCTCTGGCAAGCGCCCACCCTGATCAACAACGTGGAAACCTTCGCCAACATTGCCCCGATCATTCGCAAGGGTGCGGATTGGTTTGCGGGCATTGGCACAGAAACCAGCAAGGGCACCAAAATCTTTTCCCTGACCGGCAAGGTTTGCAACACCGGCCTAATTGAAGTGCCGATGGGCATTAGCCTGCGCACGATTGTGGAAGAAATGGGCGGCGGTGTTTCCGAGGGGCAGGTGAAAGCAGTCCAGACGGGCGGCCCCTCAGGCGGCTGCATTCCCAGCAGCTATCTGGACACGCCTGTGGATTACGAGTCCTTGGCGGCTTTGGGGTCAATGATGGGATCCGGCGGCATGGTGGTGATGGATGACAAAACCAGCATGGTGGAGGTGGCGCGGTTCTATATGGAATTTTGCCGCAGTGAGTCCTGTGGGCGCTGTGTGCCTTGCCGGACGGGCACGGTACAACTCCATGATTTGCTGACCAAGTTGGTGGAAGGTCGGGGCACGGCCTTTGATCTGGCGCAGATGGAAAGTCTTTGTCAGGTGGTGCGCCACACCAGCCTTTGCGGGTTGGGCATGTCGGCTCCGAATCCGATCGTGAGCACGTTGCGCTATTTCCCGGAGGAATATCAAGCCCTGTTGCAGCCCGATCGCTGGCGAATTCCGGCGACGGTGCCTTGAGGGAGGTGATGCATCCGGTTAAACCCCATGGTTGAACCCCATGGTTAAACCCCATGGTTGAACCCAATAGTTAATTCTTTTGCTGATCTTCTTTGGCTGATCGAAGCAAGCAATTTCACGGGACTGAAGGGATTGAATGTATGGCTGTCGTAACGCTGACAATTGATGGGGTGGCGATCGCCGCTGAAGCAAACGCCAGTATTTTGCAGGCGGCGCGATCGGCTGGTATTGCGATTCCCACCCTGTGCCATTTGGAAGGGGTTTCCGATGTGGGAGGCTGTCGGCTTTGTGTGGTGGAAGTGGCGGGAATTAACAAACTATTGCCCGCCTGTGTGACCCAAGTGGCCGAGGGCATGGCGGTGCAAACCAACACACCCACCTTGCAATCCTACCGTCGAACGTTGGTGGAATTGCTCTTTGCAGAAGGCAACCATGTTTGTTCCGTTTGTGTGGCTAATAATCACTGTGAATTGCAGGATATGGCTACCACGGTGGGGATGGATCATAGCCATTTTGCCTACCAATTCCCCAAGCGGGATGTGGATGTTTCCCATGAAAAATTCGGACTCGATCGTAACCGTTGTATCTATTGCACCCGCTGCATTCGAGTTTGTGACGAAATCGAAGGAGCCAGGGTTTGGGATATTGCATTCCGGGGTGAGCGGGTCAAATTAATTGCCGGTTTGGATCAGTCCTGGGGTGATGTGGAGGCTTGCACCTCCTGCGGTAAGTGCGTGGATGCTTGCCCCACGGGTGCTTTGTTTAAGAAAGGATCAACGGTTGCGGAAATGACGCGCGATCGCGATCGCCTGCAATTTTTGCAATCCGCCAGGGAGGAACACCAATGGACACGCTAACCAATCCCGCCCCAGGAGCTGTTGTCGAAACCGAAGGAGCCGATCGCCCCAAAAAATTGCGCTTTGCAACCGTTTGGTTAGGGGGCTGTTCCGGTTGTCATATGTCCTTTTTGGACTTAGATGAATGGCTGTTTGAGCTGGCAAAATATGCGGAGGTGGTGTTTAGCCCCGTGGGCAGTGATGCCAAGATTTTTCCCGATCAGGTGGATATTTGCCTGGCAGAAGGAGCCGTTGCCAATGAGGAAAACTTGGAATTCATCCAAAAGGTACGATCGCGCAGCAAGCTGTTAATTTCCTTTGGTGATTGTGCGGTGAATGGCAACGTAACGGCCATGCGCAATCCGAGTGCCACCGTCGAAGAAATTCTCGATCGTTGCTATCTGGAATTGGCGGATTTATCACCGCAATATCCTCGAGAGCCGGGCATTGTGCCGCCCTTAATTAAACAGGCCTTGCCCGTGCATCAAGTGGTTCCGGTGGATGTGTTTTTGCCCGGTTGTCCGCCCTCAGCTGCCCAAATTCAAAGCGCCCTGGAGTCACTTTTTACCGGCGAAGCCCAAACAGCCAAGCTGAAATTTGGTTAGGGAGAGGGGGCAACCATGGCAGGCGATCGACGGCGGCAACCCTGGCGACTTTCGCTTTCGAGGGGACTCTTGATTGGGGCGATCGGGCTGATCTTATCCCTCTGGAGCTTAGGAGCCAGGGCCAATTCCCCCAGCACCTGTCAATACAAAGAGCGTCCTCTCTTTGGCAAGGTGCAAATTGTCGAATCCTTTCCCGATTTTACGGTGCAGGTTGTTGAAGCATTCCCCGATTTGAAAGTGCAGATTGTCAACGCATTTCCCGATCGGTGTGGTGAGTGGCAATTTGTCAATGCTTTCCCCGACTTCAAAATTAAATTTGTGACGGCATTTCCTGACCTCAAAATTCAGTTTGTCACCAGCTTTCCTGGCTTGACTTAAGAGAATGCTTGAAAAGCCAAAACGGTCACTTTGCATCTCTCGTGGATTGACGAAGACATTAACAAAAACAAGGGGCTTAAGCCCCTTGCTCCCGCACACAAAATAAGGAGCTTCAACAAGACAAGAGGCTTAAACAAAACAAGGGGCTTAAGACCCTTGCTCCCACGATGACTAACGCCTTGCAATTACCCAAAGAACTGCTCAGACACTTTCTAAGTTGAACCGTCAGTTAAACAGGACTTGAGTTGGCAGAAATCGGCAATTGAAAATAGACCCATTGGGCTGCGGTAATCCTCTGAAATTATGCGAGTATTATGAGTTCTAAACTGGTTATTGATCCGGTCACCCGCATTGAAGGTCATGCCAAAATCTCCCTATTTTTGGATGATGCGGGAAAAGTCGAAGATGCCCACTTTCATGTGGTTGAATTTCGCGGGTTTGAAAAATTCTGCGAAGGGCGACCCATGTGGGAAATGGCGGGCATTACTTCCCGTATCTGTGGTATTTGCCCCGTGAGTCACTTGTTGGCCTCTGCAAAAACCGGCGACAAAATCTTGGCCGTGCGTGTCCCGATCGCGGGTGAAAAGTTGCGGCGGATGATGAACCTGGGGCAAATTTTGCAATCCCACGCCCTCAGCTTTTTCCATCTCAGCAGTCCCGATTTTCTGCTGGGTTGGGACAGTGACCCAGGCCAGCGCAATGTTTTTGGATTAATGGCGGCGAATCCGGACTTGGCGCGGGCGGGGATTCGGTTGCGGCAGTTTGGCCAAACGGTGATTGAGCTGTTGGGAGCGCGCAAAATTCATGCGGCTTGGCCGGTTCCTGGCGGGGTTCGCTATCCCTTGTCCGATGAAGGAAAAGCTTGGATTCAAGACCGATTGCCGGAATCGCGAGCCACAATTTTAAGCGCGATCGAACTGTTTGAATCGTGGCTGGATGCCCATCCGGTGGAAGTCGATGTGTTTGGTAAATTTCCATCGCTTTTCATGAGTTTGGTGGGTGACGACGGGCGCTGGGAGCATTACGGTGGGCATCTCCGCATCATTGACAGTGAAGGGCAAATTGTCGCCGATCGCCTTTCGGAAGATGACTATCAATCCTTCATTGGTGAAGCCGTTGAACCCTGGTCTTATCTGAAGTTTCCCTACTACAAACCCTTGGGCTATCCCGATGGGGTGTATCGTGTCGGGCCCCTGGCTCGGTTGAATATTTGTGACTTCATTGGCACACCAGAAGCCGATCGGGCCCTGGAGCGATTCAGACAGCGGGCCGGCGGGCGAGTGGCTACTTCTTCGTTTTTCTATCACTACGCTCGATTGATTGAAATTTTGGCCTGTGTTGAGGCGATCGAACAGTTAGTGAATGATCCTGATGTGCAGTCGTCACGGGTGCGGGCGGAAGCCGGTATTAATGAACTGAATGGAGTGGGTGTGAGTGAAGCACCTCGGGGCACATTGTTTCACCATTACCAAGTGGATGAAAACGGCTTAATTCAATCGGTGAATCTGATCATTGCCACGGGTCAAAATAACCTGGCGATGAATCGTACCATCAAACAAATTGCTCAACATTATGTGGAAGGCAGCAGCGATGGATCGATTCCAGAGGGAATTTTGAATCGAGTTGAAGCGGGAATTCGAGCCTTCGATCCTTGCTTAAGTTGTTCAACCCATGCGGTGGGGCAAATGCCACTGAAACTAGATGTGTTCAATGCCGATCGGGTACTGATTCAGACCTTGGAACGATCGTCCTAGGAGTTGCAGGTGAAAAATGGAGTTCTGATTGACGGTATTAATCACCGATCGGTGGGTGAGCAACCCCTTGAACTCCATGACCAAATGACTTAGTTGAAACAGCTCAGTGGCATTGGCCGGAATCTCGCTAGTTTTTGAGGTGCGATCGCCCTATGGTTACCCATCTTCCATCCCCAATCTTGGTGATTGGTTATGGCAATACCCTTCGCAGTGATGACGGTGTGGGGCCAGCGGTCGCCCAAGCCATTTCCCAATGGCAAAATTCACAACTTCAAACCCTCATTTGTCATCAACTAACCCCGGAGTTAGCCGATTCGATCGCGGGAGCTGGCTTGGTAATTTTTGTTGATGCCTTAGACTGCAATGCCCTGAAAATGTCTGCCCCCAAAACCCAACTGCGATCGCTGGATTTGGGAATTCGCCCACCCACCCCAGCTTCCGCAACGGTTGCCGCTGAAAATCCAGAAATTCCCAGCCTTTTGGGTCATTTCTATCAACCCGAAAGTCTGTTGCACATGACGAAATGGCTCTATGGCCATGTGCCCCCAGCTTGGTTAATTGCAGTGCCTGCGGTGTCCTTTGAGTTGGGCTGCGAATTTTCTGAAATTGCCATTCAAGGAATGCAACGGGCGCTGGTTGTCATTCAAACCCTGATTGACGAGGTACAAGGCATGACGACTAAGTTTCCCTCGCTTCATCTGCCCAGCGAGTCCCTGAAATTGCCCGTCCGAATCTAAATCAATTACCCGCTGTTCTTCCCTGTGCCTTTTGCTGGAGTGATGACCATGAAACGCTACCAAACCATGACTCTTGATGGTAACGAAGCCGTTGCCAAAATTGCCTACAGTCTCAGTGAACTAATTGTTATTTACCCCATTACGCCCGCTTCGCCCATGGGGGAATGGTCTGATGCTTGGGCAGCTCAAAACAAGCCCAATCTTTGGGGATCTGTGCCGAGCGTGGTGGAAATGCAAAGCGAAGCCGGAGCGGCGGGCACGCTGCATGGGGCGCTCCAGGCGGGATCCTTGGCCACCACGTTCACGGCTTCCCAAGGGTTGCTGTTGATGATTCCCAACATGTACAAAATTGCCGGGGAATTGACCGGTGCGACCTTGCATGTGGCTGCCCGATCGCTTGCGGCCCAAGGGTTGTCAATTTTTGGGGATCACAGCGATGTGATGGCCACGCGGGGCACGGGTTGGGCGCTGTTGTGTTCGGCTTCGGTGCAAGAAGCCCATGATTTTGCTGCGATTTCCCACATTGCGGCCTTGAAATCTCGAGTGCCGTTTTTGCACTTTTTTGATGGCTTTCGGACTTCCCACGAAATTCAAAAAATCGTTCCCGTGGATGAAGATCATTTGCGAGCCATGATCCCGGAAACAGCAATTTTGGAACACCGCGATCGGGCCCTAACACCCGATCGCCCGGTGATGCGTGGCACGGCCCAAAACCCCGATGTTTATTTCCAAGGTCGGGAAACTGTTAATCCGTTTTATCTTGCTTGTTCGGAAATTGTGAAATCCGTGATGGCGGAATTTGGCAATCTGACGGGACGGGTTTATCAGCCCTTTGAATATGTGGGTGATCCGGAAGCAGAATCCGTGGTGATTCTGATGGGTTCCGGTTGCGAAACCGTTGAAGAAACGGTGCAGGCCCTGAATCAACAGGGACAGAAATTGGGAGTCTTGAAAGTTCGTTTATATCGCCCCTGGAATGCGGCGGATTTCCTCGCCGTATTGCCCATCAGTACCCAACGCATTGCCGTTCTCGATCGCACCAAGGAACCCGGTGCATTGGGCGAACCGCTTTATCTAGACGTGGTGGCAACGGTTCAACAATCGGCGCAACACTCAGCGATTAAAACGATGATCGGTGGGCGCTATGGATTGTCTTCCAAGGAATTCACACCGGCCATGGTGAAGGCGGTGTTTGAAAATCTGCAATTACCGGAACCCAAGAATGGATTCACGGTGGGAATTGTGGATGATGTGAGCTTCACATCCTTGGACTTTGACCCCAACTTTGCTTTGCCGGGCGATCGCACCTTTGCAGCCATTTTCTATGGCTTGGGGGCCGATGGAACCGTGGGAGCCAACAAAAACACGATCGAAATTATTGGCGACAGTACCGATCAATATGCCCAGGGCTATTTCGTCTATGACTCCAAGAAATCGGGAGCAATGACCGTTTCCCACCTGCGCTTTGGGGCTGACCCGATTCGGGCCCCTTACCTAATTGAAGGTGCGAATTTCATTGGCTGTCACCAGTGGATGTTCCTGGAACGCTATGAAATTTTGGACAAGGCCCTTGATGGAGCAACGGTGCTGATCAACGCGGCCTATCCGGCGGCGGAACTTTGGGATCATTTGCCGCTAGAGGCCCAAGAAATCATCATTCGGAAGCAACTGAAACTTTGGGCAATTGATGCCTATAAAGTGGCTCGCGAGAGTGGCACGGGCGGTCACATTAATATTCCAATGCAGGTTTGTTTCTTCACCTTGACGGGGGTGTTGCCCCAGGAAGAAGCCCTCAATCAAATTCGGGCGGCAATTCAAAAAACCTACGGCAAAAAAGGTAGCGCCGTGGTGAATATGAACCTGCGGGCGGTGGATAACACCCTGTCGAATTTGCAAGAGGTGCCGATTCGATCGGCCCAATCCACCTTGCATCGGTTGCCCATGGTGTCCGATCGCGCGCCGGATTTTGTGCGCAATGTGCAGGCGGCGATGATGGCTCGGGAGGGCGATCGACTGCCGGTGAGCGCCTTGCCCTGCGATGGCACCTATCCCACGGGCACGTCCCAATGGGAAAAACGCAACATTGCCCAGCAACTGCCCGAATGGGATCCAGAGGTTTGCGTGCAGTGTGGCAAGTGCATCGCCATTTGTCCCCATGCCACCATTCGCGGCAAATCCTACGATCCGTCCGCTTTGGGAGATGCGCCGGCCGGGTTCCGGGTGGCCGACACGCGCGACCCAGACTTCAAAGGCGAAAAATTCACCATTCAGGTGGCTCCGGAAGACTGCACCGGCTGCGGTCTTTGTGTGGAAATTTGCCCCGCGAAGGATCGCAAGCGCCCCTCTCGCAAGGCGCTGAATTGGGTGAACCCCAACGAGGTGCGCGACGCAGAGCGGACAAACTGGGACTTTTTCTTGGGGCTGCCGAATCCCGATCGCACCAAATTACATCCCGATCGGCTGCGTCAACAGCAATGGCAAGAGCCGCTCTTTGAATTCTCAGGGGCCTGTGCCGGTTGCGGCGAAACACCCTACCTAAAGTTGGTGTCCCAATTGTTTGGCGATCGGGCATTGATTGCCAACGCCACCGGTTGCTCCTCAATCTATGGCGGCAACCTGCCCACCACCCCTTGGACTAAAAATGCCGATGGCCGCGGCCCCGCCTGGGCAAACAGCCTGTTTGAGGACAACGCGGAATTTGGCCTTGGGTTCCGCCTGTCCGTGAATCAGCAAGCCACCTTCGCCAGCGAGCTGCTGAAGCGGTTGGCCGGGGAACTGGGTGACAACACGGTTCAAGATCTGTTGCAGGCGGAACAGCGCACCGAAGCGGAAATTTGGGAACAGCGCGATCGGGTGGCCAGCCTGAAAACCCGCCTCCCCGAGATCAATCACCCCGATGCTCGGCGGTTGTTGGCCGTGGCAGACTACCTCGTCAAGAAATCTGTCTGGATTGTGGGGGGTGACGGTTGGGCCTATGACATTGGCTTTGGCGGCTTGGATCATGTCCTGGCCAGCGGCCAAAACGTCAATGTGTTGGTTTTGGATACGGAAGTCTATTCCAACACGGGGGGGCAAGCTTCAAAATCAACCCCCCGAGGCGCGGTGGCCAAGTTTGCCGCTGGTGGGAAACCCGCCGCCAAGAAAGATCTCGGGGCGATCGCCATGACCTACGGCAACATCTACGTGGCCAGCGTGGCCATGGGGGCCCGTGATGAACATACCCTGCGGGCTTTTCTGGAAGCCGAAGCCTACGACGGCCCCTCGCTGATTTTGGCCTATAGCCACTGCATTGCCCATGGCATTGATATGAGCAAGGGAACGACTCACCAGAAAGCTGCGGTGGATAGCGGTCGTTGGTTCCTCTATCGCTATCACCCGGATTTGGTGGCCCAGGGCAAAAATCCGCTGCATTTGGATTCGCCCGCGCCGAAGATGCCTGTGGCGGCGGCCATGGACATGGAAACCCGCTTCAAAATGTTGAGCAAGACCAACCCGGCCGCCGCGCAACAGTTGGCCCAACAGGCCCAGGCGGACATTAACCACCGCTGGCGGTTCTATCAATACCTGGCGGCCCAGTCGATCGGGCAGCCCCCAGGAGCCGATCGCCCCAGCCCAACGCCGCCAGGGGATGCCGCGTCTTCCTCGGAACCCAAGCCGGTCTCCTAGGCCCCGTTCCTGAAATCCCCTGAATGAAATCTCCTGAATGAAGTCTTGAATGGGCCGATCGCCCGATCGGCTCACCCCTCCACAGTTCTCTTCGTCCCTAGCGTCCCCACCTAGCGCCCTAATCTATGGATCTGCACACCACCTATCTGGGTCTCACCCTGCGATCACCCCTGGTGCCCTCGGCCGCTGCTCCACTCACCAGTTCTCTTGATCACCTGCGTCGCTTAGAAGATGCCGGAGCGGGGGCGATCGTCTTGCCCTCCCTGTTTGAAGAACAACTGGTGCAAGACAGTTTTGAGCTGCACCACCATCTCAGCCATGGGCGCGACAGCTATCCCGAAGCCCTCACCTACTTTCCTGAGCCGGAAGCCTTCCGCCTGGGCCCCGAGCATTATCTCGACCACATTCGCACCGCCAAAGCCGCCCTCAGCATCCCAATCATTGCCAGCCTCAATGGCTATTCCCCCGGCGGCTGGGTGGAATATGCCCGATCGATCCAGGAAGCCGGGGCCGACGCGATCGAGCTAAACCTTTACTTTGTCCCCAGCGACCCGGACATTTCCGGCCTGGATATTGAGCAATCGTTCCTCACCACCCTGCGGGCCGTCAAAGCCGAAGTGAGCATCCCCGTCGCGGTCAAAATCAGCCCTTACTTCAGCAGCCTGGCCAACATGGCCCAGCGCTTTGATGAAGCCGGAGCCGATGCCTTGGTGCTGTTCAATCGGTTTATGCAGCCCGACATCGACCCGATCGAGCTGGAGGTGCGCCCCGTTCCCTATCTCAGTTCCGCCAATGATTTGCGGTTGCCCCTGCGCTGGATTGCCCTGCTCTACGGCCGGTTAGAGGCGGATCTGGCGGCCACAGGTGGGGTGCAACATGGGGCCGATGTGGTGAAATTGCTGATGGCTGGGGCCAAAATTACCCAGGTCTGTTCCGTGCTGCTGCGCCATGGCCTGGAGCATTTGCGCGTTTTGGAACGGGAACTGGTGGCCTGGCTAGAGGCCCAGGACTATAGCTCCGTTGAAGAATTACGAGGGGTAATGAGCCAAGTTCATTGCCCTGACCCCAGTGCCTACGAACGGGCCCAATACCTGAAAACCCTGCAATCCTTCCGAGTGGATGCGGGCCACGGGTTGATTCTCGATCCACCCATTCACAGCGGCTTTTTGCCTTCCTGAACCTGGACAAGCCTGGGGGCGGGGATTGGCACACCTGCCCCAGGCACACCGGGTCTCGGGCCGATCGCCCCGCTAGAGCAACCCAGCCAAGTGCAGCGGCCCGCGGCCGCTAATCAACTCCAACGCCAGCGCCAGGAAGCCCAGCATGGCCAAGCGACCATTCCACACTTCCGCCGCCGTGGTCAGCCCCCATTCCCAACGCTCTTGGGGATAGATCTTGGCCTTGTCGGGCGGGTGCAAGGTTTGGGCCAGGGTCATGCCCTTGCCATCTAGGGTTTCGATCGCCAGGTTGGCCAAATCCTCAATGAAACCCGGATGGACATTCAGGGCGGGCACGCGGTGGAAATTATGAATTCCCGCTTCTTCGGCCACTTCCCGATATTCCATGTCAATTTCTTCAAGGGTTTCGATGTGCTCAGACACGAAACTAATCGGCACGACCACCAGGGTTTTCACCCCTTGGGCGGCCAGTTCCTTGATCGCATCGTCCGTGTAGGGCTGCAACCACTCGATCGGGCCCACCCGGCTTTGATAGGCGAGGGTATGTTGGTTGGGTCGATTCAGGGTGCGAATAATCCGCGCTACGCAGTCTTCAATTTCTTGCTGGTAGGGATCGCCGGCCTCGGTCACGTAGCTGACGGGCACACCGTGGGCACTAAAGAAAATGTGGGCGCTGTTGGGATCTTCACAGCGATCGAGTTCCGTGGCAATCAAATCCGCCATGGCCCGGAGATAACCGGGGCGATCGTACCAAGATTGCACCACGCGATGGTCAATCTTTTGCAGGGTTTGATCTTTTTCTATCAACCGTTCAATCAGCCGGAAACTGGAACCGCTGGTGCTAATTGAAAACTGGGGATAAAGCGGCAAAATTGCCAGGTTGTCCACGCCATCCCGCTTGATCTGATCGAGTGCTTCTTCGGTGAAGGGATACCAATAGCGCATTCCGATGTAGATCTTGGCATCGCGGCCCCGCTCCCGCAGCCTGCCTTCCAGGGCGCGGGCCTGGTCTTCGGTGATTTGCCGCAGGGGCGAGCCGCCACCAATTTGCTTGTAGCCCTCTTGGGATTTGGAAGCCCGCAGGGTGGAGATCAGCCAGGCTAGGGGCTTTTGCAGAATTGGGCTGGGCAACCGGATAATTTCGGGATCGGAAAATAGGTTAAACAGGAAGGGCCGCACGTCTTCCAGTTTTTCCGGCCCCCCTAGGTTGAGCAATAAGACCCCATCTCGACCCATAACCTTTTGCTTCCCGTTCCGCTGTTGGTGTTTCTTTTCAGATTCTTAACTGATATTAACAATATCTTGAGGTTTGCGCCGATGGGCGATCGCCCCATCATCTGAACCCGGTAAGGGAACCCGGCAAGGGACTTCGCAACGGTCTGAAACACAGAACCCTCAAGGCGTTCAGTCATCGACCCTAATTTGATGAAGGGCCGTCTGATGGACGATTGCTATTGTCAATAATGTTTTAAGGATGCTTTGTGGCTACGATTCTACGGGATTTGAGTTATCGCTACCAGTGGCTATACGACAACATTTCGCGGGTGGCGGCCCTGGCGGTGGGCGGTGAGGGGCGCTTTCGTCAACTAGCGTTACAAAACTTCGACTGGCAACCGGAAACCCGGGTGCTGGATCTCTGTTGCGGCTGGGGGCAAACAACGGCGCTGTTGGTGGAGCGATCGAACCGCGTGACCGGGTTGGATGCTTCGCCCAAGGCCCTGGCCCGGGCCCGCCTCGCCGTGCCCCAAGCTACCTATGTGGAAGCTTTTGCGGAAGCCATGCCCTTTCCGGACGGTAGCTTTGAGGTGGTTCACAGCAGCGCCGCCATGCATGAAATGGAGGCTGAGCAGCTCCGCCAAATTTTTCAGGAAGTCCATCGGGTGCTGGTTCCGGGGGGCTGGTTTCTGTTTTCCGATTTCCATGCCCCCACCAACCCGCTGTTCTGGCCGGGGGTGGCCGCGTTCTTCTGGCTGTTTGAAACGGAAACGGCTTGGGAATTTGTGCAGACGGATGTGCCGGGCTTGCTGGAGTCGATCGGGTTTTGTGATGTGTCCCCAGCGTTGTATGCGGGGGGATCGGTGCAAGTGCTGCGGGCTAAGCGTCCCGATTAGGCTGAACCTTGCGAATGCTCATACAATCAATCCCCACACCGGCTGGCCCAGCGTGGGGATTGATGAGCAATGGGTTTGTTTAGGTCGCCAAACGGTAGCCCGATCGCCGATCAAGCCCTTGAGATTCTGTTTCCTTCGGCTTGTTGAAAAGCCCGAAATTGGAGCTTGAAATGAGAGCCGGAAATTAGAGCCTAAACGGTGAAATCCAACCACGGAGGAAGTAGAACACGCTTTGCAGGTATTCCGTCACCACCTTGGTGCTGACGGTGAGGCCTTCGGAGTTGGGAACCAGATCCGGAATGGAGAAATAGCGCCAGGGGATGGGGGTGATGTCCGGGGCATCGTAGGGCAGGGTGTAAAAGTCTGCCGGTTGCGGCACAACCCGGAAACCAACGGACTCGAACGCCAGGGTCGATCGCCGCATTTCGATCGCGGAGGTGACCAGGGCAATTCGGGCCCCCTGGGGGTTGGAACCAAACTCATCGCGCACATCCAGGGCGCTGTTGCGCACGTTCACCACTTCCCGCTTTTGGGCAATTTCGCTGCGGGGAATCACGATCGCGCTGGCCGGCACGCCCATTTCCTGTAACAACACGCTGATATCAGACGATTCCGCCGCCCGGCAGCGCGTGGCCGTGCCGTCTGGGTTGCGACAGTCGCTGCTCACCGGTCGCCAGTAAGCGTTCAGCTCCGGCCGGAAACCCGCGCTCACAATAATTCGATTGGCCCGGCCAGCGCGATACAGTTGCGCCGCCAATGTAATTCGATCGCCGCTTTCGGTCAGCTCAATGCGCTGTTGGCCAATCCCCGCCACACGGGTTGTGCCATTCCCCAGCAGCACGATCGCCTCAACGGATCCACGATCGCCGTAGCCCTGCATGGACACGGCTTCGCGCTCCAGTTGCCCCGCCAGCAAAAACCCGATTGCCGGGGTGCTAAACAGCAGCAACACCGAAAAGGCCCAAGCCGCCACCCCATTGGCCGTGAACTTGCCCGGCCCTTCGCGCAGCACCCAGCGCGAGAGCAACAGCAGCGACAGACCCAGAGGAGTCAGAAGCAGGGACAGAAGGCTGCCCACCGATTCTGAGGTGCGGCCACCGGGGTTCATAAACGCGATCGTCAGCAATGCCGCGATCGTGACAATGCCAAAGCCGGTGTAGTAGGCCACCGGGATGAACTTGACCTGAAACAGGAAGTACCAGAGCAGCCAGCCGATGAACAGCCAAATTAAGATAAAGGTCAGGGTCTCAAACATTCCAAATCACCCACGTCGGCGATCGACCTACCGGTTAGTTTTAACCGCAAGTTTTAGGGCAATGGTAGAGGAATTTTGCCGCTTTGAAACCAGAAGCCTAACCCCCAGCGCTTTTTGAGCGATCGACTGCTGACCGTAAATGCCTCTCACCCATTGCTGACTTTAGAAATTCCTTAACAATTTCCTGGATCCAACGGATTGCCCCGATCGCCCCGTGGCCCCGTCCGGTTGCCGCCGGGTGAGCCGATCAACGACGGGAGCAACCCCAAATTGGGGCCTGCGGCTGGGTCTGCGTCGTTTTGCCCGGGGCTGTTGTCTTCCTCCTGCGTGCCTGTTGCTCAGCACCTCAAGCCGGTGAACGGTTCGATCGACCAGCGCCAATCATCCAATCATGCTTAACCTGAATTTCCACACCCAATTTCTGTGCTCAGCCCATGCAGCAAATGCATCAATGTAATTAATGAACTTAGCAATCAATGAACTTAACGCACTGATCATGAGCTAAATTGTGAACCCCCTAGGGGCTGCATGGTGGTTAAATTTCGATTTGTTCTAGAATTCAATAAATCTTTAAAAGACTCCACTTAATCTATTCTTGACGCTGCCGAATCGTGGTGTTATACCAAATTCGGCTGGGTTAATTTCTTGATCAATTAAGCAGATGATCTAAGTTAGCCGTCGAATTGTTGCTTACCCTTCAAAAAGCGGATCCTGTGAATTGGTTCATTCATGAAGCAAAATTTCTGAGCCATCTCTGAATGCAAACAACGAATGCAAACAACGAGCTACTCTGAATTTTGATGGAGTGACAATAGTTTGATGGAACCTTGATCCTGGTTGATTCAAAGTCAACTTACGGTCAGTCACAATTTGCAAACCGGTTGCTCGCAAATTAATTTGCAAACTGGTTACTCGCAAACTGTTGATGCCTTGTGATTACCCTTGATCAAATCATTTTCCACTGAGAAGAAATATGTCTGGAATTCGCGATGTTGACGGCGACCCCAACGGCACTTGGGCAGACTTGAGCTGGTCTGATCTCAGCAGCGAAGAGCAGTCCCTTTGGGGTGAGTTAGGATGGGATGAGTCGAGCTGGGAAGAAGACACGGATCCCCCAGCCAGTGATGATGAATATTGGGAAGATTTGAGCGCTGGTCAGCAAGCTGCCTTGACGAAGCTCGGCTACACCCAGGCCCTTTGGGACGAGGAATAAAGACCGTCTGAAGTTTGCTTCCCCCAAGCTTTTTCCCTGATAACGCACTGAATATTACGAAAACAAGGGGTTAATGCTCCTTGTTTTTTATTTTATTTTTATCCCTATTTCTTGTTTTGCGATTTCGTTTTGTCTATTAATCGCTTGTTTTATCTATTGATTTATTGATCTTCTGATTTTTGCTTTCTCTTTACTGTTTGCTGTCGAGGCTGGCTGGGTTTCTCAGGGGCAGGGCCTGTTGAGGTTGGTTAACTGGCCCGATCGGGGAAGCCAATTAGCAAACAGCAGTTCAAGTTGCAATCAATTGCAGTTGCTGGATTGGTGCGACAACCCATGGGAAGTATTGCTAAGGAAAAACTCGCCCATGAGGTGACATCCCAAAGACCGGCTCATGGTGACTTTTCCTGAGCAAGGTCTGGCCGATGCTGAATGAATAGTGATCGAAAACGGTGATTGAAGACAGCCATTTAGGGCTTCAAGACCGCTGCTTTTTGATTTCTCACAGTTAATGACCGATCGAGTTTGGCTATGTCTCCTGTTTCTTTGCGTTGGCGTTTGGGTTGGGTTGTGCCCTTGGGATTGGGTCTGTTAATGGGCATGGCGGGAGAGTTGGGGCAGCCGTCGATCGCCCAGGCCAATCCCCGATCGGCCCCCGTGCTCAACACCAATCATCAGTTGCCCCCCTCGGTGCGATCGCGCATCTTGGCAGTGGCGGCTCGGGATTTGGGTCAAGCGCCTGGGAACCTGACCATTCGCGAGGCCACCCGCGTCACCTGGCCAGACAGTTGCTTGGGTTTGGGTGGGCCAGCGGAACTCTGTGCCCAAATGCAAGTCCCGGGTTGGGCCGTTGAAGTGAGCGAGCGTCAATCCTGGGGGCCGCCCAGTTGGTTTTATCGCGCCGACCAAGCGGGTCAGATCATTCGCCAGGCGGTGGGTTCCCGATCGCTCACGCCAGAGGTGGAACAGCGGTTGCTGCGACAGGCGGAACGATCGCTGAAGTTGCCGTCTCGATCGCTCACGGTCACGGCCCTGAAACGCAGAACCTGGGATGGCTGCATGGGGGTTTACGATACGCCGCTCACTGCCTGCACCATGATTGCGATCGATGGTTGGCAAGCCATTTTGAACCAGGGCGATCGTGCCTTTGTGTTTCACCTCGATCGCGCGGCCAACCTCGTGCGCTACAACCCAGCCGCCAGCAACGGCACAACCGCCATTGTCCCCATGACCAGCGACCTCCCCGCCCTCGGCAATGGGGAGCGATTCCAGGTGCACATCACTGGCGGGATTGCCGGTCGCCAGGAACGTTGGATTTTGATGGAAGATGGGCGAGTGTTGCGGCGCATCAACAATCAAGCGCCGGAGTGGGTGGGTCAACTATCTGCTAGTCAGCGAACCGAATTGGAACAGGCTCTGGATAATGGTATGTTGTCCAATCTCTCGGGCCTCAGTTACTTGCCCACACCGGGAGCCGCAGACTACCAAACGGTGACCCTGATTGATCGGGGCGTTTCGGTGCAATATGCCGATTTGATGCGCGATCGACTGCCCCAATCCATCCAGCAAGTGACTGGTGCTTGGGAACGGGCGATCGCCCGCCTGCAAACTCCCTAGCCGATCGCGTCGGTCTTGGGTGGCTTGGCCCCTCAAGGCCGACGCAATCGCTGCTCGATTTGCTGCAAAATTTGGGGCTTGGCGCGATCCAACTCCTTGCGCAGATAGGCCTTGCCCACCTGCGGATCCGCTGCGGGCATCTGTGAGCTTTGGTCAGCCCACTGACGCAGCATTTGGCAATTGGCCGCCGTTAGATGGATCTTGGCCACATATTGGCAACTGTGGGGATCCTCAAGGGCAAAAAACAGCAAGCGATAGCAACTTTGCTTGGCCAACTGCCGAGCCAACTCCAAATTGCGGGGCTGTTTCAAATCCAAATAGGACGGTAGCCATTTGGCCCGCCGCGTGCCATCCCCGATCGACATATAGAGCACCGTCAGCCACAACACCATCGGATGGGGAGACATCATGCCCATAAATCGGCTGTAGCAACTGCTGCCCTCCTCGCTGGATTGGATAGCGCGGATCATTTGGCGCGGCAACATAATCCAAACCGTTGCCAACGGGTCGCCACTGGTGGGCAGCAGGTGAGGAAACACAATTTCCGCTACTGGTTTGCCCTTAGGCCAAGACTGCAACCGACAAAGCACATCAGGATCCGCATTGCTCGATCGCCCCCGCGATTCAGACCCACCCTCCCCGCTGAGGGAGGCCCCGGGCAAGGTCGCCCGCTGGAGTGTGCTTTCAATGCGACGACTAATGAGCCGGCCGGGACTGTAGCGGTGTTCCATCGGCTCCAAGGCTTGCAAAATATCGCTAACGGAAGCGGGGCGATCGTCCGGCTTTTTCGCCAAGCATTGCAGAATCAGTGACTCCAGCGGCTTGGGCACTTTCAGCCCCGGCCGCGCCTCCGCAAAGGTCATGGGCGGGGTGTCCCGGTGTACCTTATACCAACTGCCAAAGGAATGGGTTTCCGCCCGCAGAGGCATCTTCCCCGAGAGCATTTCAAACATCACCACGCCCAGGCTATAGATATCAGCCCGGCCGTCCAACTCCTTGCCTTCCATCTGCTCTGGCGAAGAGTAGGCCAGGGTGCCCATGAAGTGGCTGGTTTGGGCCGCATCCCCCTGCATGAGTTTGGCAATGCCAAAATCCAAAATTTTGACCGACTCACCCATGTCCGGATCTTGCACCACCAGCAGGTTGCTGGGCTTGATGTCTCGGTGGACGATCGGGCAAAGGCGATCCTCTAGCAAAATGCCCTGGTGAGCCGCCTGAAGTCCCAGGCAAATTTGGTGGGCCAAATTGAGAAAACGCGGCAGGGGCATGGTTTCCCGCTTAACGATCGCCCCCAGGTCTCGGCCTTCGAGATATTCCATCACATAGAACGGAACCTCATCCTCGCTGACCCCGTAGTCCAACACCTGGACAATGTGCTTGCTTTTTTGCCCTAACAGAAAACAGGAGCGGGCTTCCCGTTTGAAGCGATCGCGCATTTTCTGGTTCAACAAGGTTTGAGACAAAAATTTCACGGCCACGGGCGCATCCAACAGGATGTGCTTGGCTCGGTAAACGCGACCCATAGCACCGCGCCCGATCAACTCATCGAGTCGATATCGGTCGGCTAGCACTCGGCCAAGATTCGGGTCGCTCATAGCGTCTGCGCTCTTCTGCTGGGCTGATCGCAAAAATTAGAAATCGTCAAATCAAACCAAGAATGCAACAAATCCGGTGAATCCTATCAGTATCTACGATGCCCAGGCGGCGATGCCCAGGTGGCGATCGTCAATCCTGGGTATGCGGCCTTGGGTACTCAGTCGGCGGGGCCAGACCGTGAGATCAAGCGTTGGAATTCTGCGGATTCGGTTGCACCCAGACTAACTGGTCTATTTCCTCGTCATGATCCTTGCCAAAGGAACTCGATCGAACACCCAAGCGAGCAGATGCCCGAGTGAGCAGATGCTTAATGGAACGGATGCAACAGATCTAACTGATTCAACTGATTTAACTGATCCAATAGCCATATCTGACCTGATCAGAGCCATCAGGAGCCGCTCCCGAAGACCTGTCTAGAAGGCTAGGGCAAGCAAACCAACCAAAATTAAAGCAAAAAGTTGATGAACAATGCGATTGGCGGCGGGAGACCCTAAGGGCGATCGCCCGCCAGGAGTAGGAAAAAAATGGAGCGGCGGGGTGGGTTGAGGAGAGCTGGCAGGGAGAGGAAGCGTTGGGCCCGATTCCCCAATCATTGTCGCCTACTCCCAACTGATGGAGCAAAGGGGTCGATCGCGCCCTTGCGCAGAATTGGGCCCTTTGGCGGCTCAGTTTTCTGGCCCTGCTGCGCGTGGAGAGCGCGTTGATAACTTGGCGGTTGCAACCATCGAAACAATAAAAACCGTGCCGATCGCCTTGGGTCAAGCCAGAATTGGGGAAATCCCGTTTGCAGGCATCCGTGAAATGTGCGAAATGTGCGGAATTTGTTGAATTGGCACAATTTGCGGAACTTGCGAAATTTCTATCAATTCTGGGAATTGGTCGCATCCATCGTTAAGTTTGTGTTGAGTTTTGCACTGAGAGTTTGCGTCTAGAGTTTGCACCTAGAGCTTTGATCGCGAGTCTGCACCTGAATTTGTGTCCGGTTGGGGGCCCGCCGTCTCCGCATTGGTTTTCCAGTTAAGTCTGATGGTCTTTGAACAAATGGTTGCTTCCTCAACGCCCCAGTTAGTCCCGATCGTCTTGGCCGGTGGCAAGGGTGAGCGGTTTTGGCCCCTCAGTCGCCGTCAGCTTCCCAAGCAGTTTCTTTGTTTGGATGGCAGCGGCCGCAGTTTGTTGCAAGCCACGATCGATCGCCTGATTCCGTTGGCGGGGGCGGCGGAGCATGTGTGGGTTGTGACGGGTCAACACCTGGAAGCCACGGCCCGCGAACAGTTGCCAGAATTACCGGCGGCGAATTTTGCGATCGAACCGGAAGGGCGCGACACGGCCCCGGCCCTGGCTTGGGCAACCCTGGAGGCGGCCAAGCAATATGGCGATGAGGCAGTGTTGGGCTTTTTCCCAGCGGATCACTGGATTGGGGATGGGGAAGCGTTTGCCCAAACCCTGGCGGCGGCGGCGACCCTGGCCCGCACGGAGGGGGCGATCGTCACCTTGGGCATTACGCCAACCCAGCCGGCCACGGGCTATGGCTACATCGAACAGGGCGAGGCCTTGGGGGACTTTGCGGGCTTGCCGGGCTATCGCGTCAGCCGGTTCACGGAAAAGCCCGATCGCGATCGGGCGGAACAGTTCCTCGCCAGCGGTCGCTATAGCTGGAATAGCGGCATGTTTGTGTTTCAGGCCAAGACGGTGATTGCGGAATTAGAGCGGCACGCCCCGGAAATTATCGAACCGCTGCGGGCGGAAGGGGTGGCGGCCTATGGCCAGGTTCCCAAGTTGAGCGTGGACTATGCGCTGATGGAAAAGACCGATCGCGCCTGTATTGTTCCGGCGGCCTTTGCTTGGGATGACTTGGGTGATTGGAACGCGATCGAGCGGCTGTTAAAGGGCGATCGGGCCAATGTGGATTTGGCTCAACATTTGGCTTTGGAGACAACCGGGGCGATCGTTTACAGCAGTGATCCCGAAGAGTTGGTGGTCACCATTGGCCTGGAGGATGTGGTGGTGGTGCGCGATGGGAATGTGACCTTGATTGTGGCAAAGGATCGCACCCAAGATATTAAGGCGGCCGTAAAAGCAGTGCAGGATCATCCTGAATGGCTCGATCGGCTCTAACGCGATCGCCTGCGTAACTGACGGAAACAAGGGGCTTAAGCCCCTTGCCCCCACAACTATTGGTATTTGGCACAGGCCAAAAGATACTTTTCAAACATCCTCTAAGAGCTGATTTATAAAGCAACTATTAATCATCTAGGGCAGCCAATCTTCTCACCATCAAATGCATTAAGCAGCCATAGATCATTCCTTCGCTCGTCTCCGAATACAACTCATAGTCCTTGCTCAATCGCCGAAATCGGTTCAGCCAGCCAAACGTCCGCTCGACAATCCACCGCTTGGGCAACGTCTCAAACCCTTTACCGATTCGGCTGATCACCTCCACGCGCACACTCTCACCACACACACGCTTCACAGCATCCGCAAACTTTTTCCCGGAATACCCCTGATCAACCCAAATAACCTCTAGTCGAGATAGCTTCTCCTTCACTTCCTCTAACACCACAATAGACCTCTTGCACGAATCAAATTGGATGTGCCGCTTGGTAGTTGAGCAACCCAGCTAACAGATGGAGCCTCAAGCCAAAACGGCGACGACGATTGCGATAGCGTTCTGAGAAGATCCGAAATC
>MKGP02000051.1 GCA_001913845.2 Limnothrix sp. CACIAM 69d | reverse complement strand
AATCTTTTTGTGGAAATTTAGAACAGAAACTATAGAGGTGTTGGAACAATTAACTAGACTGGCAGCCCGACTAGTGGATTTACAGTGCCTGAGAAACTGGTTTACTAAGTGTTGTTATTGTACTTAACGATTGAGGTAAGGGCTGTAATTTAATGATAGAAGCTTAATGAATATCAGAATTAGCGAATATTAGATAAACATCAAAATTAGTTTCAAATAATTGCGTAACTTAATTGCGTAACTTTGTTGTAATTTTGCGATCAATTTTCAAACAAAAAAGATAAACCCTGATGACTGTCAGGCATCCTTGAACATTCAAATAGGCATGGTGCTCGAAATTTCTGCCATTTCTGCAATCATTCACAGGGTCAGAAATTATTGACCAATACCATCGATTATTTGAATTAAAAGTTTATGGCCTGCTTTTTGCACTGGTGAAAAGAGCGAAAACCACACCCCAAAAAATCAATCAAGCGCCTTTAGGCCGTTTCAGCACTCGTGTCAGCACTATGGATTCGATGGCGCTGATGTTGACGCAGTTTCAACATCAAATCGGGAGGCAACTTGGCAGACTTCCAATAAGCATCCTGGAAATTGGACTCGGCTAACTTTGCCATATGCAGGTCGGCCCCGGCAAAATTGGCTCCCAAAATATTTGCCTCTTGTAGGTTCACTCCCACCAACGATGCGCCCACAAAATCAGCGCCCAAGGCACAAAGTCGATGAAGATTCGCGCCATCAAAGGTCGCCCCGGTGAAGACTGCCTCGATCGAGTTAGTCGCTGATAAATTGGCTCCGGTAAAGTTGGCCCCGATCGCCCTGACCCAAGTGAGGCTAGCTCGGCTGAGATTCACCCCAATCAAATCCACCCCAATCAAGTTTGCGCCGTTCAGATTGGCTTCGCTCAAGTTGGCGCGGGTTAAGTTAGCCAACACCAAATTGGCTTCGCTCAAATTAATTCCCGGTAGCTCAGCCGCAATCAGATTAACTTCACTGAGATCTGCGCCTCGAAAATTCCGTTCTCCTAAGCGATAGCGCCCCAACAGTTCATTTGCATCCATGACGTTATTCACCCCATTTGCTTCAATTGGCTTGGGAATGAGCCAAATCGATCGCCCCTTGTCGTCACAAAGGACTATTACCGCTCAATATGACTGAATTATGACGAAGTATTGTCATCAATTCTGGGCAATCGACCATCTCACTGCTTCCCTCTATTCTGTTCAGAATAACGATGAGTAGAAACGAGTTGGCTTAATTATCGATTGATTTAGTTTTTATTCCCTTCCAGTCAATCTATCTTTACAAGCAGTTTGAGAGTGAATTCCGAAACCGCATGGGTGAAAGCCGCTGTGGATTCATAGGGCAAAACATTCCGTCCTGGAAGTTTGTAGCCTTCACCTTGGGGAAGGTTTTCAAGGTAAAGATTGAGACGCTGATCGGGGCTTTCTTGCTTGCCACTTTTGCTGATGCTAGAAGCAGTTTCCCCAAACAAGGCTAAGGTTGGGTAAGGAATTTTGCGAATCTTTTCGGCATAGCCCTTTTGCCAAAACCGAGCCAGAAACGCAAAAACCGCATGGCGACTGGCCGGATCCGCAGCACCTTGATCCAGCATGGAAAGCCATTCTTCGTCAATGTCTGGCAAGGAAGCGAAAAGCTGTTTTGCCGAAAAAGAACTCAAAAATTGTCGCCGCTTCGCATATTGAAAAAAGGCAGCGCCGATCCAAGAGTCAAACAGCCCATTCCAGAGCAATTTCTGTTGCCACTTTGGCGCAACTTCGGCCATCACTTGCCAAGCAGGCGGCCCCGAGAGAATCAGGCCGCGAATGTCGATCGCCCCATTGGTATCGGTCGATCGCTCCACCATCTCGATCGCCACAGGAAACAGCGCCCCTTGCACCACCAAAATCACTGGTTGCTGCACCACCGTTTGCACAAAATGAAGCAGTTGATCGGCCCAATCTTCTGGATAAAGAGCATAACGAGGCTTGGCCGCATCCCCACAGCCCAACAGGTCTGGATTAAAAATGGCTAAGGCACTGCCCGATCGCCCCCAAGCATTAATGAACCGCGTCCAAAAGTGTCGCGATAGGCCGACTCCGATCGGGTGAATTAACAACAAAACGGGCTGGTTCGGTTGGGCCGTTCCCCACTGGTCATAGCTACAGCGATAGCCTTGCCAATCATAAAATTGAGTGGCTCGATCGGTCGAATTTTGCAGATTGGTCATGGTTTTTTCTTGAAAGTAATGGCTATATTCAGGTGTCTGTTTGGGCTTTTCTGACATCTTCCGAAATTGGCTTATGAAATTGGCTTATGGAATTGGCTTATGAAGTTGGGGCGAGGGGTGAATGCAACAACGGTGATTTCTTAACTGGACTCCGAAGACTTTGGATCCGGATCACAGCGAATTTCTACCATGAATCCGTCAGGGTCGTAAAAGTAAACACCGCGACCGGTGGGGCGAGTGACGGGCCCATGGGCGATCGCCACTTGGTGCTGCTGAAGGACGGCAAGGGCGCGATCGAACGCTTCTGGGGCAATATCAAAGGCCAAATGATTGGCACGGGTGAACTGCTGATCTGGATCCGGGTGCGGCGGTTGGAGGTCTGGCTCCCAAAACAAATCCAAAATCAAGCCATCGGGGAGCAGAAAGTTGGCAACCTTGCCCGCCGCCACCAGGGATTTGAGGGTGCTGGGAACCCGATCGCCCGTTAACTCCTCCAGACCCAACAGAAAGCCGTAAAAGTGGCGAGAGGCCTGCATATCTTGAACGTTGAGGGCAATATGATGCACTTGTCGTAGGGTTCCCAGCCCTAAACCAACCCTGGGCGCTTGTGTCTCAGTTCCCGGCGCGATCGCTTCAGGGTTCACCACTCGATCGACTGCTGTTTCCATTGCTCACCGCTTCCCCAACGCTTCGTGCTTTTCAGGTTAACAGGGCGATCGGGTGGGTGTCGTTGCCGTAAATTTGCGGAGAAGGGGGCTGAAAGGTGTGCGGAGAAAGGTGCGGAGAACCGGCGCATGAATCACAAATCAGGAGTGAAGGGCAGGATCGATCGCGCCGTTCCGGACATCCTTTTAGAATGGGACAGCGACCGCTGCCCGTGGTCATCCAGTTCCTGCATTTCGCCGCGTTGAACTGGCTGTGCTTAATGCCAAAGCGACCTGGAGCAACCCCAGAGCCATACCCGGAAGTATACCCAGAGCTATTGTTGTATTTTTTGATCTCATCTGATCTCAACTGCTCCCAATTGATTCCAACTCACGTCCCAACTGATCCCAACTCGCGATCGCCCAAGTATGTCTGAACCCAATGCAACCCCATCCGCTGTCCAGTCGCCCGATTTGTCCCCGATCGCCCCTGGGGAAACCACCGCTGGCTCGCTGCCCGATTCGGAAGTGATTGAACTGCCACCGGATTTTGTGTTGCCCACGGGTTTGGCGGCCATCTCGATTCTGTTTTTGGCTTGGAACTTGTTGGCGGCGCTGGCACTGGCGGCGTTTTCGGCGTTTTTGACCCTGCAAGCGGCCACCCTGCGACTGTTGTTCACGGCAACGGCTTTGGACATTTACCGGGGCGACAAGCTGATTCGGCGCTTTCCTTACCAGGATTGGGAAAACTGGGATATCTTTTGGTACTACCTACCGACTTTGTTCTATTTCAAGGAAGTGAAAAGCCTGCATTTCCTGCCCATTTTGTTTGACCCTAAGCTTCTGCGGGCCTGTTTGGAAGCAAAACAACTGCCCAAGCGCCGCGCTTGGCAATAGGGCCGCTGTGGCACGATCGAGCGCTGGGGAAATTTCTGGGGGCGATCGAGCGGGGGCGATCGGATCGGCGAGATCGGTCACTTTCGGGAAACCCGACCGAAAATCGGGTGGGGTTACGAATCATAATCGTTCAAGGAACTGGGATGATGGCGGCCAAGGTTTAAACGCTCGGTGTTGTTCCCCTTGAGCGTTCCACTGTTTGCAATCTAGTGCTTGAAATGTCTGATATTGCTGATCTGTCCGAATCGATCGATCGCCCCTCGGAAACCAACTGGGACGATGAACCGTTGCCCACCCCTGCCCCATCGCCCCAGGTGGGAGAAACGGCGGCGGCCGAAACACCGGTCAGCTCGGCGGATCGATCGAGCACAGCAGCAGGGGAATTGATCGCCAATTCGGCTCCCGAGGCTTCCCCCCCACCCGAACCGGCCGCGACACCGGAAACGATCGACTCACAATCCCCGATCGACAGCTCCCCGGTGGCTCCGGCCCCGATCGTCGCGGCTCCTGAGTCGGCAGCAGCTCCGGCGGATAACCCCGATCGAGCAACGCCAGCAGCCACTTCAAGTGCAGACCCCGATCCAAACCCAGATCCCGATCCAAGCGCACAGCCCAATCTAGACCCAGCGCCAACTTCAAATTCCCAAAATTCCCAATCAACCGCCCAAGCCTTGGCCGATCGCGTGGCCGATCTTCAAGAACAGCGCAATCAACTGCTGGCGGAAATTGCCCAAGCCCGTCGCGACCTCAGCCGCATTCTCAGCTTGGGAACTGCCGAGTTGGAACAGCGCCGCCAAAACCTGACCGCCAGCATTGAGCAACTGGAGCGCCGCCAGGAACGAATTCGCCAGGAAATGAAAAGCACCTTTGCCGGTGCATCCCAAAACGTTGCCGCCAGGGTTCAGGGTTTCAAGGACTACCTGGTGGGTAGTTTGCAAGAGTTGGTGGCCGCCGCTGAGGAATTATCCTTTGCGCCGCCGCCCGCCCCCACTCCGGCCCCGGCTCCGGAGCGATCGACCCCCACGCCACCCACCGCGATCGAAGGACAATTTCAGGGCGATCGCCGCAAAATTGAGCAAATCCTCGAGCGATATCGCACCCGACCGGACTATTACGGCCCCCCGTGGCGTTTGCGACGCACCTTTGAACAGGTTCATGCCGATCGGGTCAGTCAGTGGTTTTTTGACCTCAGCGGTCGAGGGGCCCTGCGCACCATGGGCAGCCGCCTCCAAAACATCCTGGTGGTTTCCGCCACCATCTCCGTGCTGCGGGCCATCCATGGCGATCGACTCCGAACCCTGATCCTGATTGACAGTCCCGAGCGGCTAGGCGACTGGCGGCGCGGCCTGCAAGACTCCCTGGGCATTTCCCGCGCCGACTTTGGGGCCGAACAGGGCGTAATGTTATTTGAGTCCCCGGATCCCTTGGCGCAACGGGCCGATCGAATCCAGCGAGGCGGTGGCGTGCCGTTCATTGTGGTGGATGAGTCCGACGGCCGCATTAGCCTTTCGTTGTTGCAGTTTCCCCTCTGGCTGGCGATCGCGCCGGATCCCCGGATCGCGCCCCCCAGCGGCCTCGGCGGCAGCAGCTATGACTACTAACATTGAGCTGGCCTACGCCGATGGTCAATCTGGGGTAGATACCGCGAGTGGCGCGAATGAGTTGTTAGGGCCAGTTGTTAGGGCCAATCCAAGCGATCGAGGGCTGAAGCCCCATGGCGATCGAGCAACGAGAGTGGCAAAATTCGTAAAAATCCTTGAAGCTTCAAGCCATCCAACCTATTGATGGCTAGCATGTCCAAGTAACTGCAACCAGTTCAAGATAACTGGGCGCTGTATTTCGGTGTGGTGCAACCTATGGTGAAGCTGAAAATCGTTCAACCCACGATCTTCAAAAGCCGGCCAGTCTCGTCGAGTGAACTGCCAACCGCAGAAAAACTCTCGGTTGCCCCCCGCGAACTCACGGTACAGGCGGCCGTCTTGGAAGGAAGTCACTATCGGGTGACCCTGATCGAGCCGATCGGGAACCGCCAAGAGTGGTTCATCTTTAAGGATCACTTGGAAATTGCCGCCGTCCCCACCCTGGTTGTCAAGAGCGAAACCGTTTTTAAAACCCGTGTGGCCCTGTCTTCAGCCCTGAGCAGCGCGGAGAAATTAAGCGTGGCCCGGGGTGAATTTCCCCTTGAAAGCTACGAAGAAGCGCCCGATTCCCACCTGAGCGTGGTGTTGATGCAGCCCCTGCGCGATCGCAAAAACTGGGTCGTGTTTAAGGGGCACATTGAGTTGTTGAACGTGCCGCCCTACCCGCCGCCAAAGGATGCAACTAATTTTCCGCCTCTGCCCAAAATTCGGGTCAAAGTGCCCACCATCTTTAAGCAGCGCCCCGTCTCTTCCGCAGAACTCAAGGATGATGAAGAGGTGTCTGTAGCATCGGGCGATTTTCGGATTCGGGCCATCAGTCGATCGGGCAGCCACTATCAGGTGCAGCTCAGTGAACCGGTGGGCGATCGCCAAACTTGGTTTGTGTTTGCCGGCCATGTGGATTTAATTGATGCCGATCAACTGCTTTCGGCTAGTCCGGCTCCTAGCCCTGCCCCGGCTCCCACTCCCAGCCCAGCGCCCGCTCCGGCTCCTGCTCCGGCTCCACAACCCGCCCCGGCGCCCGCACCTGCACCTGCGCCTAGTCCTAGCCCAGCACCTTCCCGCGGCCCCGCCATTCGGATCCCTGGCTATGGGGTGGTGGGAACCCGTGATCCAATTGTGCCGAACGGATCCTTTTTCTGGGGAGAAGCAACTAAGGACGGCACCAGACTTCCTGAATCGGAAGAAATTGCTCGCAATATTGTGCGGATGGCTCAACAGATGCAGCGAATTCGCACCAAATTGGGCGATCGCGCCATCACCATCACCAGTTGGTATCGACCGCCAGCAGTGAATCGGGCTGTGGGCGGCGCTTCCAACTCAACCCACATGCGAGGCCATGGGGTGGATTTTGTGGTGGAGGGTCTTTCGCCCCAAGCGGTGCAGCGGATTTTGGATCCTTGGTGGGAAGGCGGACTGGGATATGGCTCCACCTTCACCCATGTGGATAACCGGGGATATCGGGCCCGGTGGAATTACGGCAATTAATGCCTAGAGCGGGTGATCTCATCCAGCTTCTAAGCGGGTGTCTGAGCAGTAACTTGAGGGACTTGCAAAGCACGAGTAGTCGTGGGGCAAGGGGCTGAAGCCCCTTGTCTTCGGTGATTGATGAGACTTGTTCTGGTTCCTAAAATCTGGCTTCTGAAAAAGTGCTTCCCGCCAATCGATCGGGGGGAAGCGCTTTTGTTGCCAATTTTTTCAGCAAATTTTTTGGCACGGTTCAGCCAATTTCCGCCGGATTGCCTAGCGGGAGGCAACGGTTTGCGCCAAGGCCACCCGCATTCGATCGACCGTGCGTGCATTTTCCGCCGGGCTGCCCACGGTAATGCGCAATCCGCCTCCTGTGTGACGAATTAGGGTTCCCTGCTGCTTAAGCTGCTGCACCAGATGAGCCATGGCTTCGTCGGTGTTGGCGGCTCCCTTCAGGCGAGCGTAAAGAAAATTCGCTTGGCTGTCCCATAGTTCCAGTCCTGGCAGGGCCCGCAACTGCTGGAGCAATCGATCGCGCTCTGTCAAAATTTCTGGGACGATCGCCAACAGGTCTCGGCGGTGGGCCAACGCGGCGAGGGCGGCCGCTTGGGTAAAGCTGGGCAGGTTGTAGGGTAGGCGCACCTTTTCCAAAATGGCGGACAACTCGGGATTGGCGATCGCGTAACCCACCCGATGGGCCGCCAGTCGAAACGCCTTCGAGAACGTCCGCAACACCACCCAGTTTGGCCGCGCTTGCAGTTCGCCCACCACGGTGCGACGGCTGAATTCAAAATAGGCTTCGTCAATCACCACCAAAATATTGGGTGGCAGTCCCCGCAGCCAGTTGAGTTCCGCCGTCGTCAGGGCGTTGGCGGTGGGGGAGTTGGGATGCACCATCCACACCACCCGCACGGGCGAGGGGGTCAGTTGCGCTTGGGCAATGACTTGACGCGCGGCATCCAGATCAATTTCAAAGGTTTTGGGCGATCGGCCCACCCGCTCCACCGGAATTCCCAGGGTTTGGGCCAAAATTCCATACATGCCAAAGGTGGGCTGGGCCACCAACACGCGACCACGGCCGCCCACACAGGTGGCAATCAGGATCGATCGAATTAATTCATCCGAGCCATTCCCCACGGAAATTTGTCCAGGGGCGATCGCCTCCGCCGTGCCGTTGGCAATGGCCGAGCAGGCTTCATTCACGTACTGGGCGATCGCCCGCTTCAGATCCGTATGATCGCCTCCCGGGTAACGGTTGGTTTCAATCAGGTTCTGATAGGTTAAGCAGAGTTTTTCTTTCAGCGCTTCCGGCAACTGATAGGGACATTCATTGGTGTCCAGACGATCAATCTCAACGCCCGTGGGTAACTCTCCCCCCGGGTGAGCCTGATAGGCGACAAACTCAACCAAATCTGGACGCAAAAACTCCAACATGGTGCGGGCTACAAATGGCTGTTAGGGAGGTTGACCGGCCTTCCGTCTTCAAGCAACGGAATTGGCTGCGCAAAAAATCTGAAACAAACCCCAAAAAATTCAATTCCAACTGCAATTAGATGAGCAACACCGATATTGATCTGCTGCTGATCTGTTATTGATCTGTGGTTGGTCTGTGATTTGGCTAGGATCCCCCCCTTGAATCGCGAACTGCATCACAGGCGGAACGCAAACTTAATCTAGTTCAGGCGAGCCAGTCTAATCAAGCTAGTTTCATTGGGCTAATTTAGTCGGGCTAATTCGCTCAGGCTCATTCAACCGGACTGATGCAATGCATTGGATGGGTTGATTAGTTGGGTCTTTCAGAGCATCGGGTTAAAAGGCCACCAGTTAACACAAAAATGACCAGCATTGAAACCAGCGTTGATTGGCAATTCAACCTAAAGATGGCTTGACCTAAAAGTGGCTGGATGGGGCTGAAGGTTCTTCAAAAATAAGCTAGTCCCAAAACCACGGCGGTCAACATTTTCTCAAGATTTTTGAGGATGCGTTTGGACGATCGCCCTCATCATACCGAGATTCTCCTTGCAAAAACACTGGACTCCAGAAAACGCAATCGAAAACCGGTTGGGGCCTCAGCTCTACCCGACCTTGGGAATTGATCGCCGCTGGCCTCGGGGGCGATCGCTCCAGCAGCACATTCAGCGATCCCATCGGCTCCCTATAGCCCTGTCAAGTTGACCTGAACCGATCGCGCCACTCGATTTGCCTTGGCCCGGGCCTGGTCGATCGAGTCAGCCCGCGCCAGGGCCACCCCCATCCGCCGATATTGACGGGTGCTGGGTTTGCCAAATAACCGCACATCCGTGCCCGGCTCCATCAGGGCTTCCGCCAACCCGTCATAGACCACCGACTCGGCGGGATCCGACTGGCGATTGGCCAAAATGGCCGCACTCGCAGCCGGTTCGTAAACCGTAATTTCTGGGATGGGCAACCCCAAAATGGCCCGCAGGTGCAACTCAAACTCATTCAGGTTTTGGGAGATGAGAGTAACCATGCCCGTATCGTGGGGGCGGGGCGACAGCTCAGAAAAAATGGCAGCGTCAGGCGTGATGAAAAATTCCACCCCAAAAATGCCTGCGCCGCCCAGGGCCTCGGTCACCCGCTGGGCGATCGATTGGGCCTGTTGCAATAGCTCCGGGGCGATCGGGGCCGGCTGCCAAGATTCTTGATAGTCACCGCGTTCCTGACGATGACCGATCGGGGGACAAAACAACGTCGGCCCCGCCCACTGCCGAATGGTCAGCAGCGTGATCTCCAGCTCAAAGTGAATAAATTCCTCAACAATCACCTTGGCTTGGTCACCGCGCCCCTGTTCGGTGGCGTATTGCCAAGCGGTGGTTAGCTCCTCGGGCGATCGCACCACGGATTGGCCCTTGCCCGACGAAGACATCACCGGCTTCACCACATTCGGAAAGCCAATTTCCGCCGCTACGGCCTGCAATTCCGCCAAGGTGGCCGCATAGCCATAGCGAGCCGTGCGCACCCCCAACTCGCCCGCCGCTAAGTCCCGGATTCGATCGCGGTTCATGGTGTAGTGGGTAGCGGCGGCCGTCGGAATGACAGTGATTCCGCGAGCTTCAAATTCCGCGAGCTTTTCGGTGCGAATCGCTTCAATTTCCGGAACGATGAAATCTGGGCGATGCTTCGTCACGATCGACTCCAGCGCATCCCCATCCAACATTGAGATGACCTCTGCCTCGTCGGCCACCTGCATCGCGGGCGCATTGGCATAGCGATCGACCGCAATCACCTGGTTGCCCAGACGCTTGGCCGCGATCGCAAACTCTTTGCCTAACTCGCCGGAGCCAAGCAGCAAAAAGGTTTTAGGCAAAGTAGAACCGGTGACGGACATGAACTTTCAACACACCATAGCTGAACGATCATCAACGCCGCAGCCCCAGACCAGAGGCCACGTTTTCCCTGAACATTTTTGCCTGAGCGCTTTCCTGGATTCGGTCAACACCATTGAGCTGGATCCGGCTCTTTCTGGAGGCGGCACTGATCCCAGCGCAACCACCCGATCAAGCACCCATCCCAGTCCCAATCGCCATCCCGATCGCTCCTTAGAAATCGCCCAGGCAACCCAGGGCAAAAGCCCGTTCAGATAACCTTCCTATTATCACGCGGTAGGGGCGATTTCCACAGAGAGCGGGCGACGCAGCGGTTGGTATCTAGCCGAAACAAATCGATCAATCCCCGCCAGATCCCGATGGGCCGTAATCTCCTGATAAGACCCCTTGGCCCACAACAGTTCCATCACCGTCGGAGCTTGCCCAGCCATCACCTCCACCAACCAAACGCCACCCGGCCGAAGATAGGCCGGAGCCGTCTTCACCAAATGGCGCAAGCAATCGAGGCCATCGGATCCCCCATCCAGCGCCCCATGGGGTTCATGGTCGGCAACTTCCGGCTGCAACGCAGGCACTTCCGCACTCGGGATATAGGGCGGATTGGAAACCATCCCCGCCAGGTGACCCGCCAAATCTGCCAGGGGTTCAAACCAGTTCCCCAACGCGAGGTGAATTCGGTGATCCAGCCCTGTATGCATGGCGTTGAGGTGGGCAATTTCCAGCGCCGCTGTCGATCGATCTACTGCCCAAATCGTCGCCTCCGGCATCGCTTCCGCCAGCGCCAGGGCGATCGCCCCGCTTCCCGTCCCCAAATCCGCCCAGACCCCCCGCCGCAAAAGGGCATTCGTCGCCGTCAGCTCCCAAGCCAAATCCACAATTAACTCCGTCTCGGGCCGAGGAATCAGCACCCCGGGAGACACCTGCAGCCGAAAATTGCGCCAGCCCACCACCCCAGCCAGGTACTGCACCGGTACGCGATCGACCAATCGCCGCTGCCACAGTTGATCCAAGCGTTCTAGGTCGATTCCCGAAGGTAAATCGCCCACCTGGAGCCGCAGCCGCAGCCGATCGACCCCGGCCCATTCGACCAAGAGCCAATCCAGTTCCCCAATGGGCACTTGCTGCTCCGATGCTTGGCGGCGCGCTTGCGCATACCAAGTCCAAAAATCCGCTGTCATGGATCACACCGCTCCGCCATTGCCACAAAGCCCCGAGTGAACAGTGCCCCGCTGCGATCGCTTTGTACCGCTTCATGGCCCTTCTCGCAATGACCGGGCCACAAATTGTGCCCACGGAACCCGCTCAAAAATCAACGGCAACCATTAGCCCGAGCAACCACTCGGGCGATCGGCAATCCATTTCAGGGATGATTTCGGCTAAAACACGCTCGCCAGCGCCGAAACGCACCGATCGCACGCCAAAGGATGTTCCTCGATCGCCCCGACTGACGGCGAATAGTTCCAGCAGCGATCGCACTTGTGACCGTCGGCATCCACCACGCCCACACCCAGCGGCTCCGATTCAAAGCTGTATTTCAAGCCCTGGAGCCGATCGACCCCAGCCAGCAATTCCACCTGGGACGTGATGAACAGATAGCGCAATTCATCGACCCCATTCGTGTCATCGCCCAGGGAAGAAACCGGGTTGAATTTCGACAGTTGATCGCGCAGGGAATCATCGGCCACATAGAGCAGCAACTTGGCTTCCAGGCTGGCTCCGATCGCCCCGTCCTTGCGGGCCGCTTCGAGCACCTTGTTGGCTTCGGTGCGGATTTGGCGCAGGTTCTGCCACTTTTCGGCGAGGGCGGGTTGCGACCAGGCGGGATCGATCGCCGTCCAACCGGATTGGAACACCGATGGATGGGATTTGGCGTAGGGAATCGCTTGCCAGATGTCCTCGGCCATGTGGCAGAGCACCGGGGCGATCGCCTTAGCCAGGTTTTCTAGGGCGATCGCCAGCACCGTTTGGCAACTGCGACGACGAACAGCGGCCGGCGCACTGATATAGAGCCGATCCTTGGCGATATCGAGATAGAAATTCGACAGATCCACCGTGCAGAAATTTTGCACCGTTTGGAAAAACTTGAAGAATTGGAAACTGTCAAAAGCTTCCGTGATTTCGCCAAACACTTCCGAGATTCGATGCAGCAAATAGCGATCGAGTTCCGGCAGTTGATCGTAAGCAACCGCATCTTTCGCCGGGTCGAAATCGTGCAGGTTGCCTAACAGGAACCGCGCCGTATTCCGGATCTTGCGATAGACATCAGCCATCTGTTTCAGGATCGTTTTCCCGATCGGCACATCGGAGGAGTAGTCCACCGACGAGACCCACAACCGCAGCACATCTGCACCGTAGGGCGGGTTTTGTTTTTGATCCTTGCCGCCGTTGATGATTTCCAGCGGGTCGATGATGTTGCCCAGGGATTTGCTCATTTTGCGGCCTTGTTCATCGAGCGTGAACCCGTGGGTCAGCACTGTTTTATAGGGCGCATGGCCAGAATTGGCGACGCTGGTGAGCAGGCTCGATTGGAACCAGCCCCGGTGTTGGTCGGAGCCTTCCAAGTAAAGATCGACCGGGTAGCCTAAGCCGCGCTGCTTGGCCACTGCCGCCCAGGAAGAGCCGGAGTCGAACCACACATCCATCGTGTCCGTGCCTTTGGTGTAGGTGCGACCGTTGCTGCGGTAGGGTTCCGGTAACAGGTCAGCCACGGGCAGCTCCCACCAGGCATCGGAGCCGCGATCGCGGAAAATGTCGCGCACATGGGCGATCGTCTCGGTGTTCATTAGCACTTCGCCGGTTTCCGCATCAAAGAACGCCGGGATCGGCACGCCCCAACTGCGCTGGCGGGAAATGCACCAGTCCGATCGCTCGCCCACCATCGACTCAATCCGGTTTTGGCCCGTGGCCGGAATCCAGCGAACCTGCCCGATCGCCGCCATCGCCGCCTCGCGGAAGCCATCCACCGACGCGAACCACTGCTCCGTGGCCCGGAAGATCGTCGGCTTCTTCGTCCGCCAATCGTAGGGATATTTGTGAGCGTAGGGTTCCCGCTTCAGCAGCGATCCCGCCTCGGTCAGGGCGTTGATTACCGCGTCGTTGGCATCCTTCAGCACGTTCAACCCGGCGAAGGGGCCGGCTTCCTCGGTGAAGTTGCCCCGATCGTCCACGGGCGACAGCACGCCCAACCCGTACTTTTGCCCGGTGATGAAGTCCTCTTGACCATGGCCGGGAGCCGTATGCACCAGGCCTGTCCCGGATTCCGTGGTGATGTATTCGCCGCCGATCACCACGGGCGAGGTGCGATCGAACAGCGGATGCTGGTACTGGCAATGCTCCAACACCGCGCCCTTGAACGTGGCTCGCACCGTCAGGGCCATCCCAAAGGTGGCCGCCAGCGACTCCGCCAAATCCTTGGCCACCACCAGATAGCGCGGCAGGCCCGCCAGTTCCCCGGCCTTGTCCACCACCGCGTAATCCAGCGCTCCATTCACGGCCACGGCCAAGTTGCCGGGGATCGTCCAAGGGGTCGTGGTCCAAATCGCCACACCCAAATCCGCTGCGAACTCCGCCAGCACCGCTTGGGCCGCTGCGCTCAGTTCCGTCACCCGAAAGGCCGCGTAGATCGACTGGGAAATGTGTCCCTCGGGATATTCCAACTCCGCTTCCGCTAAAGCCGTTTGGGAACTGGGACTCCAATGGACGGGCTTCAGACCGCGATAGATGTAGCCCTTGGTGAACATTTCGCCAAAGACTTCCAGTTGCGCCGCTTCGTATTCGGGCTTCAGGGTCAAGTAAGGATCATCCCAATCACCCCACACGCCGAGGCGCATGAATTGGGTCTTTTGGATTTCCACCTGTTCGAGGGCGTAGGCTTTGGCTTTTTGGCGCAGGGCGATCGGGGTGAGGCCGGTGCGTTCGTCTTTGCCCAAAGATTGCAGCACCTTCAGTTCGATCGGCAGGCCATGGCAGTCCCAACCGGGAACGTAGCGCCCCTTGCGGCCGCGCAGCAGTTGGTAGCGGTTGATGATGTCCTTCAGGGTTTTGTTCAGGGCGTGGCCCATGTGCAGCGTGCCATTGGCGTAGGGTGGCCCGTCGTGCAGGGTGAAGGGTTCGCCGGGGTTGCTCTCTGCCAAGGTTTCGTAAATGTTGGCTTCTGCCCAGAAGGCCTGAATTTCTGGTTCGCGCTTGGTGGCGTTGGCCCGCATGTCGAAGGCGGTCTGGGGCAGGTTAACGGTGTCCTTATATTGGCTTTCGGCCTTGGCAGTTTTGTCGGCAGTCACGGCGGTGTTGCTTGCGTCATCAAAGGGTTGCAGTCCCTAAGATTCTACCGGCTGACGGCCGGGCTGGCGGGGCCAAAAAACAGCTATGACAGTTTTAAATCTTGGATCCAGCTAGCTAGATCGTCTCGTGATTTAACAGCTAATTCATAAAGAGAAGCTAAAGCCGACTTGGCAGCTCTAAATCTGGTTTTAGGCTAGACCTACCCGAAGCATCACCCAGCTCATGAGTCGTCTCCCGGTCATTGCCAATCCTACCCGCA
>MKGP02000064.1 GCA_001913845.2 Limnothrix sp. CACIAM 69d | reverse complement strand
AAAGGTTGTCTCTAAATCAGTACATATGGTTGACCTGACCATGGCATTATTTGCCAAATTTCGGGTGAATGGCACGATTGATCTGCTACGCAACTGGCGCTTAGCATTACTGTCTTGAAGCTCTCAAGAGATTTTGGTGGAGTTGCTAAAATTGTACGCTGCCGCTTATCTTGGTCGTCAGATAGAAAATATAGAAAGTTTTAATGGAGAGATAGAATCGTGGCCAGTATAAATTTCCTTGCTGATTTTCAAGAAGTGATAAGCCAAGAGCTTTCCACATTAGGATATCCCCCAGAACCAGAAGAACTTTTTGATTCTGTTTTGATGCGATATCTTAATTTCCAGCGAAGAATACCACCTGTTATCATATGGACTGCCAGGCAATCCAAAGAATTGTCTGCTAAGTCTTTTTCAAAGTCAGTTAATTTGGGTTTGAAACGATTTATTGAAAAAGCTGAATCTGGGCAAAGCTTAAAACCTCATCTCAGCACACAGAGCGATAATCCAGACTACAGAGACCTTATGTTTTATGACTGGGGAGTCTTTCACTTTCATTTGGGAACGAACCCTCATTCAAAGCGTACAGGATTTGTTGAAAGAACAGATGATCTCTTATTTGCTATTGCTGATTTAAGTAAAGCAGAGATGTATTTAATTGACATTCATCCACATCGTGGAGGATTTACAAATCAAGACCTACTCAGAATTATTGAAAACAATTGGCCTGAAATTCTTGAGCCGTACACATTACAAGGTGTTATTGGATTAACCTACAATGCTTCTGATAATGATATTAATAGTCTTCGGAAGTCTGGTTTAAACACTATACTTCAAACTCCTAATGGTCGCTTTTTGACATCTATGGGAGGAGGAATTACGGCTACTGGAACTAGTATTCGCAATAGAAGAGAGGCAGATAGAGTGATAATTAGTATTCGTCAACTAGAGACATGGTTTATTCAGCAAAAAGCTTTCGTAGAAGATTATTTTAAAAGCAAACATGATAAAGATTGGGCTGATCTAACATTCAAAGTAAAATCTTTTGAATTGCCATTGAAAGTAGAAGAGATAAAAACAGGTGAGGTTCTTGAGATCCCCACCTGATCGTTAGGTGGCAAGGGGCTTAGGGCTTGTCGTCGTTGAACCCGAAACCCTAAATCTGCCGTTAGTGGATCGTGGGGGACAAGGGGCTTAAGCCCCTTGTTCCGACGATTAGGACATGGAAAATCAACCGTTTCAGCGTCACCTTGAAAAATGGCGACATCCCCTAAGCCCCTTGTTACAACGACCGACTCCGCAACTTTAACCCAATCAATTAAGGCAGCCGCGCTACTACCGGTTGAGCGAAAATGCGTTAGGCCAAAACGCGGTTTTCAAACTCCACAATTTCTTCAATTCCCCGATCGCGCGCAATGAATTCCTGCACCAATTGGCGATAGTCCCGCAGGGTCAGCTCCACCCATTCTCGACTGGGGCTATCGGCAATTAAATGCACCAGGGGTTCACTGGCATCGGGCAGCACCAGGATCCAACTGTCCCGCGCGCGATCGTGGACTTTGATCCCATCAATCATTTCCAAGGTGCTGGGCGAGTGGGATTCAACCAAGTGGCGCATCAAGGCTCCCTTCACCGTCCAAGGACAGCGTACCGTGAAGTATTTGTGATAGATGCGGGGCAAACTGTCGGCTCGCAAATCCGCTAAGGTGCGCTCTTGGATTGCCAGTAATTCAATGAGCTTGGCAACGCAGAACATGGCATCAAAACCCGGATGCAATTCTGGAAAAATGAAACCCATATCCCCACTGCCGCCGAGCACAACGTTGGGATAAGCACGACAGGTTTCCATCAGGGCGGTGGGATTACATTTGGTGCGAATGACGCGGCCATCGTGGCGGCGGGCAATTTGTTCGATTACGCCCGAAGCCCGCACGGGAACCGCCACGGACGATCGGGGATGGGCCGCCAACACGGCCTCCACCATCAACGCCGTGAGCGCCTCCCCACGGATGAGGCCGCCGGCCTCATCGGCCAAAATTAACTGTTCCCCATTGGCCAAAATTTGGGCCCCAAAGGTGGCGGAAATTGCTTCCACCACGCGGCCTAGCTGCACCAACAGGGCTTCTCGACCATCGGCATCGGCCACCATTTGGGTCAAGCTGGCATTCAGCACCACCGCTTCGCAACCAAACTTACTCAGCAGTTGGGGCAAGATTGCGCCAGAAACGGAATAGGCATAGTCCACCACCACCTTGGCGTTGCTGTAGCGAATGGCCTCTAGGTTGAGGTGTTTTTCAAAGCAACTGCGGTAGATTTCAAGGGTTTGGCTGGGGTAAAAAACATCGCCAATTTCGTCAATTTGAACCCGGCGTAAATCTTCTTTGAAATAGGCTCCTTCGATTTTTTTCTCTTTGCCTTTGGAAAGGTTAATGCCCTTGTCGTCAAAAAATTCAATGGCGGCGCGATCGGGGCGATCGGGATCAATGCGCACATGCACACCGCCCACCACTCCCAAGGTGGGCACAACGCTGCGAGCCACGGGAATCGGCGTGGCTTCCAGGTTTTGGACATTGACCCCCACGGACATCAGGCCAGAAATGAACGATCGCGTCACCATCCGCGAGATGCTGCGTTGGTCGCGCGAAACGGTCACCTGTGCGCCCGGTTGCAGGGTGGAACCATAGGCGGCTCCCAGTTTGACGGCAAATTCTGGCGTGATGTCAATGTTGGCTAAGCCAGCTACGCCGCGTTGACCAAACAGGTTGCGGTGGGCGGTTTGCCCCCAAATTAAATCCAAATTGAGAATGGCTCCCGACTCAATGTGCTTGCTGGGCCAAACACGCACCAGGCTGTTGATTTGGGACTCTTCGCCCACCATGGACAGGGAACCGATCGCCACGCCTTCAAACACCCGAGCCCGGCGATCGATCCGCACCCCTCGGGCGATCGTGCAGGCGTAGAGGTGGGCTTCTTCGCCAATGATCGCCCCGTTCCAAATGATGGGTCGCTTGAGATCCGCTTCGGTGCCGATCGTGACGTTATCGCCAATTACCGTACCGGACTCGATCGTGGCGCGGGGGCCAATTCGGCAATTGTGACCAATTAAGACAGGGGGCAAAATTTTGGCGCGATCGTCGATCGCGGTATTTTCACCCACCCACAAACCCGGCGAAATCATTTGATAGGCAAAATCTAGTTTGACCTTGCCGTGGAGGGCCGCATAGTGGGCTTCACGATAGGTGTCCAAATGCCCCACATCGCACCAATAGCCCTCGGCAATATAGCCATAAATGGGTTCTCCTTGGGCCAGCAGCAGGGGAAATAAATCTGTGGAAAAGTCCGCTTCCTGATTACGTTCTAGATAGCGCAAAACTTCCGGTTCCAGAATATAAATTCCGGTGTTGATTGTGTCTGAAAAAACTTCGCTAGCCGATGGTTTTTCCAAAAAACGAACAATTCGCTGATCCGCATCCACAATCACGGCCCCAAACTCAATTGGGTTGGGAACCCTTGTCAACACTAGGGTTGCTTTCGATTGCTTTTGGCGATGGAAGTCGATCGCGGCCTGCAAATTAAAATCCGTGATGCTGTCGCCGCTAATGACCAAAAATGTGCCGCTCAGCCACTCTTCCACATTCTTCACGGAACCAGCGGTGCCGAGGGGTTGATCTTCTTCAACGGCGTAGCTTAAGCGCACCCCAAAATCCGATCCATCCTGAAAATAATCTCGAAAAATATCGGGTAAATAATGCAGGGTGGCGATAATTTCAAAAATGCCGTGGCGCTTGAGTAGGTTAATAATATGCTCAGCGATCGGGCGGTTCAAAATTGGAACCATTGGCTTGGGTAAGTCACAGGTCAATGGGCGCAGGCGCGTTCCAGAACCACCAGCCATTAACACTGCGCGCATAGCCACCTCCCGATCGGTGATTGCAAAATCCAGATCAATCGCGATTGATGCCGAAATAGGGGCCCGCAGCCAGAAGTTTTGGGCTTAGTTGCATGAAGTGCGGCTACTGCCCGATCGGCTGAGACTTAAACCGGTTCAGTTTCATTATGGCCCGGTTCTTCGATCCCGGAGCCGCTCGATCGCGCTTCGCAATGGTGGGGTCGATCCTCAATCCCGATCGCTCTCGATCCAAATCACCCTTCACCCAGATTTTCCCATGGCCCGAGCAGTCACAGTCAGCGGATGTCTGAGAAGCATCTTTCAGTACGGGCCAAGCATCAATCATCGTGGGGGCAAGGGGCTTAAGCCCCTTGTTTGCGTTGATCGCTGGAGCACACAGAGTAGCAATTTTGGCTTTTCAGACATCCTCTCAGCGGCCACAATCAACAGCCCCCACCAATGTCCTAAAAAGAATTCTTGAACCAGCCTCTTCGCCAAAAATACAGCACCAATCCACAGGCAATGACAATCATCACCAACCAACAAGCAAGATAGCCATAACGCCAATTCAATTCTGGCATGTTCCAAGGCGAAGTTTCAGTGTTGAAATTCATGCCATAGATCCCCGCCAAAAAGGTGAGGGGAATAAAAATTGCTGAAACAATGGTTAACACCTTCATGATTTCGTTCATGCGGTTGCTAACAGCAGACATGTACAAATTCATCAAGTTCACGGTCAATTCTTGATAGAGCGTGACCACATCCAAAATATCCGTTGCATGTTCATAGCACTCTTGCAAATAGGCCCGCACGTCTTGACTGATCAGGGGATGTTGTTCACGCATCAACAGGGCGATCGCGTGGGTTTGGGGAGCCATCCAACGCCGCAGGGTCAACAAATCGCGCTCAATCATATAAATTTCGCGCATTAGTTTGCGATCGGGTTCAAACAAAATGGCGCATTCCAATCGTTCAATTTCCTGGGCGTAATAATCCATGGCGGGATAGCACCCATCCACGATCGCGTCCAAAAGGGCGCATAGCAAATAATCGGATCCCATCCGTCGAATAATTCCCCGATCGGTTCGCAGGCGTTCTCGCACGGGTTCTAGGGCATCATGCTCCGATTCTTCTTGGACGGTCACAACATAATTACTGCCCAATAAAAGGCTGACTTGTTCTGTAAAATAACCGCCACCTTTGCCCCGGGGTGACAACATATGCACCAACACCAAGATGCGATCGTCCTCAAATTCCACCTTGGGCCGTTGGGGCACATTGGCAATATCTTCCAAGGTGAGGGCATGGAGGCGAAACACTTGTCCCAACTGGCGCAACACGTCCTCGGAACCCAGCCCTTGCACATCCAACCAAGTGACCGACCCGGAGTCGAGCAGGGGTTCACAGTCAGTGGGGGCGGCCAAAAGTTGCCGTTCCCAGTGGGTGCGACTGTAATCGATGGCGATTAACTCCGACGGAGCGGCATCGGGGTCAATCCGCAACGTTCCCGGAGTACTGCCGGGTTCTTCGGCAAAGAAGTCTTCGGCTCCGTCCTGAGTCCAAGGAAAGACGGCGGGCGGCACGATTTGCGCAGCAAGATCCGATAGCTTGGAGCGCCGCTGGCCGCGCCAAAGTTTGAGACGGCGGGGAATGGCTTGGAAAGGCATGGGGAATTTTGATCGGGTTTGCACCCCTATGTTGCCAAAATCACCCCAATTGCCAAGGGGGAGCCGATGAGATCTCAAGTGGGCAGGGGAGCAGGTTGGCTGATCGTGTCGGAGTTCAGGGGCTTGAGCCGGCCGCTGGCGACCAGGGCTTGGTAAAGCATGACGACAACTTCCGCCCGGGTTGCGGTGCGATCGGGATCGAGCCGTTGGGGATCGGGATAGTTCACCAACAACCGACGACGCAGGGCGGTGGCTACCTTGGGTTGGGCCCAAGCGGGAATGGCGGCGCGATCGCTCAAGCTATTGAGCACCGCCACGGCTTCATCGGCCCACTGCAACCCACTCACCAGAGCCACGGCCACTTGCAGTCGCTTGAGGGGGCCGTCGGGCTGAAATTGATCGGCCCCCATACCCGAAAGAAACTCGGCCGCATAGGCCTGCTGAATGGCGCGATCGGCCCAGTGGCCTCGGGGTACATCCCGAAATGCTTTGGCAGGTCGCCGGGCCAGGGGCTTGATGGCGGCAGTCACCAGCACGGCAAATTGGGCCCGGGTCATGGGGTCATTGGGGCGAAAGCTGCCGTCTTTGTAGCCGCTGATCCAACCCTCGATCGCGAAGGCTTCCACAAAATGTCGGGCCCAATGCCCTTCCAAATCGGCAAACAGGGGCAAGATGCTAGGGTCGATCGGCTGCACAATGTGCTCGGAATTCAGCGGCGGAACTGCCCCCCGCGCCGCCAGGGCCTGGTGAATCAGGGTAGCCAACTCCCCCCGAGTGAGGGGATCTTGGGCCCGAATCTGGCGTTTTTGAGGATAGTTCACCACCATGCGCCGCTCCGTGGCCGTGGCGATCGCCCCCGTTGCGTAGGGGGGAATGGTGGCCCGGTCTTGGTATAGCCCCAGCAGTTTCAGATCGCCCGCCGGTAACCCCAAACCATTGACCAGGGCGGTCATGGCATCGCCGCGCCGAATTTCCGCATTGGGCAAGAAGCGATCGCCCTGATAGCCCGTTAAGAATCCCATGCGCCAAGCCTTTTGCACCGCCCCATGGGCCCAATGGTTAGTGGGCACATCCACAAACGATCGCTCCGCCCGCCGCAGGGGCAAATCAAACGCCCGACCCAGCACCGCCGAGAACTCCGCCCGGCTGATGGTGTTGTCGGGGCGGAAGGAGCCGTCTTCATAGCCCCCCATGACCTTGCGATCGCGCAGGATCTGAATGAATTCCTTTGCCCAGTGATCGGACAGATCATCGATCGGATCCGGCTGCGGCATCGGCAACGGATCAGGAAACATGTCCTTTTCAAAATCTGCAAACTTTTGGGAGAGGGCCTGCCCAATTCCGTAGATGGTCGGTAACTGTCCCCGCGTTTTCAGAATTTGATTGACTTCCGAGTTGGTCACATCGGCCAGGTTTCGCCCCCCTTGAATGGCGATCGCTGCCGCAATCCCCAAACCTTGGCCCACCCCCGCATTCAACTCCACAATCCGCCCGGCCGCCGGGGCAATGCCGAAATAACCAGAAGCCGGACTCACCACCGCCACATTGGGCACGGATTTAGAAATGGCGTGGCGAATGCCGTAGTTAAACACCGGCACAGGTTCCGCCAAGAATTGCAAACTCTTGTGATTTTTAGCCAGCGCTTTTTTGCCCAAGCCAGGGATGCCGCCCCGCACATCGAACTTGTAGCAGAAGGTGCCCAGGGCCTCACGGGTGGGCAAACCGCCCGCCAGCATTTGGGCCCCGGAAAACGGGTGAATTGGATCCACCATGCTGCCGGCATAGCGGATATATAGTTCATGGGCCGGGGTCACGGTGATTTGCTGCCCAAAGCTCTTGAGCCACCGACCGACGTGATCCACCTCCTGCTGCATCCGGGCGGTGGGCAGACCGGCATTTTGGGCCAAGGCTTCCGCTTCGTTGGCGGTCACAAAACAAAGCAGCGCGTTCCAGGACATGCGCCCGCCTGGCAGCAGGGCAATGTTTGGTGAGTCGAGGATGAACTTGGTCTGCTCCAAATTCCAAGCAGTGCCGCGATAGGCGTGGTAGAGCACCGATAGCACATGGCAGCGCACATCGATGTAGTCGGGGCCAACCACCATGGTCATCGGTCGGCCGGCGCTATCTTGCATTCGGGAGATGAACCACTGCACGCGCTTGGGATCACCACCGGCCGCGATCGAGAGATATTTTTGGGCTTCGGCATCCTTGGGATTACAGAATCGTTGGATCCAACCTGCTTCGGCCCGGCGCAGGAAGTCCACGGTGAGGCCCTGGGTCTCGAAAATCAATGAGACGGGCAGGGCCGAATCGGGTAGCCCCAAGGTGCCAAAGCCTCGGACGGTGAGGCCTCGGGCCCTTTGCAGGAGGCCCGCATTCACGGTGGAATCGATGAACTGCTTGGCCTGGAAGGTGTCGCCATCGTCGGTGGTGATGGACAGGAGCCGATCGCCCGTTTTTTGGACGCGGCTGATTTTCGCCTGGTCAACAATATCCACGCCCGCTTCCAGCAGCATTTCCCGCAGGGCCCGATCGCCCTTGCGCCAATCGAGGCCCACTTCCACCACGCCCGATCGCTGCAAGAACTCTTGATAGAGGCTGGCGGGATCGCCATAGAGACCCATGCCATATTGTTCCCGGAGCTTAGGAGAGAGGTGGGTGCGGTCTAGGTAGCACAGTTGCCCTCGGATTAGGTGGCCGCCCACGCCATAGCTGGTGTCACCGGCCGTGAGCAGCAGGGTTTTGAGTGGTTGACCGCCCGATCGGGCCCGAGATTCCCGGGCCGCCGCCACCAGGGCCAGAACCCCTGGCACTTCATCACCGTAACCAATCAGGTCATAGTCCCGAGTCATGGCAGGATTCACCGACGTTGCTTTGCTGGATTGCTTTGCTGGATTGCTGGGCTGGATTGCTGGGCTGCTGCGTTGCGGGGGATCAAGAATCCCTTTCTCTCCCCCCCGATCGGCCTAAGCCGAAAGAACGTAGGGAGAATTAATGGCCGTTAAAGATCCATCCCGATCGCGCAGGGCCTGATACAACATGGCCGCCACCTCCGCCCGCGTCGCAAACCGCTCGGGAGCAAAGGTATTGGCACTGGGATAACTGACCAATGCCTTGCGCTTCAAAACGGCAGCTACCTTGGGCCGGGCCCACTTGGCCACCGCTTCTCGATCGCTTAAGGAAGCCAAATCCGCCTCCGTGCCGTCCGGCCAATCCAAGCCACTGGCCAGGGCCACGGCAATTTGCACCTTTTGCAACGTGGCATCGGGGCTGAAGGTGGTTTCCGACGTGCCAGACATGAAGCCCGCTTGATAAGCCTGCTGGATCGCCGCATGGCCCCAGAAGCTGGAATTCACGTCCGTAAACGTTTTGCCCGGTCGCTCGGCCGGTGGATTAAAGACCTTGGCGATCGCGCTGGCAAACTGAGCACGGGTCATGGTGGCATCGGGCCGGAAGGATCCATCGGGGAAGCCCCCGATTAGCCCCCGATTGGCCAAGGCCTCAATGAACGGCTCTGCCCAGTGGTTGCGCGTGTCCGTAAAGGCCGGCAGCTTCGTATCGGGCTGCACGATGTAGGGCGATGTGAGGGCCGACGCTTGGTTCAGCAACACCCGTGCTTGATAAATCAAAGCGGCCACTTCAGCGCGGGTGATGTCTTCTAGGGGACGCAGGGCGTTCAGTTGGGGATAATTCACCACCAAGCGATTGGCGGTGGCCGTCGCGATCGGGTTGGTGGCATAGCTGGGGATTTGCGCGCGATCGGCAAAATTGCCCAGCAGATTCAGCGATCCACCCGACAGGCCCAAACCATTGGTAATCGACAACAGGGCTTGGGTGCGGGTCAAGTTCTGGCCCGGGCGAAAGCTGTTGTCGGGGAAACCGGAAATGAAGCCCATCTGGCTGGCCTTGGCGATCGCCCCGATCGCCCAAAAACCCGCCGGCACATCACTAAAACCAATGGGAGGCTTGACCAGGGGGCGATCGAACGCCTTCACCACCAGCGCCGCATATTCCGCCCGCGTCAACTTGTTGTTGGGCCGGAAAGAGCCATCCTCAAACCCCTTCACTACTCCCTGGCTGATCAAAGCCCGAATGAAGGCCTCTGCCCAATGGCCCTTCAGATCATCGATCGGGGTGGGCACAGGAACCGGCGTAGGTACGGGAACCGGCGTGGGAGTTGGGGTCGGTGAGGGGCCCGGCGACGGAATCGGCACAGGCGTAGGCGAGGGCGACACCGAACCAGACGAGGACACAGATCCCAACACCGTGCCAACCTGGTTTCCAACGGCCACAATCGTGTTCGTGGTCGCGTTTTGGATGTCGTACTTACCGTTCGCCCGAAACACATTGTTGCCCGGCTGGCCAGCGCTGCCCAAGTCCGGCAGCGCCTGATTAATGACCGTCAGGCCGTCATCTCGGTTGTTCTCGATCGTGTTGTTGCGCAAAATGGGGCGGGCCGTTTGGGAAGCCACCACGCCGCTACGGTTCCCCGTAATCACATTGCCGCTGATGGTGGGGCTGGCGTTGCCCCCCACCGCAATTCCAAATCCCGTATTCCGGAAGGTGTTGCCACGAATTGTGCCGCTGGAGTTCCGGTCGATCGACAAGCCATTACCGGAGTTGGTTTCAAACAAATTTCCTTCCACCAGGGGCACACTGGAGCCGCTGACGAACACCCCTTCCCGGTTGGAGTTCACAAAGGTATTGTTGGCGATCGTGGGGCGAGCCGACTCCACCCAAGCCGCCGTTCCCCGAGTTTCCGGATTAGTCGCCGTCACCCCCCGCAGGTGAGCATCATCCGTCAATAGAAAAAGGACATTTTGACCCGCAAAGGTGGGGCTAACATAGCGACCACTGCCCCGCACCAGAATGCCGCTGCCCTTCGTGCCTTCGTTGCCCACCACGGTCACCCCCGAAGGAACCGTCAGCGGAAATTCTTCGCCGCTGGTGCTGCTGTAGGTTCCCGCAGCCAATTGCACCCGATCGCCCGCTTGGGTTTTGCGCAGGGCCGCGGCAATGGTCTTCAGTGGCGCACCCTGGGATCCATCAGCGCTGTCATTACCGCTGGTCGGGTTCACATAAAACGTCTGTGGCATGGTTGATATCGATGCTGTATTAACAACGGATGAAGGTGCTGCGGCCCCGGGCGAGGCGATCGCCCTTAAACGCCCTTCAACGCAGGTGGCGCAAGTTTGGGCCCAATTTGGCCATGGTAACGTTGCGATCGCCCGGACGGGCAGGGGGGAGCCGGCCTCCAAATTGGTGGCCACCCGGTCTCGATCGGCTCCGGAGCCGTGGCCCAAAAAAACCGGCGCGATCGCACCGGCCACCTACACAGGATCCATCAGGCTTTCGGTCAGCAACCTGCGCCTAGAAATTCTGCAAAATGCGCTGGAAAATATCCATTCCCGAAACCGCCTGCCAGCCAAACAGTCCCACAATGGCCACATTCAAACCAATGTGGGCATAGCGGGCCCAATCTTGCCCCTTTTGCATCAACGGTGAAAGGGCCGCCGACACAGCAATCAGCCCCGTCATCCCCAAACCCGCCAACAGGTGCGGCCCCACAAACAGCTTGTTGTTGTTGATATAGGTCGCTGCCATCCCCCCGATCGTCCCCAACACCATCAGCGCCAAAATCAACGAGCCGATTTGGTAGTGGCGATTGGCAAACTTCCCCTTAATCAACTCCTTGCGCACCTCCGCCTCCGCCGTCCGAGTCCGACGGGCCTGGACTCCCAAATACAGCGCATAAACCGTCAGACCCAACAACACCCACATCAAAATCGGGTGAAACAAATTCAGATAGGGCTTAATGTCTTCGGGAATCAGATTCACGGTGTTTCTCCTAGTCGTCGCAGTTGCGGGCAATGTTACTAAACTTAACGCAGGGTGAGGAGAAATTTTCGTCGGCTTCGTTCCCCGATTTGATTTCCCCACCCTGAGCTTGGGCCAAAGTCGCTAGGGGGCGGCCCATGGCCTTGGCGACCCGCAGCTTTCCCTTAAATTGAGTCGATTCACCCCATTCAGGACAGCTTATGGATACCCTGACCGCTATTCAACAACGTCGCGCCGTCAAACATTACGACCCCAATCATCAAATGTCTGAAGCGGAAATTCAGACCCTGATGGAGCATGTGTTGCTGTCGCCCACATCGTTCAATATTCAAAATTGGCGATTTGTGATTGTGGATGATCCCGAATTGCGCCAACAGATTCGGGCCGCCTCTTGGAATCAAGCCCAAGTGACCGATGCGTCCCTGTTGGTGTTGTTGTGTGGAAATTTGAATGCCTGGCAACAGCAACCGGAACGCTATTGGCAAAATGCCCCCGAAGCGGTTCGCCAACAATTGGTGCCGATGATTATTCAGTTCTATGGGGGAAGCGAGACCCTGCAACGGGATGAAGCGATGCGTTCCTGTGGGATTGCGGCCCAAACCTTGATGTTGGCCGCCAAAGCCATGGGCTACGATACCTGTCCGATGATTGGTTTTGATCCCCAGGTCGTTGCTGACATTATTCAGCTCCCGGCCGATCATCTAATTGGCATGATGATTACGGTAGGTAAGGCCGTGCAACCGGCGCGGGAACGGGGTGGCCAATTGCCCCTTTCTGAGGTGGTGATTCGCAACCAATTTCCCAGCGCTTAACTTTACCTAGTAGCGCGACAGGCTTAATACATTGGGTCAAAGTTGTGGAGCCAGTCGTGGTCACAAGGGGCTTAAGCCCCTTGTCTTCGATGAGTTGTGATGAGAATGAGTTGTGATGAGTTGGGTTAGTTGGTATATTCCCACTCCAAATCGGGCATTTGATCAAAGGCCTTGCGCAAAGAAGCAGCCCATTCTTGCCCCACTTTGGCTAGGTAAGGATCGCCCGCCGGTAGCCGCAGTCGATGGCGAATTTCAAAGGAGTCTTTACGATACATCACCATATTGATCGGGGGGCCAACGGAAATATTGGACTTCATGGTGGAGTCTAGGGAAAGCAACGCACATTTAGCCGCTGAGTTGAGGGGGGTGTTGAAGCTGACGGTGCGATCGAGAATGGGCTTTCCATACTTAGTTTCCCCAATTTGCAGAAATGGGGTTTCCACCGTGGCATGGATAAAATTGCCTTGGTTATAAATCAAAAATAACTGGGGGCCTTCGTCGCGAATTTGCCCCCCCAAGAGCAAGTTTCCCGAAAAATCCACATTGTCTTTGCGGAGCCACTCGGCATGTTCTTGGTGAATTTTCCGGAGGGTTTGACCCACATAATGGGCTAGGTCGTACATGCTGGTGAGGGAGTGGAGCGTGATGCTGGCTTGATTTTTTAAATCCTGTTCAAGATGACTAATAACCGATTGGGTGAGAGATAAATTCCCGGAGGTGCAAACAACAACGACTCGATCGCCCGGCAAAGAAAAGTCAAATAGCTTTTTATAGGTAGAAACATTATCAACACCGGCATTGGTGCGCGAATCGGCGGCCATCACCAATCCTTCCTGGGTAATAATGCCAAGGCAATAGGTCATAACGGCTTAGGACTCATTGTTCGACTGCCTGAATCTACCAGATTTTGGGAAAAGTGAGGGGTTCCTCAGTTCCCGATCGCCCCAATCATGGGCCCAAAAAGCCAACAAAAAAGCCAAGACCAAGCAAAAAAATCGGGAGCCAAGGCCCCCGACGGTGATCCAGTTTGATGATGAGCAATCAATTGCAATCGATCGGGATCAGCGGTGTGATCCGTGGTGCGATCGGGGGCAATGGTTGCCCAGAGAATTTTGAGAACTGGGCAAATTGCTGGAAAAATCCCTAGGGGGTTGATTCGCTGGTGCTCGATTCCTGCTGCCCAAAGGCCACTCGCAAGAACGGCGGAGCCAGGAAGGTGGTCAAGATCACCATGATGATGATTGACACTTCCAGGGGCTTGCTCAGTACACCACTGGCGGAACCGATGCCCGCAAACACCAGACCCACTTCGCCCCGGGGAATCATACCCACCCCGATCGCCAGGCGGTTAATGCCCGGTTGCCCAAACACGGCCCAGCCGGTCACCAACTTGCCTACGATCGCCACAGCCACCAAGAACACGGCAATCAGCAGGCCGGCTCGGTTTTCGGGAACTGCCGGATTCAGCACACCCAAATCGGCGCGGGCCCCAACCGTCACAAAGAAAATAGGCACCAGCAAATCCGCGATCGGCTTCACCAACTCATCCAATTCATTGCGGGCATCGCTTTCATCCAACACCAACCCGGCAGCGAAGGCTCCTAGGATGGCTTCCAAATGAATTGCGTTGCCTAAAAACGCCATGAAAAAAGCAAAAATAAAGGCCGGAATCACGACATTACCGCGTGTTTTCAGCACTTCAACGGTCTTCACAAAAAACTGGTTAAATACACCACCCAGGAGAATGGAGCCAAACAGAAACACCGTGGAGCTAACAATCAAATAAATCACGTTGCCGGTGTCAATTTCGCCGGTCTTGGCCAGGCTGGCCACCACGGCCAACACCACGATCCCCAGCACATCATCAATCACCGCCGCGCCAACGATGATTTGTCCTTCCTTGGATTTGAGTTGGTTCAACTCCGACAGGACTTTGGAGGTAATCCCGATGCTGGTGGCGGTCAGGGCCGCGCCCGCAAAGATGGCAGGAATGGCGGGCACACCAAAAATGGTCATCAGCCCCGCAGTGCCCGCGACGAAGGGAACCGCAACTCCCACGCAGGCCACAACGGTGGCCTGAATGCCCACTTCTTTGAGTTGCCGCAGGTCAGACTCCAGGCCGATTTCAAACAGCAACACAATCACGCCCAATTCCGCCAGCACGGAAATGACTTCGCTCTGGGAGCTAAAGATATCCGTGACGGCTTCGGGCGTGAGGGTGTTAATCAGGCTGAGGGCCTGCATCACGATCGAGTCATTGGCCGTCAAGCCCCCTTCTGGGAACACAATCAGGTGCAGTGCTGACACCCCAACGATCACCCCGGCAACCAGTTCACCCAAAACGGGTGGAAAGTCTAGCCGCTTGGCTACCTCTGAGCCAATTTTGCTGGACAAATAAATGATCACTAGGGATAAGAGCACGCCAGCCAAAACGATCGGGGCGTTTTCGGCTTCGGCGGTGGCCAGCAGGGGCGCAAACAGGGGAACAAAATTACTTAGAGCGATGCCATCCATCCGCGTGATGAAAGCTGCCAGGGTTTCCTGTAAGAACATGGATTTGGTTGCGAAGTTTAAGAACAATCACTCCAACCGGGAGCTAAGGGTGTGGGGAGGCGGTGGCCCTGCCCACGGATCGCTTTTTTAATCTACGACAAAGGAATCATTCGTGATCGTTGAAAAATTAGCTTGGGGTGAAGATTTTTTCTGCAAGATTTTTAACGATCGATTGCCCTGCTGGATGGGAGCAAAGCAAGCATGATTTGGCTCTGAAGGGTCATTCATTTCCTAATTAGTGATTTTTATAGATTTGTCAAAGCAGCATTGATAGTTGGGAATGGCAATGTGCGATCGCAATTCTTGAGCTGATTGGCAAGCTAACCTAGAAAATTTAGGTCCCGATCAACCACTAGAGGAGCAATTGAGTGCGTCGTGAGAGGTCGATATTTTTTTGAATTTTTCCCATGAATAAGTCACGAATCAGTTCTGATGATTAATGGTTTTACTACAGTTTTACTACAAAAGTTTATATACAGAAAATTTGAATAATATTAGTTATTTATCGCTTTTTCTGGGGATTTCAATCAAATTTTGGATGGCATTGGTGAGCTGGTTGATGGGTTGGTTAATGGGCGAATTGTTCGTCGTTCTTCATTTTTGGGGAATTGGCCGTGGCCCAGACGGGTTTTAGCAATCGGTCTGAGCTGACCGATCGAGCAAGGCGGCCAACAGGCTCGACACGGGAACCGATCCTAGACCGTAGCAGGCGCGTTTTGTCCAAACAATGGTGGGTAAATGGCCGATGGGCGCATCGTTGCGGAAGGAAAGTTCGTCAGCATAGCACCAGGATTCACCTTTGCGCCAACCAACCCGATCGCAAAATTGCCCATAGTCGCCTTGGGCCGCTTGCCAGGTGGCTTGCTGGGCTGTCCAACCAAATCGACCACCGCTCCAATAGGTCCAAAGATGGTCGATGGTGGCTAAGTCCGTGAGCGGGAGGCTCTGGAAGTCTTCGGGGGTGAGGGAATCCCGGGTTGATTTGCCCAAGGCCGCTAGCAAGTAGTCTCGGGTGGCTTGGTCAGCGGCTTGCCATTGTCCATTGCCAAGCAAGTCATTGAGGGGCAGGTAATCGAACCCGATCGCTGAGGCCAGGGGGACGGGTTCGGGGTCGATCGGGAAGGCGGGCAAGGTGTTGAGCTGTTGCTCGATCGCCCCTAACCGATCGCCCAAGGTTTGCAAGTGCTGTTCTAGGGTTACCTGTCGATCAAGTAACAGATCTAAGGATTGGGCATGGCGATCGTGCCACTGCCACAGGTAATGCTGAAGCTGATCCAAGGAGGGCGATAAATCGGGTTTGGGCGATCGCCAAGCAGCACGCCCCCACCAGCCGATCGCCCCGCCCAGCCCCAGGCTAATCAGTAGGGCGATCGGATCCATTCAGTTGGCCCTAGGAGGGGTTTTTGGCCTGTCGCCAAACCTGCCAGCCCATGTAGCTCAAAACGGCGGTGGCCGCGAGGGCATAGCCAAGACCGCTGGGCATTCCGGAAAAAGCCAGAGCCAGGGTTCCCACCCACAGGGTCAGGGCATAAATAAACAAAACGGCCGCCCGATGGGACAGGCCGGCATCCAAAAGGCGGTGGTGTAGGTGTCGCTTGTCGGCAATCCAAGGCAGCTTGCCGTTGCGCAGGCGATCGAGAATGACCGCCGACATATCCAGCAACGGAACCGCCAGGATCAGGTAAGGCAGCAGTACAGAAGTGACGGCGGTCACCTTCACCAGGCCGATCGCCCCAACCCCTGCCAGCACAAAGCCCATAAAGTAGGCTCCCCCGTCTCCCATAAAGATTTGGGCAGGGTTGAAGTTGTAGCGCAAAAATCCGAGGGCTGCGCCCGCCAAGGCTGCGGCAATCAGGCCCACGGCCGGCTGGTTCATAAACAGAGCCACAAACATCATGACGGTGGCGGAAATGCCGGAAACGCCGGCCGCCAACCCATCCAGACCGTCAATCCAGTTGATGGCGTTCACCATGCCCACTAACCAGAGAACGGTGATGGGCAAGCTCAGCCAGCCCAATTGCACCAGGCCCAAGCCAGGAATTGTGAGAAAGTCGATGCTAACGCCCACATGCCAACAGACGGTGGCGACGGCGGTTTGGATGGCCAGGCGTGTGAAGGGAGAAAGGCCATACAGGTCATCCGCCAGCCCGATCGCAAAAAAGGCGATTCCGCCCCCTAAAACGCCAATAATTTCATTGATTTTGTGGGAACTGGCGGTTTCAAAGCCGCCCAGCCACCACACCAGGCCAAGGGCTGCGATCGCGCCGCAAAAGATCGAAATTCCCCCCAGCCGAACCATGGGGCGATCGTGCATTTTACGCTCGTTGGGGAGGTCAAAGCGCCCAGTTTTGAGGCCCGCAGCCCGGACGATCGGCGTTGTCCACATCACAATGGCCGCCGCCGCCAGAAACGCAATGAAATGAAACAAATACGGGAACATGGGGCTACCAACGTTTCAGAATGCAACGAGAACCCGCGTCAGGCAGAGTCTACTACATTTGGCCGAACACTGACCGAACCCGGGAAAAGCCAGCATTCAGCCCAAGACCGACGCTCAGTGACCCCACCATCAGCCTTGTAAGGCCCGAAGCACTGGATACAACACATCGGCGGGGACTTGATCAACCATTTCAACGGTTCCGATCCGAGTGGGCAAAATGAAGCGAACTTTGCCGTCTTTGACTTTTTTATCTAACAGCAGGGAATCCGCGATCGCTTCCGGATCGAGGCTGGCCGGCACGCGATCGGGCAGGGCCGTTTTTTGAATCACCGCCAGTTGGCGGGCGCAGTTTTCCCCATCCCAAAGGTTCATTTTGGCCGCCAACTCGGCCGCCGCCACCATCCCGATCGCCACAGCTTCCCCATGGTTCACCAAGCGGTAGTTGGTTAATGACTCGATCGCATGGCCGATCGTGTGGCCATAGTTGAGGATGGCCCGCAAGCCCCCTTCCTTTTCGTCTTGGGCCACCACATCGGCCTTGGCTTGACAGGATCGCTGCAAAATTTCGCCCAACAGGGGTTGAATGGCGGCAAATCGATCGAGGCGCGGGGCCGCTTCCAGCCGATCGAACAGGTCTGGATCCCAGATAATGCCGTACTTAATCACCTCCGCCATGCCCGCCCGCAGTTCCCGCACCGGCAGGGTGGCCAACACCTCGGGATCAATCAACACCAGCCTCGGTTGGTGAAACGCCCCAATCAGATTTTTGCCTCGGGGATGGTTAATGCCAGTTTTGCCCCCGATCGCGGCATCCACCATGGCCAGCAGTGAGGTGGGCACTTGCACAAAGGCAATGCCCCGCAACCAAGAGGCAGCCGCAAATCCGGTCATGTCGCCAATCACTCCGCCGCCCAGCGCCAACATGACGCTCGATCGCTCCAAACGGAAATCGAGAGCCGCATCGTAAATTTTCTGGAGCGAGTTGGGGGTTTTGTACCGCTCGCCAGCGGGCAAAATGCAGCTTTGGACTTGGTAGCCCGCGGCCCGCAGGGACGTGATCACCCGATCGCCATAGCGTCTGAAGATTTGCGGGTTTGAGACCAGCAAAACCTTGGGATTGGTTTGGGTCGATCGCTCGCGCATCCAATCGCCCACATGATCGAGCAAGCCCGCCCCGATCGCGATGTCGTAGGCATTTTGGGGTAAATTTACGCGAATCGTAGCGGCCATAACCCAAAGCGCAATTGCGCCAGCAACAGTGAACGAATGGCAAAAAACCAGAGCGGGCCGTATTTTAGCGCGGGATGGTTCAATGGTTAGGGACTAACCCATTTTTCAGAATCCATTGGGAGGCTTGGCCCATGTCTGGCGTAATTACTTATTTCATCTTCTTTGGTGGCATGTTGGGCGTGGCAGCGGGCATGATGTTCACCCTGCGGGCCATCAAGCTGATCTAGATTTGTCTCGGTTTAATCTAGATCGAGCGGATCTGGGTTAATCGAATGGGTGACAGCCCTGATTCTTCCACAGCAAGATTGTGGGCTGACAAGATGACGGGGGCAAGGGGCTTAAGCCCCTTGTCTGCTTTTTGGGTTGAACTTTTGAGCTTTTTTGAGTTGATCTGGTGATCGGTTTGAACTTGTGCCTATTCAAAAGGCATCTCTTCTGGTTTTTATCGATGGGTATCGATTGGTGCAGTTTGATTGGTTCAGTCCTAGCAGTCTTAAGGGTGCAGTTCTAGAGGGCTGGGGCCGAAGCGGCGACGGAGCTGCTCAAGTTTGATCTCGATCGAACCGCTTTTCCAATGATTGCCCCATTCATCACCAAACAAACCACCGCCAACGACAGCAACACATAGGTCGGAGCCATCACCACGCCCACCGCAAACCAGGTCGCCACATGCAACACCATCAAGGTGGCGTAGAGACTACCAACCAAACCAATCACCAAGCGATCGCGCAGGGGGCGATCGATCACCATCATCACCAACGCTTGAATGGTTGCCAATAAGTTAGCCGGCACCAAAAAGGCACAAATTTGGACACAATAGCCCCGTGAAAATTCACTGGCAGGGCTGGTTTGCAAGGCAGAAAACCCAAACTGCCAACTTGCTTGGATCGATTGGGACAGGGCGTGATGATCGTGACCCAGAAGGGTGTGCAGCCAGTCAAGCATGGTGGTGGTGTAAATCGGGAATTAGAGTTGGGATTAGCGTTGGAAATTGAACTTAAATTGAACGTGAACTGGAAGCTCAAAGGGAAATTGAAAGGCAATTCAAAAGGAAATTAGACCCAAAATCTATCAAAAACAGACCCGCCAAAACAGGTCTGTAAACCGATCTAAACATCCCACTTCAGCACTGTCGCATCAATTCCCTGCTCGCGCTTGCGCTTTGCATCACGCTCAAACCAAGCAATCACCTGATCATGGGTTAACGCTTCGATCGCCACGCCCTCGTCCTCGGCAATGTAGCGCAGCAGTTTCAAAGACGAGAGGGTCAACCGCGTTAAAAACTTTTCGGGCTGAGACAACAGAGCCGCATCGACCTTTGCAGACTCTTCGGGGGTCAAAAACTCCAAACCCTGAGGATTCATCGGATTGTTCAGCGGCATAGGCATCGAGGCGGACGGTTTCCATCGCGATCGCTCGGCTCGGTTCACCCAGGTTTGGGAGACAGCACCCGAGAGGCAATGGGCGGGCTGGAATGGGTGGAATTAACAGGCGGAGTTGAATAGGCGCGCTGCAATCGGCAACCCCCCGCTAGTTAACCTTAGCCCGATTTCTGACCCGATCGCTTGCACCTTTATTGCGCCCCTATGGTTGTGGGGCCGGGTGGGGGCAAGCCTAGTTGGCGCGGGTTGCGGGGGTGGGGGTGGCTTCCGACTCTTGGATGGAGTAGCCACAACGGTGCTCACCGCCCACAATCCAGTGGGTGCGCTCCACCTTGCAGCCCTGGAGGGCGATCGCAAACATTTCCAATTCATGGGCACAAACGCCGGGATAGGACTCAGCCACGGTGGAAATGGCGCAGTTATGCTCCACCAGCAAGTATCGTGGTTTGCCCTCAGCTTCCGGCTCGATCGCTTCCCACTCGGCCATGTAGCCCTCGGCGCGGCGCAAGTCCACCAACCGAGCCACCCGATCGCGCAAATTCCCCGCGCCCAGATGTCGTCGGTAGTCCAACGCCTTGCGCACCCACTGTTGTCGCAACAGGGACTGCACCTGGTCATTCCCGATCGTTTCGGTCAGGGTGTGGAGCAAATCCACGGCAAATTCATCGTAGTTGTCGGGAAACTGCGATCGCCCCGCCGGACTTAACCGGTAAAGGTGCTGGGGACGACCCGTGCCGCCCCTGGCTGCCTCGTGCAAAATCAGCCCCTCGCTTTCGAGATCCTTCAGGTGGCGACGGGTGGCCTGTGGGCTGATGCCCAGCGCCTCCGCCAACCGTTGGGCCGTGGCCTCGCCCTGCTGGAGGAGGTATTTCAAAATGTCATGCTTCGTGGACGCTTGCTGAAGAGCACTCATTCGCTCAGACCGTGGATCGTGGATTGGGCAGCATTCGGTAGCGGCAGCCAGTCGATCGACCGTGAATCGGCCCGTTCAAAACAACCGGTTAAGAAAACAGCCTATTGTTATATTCTGGCCTCGATCGCTCAGGCTTTGACAACTTTTGCGTTGCTAAAGTACGCTAAAAACGATTACGCAACAATCAAGTTGTTTTAGCAATCAAGGTCATTATACAAACCCCACCGTTAATTTCTAGAGACCCGCCGACATGGACAATGCAACGACCCACGCCAGTGAAAAGAGCCTTGATGCGGTTCGGAAGTTCGCTGAAAGCTATGCCAAACGTACCGGCACTTACTTTTGCGCTGATCCGGGTGTGACCGCTGTCGTGATCGAAGGTCTCGCCCGCCACAAGGACGAACTCGGCTCGCCCCTTTGCCCCTGTCGGCACTACGAAGACAAGGAAGCCGAAGTGGCCGCTGCCTATTGGAATTGTCCTTGCGTGCCCATGCGTGAGCGCTATGAATGTCACTGCATGTTGTTTCTAACCCCTGACAATGACTTCCGGGGCGAGCAGCAGGAAATCGGCCTCGATGAAATCCTGAACATGCGCTAGCGCTGCCAACTCCCGCGATTTTGCGCGCGGTGAGTCGTTACAATCCGTGCGATCGCCCCGGTAGCCAAAGGTGCGATCGTCCATTCCGCCGATGGCCCCCGCCCCCCCGAGAAGAACGCCAGCCCCCACGAGCCATGAGCGCATCCGTCAGCACCCTCGTTAACCAACCCTATAAGTACGGCTTCGTCACCGACATCGAGTCAGATACCCTGCCTCGGGGTCTTAGCGAAGAGACCATCTACGCCATTTCGGCTAAGAAAAACGAGCCAGAGTTCATGCTGGAATTTCGGCTGCGGGCCTACCGCCAGTGGCTGAAAATGACGGAGCCGACCTGGCCCGATGTGAACTATCCCGCGATCAACTACCAAGACATCATTTACTACTCCGCTCCGAAGCAAACGCAAAAGAAGCAGAGCCTTGATGAAGTTGATCCCACCCTGCTCGAAACCTTCGAGAAATTGGGAATTCCCCTTTCGGAGCAAAAGCGGTTGGCGAATGTGGCGGTGGATGCCATCTTTGACAGCGTTTCCGTGGCCACCACGTTTCGCGAAAAGCTCGCAGAACATGGGGTAATTTTCTGTTCCATTTCCGAGGCCCTGAAGGAACATCCGGAGCTGGTTAAAAAATATTTGGGCAGCGTTGTCCCGATCGCAGATAACTACTTTGCGGCCCTCAACTCCGCTGTTTTTAGCGATGGCTCCTTTGTTTATATTCCCAAGGGCGTTGAATGCCCCATGGAATTGTCCACCTACTTCCGCATCAACAACGGGGATTCCGGTCAGTTTGAGCGGACATTGATCGTGGCCGAAGAAGGCAGCTCCGTCAGCTATTTGGAAGGTTGCACGGCTCCCATGTATGACAGCAACCAGCTCCATGCGGCGGTGGTGGAATTGGTGGCCCTGGACAATGCCAGCATCAAATATTCCACGGTGCAAAACTGGTATGCCGGGGATGCGAATGGGAAGGGCGGAATCTATAACTTCGTGACCAAGCGCGGTCTCTGTAAAGGCAAGAATTCCAAGATTTCTTGGACACAGGTGGAAACGGGATCAGCCATTACTTGGAAATATCCCAGTTGCGTGTTGGTGGGTGATAACTCGATCGGGGAGTTCTACTCCGTTGCCCTCACCAATAACTGTCAACAGGCCGACACCGGCACGAAGATGGTGCATATCGGCAAAAACACCCGCAGCACGATCGTCTCCAAGGGCATTTCGGCGGGTAAGTCTAAAAACAGCTATCGCGGCTTGGTGAAAGTGGGCCCCAATGCCGATGGGGCGCGCAACTATTCCCAATGCGATTCGATGCTGATTGGTAGCAATGCCCAAGCCAACACCTATCCCTACATTCAGGTGCAAAACGAGTTGGCCAGGGTGGAGCACGAAGCCACCACATCCAAGATTGGTGAAGACCAACTGTTCTATTTGGCGCAACGGGGCATTTCCGCCGAAGATGCCGTTTCAATGATGATTTCGGGCTTCTGTAAGGATGTGTTTAACCAGTTGCCGATGGAATTTGCGGTGGAAGCCGACAAGCTCCTAAGCCTGAAGTTGGAAGGCTCGGTGGGCTAACGACGCTGGGTCGATCGGGATTGAAAACAAGGGGCTTAAGCCCCTTGTTTGTTGAACTAGTTTGTTGAACTAGTTTGTTGAATTGGCAGCGTGTTTTTTTAGGGTTAAAGGGCCACGATGATTGTTGATAATGCACCGACCGTCCTTTCGGTCAAAAATCTCACCGCCAATGTGAATGACACGCCGATTTTAAAGGGCTTGAAACTGGAAATTAAGGCCGGCGAAATTCACGCGATTATGGGTCGCAATGGCTCTGGAAAAAGTACATTTTCCAAAATTTTGGCAGGACATCCGGCCTATGAGGTGACCGGTGGCGAGGTGGTCTTTGAAGGGCAAAACCTCTTGGAATTGGAGGCGGAAGAACGGGCCCGATCGGGGGTGTTTCTGGCCTTCCAATATCCGGTCGAAATTCCCGGGGTTTCCAACCTGGATTTTCTGCGTGCGTCCTACAATGCCCGCCGCAAACACCAAGGGTTAGAGGAAGTGGATCCCTTTGATTTTGAGGATGTGGTGCGCGATCGCCTGCAAGTGGTGCAGATGGATGCGTCTTTCCTCGATCGCAGCGTGAATCAAGGCTTCTCGGGTGGTGAGAAAAAGCGCAACGAAATCCTGCAAATGGCGCTGCTCGAACCCACCTTGGCCGTGCTGGATGAAACGGATTCCGGATTGGATATTGATGCCCTGCGGATTGTGGCCGAGGGGGTGAATCAACTGGCAAACGAAAAGAATGCGATGCTGGTGATTACCCACTACCAACGGCTGCTGGACTACATCATTCCGGATTATGTCCATGTCATGTACGACGGCAAAATCGTGATGACGGGCGATAAGGAATTGGCGCTGGAGTTGGAAGCTAAGGGCTACGACTGGGTAGATGAGTTGCAGCCAGTGGGGGTGTAACCATGGGCGTGGATTTGAGTGGTTTAACGGACTTGAACAAGGCAGATTTGGACGCACTGACGGCGAACTCAACGCCGGGCGATCGCGCACCCGGCAAAGCGGCCCAGCGATCGACCTATTACGCGGGCTTGCTGTCCACGGTGACGGCGGCAACTCCGGCAACCGATTGGGAATTGGTGCAGCGGCTGCGATCGCAGGCCCAGGCCGTGGCGCAGGAAATGGCGTTGCCTTCGACGCGAGATGAAGATTGGCGGTTTACGGATCTATCGCCCATGTTGGCGATCACATTGCGGGCCCCGGCGCTGACCACCCTTGAACCGGCGGCGATCGCGGCGTTTGCCATTCCCGAAGCGCCCGTGCGCGTGGTGGTGGTGAACGGTCGGTTTGCGCCGGAACTGTCGAATTTGGCTGGATTACCCGAGGGCGTGACGATCGGCTCGCTGATGGCCGTGACCGATCGGGAGCGCCTGGCGAGCCACCTGGGCCAACAAGGCAGCCAGGATGCCTTCTCGGTGCTGAATACGGCTGGTCTGAACGATGGTGTGGTGATTGAGCTAGAACGCCGCGTGCAGGTGGCCAAACCCATTCACCTGCTGTATGTGGCCACGGCGGATCAACCGGCAATCAGTCAACCCCGTTGCTTGGTGTTGGCCAAGGCCGGCGACAGCCACTGCACCCTGATTGAAGACTATGTGGCGATCGGGCAAGGCGGCTACTGCACCAACAGCGTGATGGAAGTGGTGCTGGGAAATTGCGCCACCCTGCACCATGTGCGACTGCAACGGGAAGGTGAACAGGCGATCCACATTGGCAAAACCGCCATTTCCCAGGACTGGAACAGTCACTACACCCTGACCACCATCAGCCAGGGTGCATCGATCGCCCGTCACTCGATCGACATTGCCCAAACGGGCCCCGGTACTGAAACCATCTTGAACGGTTTGTCAGTGGCCACGGGCGAGCAGTTAACGGACACCCATAGCTCCCTGGTGTTGAGCCATCCCCACGGAACCGCCGACCAGTTGCACAAGTGCATTGCGGACGATCGGGGCCACACGGTCTTCAATGGACGGGTTTTTGTGGATCACGATGCGCAACAAACCAACGCCGCCCAGCTCAACCGCAATTTGTTGCTGTCGCCCAAGGCGCGGGTGGACACCAAGCCGCAACTGGAAATCATTGCGGATGATGTGAAGTGTTCTCACGGTTCCACGGTCAGCCAACTGGAGGAAACGGAGCTGTTTTACTGTCGTAGTCGCGGCTTGGATTTGGCCACGGCTCGATCGCTCTTGCTGGATGGGTTTGCCGGGGAAATTTTGGATCGCCTCCCGATCGCCTCGTTGCGATCGACCTTGGCTAGCCAAATTGCCCAACGGATTAATCCAGGCAGCTCAAGCTAGAGCCTCATTAATCGCCATTCACCATTCATCAATCGCCATCGATACCGGTTGATCGCGAGCCAATCGCCCTGGTTCCCGGTTGGTCATCAGGTCTACTTCACCCTCTTGTTCTGCCCCCTGTGCCATGACCCTCGCCTTACCCCGATCGATCGCCCAACAGGTGCGCCCCGATTTCCCAATCCTGGATCAGCGGGTGCATGATCAACCGCTGGTGTATTTGGACAATGCTGCCACCTCCCAAAAGCCCCGACAGGTGATTGATGCCTTGCGGCACTATTACGAGTGGGACAACGCCAATGTGCATCGCGGGGTTCACACCCTGAGTATGCGGGCCACGGATGCCTATGAGGCGGCGCGGGAAAAGGTGGCTAAGTTTGTGAATGCCCGATCGTTTCAGGAAATTGTGTTCACACGCAATGCCAGCGAAGCGATCAATGTGGTGGCCTACAGTTGGGGCATGAGCCAACTGCAACCGGGCGATGAAATTATCCTGTCCGTGGTAGAACACCACAGCAATTTAGTGCCCTGGCAATTGGTGGCTCAGCGCACGGGGGCAGTGCTGAAATTTGTGGGCTTGGATGCTACGGAATCCTTGGATTTGGAGCAGTTGCGATCGCTGATGTCCGATCGCACCAAACTGGTCTCTCTGGTGCATGTGTCAAACACCTTGGGCTGTGTTTTGCCCGTGGCCGAGGTGGTGGCCGCCGCCCGATCGGTGGGAGCCAAAGTCTTGCTTGATGCTTGCCAAAGTGCGCCCCACTTGGCCCTAGATGTGCAAGCGCTGGATTGTGATTGGCTGGTGGCTTCGGGTCACAAAATGTGCGCCCCCACGGGCATTGGCTTCCTTTACGGCAAGTTGGAACTGCTGCGATCGATGCCGCCCTTTTTGGGGGGTGGGGAAATGATCGCCGAGGTGGACTTGGAGCGATCGACCTATGCGGACTTGCCCCACAAGTTGGAAGCGGGCACACCGGCCATTGGCGAGGCGATCGCCCTGGGCGCGGCGATCGATTACCTCAGCGCGATCGGGATGGATGCCATTCATCACTATGAAGCGGAATTAACCCGCCACCTGTTCGATCGCCTCGGAGCCATTCCCGAAGTGCGTATCTATGGCCCCCGTCCCCAAGCGGATGGTTCCGGCCGGGCGGCTCTGGCAGCCTTTACCGTGGATGGGATTCATGCCCACGATCTCTCCTCCTTTTTGGATCAAGAGGGAATCGCCATTCGATCGGGTCACCACTGCACCCAACCCCTGCACAAGTCCCTGAACATTGCTTCCACCGCCCGCGCCAGCCTGTATTTCTACAACACGATCGAAGAAATTGACCGGTTTGCCCAAGCTCTACGCGCCACGATCGACTTTTTCCAGTCCGTCGCCTAAGAGGATGTCTGAAAAACCAAAATTGCTACTCTGTACGCCCCAGTGATCGACTTAGACAAGGGGCTTAAGCCCCCTGTCTTCACGACTCTTGGTGCTTGCCCGCGCCAAAGAATACTTTTTAAGCATCCTCTAAGCTGGCAACCGCTTCAGCCCATCGGTCAAACTAGGGAAGCCGCTCCCCAGTTGATCGATCGCTGTCGATTTTGCGCCGATGCTGCCTGATCTCACGCCGCTCCGTTCTCGACTCCAAACCCTTGTGCGCCGAATTCACCGATGGGTGCTGCTGTTGCTGGTGACCTTGGGGGCGATCGGCCTGGTCAATGCCCCCCTGTGGGCCCGCAGTCCTCTGCTCCTGCGCTGGACAGAACTCGGGGCCGATCGCTTCTCGGGTATCAGTGGCCTGGCCTGGCAGGGGCCCGATGGCGATCACGATTTTTTTTTGGCGGTGCATGACACCAAGGGCGATCGGGCCCGCACGGCGCTTTATCGGCTCAGTCAGGTGCAATGGGGCGATCAACCACCCCGGGGGCGATCGTCCCTGGTTTGGCCCCTCGATGCCGAGCTGCCGATCGACCTCGAAGCCATCAGCACCATTCCTGGAACCGGGGACTATCTAGCCGTGACCGGTCACGGACGGGCCTATCGGTTGTCGGCGGTGGAGAGCGGTTCCTCGATCGCCGAGGTTTTCCTGAATCCAGACCCCCGATCGCTGGCCGGTGAATTAACTGTTCGGGCGGTTTTTAACTTGCCCCCCACTCCGGAACCCAATCGCGATCTCGAAGCCCTGCGGATTGTGCGCTGGGGCGATCGACTGGTGATCCTGTTTGCCGATCGCGGTGGCCAGGGCCGCCCCGCCACTCTCCATTGGGGTTGGTTTGACCCGGCCACCAACGCGATCGAGCTACAAGGCAGCGCCCCCGTGACCGGCCCCCTGGATTTGGCCACCCAGCGATCGCTCTCGGATTTGGTGTATTTAGCCGATGGTCGCCTGTTGGGTGTGGCCACCATTGATGGCGGCGATCAGGGCCCTTTTCAGTCGGCCCTGTATTGGGTGGGGTCGCTGACTTGGGTTGAGGGCCAATGGGTTTGGCAGCCGGTCGATCGCCCGCAAAATCTGATCCAAGCGGGCAACCACAAAATCGAAGCGATCGCCCTGGCTCCGGAGCCGAACGCCACTCGCCTGTTGTTGGCCACCGATGACGAGGATTTAGGCATGGCGATCGCGTTCATTTCCCTGCAATCTTTAGGATCTCCGTAATTCTCAGCCCTGGCTTCGGCGGCCGCCGCAGGGTTGCTGAAGCATGATTTTGATCGCCAAACCATCCCATGGTTCGACGAGTTCAGCCCCAGCGCAATCACTGCGAATTGGGCGATCGGGCGGATGATGAGGTCGAGAGTTCTTGAATCACGCGGCCGGGACTGGTGAACGAAACGCCCTGTTGGAAACTGGTGCTGAGCATAATCGCTTCCACGATCGGGGCCGTGACCTGTTTTTGCTGCGCGACCCACTCCACCACAAAACTGGCGCTGGAACCACCGCTGCGATCGGTTTGGGGAATGAAAAATTCCGTACTCGCTAAGGGCGGCAGCTTCAAGGCGCTGCTGGCATATTGTTTAATCAACTTGCCTTGGGAGTTGTAGTACCGCACCGATCGCACCACAATCGATTCCGTGAGGCTGGTGTTGCGAATACTGAGGGTGACGCTCAGCAGAAATTCATCCTGCCGATCGCCGTAATACACATGGGAGTAGGCTGGCACCAAGATGACCTGACCTGTGCTGACGGCCAGGCGATCGGGCGTGATGGCAATGCCGCCGGATTGGGTAATGCGCGTTAGGGGTTGCACCGGGGGCGAACCGGTCGGCGCGGATGACGAAGACAGCGGAGGCGATGGGGGCGATTGGCAACCCACCAACAGGCCCGCCATTGCGCCGGTTAGTCCGGTTTGCTGGATGCGTCTGGCGACTTTCCCGAGCCATGGGTTACCGATGATTTTCCCGATCGACAGCATGAGGGTATGGGGGGTGGAGAATAACCTAGAGAACAGTCCTTAAGGCATCGCCTGCAATTTCTCTAGCTCACGGCGGGCCGCGTCATAACAATCCAGTTGCCCCCGATCGAGACAGAGCTTGGCCGCCTGCCGAAAATCCGCCGCTGCCGGGGCCCGATTGCCCAAACCCACCTGCACCAATCCCCGCTGTTGGTAGGCCATGGCATAGCGATCGTCTAGGGCGATCGCCTGGTTCAGATCGCTGAGAGTGCCTTGGGGTTCCCCCAGGGCCTGGCGAGTGAGGGCGCGGTAGTAGTAGCTTTCTGGATCTTTGCTGTCTAAGCGAATAGCCACCGTCAAATCGGCCAGGGCTGAGGGCAGATTGCCGCTGGCAAAGTGGGTGCGTCCCCGTACCTGATAGGCCCTGGCGTTGTTGGGATCGAGCCGAATGGCTTGGGAACTGTCGGTGATCGCCCCTTCGGAGTCGCCCGCCAGCATTTTGGCCAGGGCCCGGCCACGGTAAGCCGCCGACCAACTGGACTGCTGAGACAGCACTTTGTCAAAGTCCGCGATCGCCCCTTTCGCATCGCTCAGTTCCAACCGCACAAAGCCGCGCCCCAGGTAAGCCGCACTCAACTTGCCGTTGTCTTGAATGGCTCGATCGTAGCTGGCCAGGGCGCTTTGCAAATCGCCCAGGCGATCTTGCGTGGCCGCCAGATAGGTACGGGCGATCGCGTCACCGGCTTCGAGCTGCAAGGCTTGGTTTAAGTCGGCCAAGGCCGCATTCCAGTTGCCGCTGTTGTAGTAGGCCACGCCACGCAGAAAATAGGCGGAACTGCTGGCGGACCAAACCAGCGCTTGGGTTGCATCGTGAATGGCCTTGCTGTAGTCCCAGGTGCGATCGGGAGCCGGGGTTTTTCCCTCCAACATTCGCGCAATTCCCACCAAATCCGAGGGGGACGCATTTTGATTCATCACCAATCCCGTAGGCACTTGAGACCAGCGCGACAAAATCATCTGGGCAATGGCCACCTGGGGCAATCCCGACTGCCACAGGGTCGCCAGCCCCACCACCGTGCCCAACAACCCCAACCCCCAAGGCCACCAACGTCGCCACCATTCAGCCCAGGGAATGGAGTTGCCTAGTTCTTCCTCGGCGGCGGTGGTGGTGGACTCACCAACATTCCCGCCCATCAACGGCAACAGATCCATCAACACTTCCTCGGCGCTGGCGTAGCGCTGTTGATAGGAAGGATGCACCATCTTATCGAGGACGGTTCCAAACACCGTGCTGACGGAAATGCTGGCTCGCCAATTCAAACGGCCGCTCACCGGTTCCTGGGATCCGCGCAGGGCCTGTAATTCCTCCGAAGAAAAGCCCCCTAAGGCCTGAATCGCGATCGCCCCGACAGCGTAGATATCGCTGTTGAACTGGGGATTGCCATAAAACTGCTCGATCGGCATGTAGGCCGGAGTACCCGCCGCGATCGTGCGGGCGGCGGCCGATTCCCCATCGGTTTGCAGAATTTCCTTCACGGAACCAAAGTCAATCAACACCAACCGGCCGTCAGCGCTGCGGCGGATCAAGTTGGCGGGTTTGATGTCCCGGTGAATCACCCGGTTGCCATGGACAAAGGACAAAATTTCCAGAATTTCCGCCACCATGGAAATCACCCGTTGCTCCGGAAGCGGTTCCCCCACCACCAACTCCCGCGAGAGGGGGTGACCCGGTGCAAATTCCTTGACGAGATAAAACTGCTCGTTTTCTTCAAAAAAAGCCAACAGGCGGGGAATTTGGGGATGGGTTCCCAACCGTTGCAACATTTCCGCTTCCCGTTGAAAGAGGCGGTGGGCGTTTTTGGCGGCGGTCGGGTTGGGACGCAACAGGCGCAGTTGCTTCACCACACATTGGGGATAGCCCGGCCGGCGAAGATCCGCAGCCAGGTAGGTTTTGCCAAAGGCTCCGGAGCCAAGCACTTGCAAGATGCGATAGCGCTTATCCAGCAGTTGGCCGATGGTAATAGGATCCTTGCCTAAGGATGATTTGGGAGGTCGATCGCCCGGAGGTGGAGGAGAAGGTGGGGTGTTGGGGGCCAAGTTCGGTTAGGGATGGGGCAAAAACAACAGGTTCAATAATCCAGAAACGAGGTCTGGGGCGTTAGAGCGTGGGACAGACCCCAGCAGGTGAATGGATGGCCGCGCCTAGTCGCGCGATAGGTTGAATGCGTTGGGCGCAGATTGCGGAGTCAGTCGCAATCCCAGGGGGCTGAAGCCCTTTGCTGCCTAACGATCGAGTAACGATAACAGTCATTTAACTTAATCTATGGCTTGACCGATGAAAGCAAGCCTGCCGCGTGACTAGGAGGGCGGAGGGCTGGCGGCGGGGCTGGGTTCGGGCGGTGGGGCTTCGGGTTCTTCCTCATTGGACAATTTGAGATCGGTAGGCAGTTTGCCCGCTTGGATCTGTTGGATTTGGTACTGGGCATCACGGTAACAACCCAAACGGCCTTCGTCGATGCACAGCTTGGCCGACTGTTGGAAGTCGGTGAGTGCGCCGGTTTGGTCACCCTGCTTGAGCCGGGCCACGCCCCGATCGTAATAAACCAGGGCATGTTCTGGCCGCAGTTCGATCGCCTTGTTGAAGTCTTCGATTGTGCCTTCCACTTCGCCTAAATCCCAACGGGTTAGCCCCCGATTGTAGTAGGGGTCTGGGTCGTCTGGTTGTAGTTGGATCGCAATGTTGAAATCCTGAAGGGCGGCCTGGAGGTTGCCGGCCCGCCGATGGGCTAGGCCGCGGTTTTGATAGGCAAGGGCATAGCTGGGGTTGAGCTGAATCGCTTTGGTGGCATCGTCAATCGCCCCCTGTTGGTCATCCAGGTTCGATCGCGACAGGCCCCGATTCAGATAGGCGGGGGCCAGGAGGCGGGCCGGCACTCCCTTGGCCGCAATCACACGGTTGTAGTCCTCGATCGCTCCTTTGTCGTCGCCAATGTCGCCCCGAACGTTGCCCCGGTTCAGGTAAGCCTGCACCAAGTTGGGGTCGTAGGTCAGGGCCCGATCGTAGTCCTCGATCGCGGCACGGGCATCGCTGAGACGGTAGCGGGCGTTGGCCCGTTGGAAATAGCTGGGGGCATGTTTGGGCCGTAGGCGAATGGCCCGATCTAAATCCGCGATCGCCTTTTGATAGTCCCCAATTTCCTCATAGGCGGCTCCCCGTCGGTAGAGCGCTTCCGCATTGTTGGCATCCACCTGGAGGGCTTGGCTGTAGTTGGCGATCGCCTCTTCCAAGTTTTCGGCCTTGAGTTGGTCACTGCCGCGATCGACCCAATAGCGCGATCGCAGGGGCCCCGCCAACAACAAGGCCCCAAACCCCAAGCCCACCACCGCGATCGCCACCCCCAACCACAACCGGCGATCGGGCCAACGGCGTTTGGCCGCTTCCTGGGCCTCGCTGTGGGCGGGAGAGCTTTGGCTGCTGCTGGCCAGGCGGGCCCGCAGGCCGCTCATGCCCGCGCCGCTGAGATTCACCCCGCTGCCCATGGACAGGCCATAGAGTTCCTGCAAATCCCGCAGGGCATCGGCGGCCGACTGATAGCGGCGATCGAAGTAGGGAGAAATCAGCCGCTCAATGAGGGAAATCAGTCCGGGGTTAATTTGCCCGTGGTTGGGCCAATCCAGATGGGGCGGGCGATCGCCATTGTTGTCTTTGGGTTTGGGCAGGGCATTGGGCGGCAACCCGGTCAGGGCTTGGACGCAAATCATCCCTACCGCGTAGAGATCGCTGTTGTAGAGCGGGTTTCCCTGCAACTGTTCCGGCGACATGTAAACCACCGAATCCGGCGAAGGGGGCGGCGTGATCGCATCAGCCCGGGCTGAGGGATTGGCAATTTCTTGAATCAAGCCAAATTCGATCGGGACAATTCGCCCATCGATCGTGCGGCGAATCAGGGTTTCGGGCCGCAAATTGCGGTGAATGACCCCGTTTTTGTGGACGAAATCCAGCACTTCCAGCGTATCTTGCAGGAATCGCACCACATACTCTTCCGGCTGGGGCTGATTGGCCTTCAGCTCCTCGGCGATGGTTTGCCCCTGGATCAGTTCTTCAATGAAAAAAAGTTGTCCCTCCTGCTCAAAGCAGGCCAAAAGCTGCGGGATTCGATCGTGAGTGCCCAGCTTTTCGAGGGTTTCTGCTTTTTTCTTAAACAGCAACTGCACCACTTGCAGTGCTTTGGAATTCTTACTGGGGAATTGGAATTGCCGCACGATGCAGTGGGGCAGGCCCGGTCGGCGCAAGTCCGCAGCCAGGTAAGTTTGCCCGAACGCTCCGGACGACAGGATTTCTACGATCCGATAGCGTCGGTCGAGAAGTTGACCGACTGAGAGCGTCACCATAGGGCCAGGCTGCGTTTACTGTGTCAGCGTTCAAAGCAGTGGGTTTGTAGGGAGCGAGCGGCATCCGGGGGCAAAATTGGGCGATCGCGCGGGATGGTCGCACGCTTCAAGTTTAAACCACCCACCCGAGGGCTACGACGGCTAACACCATAACTCTTTGGGGATCCTTCGGAGGAATGGGTATGTTTTTTAACGATCCATGGGGGGATTCGCTGCAAAGGAGTGCTTAAATTCGCCATTTTCTAGACCATTCTTTTCTTTTTTAGACCATGCTTAGGTCATTCATTTAAAATTGACCGGATCTGGCTCGATCGACCTTTTCCGATCGGTTGATTAGGGCGCATCGTCAAATTGCCTGAAGCCCTGATTCCATGGTTGTCAGATCGTGGGAGCAAGGGGCTGAAGCCCCTTGTCTAGGGTGGTTTGGGTATGGAAGATCAACCGTTTTCACCGGATCCTGGGGAATAACGACAGGCTCGAACCCCTTTCAGTTAGTTTTCGATTCTGGTTTTCAATTCTGACGATCGCGGGGATCGGCCAAGGAGGAGATTGGGACCCGATCGGGATTCGGGGGTGATTAACGGGTAGCATTTTGGCTCTATCCACAAAGCAGGTGTAAGCAATGTCCCGAACCGGCAAAGGGCGATCGCACTATTGGCAACTGTGGCCCTTCGTGCGCGCGGAGGCCAGGACGATCGCCCTGGCATTGGCCTGCACGGTGGGGTTCACGGCCTTTTGGCCGGTGTTGGCCTGGTTGCCGGGCCAGTTGGCCGAGCCGATCGGTACGGGTCAGCCAGACAAAATTCTGCAATTGGCCGGCTTAGCGGCCCTGGTTTTTCTGGTGCGCGGTGCGTTTCAGTATGGCCAAGATACCCTGATGGCCAAGGCGGCTTTGCGGGTGGCCATGACCCTGCGGGTGCGGCTTTATGGGCATTTGCAAACTCTGAGCCTGGACTATTTTGAGCGATCGCAAACGGGTGACCTGGCCTATCGACTCACGGGCGATGTCGATCGAGTGGGAGACGCGGTGGGCAAGGTGTTTCACCAATTTGTGCCCTGCGTGCTGCAATTGGTGGTGGTGTTGGGATACATGATCTATCTCAACTGGCAGTTGACCTTGGCTACCTTTGCGATCGCGCCCTTGATTGCGGTTTTGATTGCTTGGTTTGGGGATCGCCTGCTGAGCTTTGCTCGCCGCAGCCAGGATCGAATTGCGGGTTTGGCGGCCACAATTGCGGAAATTCTGGCGGGAATTCGGTTGGTGCAAGCCTTTGGGGCCGAACGCACGGAACTCGATCGGTTCCAGCAAGAGGCCGAAGCGGCCCGACACGCCAAGCTGCAAGCGGCCCAAGCCAAGGCGGCGCAGTTTGTGATTGTGGGCTTTTTGGAAGCCATGAGCGTGTTGGTGTTGTTTTGGTTGGGAAGCTGGCAAATTGGCCAAGGCAACTTAACCGGCGCGGGGTTCATTAGCTACGTGACCGCTGTGGCCCTGTTGATTGACCCTATTTCGATCACCACCAGCAACTACAACGAATTCAAGGAAAGTGAAGCCTCGGTCGATCGGCTGTTTGAGCTGCTGGCCGTGCCGCCGACGGTGCGCGATCGCCCCGGGGCGCAACCCCTGCCCGCCATCACCGGCCGGGTGGAATTCCGCGCGATCGAGTTTGCCTATCCGGGGGCGGCGGAGCCGGTGCTGCAAGGGTTGGATTTGACCGTGCGGCCCGGTGAGGCGATCGCCCTGGTGGGGGCTTCCGGCGCGGGCAAAAGCACGATCGTCAATCTGTTGCTGCGGTTTTATGATCCCCAAGGGGGACAGGTTTGCATTGATGGCATTGATCTACGGGACGTGACCCTCAACAGCCTGCGCCAACAGATTGCGATCGTGCCCCAAGAAACGATCCTCTTTTCCGGCTCGATCGCCCAAAACATCGCCCTCGGGAACCCCAAAGCCAGCCGCAGCGCCATCGAACAAGCCGCTCAAATTGCCAACGCCCACGACTTCATCAGCCAGCTCTCCGAGGGCTACAACACCTGGGTGGGCGAACGGGGAGCCAACCTGTCCGGCGGCCAGCGCCAGCGAATTGCGATCGCCCGGGCCGTGTTGCGAGATCCAAAAGTTCTGATTTTGGACGAGGCCACCAGCGCCCTCGATTCAGAATCCGAAAGCCTGGTGCAAGAAGCGCTCGATCGACTCCGGCGCGATCGCACTACCCTAACCATTGCCCATCGCCTGGCCACCGTGCGCGGAGCCGATCGAATTTTAGTGATCGAAAAAGGGCAAATTGTCGAATCGGGCAGCCATGATCAACTGCTGGCCCAAAACGGTCGTTATGCCGCCTACTATGCTCGCCAGTTTCGTGAATAAGGGGTTGCAGTTTTTTAGAAAGGGTTCTTGTGAAGAATTTGGTTTGAAAAACCCTTCTTGAACGATGCTTCCTGAATGCTGAATTTGGCTGCTTTTCCAACCCCATCCCGATCGGGAACGTTTCCATGGCTGCTTTACAAGTTGCTTGGTCGCAAATTACACAAGCGCCCCTTTTTAGATTGGGAACCACCCCAATCACGATCGGGTGGATGCTTCAAGTGGCGTTGCTGCTGATGCTGGTGAGTCTATTCACCAAAGGCCTGCGCCAACTGCTGAAAAACATCATCCTGAAACGCTTGGGCATGAGCGAAGGAACCCGTGGAGCGGTCGCCATTTTGTTTAGCTGGAGCATGGGCGCTTTGGGTTATGTGCTGGTACTCCAAGCCATGGGATTACAATTGGAATCCTTTGCGTTGGTGGTCAGTGGCCTAGGGGTTGGCATTGGTTTGGGGCTGAAGGAACTAACCAAAAATTGGGCCAGTGGATTGACCCTGTTGGGTGAACGGAAACTCAAGGTTGGAGACCTAATTGAATTTAATAACAAGCTGGGCTATATCCAAGATATTTCCATTCGTTCAACTGTGATTCGCACCTTTCGCGGGTCAGAATTGATTGTGCCCAACAGTGAATTAACCAACCGAATGGTTGAAAATTGGAGCTATCAAGATTGCCAAAGCCGGATTGAAATTCCTTTGAAAGTGGTTCCGACTAGCGATCTTTCAGTCGTGACAGAGATTTTGCTGGCGGCGGCTTTTACTCACTCGCACATTTTGCGATCGCCTCCACCCAAGGTAATGTTTCAAGGCTTTCAAGAAGGCAGCATCAGTTTGGAACTTTGGGCCTGGGTCGATCGGGTTGATCAACGGGCTGGCATTCGCAGTGCGCTCCACTTTGCGATCGCCTATGGTTTGCGGCAACATCAGATCCAGCTTGCACCAACCCTTCCTCATTGGGTTGCGGCCGAGTCGGAACCCTCAGCGGCCGAGGCCGGGATGATCGCTTCTGCAACTGTTCCCACCGAACCCCTCAAAGACCTGCTGCGATCGATCAGTTACTTCCAAAGTTTCACCCCTCTGGAAATTGAGTTTCTAATCCAATTAGGCTACCGGCGGCGGTTAACAACGGCCGAAATTCTTTATCAGCAAGGGGATGGGGCCCATGAATTTTGCATTGTCTTGAAGGGGGCGATCGAAGCCATTTTTGAAAATCAACGCATTAGCCGTCGGTTGTTTTCCTTCGCAGAGGGTGAATTTTTTGGTGAATTGCCACTGATGTTGAATGTGCCTTACCCCACCACCATGCGAGCGGCGGAACCCACTGAACTTTTCTTGATTCACCGTGATGGGTTTCAACTGCTCCTGAATAACCATCCCCATTTGCTGGAGGTGATTTCACAAGCCATGGGCGATCGGCAAGATGTGTTGGAAAGTTATCGCCACCATTTAGAAACGGCGGGTTTATTGGAAGATTCGGAACCGAAAAGCCTAATGGCTAGATTTCAAAACCAACTTCGCCAATGGGTTAGTCATTGGTCTGTTTAATTGCTTCCTGAAATTTGATCCAGAATATTTTTAAGTTTTTGACTGAAATTTTTGACTGAAATTTTTGACCGAAATCTTCCACTAAGTTTCTGTCTTGATTTCAATAAAGACATCTTGAATTATTGTTCATGTTGATGCGATTGGTGAGCTATTTTTCCGGGTCAAGTTATTGCCAAAAAATCTATAGGGACAATTACTTAGAGACAAACGCTTAAACGCAAGTTAATCTGCCAGTTGAGTCCCAAGTCCTAATGAATTTGCTAGATTGAAAGTCGCGACTATTAACCCTGCCATTCATTGGGAATCGTTCTGTGAGTTCATCTCCTCAGCTTCTAAGTCCTTTCACGTTTGGTGATTTAACCTTCAAGAATCGCGTGGTTTTGGCTCCCCTAACCCGCGCCCGTGCAGGGGTGGAGCGCCTGCCCAATACCCTGATGGCGGAATATTATGCCCAGCGATCGAGTGCTGGCCTCTTGATTAGCGAAGCCACCGTCGTCTCTGAGCAGGGCATTGGCTGGCAAAATTCTCCCGGTATTTACAACGACGCTCAAACGGAAGCCTGGAAACAGGTCACCCAAGCAGTACACGATCGGGACAGCAAAATTTTCTTGCAACTGTGGCACTGTGGCCGCGCTTCCCACAGCAGTTTCCGCGCCGATGAGTCGCTGCCGGTTTCTGCCTCCGCGATCGCCATCAGCAACGACCACATCCACACCCCCACGGGCAAACACCCCTACGAAACCCCACGCGCCCTGGAAACTGACGAGGTGGCGGCAGTGGTGGAAGACTATCGCCGGGCCGCCGAACGAGCCAAGGCGGCGGGCTTTGATGGGGTGGAAGTTCACGCGGCCAACGGCTATTTGATTGATCAATTCTTGCAATCCAAATCCAACCAACGCACCGATCGCTACGGTGGCAGTTTGGAAAATCGCTATCGGTTTCTGGGTGAAATTGTGGCGGCGGTGCTGACGGTTTTTCCCTCCGATCAAGTGGGAGTTCGGATTGCGCCCAATGGGGTGTTTAACGATATGGGTTCGCCGGATTATCGGGAACTCTTTACCTATGTGGCGCAACAACTCAATGCACTGAACTTGGGTTATTTGCACGTCATGGATGGTCTGGCATTTGGGTTCCATAATTTGGGTGAACCCATGACCTTGAGCGAGTTTCGATCGGTGTTTTCAGGCCCCTTGATGGGCAATTGTGGCTACACCCAAGAAACGGCAGAAGCGGCGATCGCGTCGGGGAATGCAGACTTGATTGCTTTTGGGCGACCTTTCATCAGCAACCCGGACTTAGTTGAGCGGTTTGCCCATGATTGGCCCCTGGCTCCGGAAGCGCCGATGGAGACTTGGTACTCTTTTGATGAAAAGGGCTATGCGGATTTTCCCGCCTATCAAGCATCGTAGGCAGTTTCAGCCACAATAGCGCTGAAATCGGCTAGGAAAACCTTGAAAAAAAGGGCTTGAGGGCTTGCCGTCAAATTGCCTAAGACTCTGATGATCTCGTTTTTCTAACCGATCAGTCGTAGGGGCGGGGTTTCCCAGCCCAGCCCCCACAATCTCTGATGTTTCCGGGATTGGAAGGGTTTGTGGCGATCGCTCGGATGAGGGTTGGGAGACCCAACCCCTACGGCGATGGAAATGACGACACCCCCTAAGTCCCTTGTCTGTTTAACGATTGACACTCTTCCCGCCCTAATTGGTCTAGACCAAATATTCCTGGAGGGATTTCACGGTTAGGGGTTGGGATTGGAGCGATCGAATGGCGGCGGCGGTGGCTTTGGCCCCGGCGATCGTGGTGATGATGGGCACTTTGTAGACCAGGGCCGTGCGCCGAATGGCTCGATCGTCGAACTGGGCTTGCTCCCCGGCGGGGGTGTTAATCACCAACTGCACCTGACCATTGACGATCGCATCGCGGATGTTGGGGCGACCCTCATGGATCTTCAGGGTCAATTGCACCGCTTTGAGGCCGTGCTCATGGAGCACTTTGCGCGTGCCTTCGGTGGCCAGCACCTCAAAACCCAAGTCCAGCAGCTCTTTCACCACCGGCACGATCGCCGCCTTGTCGCGACTGTTGACCGACACAAACACCGTCCCGGTTAGGGGCAACCGTTGGCCCGCCCCCAGGGCAGCCTTGGCGAAGGCCGTGCCAAAGTCTGGATCCACGCCCATCACTTCCCCGGTCGATCGCATTTCCGGCCCCAGAATCGTATCGGTGCCCGGGAATTTTTCAAAGGGCAACACCGCTTCCTTGAGGGCAAAGCGATCGGGAATCACTTCCTGCTCAAAATCCAGCTCGGCCAAGGTTTTGCCAGACATCACCCGCACGGCCATTTTGGCCAAGGGCACCCCGATCGCCTTGGAGACAAAGGGAACCGTCCGCGAGGCCCGGGGATTCGCTTCCAGGATATAGACCTGGGGTTGGCCGTCGTCGCCCGTGACCACCGCAAATTGAATATTCATCAGCCCCACCACCTTCAGGGACTTGGCCAAGGAAACGGTCCAGTCGCGAATGGTGTCCAGGGCGCTGGCCGGCAGCGAGAAACTGGGAATGGCGCAGGCGGAGTCACCGGAGTGAATCCCAGCCTGTTCGATGTGTTCCATAATCCCGCCGATCGTCACGTTGCCGCCGTGGTCGGCGATCGCATCCACATCCACCTCGATCGCGTTTTCCAGATACTTATCAATCAAAATTGGGTGATCCGGTTCCACCTGCACCGCCACGGTCATGTAGCGTTCTAGATCCGCATCGGAATAGACAATTTCCATGGCTCGACCGCCCAACACATAGCTGGGCCGCACCACCACCGGATAGCCAATCCGTCGAGCAATGTCCAGGGCTTCACCATAGCTGCGAGCAATGCCGTTGGGGGGCTGCGTGATGTTCAGTTCCCGCAACACATGCTCAAATCGTTCCCGGTCTTCGGCCATGTCGATCGAGTCGGGCGACGTTCCCCAAATTTCCGTTGGCAGGTCGGGGTTGCTTTGCAAAGCCGTCAGCAAGGGAACCGACAGCTTCAGGGGCGTTTGGCCGCCAAATTGCACAATCACACCCTTAGGCTGTTCCGCTTCGATGATGTTCAGCACATCTTCCTTGGTCAGCGGTTCAAAGTAGAGCCGATCGCTGGTGTCGTAGTCCGTGGAAACCGTTTCCGGGTTGGAGTTAACCATGATTGTTTCGTAGCCATCCGCTTGCAGCGCAAAGGAAGCATGGCAACAGCAATAGTCAAACTCAATCCCCTGGCCAATCCGGTTGGGGCCACCACCCAGGATCATCACCTTTTGTCGATCGCTCGGCAGGGTTTCCGTTTCCGCCGCCACGGTTTCTGCTTCGTCGCCGGTCAACACCAGGCTGCTGGTTTCGTAGGCGGAGTAGTAGTAGGGCGTGTAGGCTTCAAATTCGGCGGCGCAGGTGTCCACGGTTTTGTAAACCGGCACAATGCCCAAGCCTTTGCGATAGGCCCGCACTTCGTCTTCGCTGGTTTTGGTGGCGTAGGCAATCTGCCGATCGCTGAAGCCCTGTTGCTTGGCCGCCAGCAGAATTTCAGCGCTCATGCCCTTCAAGGGTGTGCGCTTCAGCAACTTTTCGGTTTCCAGAATTTCTTGCAGCTTATCCAGGAACCAAGGATCAACGCCGGTCAGTTCGTAAATATCCTCCACGCTCATGCCCAACTGCATGGCATAGCGCAGGGTAAAGACGCGCTCCGGGCTGGGGGTGCGCAAGCTCGATCGAACCTGTTCCAGGCTGGGAATTTTTTCATCCCGATCGCAGCCCCAACCGGCCCGACCCGTTTCGAGCGATCGCAGGGCCTTCTGGAAGGATTCCTGGAATGTCCGCCCGATCGCCATGGCCTCACCCACGGATTTCATTTGGGTGGTCAGCACTGCGGGCGTGCCGGGGAATTTCTCGAAGGCAAACCGGGGAATTTTGGTGACGACGTAATCGATCGTCGGTTCAAAGGAAGCGGGGGTTTTTTGGGTGATGTCGTTGGAAATTTCATCCAGGGTGTAGCCCACGGCCAACTTGGCCGCAAACTTGGCGATCGGGAAGCCCGTGGCCTTGGAAGCCAAGGCGGAACTGCGCGACACCCGGGGATTCATCTCAATCACGATCACATCACCGGTTTCCGGGTTCACCGAAAACTGAATGTTGGAGCCGCCGGTTTCCACGCCAATTTCCCGGATGATCTTGATCGAGGCATCCCGCAGCCGCTGATATTCCTTGTCGGTGAGGGTTTGGGCCGGAGCCACGGTAATCGAATCGCCCGTATGCACCCCCATTGGGTCGAAGTTCTCGATCGAGCAGATAATCACCACGTTATCGGCCAGATCGCGCATCACCTCCAGCTCGTATTCCTTCCAACCCAGCAAGGATTGCTCGATCAGAATTTGCGAAACGGGGCTGGCATCCAAACCCGACTGGGCAATTTCTTCAAATTCCTCTTGGTTGTAGGCAATGCCGCCACCGGAGCCGCCCATGGTGAAGGCCGGGCGAATAATCAGCGGGTAGGAGCCAATTTGGCGCGCCACATCCCGGGACTCTTCCAAGGAGTTGGCCAACCCCGAGGGGCAAACACCCACCCCAATTCGCTCCATGGCTTCCTTAAAGAGCTTGCGGTCTTCGGCCATTTCGATCGCCGCCAGCTTGGCCCCAATCAGCTCCACACCATAGCGAGCCAACACGCCACTCTTGGCCAGGGCCACGGCAATGTTCAGGGCCGTTTGGCCGCCCATGGTGGGCAGCAAGGCATCGGGCCGCTCTTTAATGATGATTTTCTCAACCACTTCCGGGGTGAGCGGCTCAATGTAGGTGCGATCGGCCATTTCTGGGTCGGTCATGATCGTGGCTGGGTTGGAGTTCACCAGCACGACCTCGTACCCTTCGGCCCGGAGCGCTTTACAAGCCTGAGTACCGGAGTAGTCAAATTCGCAGGCCTGACCAATCACGATCGGGCCGGAACCAAGGAGCAGAATCTTGCGAATGTCGTCGCGGCGGGGCATAAGGGCAATCCCAGGGGACTAGCGATTTCGATCGACCGTCGGGCCGCCCGGCCCGAGATCCTGCCTATTGTACGAGGTGCGATCGTCCCGTCAATGTTTAGGGCGCACTGTTCTCCGGCCCGGTTTTGCTTTGGGTTCCTAACCCCGGCCCGCGATCGGCAGCCAAAGGGACGAAAAAGTTTTTTAGAAAATCTTCTGGAAGACTGCTGGCAGACCGCTCAGAAAATTTTTTTAGAAAATTTCAGAAAAACGTTTGACAAATTCGGGTTTATCCGCAAATATGTATATCGCTGAAGGCGCAGGACGCGAAACAAAAGCGCTCCAAAAGCCGGAAAGCAATTTGGGTCTGTAGTTCAATTGGTTAGAGCACCGCCCTGTCACGGCGGAAGTTGCGGGTTCGAGCCCCGTCAGACCCGTTCAAAGAACAAAGTTCAAGAGTAAAAAGCGAAGAGCGTCAGCCCTGAGTCGGCTTTGAACCCGAACTGAACCTACATCGTCACTGATGTTGCCTCTATTGCTTCAGCCGCAACCAGGCAGGTCGATCCTGTGCGATCGACCATTAGACCTCTCGCATCAATCACGATCTTGAATTTCTCTCCAAGATTGCTAATTGGCTAACGAAACAATCAATCGCCCGCTGCTTCGGTAGGTTGGGTTGAGCTTTGCGAAACCCAACGCGATCATCACAAGCCTCACGGTTGCCGGGTTTCGTGCCACAATCCAACCTACTGGCTAGGCGAATTGCCTTGGGCCAATGGTTTTGGCACGCTAGGGAACTCTGGGGTGAGTTCGAGATCAATTCCCAGGATCTTCAAACTTATAGCCGGCCCCAATCACCGTTTTCAAAAATTGGGGATTCCCGGGATCCGGTTCAATTTTCTTGCGCAGGCGGGCCACATGGGTGTCCACCACACGCTCATCGCCAAAAAAGTCATCGCCCCAAAGTTTGTCGATCAATTGGCTGCGGCTCCAAACCCGGCCCGGATAGCTGAGGAAGGTGGCCAGCAGATTGAACTCCAAAGTGGTGAGGTCCAGATCTTCGGAATCGTGATCGGGCAGGTGGCGACGGGCCACGCGCCGATCGCTGTCGAGGCTGAAATGGTGGGTGGCGTAGGTGGGGGTCAAGTCCCGATCGCCCCCGGTTCCGGCCTGGCGCAAACTGCGACGCAGCAGCGCCCGCACCCGAGCCACCATCTCGCGGGGGCTAAAGGGCTTCACTAAATAGTCATCTGCACCGGTTGACAGGCCCACAACGCGATCGAACTCTTCGCCCCGCGCCGTCAACATCAAAATATAAGGATCCTTGTCGCCGGGTTTTTGGCGGATGCGGGCACAGACTTCGAGGCCATCAATGCCCGGAATCATCCAATCCAAAATCACTAAATCGGGCTGCGATCGATAAAACTGCTCGATCGCCGCTTGGCCATCGTGACAAACCCCACAGGTGAACCCTTCGCGATCGAGCGTGCCGCGCAACAATTCCGCAATCTCCGTGTCATCTTCCACAATCAGAATTTGCATGATTTGCAGGGCCTCTGTCGCGATCACACCAAACACACCAAACAGATCAGAAACGCAATACAGCTCAAAAACAGATCAAAGTTTCAGATTAGATTTTGAGCCGATCGGCCGCCGATCCTGCACCGGGGTCACACCCCATTCTGGCATCCGGTCGATCGCGCTTCCCCCTCTTGGGCGCTGATGGGCGATCGGGTTAGCTTCAGGGAAAAGAGGGGTTTTCGTCCTCAGCATAGCGCTCGGAAACCGGGGCGATCGCGCCGCAGATCCTTTGCAGCAGCCATTCTCAGCTCGATCGGCTCAAATAAAGAACTGTAACAGTTCTGGCCGGGGGGGTATGGCTCAACACAAAGCCAGTGCTAGGATTTCCCGTAAATTCGCAAGACTTTTTAGAGACTAGCGAGACAAAAAGCGATGTCCGAAAATCCTACACCTGAAACCAGCGGCCTCACGGGCCAAACGCCGAAATTTGGCGGTAGCACGGGTGGCTTGCTCTCGAAGGCTAACGTCGAAGAGAAATACGCCATTACCTGGACCAGTACCAAAGAACAAGTTTTTGAAATGCCCACCGGTGGCGCTGCCGTCATGAATGCAGGCGAAAACCTGCTGTTCTTGGCCCGCAAGGAGCAGTGCATCGCCCTTGGTAAGCAACTGCGCACCAAGTTCAAGCCCAAAATCGAAGACTATAAGGTCTATCGTATTTATCCCAACGGCGAACAGGAGTTCATCCACCCCGCCGATGGCACCTTCCCCGAAAAGGTGAATGCTGGTCGCGACTTCAACGGCAAGAAGGATCGCCGCATTGGCGAAAACCCTCAGCCCGCAACGGTCAAGTTCAGCGGCAAAGAAACCTACGAAGTGTAGGTTTTGGGGGTTGCCCATGGTGGGCGCTCGGATGGGCGAAGGGTTGAGCTTGAATTGCAAGGCGGTTTTTGACTCCTGCACTTAAACCGCTAATTTGCTCAGAATTCTGCTTGACAGCTCCGCTTGATCCCTGTGTTTGTTCATGGGCTGGGGAATTTTCCCCGATTCCAAGACTGCCAAATCGACTCAATAAACGGGCCGCTTCCTTGCTTTGGGGCGGCTCGTTTTTGTTTTGGGCCTGTCTGCGTTGGGCTGGCTAATGACCGGTGCATTCCGGCGCTGGGACATCGACACCATGAGGCGATCGCCCGATCAGAGAAGTTTTGGTGCAAGGAATCCAGACGGTTGCTAGTATTTTGAGACTTGCTCATCTGCTGCTGACCCATGTTGCCCGACTTTAGCCAATTTTCGGAACTCGCCCGCCAAGGAAACTTCGTCCCGGTTTATCGCGAGTGGGTTGCGGATTTGGACACGCCGGTTTCGGCCTGGTTGCGCACTTGCCAGGGCCAACGCTACAGCTTCTTGCTGGAGTCGGTGGAAGGGGGCGAAAATATTGGCCGCTATAGCCTTTTGGGTTATGACCCCCTGTGGGTGCTGGAAGCGCGTGGAGATTTGGCGGTGCAAACGTTCCGGGATGGGACGGTGGTGGAGCACCGGGGCAATCCGTTTGAAATTTTGAGCGGCTGTTTGGAGTCGGTGCGACCGGTGAAGCTGCCACAGTTGCCCCCGGGAATTGGTGGGCTGTTTGGCTTTTGGGGCTATGAGCTGATCCAGTGGATTGAGCCGCGTGTGCCGGTCTATGGGCCCACGGAAGCGGATTTGCCGGATGGGCTGTGGATGCAGGTCGATCGCCTGATGATTTTTGATCAGGTGAAGCGTAAGGTGTTTGTGATTGCCTATGCGGATTTGCGGGATCCGGCGGTGGAACTGCGCCAGGCCTATGAGGCGGCCTGTGGGCGGGTGGATGAATTGATCGATCGCCTCCAAGGCAGTATCGATCGCCAAGAATCACTCCTGCGCTGGACTCCGGCCACCCAGAGCGATCGCCCGCCCCTGAACCCGCGCAGCAACACCACTCGCGAAGCCTTCCACGCCAATGTGCTCAAGGCCAAGGAACACATCAAGGCCGGCGATATTTTTCAGGTGGTGATTTCCCAACGGTTGAGCACGGATTTTGAAGGGGATCCTTTTGATATCTATCGATCGCTCCGGTTGGTGAACCCTTCGCCCTACATGGCCTATTTTCAATTCGGTGATTGGCAATTAATTGGTTCCAGCCCGGAAATCATGGTCAAGACCGATCGCCAGGTCGATGGAACCATTCAAGCCACCGTTCGCCCGATCGCCGGTACGCGCCCCCGGGGAGCCAACCACGCCGAAGATGAAGCCCTGGCGGCGGATCTGTTGGCGGATCCCAAAGAAGTGGCCGAACACGTGATGTTGGTGGACTTGGGCCGCAATGATTTGGGGCGCGTTTGCAACAGCGGCACGGTCACGGTTAATCAACTCATGACGATCGAGCGCTACAGCCACGTGATGCACATCGTGAGCAACGCGATCGGGCAAGTGGCGGGCGATCGCACGGCTTGGGATGTGTTGGCTGCCACCTTTCCCGCCGGAACCGTCAGCGGTGCGCCCAAAATTCGGGCCATGGAGATCATTCACGCCCTAGAAGGCTGTCGGCGCGGCCCCTATTCCGGAGCCTATGGCTACTACGACTTTGAGGGGCAACTCAACACCGCCATCACCCTGCGCACGGCCTTGGTGCGCAACCGTGCCGATGGCACTCACGAAGTGTCGGTGCAAGCGGGCGCGGGCCTGGTGGCGGACTCGGATCCCGAAAAGGAATACCAGGAAACCTTAAATAAGGCACGCGGCGTGCTGGAGGCCTTGCGTTGCTTGCAAGGTTAATTCAGCAGAAGTCGATTCCCAGGACGGCCAAAATCAACAGCACCTGAATCAGCGCCTGAATTAAGGCACTGGTTGCACTGCCAAATGTTTCAGCAGCAAGCTCACCCGAGGGCCATAGCCTTCCAGGTATTCCATGGGCAAATGCACGAGCACCACAAAGGGGCGACCCGCCATTTCCCCTAGATAAAGCTCTCCGGCGATCGGCTCGCCTTTGTCGGTGCGCATGAAGGCGATCGCTCGCTTCACCCAACCAAACCGCTTGAATTGGGGGTCGTCGCTCGATCGAACAATGCTGGCCCGATTCGTGGCCAACCAGCCGCCGGGGCCCGTATAGCTTTGCCACAACTGTTCCGGCGTGGTGGGCGTTTCCGGAACAATCACGCTGACATAGGCCGCTTCGTTGCGGACTGCTCCCCCCTGGGCCACAAACCGGGCGATCGCGTGGCCCCCTTGGCGATTCAGGATCGGGGCAAAATCTTCCCGAGCCAAATAGGTCACCACCGGAAATTGATCGGGCGCAAACCGCTCCAGCTCGATCGACTCCGGCTCCCCTTCAACCATGATTGTCTCGGTGATGCGGGCGGGCGGTGTGGGCGTGGCTTGGGCAACCGGCGCGATCGATTGGGGAGCGATCGACACAACCGGCGGGCGATCGGCTCCGGTCACAGGCCCTCCCATTGAACAAGCACCCAACAAAAGCAAGGTCAAGACTGCACGCATCACGATTTTTCTCCCAGCAACTCAGCACTTGAGAAGTTCAACAGCAATTCAGCAAAAATTCAGTCGAAAGTCCAGAATGCTATCGCTATTTCCACCGCCAACCCTCAGCAAGCGGGATAGAAATTGATCAGAATTTACAGCAGCACTTAAGTAAAAATTTGCAATTAGGATTGGCAATGAAGCTCTCTCGAATGACGGGCTTCCCTGTCCTCCATTGACCAACAATGCGAAGCGAGATCTTGGAGCAATTGCTATCGGACAACAATCCACGACTACTCCTGGCACGAGACCTGGAATCAGGCTACGGTAAGCACAGCGCTATTCGCGCCCACAGTCTACGTTTTTTGCCCGCGTCTTCCCGATTTTTTTACCTTAAGGTGTGCATCATGCAAATAGCATCTGAGCCAAAACTGTCACTCAGGGAGTCATGTCAACACTTCAGTTCTATCAAGCCCTGAGTGGGCGATTTCGCAATTGGTCGTGGGAATGGTTATTCATTGCCTTGCCGGCCTTGGCGGCCGCCATCAGTGGAGCCATTGCCTGGCGGTGGCAACTCCTGAGTTTTGCGGAGGCTGCCCCAGAATTAAGCCAGATGGTTCCCCCCGTCAGCACTACCGCAGTGGTGGCTTTTTGTAGTGCCTCAGCAGCCAGTGTGATTGGGTTGCGGATTGCCCGCCAAACCTGCGCCCAAGCGATCGCCCATTCTTGTTCTCCTCAGGATTCTGATTCCCATTCCCGTTTGCTGCTGGCCAATCGTTTCGATCGCCATTCTTCCAATCGCCATTCTCATTCTCATTATTCTTTCGATATCAATCAACATCCTCATTCTAATTTCAAGATTAGTTCTGAATTTGAAGCGGATGGCTCTGCATTTGTTAATGATCACCAGGGAGAAGATAGTCCCAGTAATCGTCATCAAGGGTTGAATGAACCGATTAATGAACTGGTTCATGGGCAAGTGAATGATCAAAATGATCAAGAAGTGGATGATCAAGAAGCTGATGATCAAGAAATTGAAGAAATGAATGACGAGGCCAATCCTGAATCAACGGATTTGGCAGAGATTGACATTACAGATTTGGCAGCAATTCCGGAAGATCCGGCCGATTGGGATGGTTTGGATGGGCGATTTGTGCCCACCCAATTTCTGCAATTGTTGCAGCGGTCAACGCTGGCGGAAGTGAGCCTGGGAGACTATACGGAACGAACCATGGCGGTCATGTTTGCCGATATTCGGGGTTTTACGACCCTTTCGGAAACCATGTCCCCTCAGGAAAATTTGCGTTTTTTGAATGCTTATTTGGGTCGGATGGAGCGAGCGATCGCCCAACATAATGGGTTCATCGATAAGTACATTGGCGATGCCATTATGGCCCTGTTTGAAGGGGATGCTGACCTGGCAGTTGACGCGGCCATTTCGATGCTCAAGGCGCTGAGTGAATATAACCAGGAGCGTTTGAAGGCAGGGCGATCGGCCATTCGCATTGGCATTGGCTTGGATACGGGGCCGCTGATTTTGGGCACGATCGGGGGCGTTCACCGCATGGAAACCACCGCGATCGGAGATGCGGTGAATTTGGCTTCTCGCCTAGAGGAATTAACGAAGCAATATAGTGTTTCGATTTTGGTTTCCCATCGTCTGTTGGCAGCGCTGCATAACCCCTCTAAGTACAGCATTCGGTTTATCGATCGGCTGTATGTGCGCGGAAGAACTCAACCTGTGGCGGTTTATGAAGTCCTAAATGCCGATCCGATTGAATTGCAAACCCTCAAGCGCGCGTCCAGTAGTTTATTTGAGGAAGGTGTGCTGCGATTCCATCGTCGGCAATATCGAGAAGCCGCTTCTTTGTTTGAGGAATGCCTCAGCATGAATCCGACCGATCGCGCAACTCATATCTATTTGCAGCGATCGGTTTTGGCAGGTTTTCCACCTTCTGAACATACCTGGCAATTAATTAAGGGCAAGGTGATTCATAAGCGCAAACGCTACCGAGGACGGCGGCGGGCCCGATCGCGCTGATGCTCTGAGCCAAAGCCTGCGGGCCCTCACCGGAACCGGCGATTGACCCACCATTAGCGCCCGATCAGCTCCAGAGTTGACATCCCTGCCAAGCTGTAGCGTAATTGATGGGAACTTGCCCCGATCGCTGTTGCAGCCTTCATCCATTCCCCACCATCCATTGCCACTGGTACTGCGATGAATGCGAGATCGCCGGAGTTTCCTGAAGGCTAGGATCTCCCGAAGCTAGGGTTTCCTGAACCTGATCTCGGATGCCGTTCCAGATGTGGAGTTGCAGAATGGTGCGGTTTAATGGCGCGGTTCAATGGTGCGGTTGTGATTGGTGAGGCAGTTGCTTGTCCTTGAGGATTGGAGGTCTGGAGTTTGAAGGGGCTAATTTCAGGAGCGATCGCGAGGGATGCCCGTAGACGGCCGATCGGCGTGTTTGACAGTGGCGTGGGTGGCCTAACGGTTTTGCGGGAGTTATATCGCCAACTGCCCAACGAGTCGCTGCTGTATTTGGCGGATACGGCCCGCTTGCCCTACGGGATACGATCGCCCGCCGAAATTGTCCAATTTTCACGCGAAATCCTCTCCTGGATGGAACGCCAGGGCGTGAAGATGGTTGTGATGGCTTGCAATACCTCTTCGGCGTTGGCGCTGGATGTGGTGCGAGCGGAGTTTGATTTGCCCATTGTGGGCTTGATTTTGCCGGCGGCTCGGGTGGCGGTCGATCGCGGATCCCGGGTGGGGGTGATTGCCACGCCGATCACGGCCGCCAGCGATGCCTATCGCCGGGCCATGGTGGAGATTGAACCGACGGTGCAGGTTTGGCAAGTGGGCTGTCCAGAATTTGTGCCGATCGTGGAGCAAGGGCGGTTGCACGAACCCGACACCCGAGCGATCGCGCAACAGTACCTGGAACCGTTGCTGGAACAGTCGATCGACACATTGGTTTATGGTTGCACCCACTATCCACACCTGGCGGGGGTGATTGAACCGCTGCTGCCGCCGGGAGTGGTCACGATCGACCCGGCCGCCCATGTGGTGGCTGCCGCGACCCAAGAGTTGGAACTGCTCAACCTGAAGCATTTGGATCAACCGCAACCCACTCGCTTTTGTGTCACGGGCGAGGCCGATCGCTTTGCCAGTTTGGCAACTCGCTGGTTGGGCTGTGCGCCGTTGGTGGAGCAGGTGCAACTGCTGGAGGCGGAAACCTTAGGCGATTACTTGCCGATCGAGTCGCCGTTGTCGGCTTAGGCCGGGCGATCGGGAAATTGCCCTCAGGGATCAATGCCGTGCGATGATCAGCAACAGGCGCGCTCCCAAAAATCTTGAGAACACAGCGATCGCCTCATCCATACTCTGCCCATTGATCCCAGGCTGGAATGCTTGCCGGGGGTGATGGGCCGTCCGCCGTTGCCCGATCGATCTCCCATGACCATTTACTTCTACAAAATTGGCGAGCCCTATGGGTGTTTTTCCAACTTTTCACCCCATTGGATTGTTGTTGATGGCGTTGACTGGCCAACGGTGGAACATTTCTATCAGGCACAGAAGTTTGTGGGCACGGAATCGGCGGCGGTGATCGATCGAATTCGATCGGCGCTGACTGCATCAGAAGCGGCCGCCTTGGGGCGCAATCCGGCTCATCAGTTGCGATCGGACTGGGATCGGGTGAAGCGATCGATCATGGCCCAGGGGGTGTGGGTCAAGTTTTCCAGCCATCCCGAATTGGCGCAAGTGTTGCTCAGCACGGGCAGCGAAGAACTCATTGAAGATTCGCCCACGGACTATTACTGGGGATGTGGAGCCGATCGCACCGGAAAAAACGAACTAGGCAAGGTGCTAATGGAAACGCGCGATCAACTGCGGGAGAACCTGGCCTTGAGCCGCAGTTTTCTCTAGACCAACAAACAGACAAGGGGTTTAAACCCCTTGCCCCCGAAAGCTTGGCTCGCGCTCAAAGCCCTAAGCTCAAGCGCCCAAACTGAAAACCTTACGCACTCGGAATCCGCGTCAGCAACACCGGACAGTTGGCATAAACCCGCACATAGTCCGACAGAGACGATCCCAGCAGGCGATCGAGATCCGGCAGTCCCTTCGCCACCGACGGCCGGCGATCGGGCGACCCCAACAGCAACAGATCCGCATTGTTATCATCCGCCAGGCGACAGATGGTTTCCCCAGCCCGGCCCCCGGCTGAAATGGCCTTGTAGCCAACCCCAAACTTTTTCGCCTCCGCGATCGCCCCAGCCAGCACCTCATCGCTCTCGCCGCTGATCACCTCATCCGGCTTCCGCTTGGCATCCACATGGGTCAAAATCAACTGGCTGCCCTTGATGTCCCGCGTCAAAAACAGTCCCAATTGCAGCGCCTGCTGAGATGCATCGGACTTGTCGATCGCCACCATCACGCGGTTAATCCGCTTGACGTAGATATCATCCTTCACCAACAACATCGGCCGCCCCGACAGTTGGAAAACATACTGACTCACCGAGTTTTCCAGAATCGATTGCAGCCGCTTCAGACCCCGCGATCCCATCACGATCAAGTCCGCGTCCACACTGTCCGCCACCCGCAGCACCAAATCTTTGGGTTCACCCTGCTGCAACATGGGCGACACCTGTTCCGGCGGCAGACCCAAAAACTCGATCGCCTTGGCCAGCATCTTGCCGCCCGCTTCCAGCTTTTCGGCCATCTGTTCAGACCCAATCCGACCAGGAACCACGTGCAAAATAGTGACATGGGCATCTTTGATCGCCGGGATCTCCATCAGAAATTTCAGCATTTCTTCTGACTGTCCCGTGCCCGAGTCAGCGAACAAGATTTTTTTAATCATGGCTTCTGAAGGAGTCGCGTTGCTAGACCGATCAAGAACTATTCAAGAACAATGTTGAAATTTGATCCAGAGAAAATCGATAAAACGCTAACGCCAACCTAAGACTAACCAACTGGATATCAAGTAAATATCCTGAAATGGGTATTGCTAGGGGTTGGTATTATTTAAGGATGTCTCTTTGCTGTGTGAATCAACCGGGTCAGGGGTGACGCAAACCCAGTAGGCACACCACTTGCTGACCATTGACGAGCTGATTCAACAGGCTTCAACAGTTCATTTAAAGCCTACCACTGAATTCCTGAGTTGCCGCCAGAACCCCTTGTAATAGTTACATTTTTCAAGAATTGCTGGAAAAATTAAAACCTTAAAGAATTACAACGGGATCGGGTCTGGAGGTGTTAAATGGGGATGGTGGGCCCGAAAGCTGTCTGCTTCATTTGCTAACAAGAGGATTGTGTTCTGAATGACTTCGGGCCCCATGATGATCGCCTGATGATCGCCGGTTTCATCCTGGTTTAATCAATGCGATCGCCGGTTCGATCGCCCCCTGCGATCGCTGGCTCGACCAAAGGGGATTGGCCCGGCCTGAACCTTGGCCGATTAAATCCTTCTGCAATTTTGCAATGTGCTTTGCAATGTGCGCTATGAATGCCTCTGTAACTGCCTCCTCAGCTCCGATGGCTCAAGATTCAACGGAATTTCAGGGTTTTGCTTACCCGGCGCGGGTTCAGCCCCACCACACGGACTATGCCGGGGTGGTGTGGCACGGCACTTATCTGTCTTGGATGGAGTCGGCGCGGGTGGAATATTTACGATCGCGCGGGTTGGCCTATGAGCAACTGGTGGAGATGGGCTGCGAGCTGCCGGTGGTTGACCTGGGGATTCAATATCACCGCCCGGCACGGATGGGCGAAGCGGTGGTGGTGAAGGTGGCCCTGGAGCCGATCGAGGGAGTCCGCTTGATGTTTGACTATCAAGTGGAATCGGCGGCGACGGGGGAATGTTATGCCACGGCCTGTGTCACCTTGGTGCCAGTCGATCGGGTCACGGGGCGGGTGATGCGTCGCTGGCCGCCGGAGTTGGTGTCTGTGTTGCAGTCGATCGCCGGGCCCGTGCAATAGGCCAAGGGTGATTCATGATCGCTCACGCGCGATTCAGTCATTCATCATTCAGTTCGTGACCGGTGGCTCATGGCCCATCAAGGTCGCAATTCGCAATTTTTAGTCTTTAGTTCCAACGATCCCAAGGAATGGCAAAGCAATGGCTAACCAATTTCCCCATGATTTGAGATATAGCGATTCCCATGAATATGTCCGAGTTGAAGGCAATGAAGCCACCATGGGGGTCACGAATTTTGCGGCCGAGCAACTGGGCGATGTGGTGTTTGTGGAACTGCCATCCGTGGGACAAAGGGTTGAAGCCGGCGAATCGGTGGGATCGATCGAATCCGTGAAGGCCGTCAGCGAGCTATATGCCATGGTGTCCGGGGAAGTGGTGGCAATTAATGACGAGGTGGATAGCTCTCCAGAGTTGGTGAATGAGGATCCCTACGGGGATGGCTGGTTGATGAAAATTCAGATGACCGATCCGCAAGAACTGGATCGGGCAATGACTGCGGATACCTACGCCAGCTTGGTGTCTGGGCAGGAGTAGGCCCCGTTACGGGCGGGAGCGATCGGCGATCCAGGCCTGTTGAGCGGTGCGCCGCAGCAGGTCGATCGCCGGAGACTCGGTGGCGGGCAGGTGGGCCAGGTCGGCAATGGTTCCCGATCGGGCAATCAGGGCGGCAACGGTGCTGATCGCTTCGATCGCCCCCGCCGCGAGTAACAGGGCCCCTTGCAATTGGCCCTGATGATCGTGCTGGATTTGGCAACGGCCAGCCGCTAGGGTCAAGGCCGTGCTGCGCAGTTCTGGCCCTTCACCACCGCCCACCACAGCCAAGGGCAGCGGCCCCCGCACGGCCCAAGGCTGCTGTTCATAGCGAATGCAATGGGGGCGTTGGATTGGGTTTTGCAGGCTGTTGCGGATGATGAGTTGGGCTTCGGTGGCGGCGATCGCCCCGATCGGGTGCCCCCCCAGCAGGGCCCCACAGCCATACAGTTCTGGCGCGAGGGGCAGTTGCAACCGGTCATTGGCGGGCCAATCGCCAATCCCGATCGCCCGGGGGCAAAGCTGCTCAAATCCTTTGGGCAAGAGGGCTTGATAGTTGCCATCCGTAAGCAAGCAATCCACTTCCCGGGCCCGATCGCCAACTTGAATCCAGGTTTGTCCCTCCAACACTTTGCATTGTTGGGGAGCAGCCCGCAAAATCACCTCGATCGCCTGGGCTTCCAGTTCCGCTTGCAACCATTCGGCCGCGGCCGCCGGTAACCCTCCCAAGACCCGATCGCCCGCCGCCGCCAAGGTCACTTGGGCCCCCAACCCCCGAAGCACCTGGGCTAGCTCGATCGCCATGGGACTGTCGGCGGTGACTAACCAACGCTCGCCGGGCCGCACCCCCCGATGAGCCAATTGGGCGATCGTGTCCGGGGTGTAGGCTGCTACGGGGGCCTGCTCTGTCCACAGGGGCACGGTCGATCGGCCCGGCAACGCCAACAGGCAACGCCGCCCCGCCAACAGGCGATCGCCCAATTGCACCCGCCACTGATTCCGGTGTCGCATCAGCAACCCATCGCCCACCAGGCAGTCCACCCCGCTCGCCGCTAAGGCAGCCCGTTGATCGCCCCAGAGGCGATCGTGCCATTGGGCCTGGCGTTGCAGCGATCGCCAATCGATCGTTCCGGCCGCCAGGGCCGCTCCTTGACTCACCAGTAACTCAGCCCAAGGGCGCGTTTCCGGCTCCAACGGCTCAATCAGCGCCACCCGCAACCCCGATCGGGTCGCCTGCTGCGCCGCCAGCCGTCCGGCCACGGTTCCGCCCAAAATGATCCAATCGTGTTGTTCGTAGCAGGCTGCCATAGGGGGTTAAGGAACGACTGTGCCCAGGACGTGGGCCGATGATGATGTCTAAAGATGCGATCGCCCGAGATGATGCATTCAAAACTTGTTTGGGCTTTTGTCTGGGCCACTGACGAAGCTACCGATTGAGCTACTGACTACGCTACCGATGATTTGCTCAGGGATTCGCCAACAATGGGATGCACATCATAGGCTATATGAGAACACATCCTTAGCCTTTTTTTGGCGGCTCCTGACTGTCTAATTTTCTCATCTATCTATTCCATTCAATCTCAGCAAAGACTTTGGAGAAGTTTCATGCCCTGGAAATCTGCCCCCTACGAATCAGTTCGGAAAGCCATGAATCCCGGCGATATTGTTGCGTTTTCGAGCAATGTGGGATTCTCATCACTGATTAAGATGGCCACACGATCGAACATCACCCACATTGGCATCGTTTTTCAAACCAAACTCTTTATCTATGGAGAGGCCCAAGAGGGATTCTTTAATCAGGTGATGGAGTCCACCGTGGCCAGCGGCACGAGAGCCGGGGTCATTGCCAATCGGTTGAGCGATCGGGTGAAGTTTTATCCAGGGGATATGTGGTGGTTGCCCCTCAGACAGGACGTGCGCGATCGCATGGATTTGCGAGCTTTTTATAATTTTCTGCTCCATCATGAGCACCGTTCCTATGACATTGCCCAGGCAATTCGCTCCGCCTTTGATTTGCCCAGCAATTTACCTATTCCCGGGAAATTAACCCGTAATGCGGAAGATTTTTCACGGTTCTTCTGTTCAGAATTGGCGGCGGCGGCCCTGGAAGCCAGCGGGGCGATCGGGTCGATTAATGCTTCGGAAGTGACCCCGATCGACCTTTGTATGTTCTCAATCTACGAAGATGATTATTATCAGTTGAAGGGGCAAAGGAAACTGATCAGTGGCTATAACACCCTGAATCCTAATGGTTGGGGACAGGAGTAAGGTAATTTACGCTCGTAATTGACTCGCATCTCCCGGTTCGACTGGCTGCACCTGAGTGGGCGCGATCGAGCAATACGATCGCGCAATCCTTAGGCAGCCGAATCGCTGCTCGATCGCCCGTTGAACAGTTCCATCACCTCGCGGCAGTAATGCTTAATTCGATCGGCCGGTTCGGCGCGGGGTTGGCTGTCGCCCTCGAACTGCCAGGCCTCGATCGTGGAGAAGCGCCACTGTTGCCCTCGATGGTCGTAGCCCGCCACTTCCACACCGATCGCCCGTTGGGTGTCTTCCACCGGATCCGCAAAAAAGCGCACTTGCACCAGCAAACTGCGACAGGCACAGGCGCGGCTGTAGCCCGGAAAGTGAAACCCAATGTCGATCGAGTCTGGATCAACGGTGGCGCGGGTTTCTGCATCATTGAGCCAAGGTTTCAGATCCACGCGCACATCGGGAAAAGCGATGCGAAACAAATTCACCGCAGCCGCGATTTGGCTGGCTAGGGCGATCGAGTGGGCACGTTCGGCGGCGTTCACGCAACTCCTCCGGGCGAAACGGGCGATCGACCTGCGGGCCAGGGCCGGCGGCGGGGCAATGGCGCTAAACCCCGACTCAGGGCCATGAAACCCGCATGGATTAACGTCGTTTCATCATAATGTACGAATCCCAACTGCAAAGGAATGGTTGCTACCAATGCCGAGTCCCCGCCGTGCTGCTGACGATCGCCCCGATCGCCGTGTGGTCTATTCGGAATTTGGCGATGCGGTGAATCCAGACGCGATCGCCCGGGCGGTTCCTGACCTGCCGCCTAATCAACAAAACCTGAAAGTGCAACTGTCCCGTAAAGGCCGCGGCGGCAAAACCGTCACGGTCATCAGCGGTTTTCAGCACAAGCCCGAGACGTTACAAGCCCTGCTAAAAACCCTGAAAAATCGCTGCGGAACCGGCGGCACAGTCAAGGACAACAACCTTGAGATTCAGGGGGATTATGCCGATCGGCTGGTGGTGTTACTGGTGGAACAGGGCTATAAAGCCAAACGCAGTGGTGGATAAATTGGCTTGAATTGATTGATTGAATTAATTGGTTGAAATGACTTGGCTTGAGTAAGCCAACTTGAGTAAGCCAACTTGAATTAATTGAAATTACTGGGCTGGAATGACTTGGCTTGAGTAAATCAATTTGCATGACCTGGCTTGAGCTAATTGACTGAAATTCATTGGCTGGAATCATACGCCCTTCCCCTTCGCCCCTCGCCTTTGCCATGTTGTCCGCTGATTCGTTGCCCAATTCCTTCGGCTTGCTATTCGATTTGGATGGCACTTTAACTGAAACCAATCCCTTGCATTACCGAGCCTGGGAACTGGTTTTGGCGGAAGTGGGCTATGACCTTACGCCCACGATTTATGAACAGATCATCAGCGGCCGCACCAACGCCCAAATTGTGGTGGATTTGTTGCCCAGCTATTCCGTGGCCGAGGGCGCAGCCCTGAGCGATCGCAAGGAAGCCCTGTTTCGGCAGTTGGCCCCCGACCTGGAACCAGTGCTGGGGTTGCCCTTGCTGCTGAAAGCCCTGGAACCTTGCAATCTGCCGATGGCGGTGGTGACCAATGCGCCCAAGGACAACGCGATCCACATGCTGACGGCCTTGGGGCTGCGGGAACGGTTCGCAACGGTGGTGCTGGCGGAAGAAGCACCCCCCGGCAAACCGGATCCCGCGCCCTACCGGTTGGGGCTGGAACGGCTGAACCTGCTGGCCAGTGGGGCGATCGCCTTTGAGGATTCACCTCCCGGGGTGCGATCGGCGGTGGCGGCAGGGATTTTCACCGTGGGCCTGAGCACCACCCACGCGCCAGAGGAACTGACCCAAGCCGGGGCCTCGTTGGTGATTGAAAACTTCACCGATCGACGGCTTTGGCAACTGTTGCGATCGCGCTTGGGGGATGAGGCGCTCCCGCTTTCGGCTGCACCCACTGTTTAACCGCTGTTTTTTGTCCTTAGTTCTATGGATCCTCAGCCGATCACTGAATCGGAAAGCCATCGCCCGATCGATTTCCCCAACGGTTGGCCCCAACTGGATTTGTTAGCGCGGGCCTTGGCCTTTGCGGCCGCAAAGCATCGCCACCAACGGCGCAAGGATCGAGAGCGATCGCCCTATATCAACCACCCGATCGCCCTGTTGCGGGTGCTGGTGCATGAGGCCCAAATCACAGACCCTCAAGTGTTGGCGGCAGCCCTGCTCCATGACACGATCGAGGACACAGACACCACCGCCGCCGAATTGGTCGCCCACTTCGGCCCCGACATTGCCGCCCTGGTGCAAGAGGTGACGGACGATAAGCGATTGCCCCAGGCCGAGCGAAAGCAGTTGCAAATTGACCATGCACCCACCTTGAGCGATCGGGCCAAGCTGGTGAAACTGGCGGACAAAATTTGCAACTTGCGGGATGTGGATCAGTCGCCGCCGGAGCGCTGGTCGATCGCCCGTCGCCAGGCCTATTTCGACTGGGCTGAACAGGTGGTGACCGCCCTGGGGCCCATGCCACCAACCCTCATGGAGCCGTTTCACGCCATTTTGCAAACCGGCCGCGCCCATTTGGCCGCCCCAAGGGCCGATCGCCCCTTGCGGCTTTATTGGGCTGGGCCACTGTTTTCCTTAGGAGAGCGCTGGCTGAACCAAACCCTCGCCGAGGAACTGCAAACCTTGGGCTATCCCGTCTTTTTGCCCCAGGTGGAATGTGCGGGACTCAGTGATCCGCAGGCGATTTTTGAATGCTGTCGATCGGGGCTGGATCAGGCTAATGCCGTGATTGCCGTGTTGGACGGGGCCGATGCGGACTCGGGAACCTGTTGGGAATGTGGCTATGCGTTTGCGCGTCAGTTGCCGATCGTGGCGCTGCGCACGGATTTTCGCGGCTCTGGTGATGCGGGCGGCTTCAACGCCATGCTGCTGGGAACGGCCCGATCGGTCATTGCGCTCACGGATCCGGCCGCCAACTTACCCACGGTGCGATCGCGCTTGGTGGCGGCGGTTGAAGCCTTGGTGCCACTGAATTAAGGACTGACTTGGCTAATTTGGCTGATCTGATCGATCAAGGCCGTGACGCGATCGCGAATTTCGTCGCGCACCCGCCGAAACACCTCGATCGGTTGGCCATCGGGATCGTCCAGTTGCCAATCCTCAAATAGTTCCCGCAGCACCCAGGCTTCCGGCAAATTCACCCCACAGCCACAGAGGGAAATCACGCCGTCGAAGTCTTCGGGGGCAAATTCAGCCAGGGCGTTGGAGGTTTGGTCGCTGATCTCAATTCCCGCTTCCGCCATCACCGCGATCGCCGTGGGATGCACCCGGCTGGCTTCGAGACCGGAACTCACCACCCGAATTTTGCCCGCCCCCAGGGTTTTCGCCCAGCCTTCCGCCATCTGCGATCGACAAGAATTGCGCCGACAAACAAACATCACCGATTTCATTCCATTGCCCTCCCAATCTCAAAACGCATCAATCTCAACAACTCAAAGACACACACAACTTAAAGACGCGCACAACGGGGATCGAGCAAGGTGGCCTTTTCGGGCGATCGGGGGAACCAGTGGGCCGTGCGCCGACAGCATTCCACCAGCAACAACATCACCGGCACTTCGATCAACACGCCCACCACCGTCGCCAGGGCTGCCCCCGAATTCAACCCAAACAACATCACCGCCGTGGCGATCGCCACTTCAAAATGATTGCTCGCGCCAATTAAAGCCGCCGGAGCCGCATCTTCATAGACCAATTTCAAGGGTTTCGCTAAGGCATAGGTGATCCCAAAAATCGCCAGGGTTTGAATCAGTAACGGCACGGCAATTAGGAAAATATGCAGCGGATTGTTAACGATTAGCTCTCCCTTAAAGGCAAAGAGCAAAATCAGGGTTAATAACAATGCTGAAGTGGCGATCGGGCTGAGGTAGTGCAAAAATTTTTGCTCAAACCAATCGGCTCCCTTGTATCTAAAAATCCAGTGGCGCGTATAGATGCCTGCGGCCAAGGGCAAGCCCACATAGATCAACACCGATAGGGCGATCGTAGCCCAAGGAACCGCCAAAGCATTGGCCGCCAAAAGCCACCGCCCCAAAGGCGCATAGAGCAGCAGCATGGTCAGCGAATTCACCGCCACCATCACCAGGGTGTGGCCCTGATTGCCATAGCAAAGGTAGCCCCACATCAAGACCATGGCCGTGCAGGGCGCAATGCCTAACAGAATCGCCCCGGCAATGTAGGAATCTGCGAGAGCAATGGATTCACCGCGTAATAGCTCAGAACCTTGGATCAGTGGGCGGAACCAATGGCCTAGAAATAGCTGGGCGATCGCAATCATTGTGAAGGGCTTGATCCCCCAATTCACCACCAAAGTCAGCAATACCGGCTTGGGCGATCGCATGGCCCGTTTGGCTTGGGTGAAATCGATTTTCACCATGATGGGATACATCATGAAAAACAGGCAGACCGCGATCGGGATTGACACCTGATGCACCGTCCAGGCATCCAGGGCGATCGCCACATCGGGAAACAACCGCCCCAACAGAATGCCGACCCCGATGCAAACCAGCACCCAAACGGTCAGATAGCGTTCAAAAAAACTGAGTTGGCCGCCCACCTTCGGGGCCTTGGCACTGGGATTGATGGTCATAGCACCTCGCGATCGGGCAATGCGCATCGATTTCCCCCGATCGCCTCCATTGTGCCAGGAATATTTCAAAAAAAATTGATGAATTCAAAAAAAATTGATTTGACAATCCCCAGCTCTCCGATCAAGGGGCAAGGGGTTTAAACCCCTTGTCTGTCCCACCGAAGGGGCAAGCCTTGTTGGCGGGCACGGCTAGTTGGTAGGCGCGGCGGAATCGCTAGGCACAGGAGGCGCGATCGCCCGTAATCACCAACCCCGCAAAACTCGTTAAATATTGCTCTAAGCGCTCAAAGCCCGCCGGATTCAGCCGGTAATAGTTCCAGCGGCCGTCCTGGCGCACTTCAATCAAGCCCGCTTCCCGAAGCACTTTCAGGTGAAACGACAGCTTTGATTGGCTGACCCCCAGCAGCTCGCAGAGGTCGCACACGCACAATTCGCCCTGCCGCAAATGTTCGATCGCCCCCAGCCGAATCGGATCGCCGAGGGCATGGAACCCCGCCAGCAGGGTCGCTCGCTCCACCGTTTCCGCCCGTTCGATCGATTCCAATGCCATGTTGCTGTTCCTTGGCCGCGCTCTTGCCCAGCCTAACGCCCCTTAGCCCAGGTTGCTCAAGAGTCCGAGGCGATCGGCAGCAAGTCCGCCAGAGGCCAAGTGCAATTAGGAAAGGCGATCGGGGCGATCGATTGGGCGCGATCGAGCTGCATAACCAGTCCATAGCCCGCCTGATTCGGATTGCGGAACACCCAGAGCCGATCGCCCGGCAAATCCAGCACCCAATAATCCCCTAAACCCGCTTGGGCATAGGCACGGGCCTTGGTTTGGGTGTCGTAGGTGAGGGTGCTGTCCGCTACTTCAATCAGCCAATGGATTTCCGCTGGGGTGGGGTGATGGTCGGCATAGTCGAGGGGATGGGGCAGGACGATCGCCAGGTCGGGTTCCGGTTGGGACTGGTCATTCAGGGCGATCGGGTCTTGCAGCCGAATCAGCACCGTTTCGCCCAATTGCCGACCCAGCAGCCGCGCCAAACGACTGACAGCGGCGGCATAGCGGGTTCCCTTAGCAGCCATTTGGATCAGTTGACCATTGAGCAATTCAATATGTTCTTCCGGGCCAAAACAACCCTGATCAATCAGGCATTGATAATCGCGCACTTGCAGCGGTCGCAGGGTTAGGGCTTCAGCAAGGATCGGCGGCATAGGTCAGGGCGATCGAGCAGCTTGATCGGATTGTAGCCAAGGCTTAGGGGCGATCGGGGGCGATCGTCCCTGATCCTAAGCACCTCATCATGGCTCGGATGGTCAACGGCGATCGGGTCATACTCAGAATTTTATTTCGTGCTTAAATAGTTAGTACACGAAATAAATCATGTTTGCGGTTTTCCCATGAACGCCACTGCTCGATCGGCCCTTTCCACTGCGCCTTGGCGAGAAGTCTTGGCTCCCAATGGCCTGGGCTATCGGATTCGGCTGTTGTCGCAACTGATGGGACGGCGGTTTCAGGAACTGCTGGAACCCCACGGCCTCACGCCGTTTCACTGGGTGGTGCTCTGTTGCCTGTGGGAACAAGACGGGCTGGCCACCTGTGCGATCGGTGATCGGCTGCGGCAGGTGGGCGGCACCATGACCGGCGCACTCGATCGCATGGAAGAGCGCGGCCTGATTCGGCGGGAACGTGACTGCCACGATCGGCGCGTCTGGCGAATTTGGCTGACGGATCTGGGCTGGCAAATGCAGGAAATTTTGCCGCCGATCGCGGTGCAAATGCGCGAGGAAACCCTCCAGGGATTTTCCGAACCCGATCGCCAACTGATGTCCGATTTGGTCGATCGGGCGATCGGCAACCTGACGCAGCTCGACTGATTCACCGAGTTGTTGAAGCCAGTGATCGCCTGGGCAACGTCGATCACCACCCAAGGGGTGTTTAGTCGCTCAAATAATACGCATACGAAATAAAAACACCCGTAATAATCCGTCATTTCGTGATTCCACATTCCGAGGAGGTCAGAGATTGTGAAACCCCAGTTGATGCATGACATTGATCGCAATGGCTCTGAGCCGCCCGTTACCACGCTGGAGCCGATCACCGCTCCCCCATCCGATCGCCCGATCGCCCCGCCGGCCGAAGCGCCAATCGCCCCCACCCCTGACCCCATAACCGATTCGGCTCCCAAAAAGCGCAATCCGATCGGGCTGGTGATCGTCTTGGTGCTGGTGGCCGCCGGGGCGATCGCAGGTGGTCGCTGGGCTTGGCAGTTTTGGCAATACGCCTCCACCCACGAGGAAACCGACAACGCCCAAGTGGCGGGCCATCTCTATCAAGTGGCCAGCCGCGTGCCGGGCACAGTGACGGCCGTGGCGATCGAGGAAAACCAGCATGTGGCGGCGGGTTCTGTGCTGGTGCGGCTCGATCCAACGGACTATCAAGTGAAGGTGCAACAATCCCAGGCGGCCTTGGTGGCGGCGCAACAGGATGCCCGGGCGGCCCAATCCTCGATCGCCCTGGCCGGAGCCAACACCGCCGCCCAACTGACCACGGCGCGGGGTGACCTGAACGATGCCACCGCCGCGATCGCCAATGCTGAAGCGGCCTTGAATGAAGCCAGCGCAGGCGTACCGGTGGCGCGGGCAAATTTGGCCCAAGCCCAAGCGGCCCTGACCAAAGCGAAGGCGGACTTCGATCGCTACAATGCGCTCTACCAGGACGGGGCGATCGCCGCCCAGCAACGGGATGCCGCCAAGGCCGCCTACGATGTGGCCCTGGCCCAAACCGCCGCCGCCCGCCAACAGGTACAACAGGCGATCGCCCGCGTGGCCCAGGCCCGCCAAGGGGTCGATCGGGCCCAGGCCACCCGCCAATCGCGCCAGGGGGATCTGCAACAGGCCCGCGCCACCGGCAACCAAACCCAGGTGAACCGCGATCGCTACGCCGCCGCCACGGCCCAAATTGCCCGCCAGGCCGCCGACCTGCGCGCCGCCCAGTTGCAGTTGTCCTACACGACGATCGCCGCCCCCGTCAGCGGCCGGATTGGCCGCAAATCCGTGGAAGTGGGCGCACAGGTACAAGCGGGCCAGCCCCTAATGGCGATCGTTGGTGATCAGCTCTGGATCGAAGCCAACTTCAAAGAAACCCAAGTGCAGCGGATGCATCCCGGCGAAGCGGTTGAGATTCGGCTGGATGCCTTTCCCGATCACCCGTTCCGCGGCCGGGTGGAAAGCCTCGCCCCCGCTTCCGGCGCACAATTTGCCCTGCTGCCGCCGGACAACGCCACGGGCAACTTCACGAAAGTGGTGCAGCGGATTCCCGTGCGGATTGCGATCGACCCTGACAGTTTGCGCGGCTACGAAGCCCAGGTCACGCCGGGCATGTCCGCCAATGTCAGCGTGGCGGTGCGCTAGGAGCCAGGCCCCATGAGCGCCACATCCCATCCCGCGATCGCCCCGGCCTATCCCACTGGTTGGCTGAAATGGGCGATCGCCGCCACCGCTTCCCTGGGCGCAATCCTGGAAGTGATCGACACCAGCATCGTCAACGTTGCCCTCACGGATATTCAATCCAGCGTCGGAGCCACCCTCAGCGAAATCGGCTGGGTCGTCACCGGCTACGCGATCGCCAACGTGATCGTGATTCCCCTAACGGCTTGGCTGGGCGAAACCTTTGGCCAAAAGCGCTATTTCGTTCTCTCGCTGGCGGGCTTCACGATCGCCTCCATTCTCTGTGGACTGTCCGGCAGTTTGCCTGCCCTAGTGGCCGCCCGCATCTTGCAAGGGTTGCTGGGCGGCGGCTTGCTGGCCAAGGCCCAATCGATTTTGTTCCAGAGCTTTCCGCCGGCCGAGCAGGGTTTAGCCCAAGCAGTCTTCGGAGTCGGCGTGATTACGGGGCCGGCGATCGGCCCCACCCTCGGCGGCTATCTGACCGATACCCTCGGGTGGCGCTGGATTTTCTTCATTAATATTCCCTTCGGCATCGCGGCGGTGGTGATGGCCCTGCTGTTTTTGCCGGCTGATCGGCCGCACGATCGCTCCGGCCAGCGGCGATCAGTCGATTGGTGGGGCATTGCTTTGCTGACGATCGCCGTGGGCAGCTTGCAAACCTTCCTGGAAGAAGGGGAGCAGGACAACTGGTTTGAATCGCCCACGATCATCGCCCTGGCGATCGCTGCGACCGTTGGGCTAGCCCTGTTCATTTGGCGGGAGCTGACCGTGCGCCACCCGGCCGTGGACTTGCGCGTGCTGCGCCATCGATCGCTCGCGGCCGGCAGCATCTATTCCGCCGTGGTGGGCATGGGCCTATATGGCACGTTGTTTGCCGTGCCGATTTTTGCCCAGAGCGTGTTGCACTACACCGCCCAGCAAACGGGGCTGTTGTTGTTGCCGGGGGCGCTGGCCTCCGCCGCCACGATGATGCTCCTGGGTAAAGTGAGCAGTTTCATCGATCCCCGCTGGGCGATCGCGGCGGGCAGCGTCATGACCAGCGGCGTGATGTTTTCCCTGGCGACCCTGAACCCCGACTCCAGCAGTGACTCACTGTTTTATCCGCTGATTTTTCGGGGCGTGGGCACGGTGATGATGTTTTTGCCCCTCAGTTTGGCGACCCTCGGTTCGTTGCCCCCGGCTGATATTCCCGCCGGGTCGGGGTTTTATAACCTGACGCGGCAATTGGGCGGCAGCATTGGCATCGCGATTTTGACGACGCTGCTGGATCAACGCAATGCCTTTCACCGCAGTGTGTTGAGTGAGCATCTCAGCCCCTACAGTCCCGAAACCCAAGGGCGGCTGGATGCTCTGAACAGCGCTTTTGTGGGGCGCGGCATGGATCCCACCACGGCGCACCAACAGGCGATCGCCTCGCTCGATCGCACTCTCAGTTTGCAATCGTCGATTCTGTCGTTTGCTGACACGTTTTGGGTGGTGGGGGTAGTGTTTTTGGTTTCGTTGCCGTTGTTGTTGTTGCTGGGTAAGGGTCGCAAGGGCCAAACCCCAACCGGCGGCCACTAAGGGCGATCGACTTGGCTACAATCGGGGCGAGAACATTGGTAGCCGTTGACATGTCTAGCCCAGGATCTTCGATCATCGTCCAGCTTAAGCATGAATTTGATCCCTCACAACCACTGGAACCGGGCGATCCAGCCTATGTGGATTGCACCTCGGTGCGGGGTGATGATGACATCATCGTGGACTTGGGCCGGACGATCACTGATGCCCAGCGCAAAACCTGCCAAATCTATTCCGGCCATCGCGGCGGCGGCAAATCCACGGAACTGAAAAAGCTGAAACAGTGGCTAGAAGAGCGCGGCTTTTTTGTGGTGTATTTCGCAGCAGCGACGGACGATGCAGGTGATTTAAATCTCAGAGATACAGAATATTCGGATATTTTGCTGGCCTGTGCACGCAACATTATTGATGGACTCAAGAGCCTAGAGGGACTTGACTCCCGACCAATCGCTCAATGGCTAGCTAAGTCTGTTGATGAGCTAAAAACGATCCTCTCGGCAGATATCAAAATTGAAGATCTGAAGACCAATGTAGAGTTACAACTTAGTCAGTTTGTTAAGTTAACCACAGCGGTACGGTTGGAACCCCAAAAGCGTGATCAAGTGCGGAAATTGATGCGTGATCAAACAGAAAGTTTAGAAACTGCGCTCAATGATTTGCTAGAGAATGCACGGACACAATTACCGCCTGGTAAACGAGATTTGGTGGTAATGGCGGACAACTTGGATCGAATCTCGCCGATTGATCGCCCTGATGGCCGCACGAATCATGATGAAATTTTTCTTGACCGTGCTGATTCTCTCAAAGCCCTCAATTGCCACACGATCTATACAGCACCCGTGTCCTTCGTATTTTCCGCCAGTGCGTCGCGCTTACGGGATGAATATGGCGAAGTAGAACGATTGCCGATGGTGGCAATCGCCGATCGAGATCATCAAATGCTCGATGATGGCTATGGGAAGTTGCGCGATGTATTGGCGCGGCGAGTGGCTAAAGCGGCTCCCACTCGATCGCTGGTTCCCGATATTTTTGCAGAAGAAGAAGCCGTGAAGCGATTGTGTTTGGCCAGCGGTGGCCACATGCGCGAGTTAATGCGATTGGTGCAAGAATCCTTGAAGCGGGTGGATACATTACCGATCGGGGTGAAAACGGTGCAACGGGCGATCGCGGAGGCGCGAGAAACCTATCTGGATGCGATTCGGTTTGAGGATTGGGAAGCGTTGATGGCGGTTGAGCAAACGAAGGACAGCCGCAACGAATGTGAAGATCGCTGTCGCAATTTGTTGTTTCGATTGTGTGTGTTGGAATATCGCGAATGGGACGAGGAAACCGAAGACAAAATCACCTGGGCGGCGGTGCATCCGTTGATTCGGAGTTCCAAGGAATTTAAGCAGCGTTGGGATGCGTTTCAAGCATCAAACTCGCGGGGGCAAGGGGCTTGAGCCATCTGTCTGGGTTGGTGGTGCGGGCTGCTGGGTTAGATGGGAGGGAATGGGTGATGGATTGGGATGATGAGGAGGATTTGCCACCGGAAACACCGGAGGAAATCTATCAGAATTTGCGGCGATCGCTTCAGCGGCAAACGGGGTTTGAGCTGCATTTCATAGTGTGCGATCGCAACAAGGATGAGGAACTGTTCGATCGCTTGCGGCGGGAAATTCCCGAAAAACGGTTTGCTCAATTGGTGCTCGATCGCAAGGCTACGACGCTGCTGGATCAGGTGCAAGCCCTCGCAGAAACGACGGCATTTGATGTGTTGTTTGTGCGGGATTTGGATGAAGCCCTGTTGGACTACGAAGACACAAAGCGGCAGGCGGGCTGGAGCGATGTGCAAATTTACAGTGTCGATTGGCGGGGTGTGCCGCCGATTTTGCAGCACCTGAACTGGGCGCGGGAAACCTTACGCGATCGGTTTCCCTGTGCCTTTGTGATTTGCTGTCGGCCCACCACGATTCAATATTTGAGCGAACGCGCCCCAGACTTTTTTGATTGGCGCTTGGGGGTCTATCGATTTCCCCTAAAACCATCAGAAATCGATCAAAAAATTCTCGAAGAATCGTTGGCAGAAGATAGTTATCAAAATCTGACAGAATCGGAATGTATCAGTAAGCTGATGACACTGCAAGATCTCATTAAAAATGCGACTGATTTTGGTCAACTGAGTCAGCTCTATTTACAAGTGGGAAAACTTAATTTATCTGCCGGAAATTATGGTCTGGCAATTATCAATTTTGCTCGCGTTCTTGATCTTGACTCAACCAATTATTCCGCTGCTTTTTTTCAAGGCAATGCGCTGCTTAGTCTTGGCCGATATGAAGAAGCTGTTATGAGCTATGAAAAGGCTATTCAACTTGAACCTAAGTATCACCATATCTTTGAATATACTTTTAGAAATCGAAGGCAGTTAATATTTGACTTGAAATGGTGCAGAACAGCAATTGGCTATTTGGTTCACCACCTTCAGAATATTACCAATTACTACAAGATTTTTCAGGAAATCAACTTCCAGAAATATAAGCATCTTTTTTCTGTTTCAAGACAGTACAGGACGACGCTTGATCGCTTTATTCGTATTGTTCAGCGTAAGCCTAATTATCACTATATTTGGAGGAATCGAGGCAATGCGTTATTGCATCTTGGACGTTATGAGGAGGCGATCACTTCTTACCAAAGGGCAATCGAGATTGACTTAAACGATCTCTATTCTCATAACGAATTGGGCAATGCGTATCACGATTTGAAGCGGTATGAGGAGGCGATCACATCTCACCAAAGGGCAATCCAGGTTGACCCAAGCTATATCTATGCCCACAATGATTTGGGCGCTGCGTATCGCGATCTGAAGCGGTATGAGGAGGCAATTACCGCTTACCAACGGGCGATAAAGCTTGACCCAAACTATGCATCTCCCCACAACAATTTGGGCAATGCGTATCGCGATCTGAAGCGGTATGAGGAGGCAATTACCGCTTACCAACGGGCGATAAAGCTTGACCCAAACTATGCATCTCCCCACAACAATTTGGGC
>MKGP02000070.1 GCA_001913845.2 Limnothrix sp. CACIAM 69d | reverse complement strand
AGTCTTTGCACTTAAATCGTTGACGACCTTTGACTAAACCACTCTTAATGATGTTTTGAGAATCACAATGGGGACAGTGCATTGTCATGGCCAAGCTGAACAGCGACTCACCCCATTCTGCCATAACGTTATCTACTTGAAGCTCTCAAAACAAGTAATCAACAGCAACCAACCAAAAAATCAAACAGCACCCAATCATAAAAATCAGCAACTAACCAATAACAATCGAAAAACAACCAATAACAACAATCAACCAACAAAATAGGCTGGCCGGGTAACCCGACCAGCCAGCAAGCTTAGGAACGCGCAGACAAAGCGGTTGCTACTGAACCACCAATTTCACATTGGCATTTTGCAGCCCAGGACGCTTCACCTCCGCCAGCGTCTTATTCACCGCATATTTTTGGTTGATCGAATTGATCAGCTCCGTTTGGTTGTGCTTCTTCGCCACACCCCACAGATCCGCAATCAGATCGTAGGAGCCGTCAGCATTGCGCGACCAGCCCAGGTCATATTCCCCTTCCAGGATCGCCACCAGGTCAGCGCGAACCCGTTGGCCGTTATAGCCACGCACATCGGCGCTGGTTTTGGTTTGAATGCCCAGGTCGCACAGGGATTGGCGCAGGATTTCCACATCAGTAATCTTGGTGCGCAGGGTGCTGAAGTGAGACATGAGGGTTTCCTCCTGTGGATGGAAATTGCGTGAACGACAACAACTAGGGGTTCAATGGCAAGCACGAAGTTGGGAGGCTTCGATGCTTGGTTTCAATGCGCTAGCCAACCGGGATTCCAAATGCTGAACGGGTTGGAACTGGGGGGCTAGCCCTCCTCCCGTTGGGAGACGGGAGAAAGCTTGGGGGTCACCACTCCTGGCGGATGTAGTCCGCAACAGCAGCGGCGGCAGGGCGGGCGCGCTGGCGGGCCCAGTCGCGCAATGCCGTTACCTGCTCGGTCATGGTTCTCGACAGCGGCAGGGTTGCCTTGATCGCTGCGATGATGTCGAGTTGGGTAAACTCGCGATCTTGGGCAAAGGCTTCGTACATGGCCGCGAAGATGGCCTGTTCGATTTCTGCGCCGGAGAAACCATCGGAAACTTTGGCGAGCTGATCCAAATCAAAGCGGGAGATTTCAGAGCGCCGCTTTTCAAGGTGGATTTGGAAGATTTCGCTCCGTTCGTCCTGGGTGGGCAAATCGACGAAGAAGATTTCGTCAAACCGGCCTTTGCGCAGGAACTCGCCGGGGAGTCGATCGACCCGGTTGGCCGTCGCCATCACAAACACCGGGGATGTTTTTTCCTGCATCCAGGTCAAAAAGGAGCCAAAGATGCGGCTGGAAGTTCCTCCATCGGAGTCGGCGGAACCGGCGGAACCGGCAAAGGCCTTGTCCAGTTCATCAATGAACAGGATGACGGGGGAAATTGACTCGGCGGTTTTGAGCACCATCCGCAGGTTTTTTTCCGATCGCCCCACGGTGGAGCCGTCGTAGATGCGCCCCATATCCAACCGCAGCAGGGGCAAACCCCACAGCCGGGAGGTGGTTTTGGCAATCAGAGACTTACCGCAACCGGGCACGCCCAGAATCAGCATTCCCTTCGGTTGAGGCAAGCCGTATTCGCGGGCCCGCTCGGTGAAGGCGTTGGAGCGTTGGGTGAGCCACCGTTTCAGCTCTTCGAGACCGCCGACCGACTCGATCGTCTCGTCTTCGTCCATGTATTCCAAAATGCCGTTGCGACGAATCAACTGCTGCTTTTCGGACAGGACGATTTCGACTTCCGATTCGGTGAGCTTGCCGGTGCTCACATGGGCTTTGCGGTAGACCTTTTCGGCTTCGTCACGGGTGAGACCGAGGGCTGCTTTGAGCAGTTTCTCACGGGCGATCGGGCTGAGAGGGCGCGATCGGGTCTCTTCGAGTTGTTCACCCAACACCTGATCCAGTTCGTTCAGGGTGGGCAGGGGGAAATCCAACACCACGACTTCTTTTTCAAGCTCGATCGGGATTTCCTGAACCGGCGACATCAACACGATTGTTTTTTGCATCCCCTTGAACTGGGCGATCGCGTCTCGCAGCCAGCGCTTCACCCCTGGAGAGTCGATGTAGGGATGGAAGTCTTTGAGGATATAGATCCCGGGGTCGCGTTGGCGCACAATCCACTCGATCGCGGCTTCCGGCGAAACGGTGTTGTGTTGCGTCACCGTGCGGGGTTGGCCATATTCCACCACCCCATGGGTCACCGTCCAAACAAACAGGCGGCGGGGTTGCGTTTTGGATTGGGCAAGGCGGGCGATCGCCTGTTCAGCGCGTTCCTCTTCATAGGTTAGGAGGTAAACCAGCGGATATTGCGCTCTGACCAGGACGCTTAGTTGCTCTTGCATAACCCTCGACCCATTCCGCTTGAGTTGGACATGCGATGGACTAGCTCAGAGACTGGAAATTGCTCTCCATCTAGCCCAACGTGATTAGCCAAAGTGATTAGTAAGTATCTAGCGAGTCCTGAGCGAAATCCTTAAGGGGCTAACCCGCAACCGGAACTGAAGCCATTTGGCAGTTGCTTCAGCAAGGTACAAGGCTTTCGCTATTGGAATCGTCCGTGTCACCACTGGGAGCTTCCTCCTCGGCGGACTCCGGAGCACCAGCCCGAACTGTCAGGGCCCGTTCGATCGACAGCGTATCTTCGGCAAGGATGCCAGGCTGGCTTCCAAGACCAACCAATTCACCGTCACGCAGGACTGTGGAGGTTTGACAGACAGGGCAGCTATAGACCCGGTGGGTACGCCCGTAGGGTTCGCTGTGCTCGTCAATGACCTCAGGGTGTTCGAGGTAAAAGGCCACGGCCCGTTCGACAATTGCGGACATCGGTTCCGACTCAACTGCCGCCCGGATTTTGAGTTGACGATGCAACTGTTGGGGGAAGTAGAGCGTGACTTTTTGCTTGTCCTGTTTGTCTTGCATATAACTACAAATGAATTACCCGGGTATGAATGTTAAGGTATCGGGGCAACGCTAGTCTGTCAAGACAGAAAGCCGTCTTGCTGTCTTTTTCGTAATTTTTCTTTACAAAAGATCTAAGCCTTCCTAGTTTAATTTGTGACGCTAAAACGGGTTAATCGGTGATTGGGTGGAACTTTGAGGGCGATCGGCTGCGATACACTCAGCAAGGGATCCGCAAACGGCGACGCGATCGATCATTGACATCCATAGATTGGCATTCGTGATTCACATTCGTGGCCGTTGGTTGCCCTGCCTATTCACCCGATCGAGGAGTTCGCACCATGCTCGATGAACAAGCCAAAAAGACCATGCTCCGGAAAATTCCCCACGGCATCTATGTTTGCGGTGTGCGGGATCAGGCGGGCGAAGATGTGAACGCCTTTACGGCCAGTTGGGTCATGCAAGGCTCGTTTAAGCCGCCTTTGGTGGTGAACTGCGTGAATCGGGAATCTGGTTCCCACGCCATGATTGAAGCGAGCGGCGTGTTTGCGCTGACGGTGTTGGAAGCAGGCCAAAAGGATTTGGCGGCTCAATTCTTTAAGCCCCGTCGCCGGGTGGGCAACAAGTTTGAAGACATCGAGTTCTATTTGGGCGAGGCCACGGGCTGCCCAATTTTGCCGGATTCACTGGGCTATTTGGAATGTAAGGTGGTTGGCTCGATCGCCCATGGTGATCACACGGTTTTTGTGGGCGAAGTGATTGGCGCAGGCATCCATCGGGAAGGAGAAGCCCTCACCCTAGAAAGCACCGGCTGGAACTACGGCGGCTAGTCGCCCTTTCGTCCTTGGGCGCTTGGGGCAAGGGGCTGAAGCCCCTTGTTTGGGGTTGAAGGAGCTTGAGTTGGTTGGCGGCGGCTCCCTACTCTTCCTCAAAAGCATGTCGATCGAACTTGAGCGTGCGACAGTTTTCTGAGACTGTCCTGAGCGTGTCGTCCGTTATTCCATTGGGCATGTGCGCTTCGATCTCGATCGAGATTTTGACGGAGGCTCCAGGCAGTGCCATTAGGTGTTGAACGACTTCGCTGGCAAGCACAGACACATCCCGATTCATTCGCAAGGTATCGATCGTTGTGCTGGCATAGAACCGGCGCAAGGATGGCTTGGGGGCGCTTTGGACAGTTGATTGCTCCGTTGGTTTAGTTGCTGACCCCGACGCGGCGATCGCATCGGTCTTGGCTGGATTAACCACTTGATCAACCAATGGATCTTGGCTGGACTTCAGTGCAGCGTCTTGGGCCAAATCGGCCTCTAATTGGGCCTTCGCGATCGCGGGCTTCACCAACAAACTATGGGGGCTAATTGCTGGCTCGACCCCCGTACAAATGGCTAGGCCCAAATAGCGATTGCGACCCTCATCAAATCCTTCTGCGTAGGCGAATCCCTCTTCCCAGGCGGTTGAACCGACACCAGCCTGCACGGCTGATAGCAACACCTCAGCATTTTTCAAGCGAGGCAGGTAAAGATATTGCGTGAGATAGTCCCACAGCCGCTTCAAATCGATGTGATTAAAATCGCGCCACAGGAACGGGTCGAGTGCTTCCATGCGCAAGGTGGCTGCCCCGTATTTGGTCAGTAGGTCGCTTTCGTGGATAGCTTTACCACTGGCTTGCAAAATCGGTGAGTCTGACGTGCTTGATAGCTTGGTGGCTTTCCACTCAATGCTGCTATGGGCATCGTCCTGTTTTGGGCAGAGCAACCAGTGATAGGTTTCCGCTAGTCCTTTGACGACGGCCTGTTCAGACTGGCCAAGTTTGGTGGTGGCTTGGTTGCTCTGAAACACATCTAGGTTCAGGGCGGCTTTGTCCCGAACGATCGCTTGCCAAGCCAAATATTGCGCTGTGGTGCGCTCTAGGTTTTCCAGGCTGGTTTTATCCGGCGCAAGGAACAGCAGGGTGTTTTTGGCGTAGCGCGGGCCGCTACCCTTGCGATCGAGGGCGGTGGCGACCCACTGGCGGGCGGGACTGTCCTCGGTGTTTTTCTGGTGGTAGTGTTCTGGACTCAGCACCACTAACCGCACACCAAGGGTCGCATCATCGGGAATATCGGCGCTGGAACCAGGGGCCACATGCACAGCGCTGAAGTCCCCCCGTGCTTTATCAGCCCGCAGCCGTTTGATGATTTCGTCCCAAACCGGCTCCCGATCGCGCAGGAGCTGGTCCGCCCGTTCTTGGGCCGTGCGGTTCACGTTGGGTTGGGTCGAAATCCAGTAGCGGTTGCCATCCACATAGAGATAGGTGGACTGGTCGCTGAGACGGCGCAGGGCATCGCCAAAGGTAGCGGTATTTTCACCCGGTTGCACGCAGCCTAGCTTGATGCGGCGATCTTCCAAGCCCCGATTTGCAGCACGCAGGGTTGGGGCCGATCCCATATAAACCGTGCGGGTGACGCGACGGCAGGCCGAATAGCGCCCCAGGGTAGGATTGAGCCGATCGAGCGACAGGGGCAAAGAATTCACCCCGTCCACATCCTTGTCGATCACCGGAATCCAGTTGTCATCCAAATAGCGCGTCAGCTCCGATTGGACTTGCGAATCATCCATGGGAATGTTGGCCGGCATAATCATTAGGCTCTGGTCATTGCGCTCCCAGAGGGAATGAATCACCTTGGCCATCAAGCGCAGCACGCCTCGCGTCCGCTGGAACTTGTCGAGGGTAGACCAATCGGAATAGAGCCGATCGAACAGTTCGGGATGGATCGGATAGGCATCGCGCATCCGCCGTTCATAGCCAGACTCTTTGCACTCGCTAGGAAACTCCTGGCTTTGGCTACGATAGAGGTCGGCAAAGGCTTTAACCACCGCATCCCGCTGCACAAATAGGCTGGGATCGGTGGTGGTTTGAAACAGTCGCCGCCGCACAATTTCAAAGCTTTCTTCGGCGCTGGCGGGTCGCCAAGGGGACTCCACCCGACCGATCGCATTTTTCAGCCGATCGAGCGCGTCTTTTCCTCGATCGCCGCCAATTTCAATATCCGACGCGGGAATGCTCACCACCAACAGGGTTTGCTTGGCGTTTTTCGCTGACTCGCTGAGGGTTTGGGCAAAGGTAAACTGCGTGTCAAAAATTCCCCCGGCCACGTCCTTTTCTTCGTGGAGCTGGCGAGCGTAGGACACCCACTCATCAATCAGAATCAAGCAGGGTGAGTATCGATTGAACAGTTGGGTCAGGGCATCGCCGGGATTCGTGGAGGTCTCATCGGCTCGGCGCACCAGCTCATAGCCCTCAGCGCCGCCCAGTTGCCAAGCCAGCTCGCCCCACAGGGTATTAATTACCGGGCGCTTTTGGCTGGTGTGTTCCGGGCGATAGGGGGGAATGCCGCTGGGTTGGAGTTTGTTGCCCACCAACACCGCGACGTTCACATTTTGGGGCGGGCGATCGATCCCCATGGTCTGAAAAATCGGCTCCATCCCCGGCAAGTCGCTAATCTCCAGGGCTTGGCAGAGGTGATAGAGCGCCAACATGGCGTGGGTTTTGCCGCCGCCAAAGTTGGTTTGCAGCTCCACCACCGGATCGCCCCCTTGGCCACTCAGCCGCCGCAGAGCATTGCCCAGCAGTTGTTGTAGCCCTTCGGTCAGGTAGGTGCGGCGATAGAACTCTGTGGGGTCGCGATATTCGTCTGACCCTTCATCCAAATAGACCTGCCACAGGTCGGCCGCAAACTCTGCCTGCTGAAACTGCCCAGAAGCCACATCGGGATGGGGCGTGGCAATTTCGCGCCAGGGTTTGAGGCCGGCCTGGGGTTGGCCGTCTGTGGGTGTGGAGGCGGTGCGGCGGGTTTCGCGGCGGGCTTGGTCTTCAAACCGGGCGCGCAACAGCTCTTGTTTTTGTTTTTCGACCTGGTTGGCTTCGGGGGCGGACACGGCCGACAGCAGCCGCTCGATCGTGTCGAGGGCCCGATAGGCATCATCGGTGGTGCAGGTGGAATTGTGGGCCCAGGTGTTGCGGATATCTTGGCACTCGGACAACAGGCTGCGTTCGGCCTTGCCGAGGGTTTTGCGAAATACCTCATTCCACTCGTTCCACATGAACTTGAGGAAGTCGTAGAGATCGGTTTTGAGCTTGGCTTGGGCGGTGGTGCTGTCTTTGTCAAAAAAAGCGGCAGCCCGCAGGAGCCATTGGGCCTTGTAGGTGGCTTGCATTTCTCGCTCAAGGTAGGGATAGAGTCCCTCGTGCAGGAGCTTGAGCGCGCGGCCAACTCGTTCGTGGTTGCTTAGGGCCATGGTGTGTGAGAGGTGAGGATGGAGGGGCGAGAATTGAGGAGGGAGCAGTTGGGGAGGGTCGTCAAATTGCCTAAAACCCTGATTCTTGCGTTGCTTGATCGTGGGGGGCAAGGGGCTTAGGGCCTGTCATCAAATCCCTGAAACCCTGATTCTTGCGTTCTCCCAACCGATCAGTTGTAGGGGCGGGGTCTCCCCGCCCAGCCCCCACGATCCGTGATATTCCTAGACTTGGACGGGTTTGGAGCGATCGCTCGGGTCAGGGTTGGGAGACCCAACCCCTACAGCGATGGAATTGATGACAGGCCCTAAGCCCCTTGTCTACCGGGGTTGGGGCGTAGAAAATTGGCTTTTTCAGCTTGATCCTAGGAAATGATGATGTGCCCTAGGGCTAACTCACTCCTCAATTCTCGCTCCTCACTCCTCAATATCTAGCGTAAGTTTCCGCAGCCGGATTTAGATCCCCAGACCTAGTTGACTATCGGAGTCGGCGATCGGCTGTCCGAGGCGTTGGAGTTCGGGCCAGGCGATCACGAGGCTGTTGTAGGCGATCGCCTCTTGGGCCCAGCCTTTTTTGTCGCAGAGGCTATAGAGCCGATAGGCCAGGTCGCGGGCCCGTTCGGATCGATCGCCCAGGGCCGCCAACAGGGCCGCGGCGGCCAGTTCGCCATCCTTGTCGAGGCAGTGAATCAGGTGTTGGGTGGCTTCCCAGTCGGGGGTGCGATCGTCCTGGGCGGGGTTCCAGCCTTTGGGGAGTTCGTCTCGCTTCAGCAGGCGTACTTTGCCGGCTTTGGCTTCCAAAATACCGGATTCCACGAGGCCTTGGACGCTGACGTTACGGGCTTTGGAGAGGGTTTCCGCTTCGCCGTAGGGGCCGGGGTTGAACTGGTGTTGCTCAAACCAGGTGAGGGCCCAGCGGGTGTCGCCGTCGAATTCGCCTTCTTGTTCGGTGAAGTATTCGTCGAGCAGTTGGTTAATCAGTTGCAGGGCGGTGCGGACGCGCAGGGGCGATCCGTCGTTTTCGAGGACGGCGGCATATTGCGAATAAACGGCCATACCGGGGCCAATGCTGGCTTGGGCGAGGTCTACGGGGGCAATGTTGCCCTGTTGAAGAGTTTTGAGGGCTTCGGGTAGTTCCCGTTTCAGTTCGCTCAAAAATTGCCGCCGGGTTGTTTTGGGAGCATCGGCAGAGCGGGGGCGACAAACCAGAACGATCGAGGAGGCAAGCGCGTTGGTTCCTGATGCAACCATTCGATTGCTGAGTTCACTGCGCATCGGCCAAGTGCCGTTGATACTGAAGTTGGCTTTGATGAGGCCCTCTAGCATAGTTTCCCAACCCGTAGAGGCAATGGATTCGTTATCCTTACCCTTCTGGTCGGTTTCCGCTTGCTTAAAGGCGTAGTAAACCGTTAGCGGATAATCGGCATGAGAAACCTCATACATTCGTTGAAAAGCCTGTCCTAGAGCTTCTTCAAAAAATTCTTGGGCTTTTTGTTTACTGCCACCAAAACGATAGGGTGTAGCAACTAACTCTTGAGATTTAGGAACTAAGAGGGTACTGAAGATTGTTGAATAGATAGAACTAAGCGAGCGCCGTAGCCAAACATAAAAAAAATCTGAAAGGTCGGCGTAACCAATGTTGTCGTAATAGGGTGGATCTGTAGAGACTACCTTCTTCTCAATATCATTTAGATGTTCTGTGGTTGCGTTATGTTGAAAGACCTTAGATGTGGACTCCAGAGATAACCCTTCGATAACTTTTACTACCCAGTCAATATTACTAGTCCAATTGCCAGATGAATTACTGAAGGTATTGCCTTCTGCAAAATCCCAGGTCATTGGAATTGCTTGCCTGGCAAATGTATTTCTAAGCGCTTCCATCTTGGGGCTTGAGTCCCATGAGCAGATAGTTGAATTTCGATCAACACTTCGATCAACAGAAAAAGCCAAATAAGTAGCGATCGCCTCTCCATAAGCCCTAGCTCCTATGCCGCCTTCACTGAGGGGTTGATCATCGTTGGGCAAGCCCGCCGCCACTGCATCCGCGATCGCCTTTTCCTTCACTTCTGCCACCAAATCGCTGAACGTCGTTAGCGCAACCAATTGGCGATTCGTAAACAGATCAGCGTGTTTCGTCATGCCGTAGTTTTGGACACGAAAACCCAACGCTTCCTTCGGTAAATCTGTATCCGGTTTCCAGTCCGGTTCAGCAGAATTAGCGATTGCTTCCTGTTCTGCCGTCGGAGCCAGATAAATGCGACCCGATTTTCCTTCCGCCACGATCGCCATCAACTGAGCGCCCATCCGCCCCGCGCGGCCCTCAGACCGCACATACTCCAACGGCACAGGCGTTTCACAGGCCACACACCGCGCCCCCTTGCGTTCCACCGTTCCCTCCGGCGGCGTTCCCTCACCCGACTGCACCACAAACTGAATTTGGGGCGGCTGGCCATCCCGACGCACCACACCCGGCTCCACCCAAGCTTCCTTGCCCTTCTTGGTCGAAAGCTGGAAACTCCGCACCAACGGCATCGAGCAACCACAAGCCGGGTTTGGGCAAGTCACCGTCCGCGCCCACAGCCAAGCGATCACCGTCGCCTCGCCGCCGCCCAACTCCGTCGGTAGCGCCACCTTCGGGTACAAATGCCCAATGCGCTCAAAAGCGCGATCGCGCATCCAAGCCCCGTAGTGCCGCACATCCGCCGCCAATCCCTGAGCGCCCCGCCAGGACGAAATATTTTTCTTAGCTCGATCGTCCCCATTCACCGGGTACTGATCCTTAAACTTCGGCGGAATCTCGATCAACGCCTTGTTAATCAACACCGCCACCGGATTCAAGTCGCTCGCGTGGGCCTCTAATCCCAACCGCTGGGCCTCCAACGGAATCGACCCACCCCCCGCAAAGGGGTCATAGGCCGGCGGCGCATACCGCGCAATGTAATCCCGCACAGCCGCCGGATCCTGGGGCGGTTCCTCACCGCGCTCCCAAGCCAAACATCGGGCAATTTCCGCTTGGGCCTGCTCCAACACACCCGACTTGGGATCGTTGATCTGATCCCAAGACACCAACCCGCGCACCACTTGCTTGGTGTTGCCTTTCTTGTCCGTTTCCGTCTCGATCCGTCCCAGGATGTCAAACAGCCGTTGCCGTTCCTGCTCCTGCGCGGCCACAGTCGGGAACTTCTCCGGCCAACTGCTCGGGTCATCCACCAACGAAGCCCACAACACCGCCCGACAAGCCGCCAACGGCCGCCGCGCCCACCACAAATGCAACGTACTGGGGTGACCATGGCGAATCGACTTTTCCCGCGCCGATTCCATGTTGATCGCTTCCAGGGGCAACGCCACCTCGATCAACTTTTTGCGATCCGCCATGATTCAGTCCCTTCAAAGTCCTTTCGTAATCGTAGCTAGTAGGTTGGGTTGAGCTTTGCGAAACCCAACTCGATCGGCACCAAGCTTGTCGCTGTTGGGTTTCGTGCCTCAACCCAACCTACGAAATGATCGTTTATCGGCTCATCTTGAGACAAGGGGTTTGCTGATTTGTGCAGGAGGTCTAGTCCCTTCAAAGTCCTGCCCTAATCGTAGTGGAGGGTGTGTGGTCTATCCCGCAGTTCTCGCTATTGTTTCCAGATTGTTTCCGTGCCCCGCTCCCAGAGCTTGCGCCAGTCGTAGTTGATGCTGGTCACGGCCCAGTCGGGTTCGCGATCGAAGGGCCGATGCACATATCGCACCACGCAGCCCCCGTGACCCACTTGATAGGTGGCCGATCGCTCGCGCACCCGAAATGCATCGCCCTCCCTGAAGCTGGGGTCGATCGGCACTTGCACCAGCGCCAGCCAGTAGTGACGCGAATTCAGGCTGACGGTAATTTCGTTACGCGTCACCGTCACCGTAGTGGCTCCCGCAATCCGTCCCTTGACCTCAATCAAATATTTTTGGCCCGTGGCCGGGTCGGTCGAGCAGATGTCATAACCGCATTTTTGGGCACTCACATCCTGAGGCTCGCGCCCCGCCGCCCGCTCCGCCGCCATCACCGCCGCCATGGCCGCCAGCTCCACCCGCCGGGTTTCCCGCGCGAAGGTGTTGGGGCCCGAGTCGCGCTTGCCCTGGAGTCGCTGCAACAGCCCGATCGAAACCACCAGAGAACCACTCACCACCGTAGGCGGCAACAGGGAAAGTTGCTTCTCCTGTTCTAGTTCTTCGATCCGTTTGTCCATCCGGGCCACGAGTTCGTCGGCCCGTTCGCGAGCCTTGGTGGAGTTGAGACGGGCATTGGGCTTACCGGCTTTTTCTTGCTCGTCAAGCTGGTTGGCTCGGCCATCCCAATATAGGATTTCTTGGGTTAGGCGCTCCCGCACGGCTTGCAGGATTTTGCTGATGGTTTGCTCGGTGCGATCGCGGACTTCTTGCCAGTGATGGTTGACCAAGTGCTTGATGGCATAATTGCGCGCCCGTTGTTCTAGATCTTGGCGCGATCCCAGCCGATCCAAGAGCGGAGTCAGCAGCAACCGCTCCTCAGGACTGATCGATCGATAGTCCAAATAGGGTGCATAGCCCATGTTGTGGCCCTCGTGCTCCTCGTGGCGATCGGGCGTGCAGTGGCCCGCCAAACAAGCCGCACAAAGGGGAATTTCCACATACTGCATCCGTCGCGACACAATCCGCCGGTTGCCCGCGCGATCGATCCGGCCGTCCTGAATCCCATGGTCGAGATACACCAAAATTCGGGCCGTTTCGCTGGGGTCGTTGTCATCCACCAGGATCGCGCCCTGTTGCAAGGTCGATTGATGGCGCTCCAAGATCACACTCAGCGTGGCATCCAACAGGGGATGCCCAGGACAAATCAGGTCAGCATCGGGCTTGCCCACCGGCTTCATCAAGGATTTCTCAAAGCAAATGCGCTCGTAGCGCCGGAGCAGGCGACCTTGGCCGATCGCCCGATCGCGATTGCGAATCACCGATGGCACATGGGTAATTTCATAGCGCCTGGGTTCCCGCTCGCGAATGGAGCCTCCCAATTGCTGGAAGGCTTCGAGAAAGAAGGCGGACACGAAGTAGGGCTGGAGCCGCTGGGCCGCCGCCCGTTCCATGTCAGCGCGAATTTGTTGCACCTGGCTCATATCCATCGAGTCGCGGGCCAGGGCCCGTTCTTCCAGCAACTCACGCAGGCGATCGTGATCGAGGCGATCGACCACTTGATCGAGCTTGGCCTTCACATCCGGTCGCTCCCCGTAGCGAATGGCCTCGATCAGTAATTCCCGTAATTCTTTGCCCGCGATCGCCTTGCCCAGCACATCAAACACCTTGCCCCCCAGGGCCGCCTGTTCGATTTCTAGCTTTTTCAGCAGGGCCAGGTACACATCGCCTTCGCGGGTTTCCGCCGCCACTAGGTTCCACAGATGGCAAACTTCCGTTTGACCAATCCGGTGGATGCGCCCAAATCGCTGTTCCAGCCGATTGGGATTCCATGGCAAATCGTAGTTGACCATCAGGTGGGCCCGCTGGAGGTTAATCCCTTCCCCCGCCGCATCCGTCGCGATCAACACTTCCACCGCTGGATCTTGCTTAAAGGCATTTTCCGCGCGCTTGCGCTCGTCTCGGCCAATGCTGCCGTGAATGGTGACGATCGCTTCCGGTCGTCCCAGCAGGGTTCTAATTCGATCGCTCAGATAATTCAGCGTGTCCCGGTGCTCCGTAAAGATCACCAGCTTTCGGGTCGATCGGGATTCGGTCGCCCCCTCAGTCTCTAGCTCCGCCTCCGGGGATGGATTGCCCCGGGTCAGAAACACCTCTTGGATCACCCGCGACAGCTCATCCCACTTGCGATCCTTGCCGCTGCGTCGCACCCGTAGCGCCAGTTGTTCGAGTTCCTGTAGGCGATCGATTTCCGCCTGCAATTCGGCAACGGTGCGCGCGGCCGTTGCCCGATCAACCACCTCTTCTTCGGTGGCCTCGCGCTCGGTTCCGGACGCATCCTCGAAGTCGTCGTCCCAATCCTCCGGGTTAATCGTGGGCCCAAATCCCAACTCCGCATCTAGGCCACGTTTCAGGGATGCTTCTTCGCGCAATCGCTTTTGCAGTCGATCGCGCCGTCGTCGCAAAGATTGGTAAATCGCTTCGGGAGAAGAAGCCAAGCGCCGCTGCAAAATCGTCAGCGCAAACCCGATCGTGCCCCGCCGTCCATCATTCAAAAGCTGGTCGGCCCGGTCAAATTCGTCCCGCACATAATCCGTCACCTGCTTGTACAGCAACGCTTCGAGGTCAGACAGTTGGTACTGAACCGTGCGGGCCCGTCGCTCAGGAAACAGGGGCTTGCCATCAAACTTGAGCAAATCTTCTTTGACCAACCGGCGAATCAAATCCGACGCATCCCCAGTCTTGGCCCCGCTCCGAAAGCAGCCTTCAAAGCGATCACCATCGAGTAACCCCAAAAAAAGCTGAAAGTCCTCTTCTTTGCCGTTGTGGGGCGTGGCGGTCATCAGCAAAAAATGGCGCGTTAACCCCGACAAGAGCTTGCCCAGTTTGTAGCGCTGGGTCTCGCGCACCTCGCCCCCAACAACGGCGGCGGAGAGCTTGTGGGCTTCGTCCATCACGACCAAATCCCAGTCCGTCGCGGCTAGTTTGGTGTGCAAATCGCGATCGCGGCTGAGTTTGTCTAGCCGGGCGATGCCGAAGGGCGTTTCCGCAAAGCCATTCCCGGTTCTCGCGGCCTCTAGGCGATCGTTCGTTAGAATCTCAAAGGGCAAGTGAAACTTCTGAAAGAGTTCGTCTTGCCATTGCAGGGCCAAGCTACCGGGGCAAACAATCAAGCAACGTTGCAGATCCCCCCGCAGCAACAGCTCACGAATCAGCAGACCGGCCATGATTGTTTTGCCGGCCCCAGGATCGTCGGCTAGCAAGAACCGCAAAGGTTGCCGACCCAGCATTTCACCATAGACCGCCGTAATTTGGTGCGGTAAGGGTTCGACCACGGAGGTGTGCACGGCCAGCAACGGATCGAACAGGTAAGCAAGCCGAATTCGATGGGCTTCTGACACCAGGCGCAGCGCTTCCCCGTCGCCCTCAAAACTCCAAGGTTGCCCATGGGTCACAATGTCGAGGCTGGCGGCATCATCGCGGAAGATCAACAGATTCCCTGTGCGCCCTGTTGTTGGGTCTTTGTAGATCAGCTCGATCGCCTCCGTGTCACACTCCTGGGTTGCGACAATGGTTGCAACAATGGTTACGGGTTGGTTGAGCAAGATCCCTGAAACGGTTGCACCAACTGTCAAATCTTCAAGTTGAGCCATGAATCACCAACAGCCAATCAGGTTGCAACAGATTTTTCGAGCTATGCCTCTGATGATAGTGAATAGGTTTGCAGTTTCGTGAGAATCCGGGATGTCTACTAGTTGGACTGATCTTCCCTGGCAACAGCCAAGTGAATTGCCGCCGCCTGATTGGGTAGCGGCGGTGCGATCTGTCCTGGTAATGCTGGGGGCATCAGCAACTGGCGATCGGGCCCGGTGGCTGGCCCAAGTGTTGTGGGAACGGGGTTGGCGCGATCCGCGCACCTTGGCCGGGTGGCTCTCGGCGGCGCACTATCAACCCACGGGGCCAGAAGGATTTGGCTCCGAAATGGCCCAGGCGATCGCGCGGTTGGTGTTGGCCCATGAACGGGGCGATCGAGTGGCCATTTGGGGGGATTTTGATGCGGATGGCGTGACGGCCACGGCGGTGCTGTGGGATGGGTTGGGGCAGTTTTTCCCCCAGGGCGATCGGCTCACTTATTTTGTGCCCGATCGCCTCAAAGAGTCCCATGGCCTATCCCGATCGGGTCTGGAGTCCCTGGCGGCGGCCGGTTGGCAACTGATTGTGACCTGCGATACGGGCAGCACCAACCTGGCGGAGTTGGCGATCGCGCGGAACTTGGGCTTGGAGGTGATTGTGACCGATCACCACAGCTTGCCCGACCAACGGCCGGATTTGGTGGCGTTGGTGAACCCCCGCGCAGTCCCGGCCGATTCGCCCTTGGCCAGCCTTTCCGGTGTGGCCGTGGCTTACAAATTGGTGGAAGCCCTTTACCAAGCTTTGCCCAGGGTTCCCCAACGGCCCCTGGCGGCCCTGCTGGATCTGGTGGCGATCGGGCTAATTGCGGATTTGGTGGAACTGCGGGGCGATGCTCGGTACTTGGCCCAAGTGGGGTTGCAGCATCTCCAAAAAACCGATCGCCCCGGATTACAACTGTTGCTGGAGCGATGCAAGAAAACGGGCGATCGCCCCTCTGATATTGCCTTTGGCCTGGGCCCGCGCATCAATGCGGCCAGCCGCATCTATGGCGATGCTCACTTTTGCATTGAACTGCTAACCAGTCGCGATCGCGATCGGTGTCGCCAATTAGCTGACCAAGTGGAAGCGGCCAACAGTCGCCGCAAAGCCCTGCAAAACGATGTGCTGTGGCGGGCCCGATCGCGCCTGTCCGCCATCGATTGGTCCACCACCGCTGTGATTGTATTGGCGGAAGCGGGCTGGCCCTTGGGTGTTTTGGGGTTAGTGGCGGGTCAACTGGTGCAGGAATTTAACCGCCCCGTGGTGTTGCTGACCCTGGAAGGCGAGATGGCGAAGGGATCCGCCCGATCGCTCCCGGGTCTGGATTTTTACGAAGTCCTGAAGCAACAAACCCATTTGCTCGATCGATTTGGGGGCCATCCCCTGGCGGCGGGGTTGGCTTTGCCGGCGGCCAATCTGGATTTGTTTACCCAAGCCCTGGAACGGGAAGTGCGTCAACGCTGCCCCGCCCGATCGCCCCAGCCCATCACGGCCGATTTGACCGTAACCGTGGCAGACTTGCTGCTCGATCGAGGACGGGCCCTGTTTCAAGCCCTGAAGTGGCTGGAACCTTGCGGCATGGGGAACCCGGCCCCGCGCTTGCTGATTCGGCAAGTTCGGTTCCAAAATCTGCAAGTCCGCCGCCTGCACCTGGGATCCCAAAAATTGCGGTATCTCTACACCTGCTTTGAAATTCAAGATGACTCGGCCACTGAACCTTTCCCGGGCATTTGGTGGGACTGTTTGCCGGAAGCCATTCCCAAGGGATCCTGTGACTTGGTGGCGGAGTTGGATTTCAATGCCCGCGATAAGTGCTATCAATTGCGGCCCTTGGCAGTGCGCCCAGCCGATTGCCCCTTGGTGCGCGATCTCGCTGGTACGATTCCCGTTTGGGATTATCGGCAAGGGTTACCTGCCGCCGACTTGCCATCGCCCGCCGAGATATTGTGGGTTGATCAATGCCCGACCCGTTGGGAAGACTGGCAGCACATCGCCCGCCAAGCCCTGGACGATCAATGCCCGATCGCCCTGACCTATCAGCCGACTTTGGAACCCAGCCCCGATCGCACCTGGCAAACCCTGTTGGGGATGGCGAAATATCTGAGCCGCACTGGCCAAACCGTCGATCGAGCATTGCTCGCAGAGCGATTAGCCCTCAGCCCCCAGGCGATTGAACTCGGCCTGGATGCCCTGGCGGCGATCGGCCTGAACCCCATTGAGCAGGATGGCCACCTGAGGTTTCAACCCCAAGCTCTGGACGGCATGAAAACCGAAGCGACCAGCCGATCGCGGGCGATCGCACAATTTTGGGCGATCGTTCAAGAAGAGCGCTTTCACCATCAATATTTCGCCACCATGTCTCCAGCCGCACTTCAGGATCTGGATCCGCGCCTCCAAGCCCGTTGATCACCGTTGATCGCAAAGTGAAAAAGGTGGGAGTTCAGCCAGTTGCAAACCCTACTAGCGCGACTGCCTTAACGTGATATGCCAAGTCAACTGACTGTGATCGCCACCAAATCGTTAGGCAGCAAGGGGCTTAAGCCCCTTGTTACCACGACTGCCTTTGCCGTTTTGACCCAATAAATTAAGCCTGCTGCGCTACTACTCTCCAATCAGCATGACAGCTCCTGTTTCCAGTCCACAGAAGATCCGTTTGCCATCGGTGACCAATGCCCGGCCAGGCGCTGGCAGGCTCAGGGTTTTTAGCGGGCGATCGGTCGATAGGTTCCAAAACTGAAGTGTGCAATCATCCCCCGTGCTCAGGAACCAAGTGCTATGGGGAGCAAACGCCATTGCTCGCACGGGCCCTTGATGGCCCTGTAACAATCGGGTAGTGGGTTTGGGGGAGGCCAGGGATAGTTGAATCGTCGCTCCTTGGGCTAGGGCGATCGCCCGTCGATCGAGACTCCAAGCCAAAGCATTCACCGGTTGTGAGAGTGACCATCGCCGCTGAATTTTGGACTGTTGTAAATCCAGCAATTGTAGCCCGCAGGACTGCCCGCCCAATAATGCCGCTCGACCGCAGGCACTCATTACAGCGTTCAAGTCAGATCCCTGTGGTGCGGGTACTTCCGAAGAGCGCTGTAGCTCGATGGCTGACCATCGCAAGGTTGATCGCCCCGCTTTCAAGTCCCAATGGCAAACCGTTCCTTGGGTATCAACACTCCACAATCCAAACCCGTCAGGTGCAAACCTCAAAGCGTTAATCCCAGCCCCAAAGTTTAACCACCGTTCATCCAGTGTTGCCCCCACCCGTTGCCGCCGACCATCCCAAATCCAAATCACACCATCGGCGGAGCCGATCGCCCACAGATACCCATCCCGACTCACCGCCAGAGCCGTTAGTTCTGCCTCAAATTGCCGTGATTGTGACTCATTTGCCGCAGCATCAAGGCTCTGTAGTTGCAGCCATCGATCATGACCGATCGTTCCTAGCCGTAATCCCGAAGCTTCCAAGGCCATGGCGATGACCGGGCCCTGATGGTTCAAGATTGGCCCACGAATGGTGCTGAAGCGATCCACCATGGATTCGGGGGTGTTGGTGGCCGGTGGTGCAGGAGGGCGAGCACTAGACTTTTGGCGTGCCTTTCGATTCCGTTGCAGTTCCTGAATTTTTTGCCAATCTTGTCGAGCCAGATAATCAGACCCCTTGCGTTTGGCCACCTCATAGCGCAACTCATAGGCTGCTAAATAGTCCGGCTCTAGGCGAATGGCATCGTTCAAATAGTTTTGGGCCGCCGTGTAGCTTCCTCGTGCCATGCAGTCGATCGCATAGCCATAAAAAATTTGAGCAGGCGATCGCGCAGGCCCAGGCCGGGATGAGACCCGAACACGATTAGCCCTGGCTGTTGTGCCTTGGGCTGTGGCGGGTGATGGCGCTTGTGGAGGCTGGTTGGTTACGGGTTGAGTGCCGATTTGGGTCAGGTGCTCCCTAATTTGCTGATAAGCCGCATTAATTTGCTTGAGCTTTGCTTCTGCGATTTTGCATAGCTCCGGATCCTCAACAAATCGATCGGGATGCCAAACTTTGGCTAATTGGCGATAGGCTAACTTAACTGCTTCGATTGATGCATCAGCCTGAACTTCTAGCAATTGATAGCACTGAGTCAGAGTCAGTTGAGACACGCAGCGACCACCTCATCTGGTGTTGATGATCGTAAGGCGATTATCAATCAACTTCAAGTATTCAAGGAACTTCCATCAACTGGCCTGAATGCCTAACCTGATCAGCTAGTAAAGATTCAGTGAAATCACGGTACTGATCAATTAAATTCGATCAGTTTTCGATCAAGCCAATTATTAAAATTATCAACAGACTGCTACTCAATTATGGTTGAACTGGTTTTCAGTCTTGACCATACTTCTTCTCGAACTATCCTCTAAAGTCGTTGCCTTTGAACTTGATTTTTTAAAATTCTCTGGCTTGCGAAAGCTTGAATGATCAACCAGAGAAAATGTAGTTAAAAGGCAACAGCTTTTGGAATTTGGGTACTGGCGTTAATGACTTGAATTCATCCGGCGTTGGCAAAATTGAAAACGAACACTTGCAAAATTTGCAACGAACTTGGGTTGAAACGATAAGCGTGGGTTAGCCATCCGCAAAGCCGGAAGCAGCGTGATGATTCGTAGAACCTAGTGCGATCATGGGTAGCCAAACGGTGAACATGCTGCCTTGCTGTAGTTCACTATCGAGTTCAATTTTGCCGTGATGTAATTGAACGCATTGGGAAATGATGGCTAAACCCAATCCAGTGCCGGGGATGTCAGCGACGTTGGATCCTCTGGTAAATTGTTGAAAAATCCGTTCCTGATCGGCGCTGCAAATGCCAATGCCATGGTCGCGAACCTGCAAGAGTAGGAAGTTACTTTGTTGCGATAGAAAGACCTCGATCGTGCCGCCATCCGGTGAATATTTGATGGCATTGTCCAAGAGGTTATTGGTAATCAGCCGAAATAGGCGAGCATCGGCCCAAATTTGAGAATGATCTAGGCGATCGTGGATTGTGATGTGGCACAGGGCGGGTGCAATTTGTTGGCAACGATCGACCACTTCTCGAAGTAAGGCAGAGACATCTAACCAAGCGGGTTCAAACCGCAATCGGCCGGAATCAGCCTCAATTAAGACCGTGAGATCGTTAAATTCCGAAAGGGTTTTTTCCGCTAAACAACCGATCCGCTTCAGGTAGGCTCGCTGTTGTTCGGCGGGCCAATGATCCCAAAACCGATCCATGAGTTGGGCATAGGATTGAATGGCTCCGATCGCGCTGCGGGAGTCATGGAGGGCGATCGCGGCCAGTTGGTTGCGATCGATCAATTGCTGTTCCAATGACACCTGACAGCGCCGGGCTTCGCGATCGGCTAAGCATCGGCTACTCACCGCATCGAGCATGGCCCGCCCTTGCTCGGGAGTCCAAGGCAAGCCCACCACGCCCCAAATGCCGCCATGGGTAAGGGCTGAAACCAACGGCGCGATCGAGGAGGGCAGGGGACGCATCACCACCACCAAAGAGGGCAGCCCCGATTGGCGATATAGCCAATCCACTAGTGCCAGCATCGGTTTCACCGTTTCCGGCATGACCAACAGCACCAACAGCTCCACCTTAGCCAGCTCACGCAGGGGTGGATCCGTTTGGGATCGCAATTGAGCTAAAGAGTCGATCGTCCAGCGATCGAACAACACGTGACCAGACTCCTGAATCAGAGATTCCCAAATCAGGCGTTCTGAGGTTTCATTGCCTCCAACCAGCGCCACAATCAGAGACTGTGACTCGGAAGGAACCGATTCGTGGTTGGAGCCGGAAGCCGTGGGTGGGCGATTGGGCACACTGGCCGAATTGGAAAAATTCATGAACACATGCTTAAACCTCGTCGGCGGCGATCGATGGCTGGCGATGCAACCCCATCCACCTAAACATCGAAACTTCGCTTCCGTAAATGCCAGATTTTAATTATCAACTTGCTGGTGGGATTCAGACCAGTTGAAGCGCTGCAAAACAGTCGTAAAAATCCCGATCGCAGCGCTGGCAGAAACTACCGCACCATTAAACAAAATGACCAATCCGGCTCTGTTTGCTTTGCACGAAGTTGGTTTGGATAGATCGCAATTTTTCCGTTTTGATCGCCGGCCGGTGATGTCGATCAAAACTGAAAAGTTGATGCTTGTTGCCCCTAAATTTCAATCGTACCGCCCTTAGCTCCCGTGTCACCAGTGAATTGAGCGACAGAAAGGCTAAAAATGCGCCTGAATACCAAGATCCACCGCTGAGGCTGAATTTCAGGCTGAAATTCTGGAGCGGGTTGCTGGAATTGACGAAAATTGACTGGGTATGGACTGGATCTGGATTGGATATAAATCTGGCACAACGGGCCCAAGACCCAATCCGGCCCATAAGGTGGGAGCCGACACAGCCGCCAGCGATTCCAGTTTGTCTTTAAAGGGCTGGGGTTTGCCAAAGTTGCGTTATGTCGTATCCCAACTCCCCTAACATGCGACGCAAGAGCGGCAGGCTGAGGCCAATCACATTCATGTGGCAGCCTTCGATTTTCTCCACAAACAGGCCGCCGCGCCCTTCAAGGGCAAAACACCCGGCGCATTGCATGGGTTCGCCCGTGGCGATGTAGGCCGCAATTTCGGCATCGGTGGGAGTTGCGAAATGAACACGGGTGGTGGCGGACTGGATCAACTCCCGATCGCTCGCCAAATCAATCAGCACATGGCCCGTGTACAGATCACCAATTTTTCCCCGCATTTGTTGCCAGCGCTCCATGGCCTCGGCGGGTGAGTCGGGTTTGCCATAGACTTCCCCATTCACCAACAGCACGGAATCGCAACCCAAAACCACGATCGAGCTGCCCAGCTCAGGGGATCCCAATAGGGACTGCCGCAGGGCCGGTTCCTGCCGCAGCCGATTGACAATCACCCGTGCCTTGCCCTGGGCCAGCACTTGCACCAGTTGTCCTGGATCAAAAACGGTGACGGAATCTTCATCGAAATCGCTGGGACAAACGATCGGGGGAATGCCCGCCATCTGGAGGAGTTTGCGGCGAGCAGGAGAGGCGGAAGCTAACACCAATTGCAAGGGGTTAGGCATAGTCTTGGTCAGTTAGTAATCGAAAGGTTAGGAGATGGGGTTGACGGGGGGTGAATCCGGGGTGAATCCACGGATGAGGAAGCGGCGCAAGTTTGGGTGAAAGGGTGGCGGTAGGGTTTGGTCAGGATTGCCCAGACCCTACCAAGGAAACAGGGCAACAGCCTTGCCATTGCCCTGTCTGAATGATTGACGCGGTAGTGATCGATCAGTCGTTATCCAGTTGACTGCCATTGGTTTGACTGCCATTGAGATCGATCGCCACTTCGCCACCGATATGGATCGCCTATTGATCGCCTGAGTGTGGCCGATCGCCCGTTGGTTGTCGCTGTCGCCCCAGTTGAGGCCAAGTTGCCTAGTCTACGGAGAACGATCGAACAACCGTTTCAAACATGTCTTTCACCTTGTCCCAACGCCCTTCGGAGGCGGAAATGTTCAAGGTGTAGAGCTGGCCACGGCTGACGGCAACGCTGGCCAGGTTGTGGCGCTCCTGGTTAGGCAGCTTCACGGCATATTCCAGCAAGTAGTAGGTTTTGCCGTTGGCTTCTCGGGACTCGGCGTTCACCAGTTCGGCGGTGCGTCCGGAGCCGGGCGGGGCGATCGCACTCTTGGAGAGGCGATAACCTACTTCGCTGGGGGTTCCCAAATCGGGCAGGGCTTTGCCGCTGGGAACGGGGTTGATCACGACGCTGACGTTTTCGGTTTCTTGGATCAGGTCATGGAAGACCACATCGGGCCCGCCGGCCACTTTGACGGCCACCCACCCGATCGGGTACAGGAATCGATAGCCTTTGGTGGCATCAATGTAGGCCTTCAAGCCGCTGGCCGGAGCGGCGCAGGCTTGCAGCGCCACCACAACCGTCAGCAACAACGCGATCGCGAGGCGTTTCCAAGTGGAGCGGTTCAGGGACGAAAATTGCATGGGTTTCGAGTTCGATCGGGCGTTGCAAAACGGAGCATGAAGGACTGCTGCGTCCTCAATCACGAGGGACTACAAGCGGAATTTAGATGACAAGCGGGATTAATTGTTGATGATCGACAACATCGTTATGATCGCGACAATCACAACCACCCGCATCACTGATCCGCATCACTAATCATTTCAGATGCCGTCTAGCGGGTTGGCTAGCGAGCAATCCAACGCGATTTCATCTTAAACCGCCCCGGCCCCGGCCGATCCAGACCCAGCTCGGTAACCGGCGAATCCGGATCACGCCGCCCATTCTTCCAGATTTCTTTTGATCCCCACCCGGAGACCCGCTTGATCGCCAACATGGCTCGCAGGGGCGTGATCACAGGGCGGCCCCAAGGCTTTGTCGATCGGGTCTATGTCCCACTAAATAACGCCTTGGTCATTTGGGGCGATCAATCCCCGTTCATTGCCCCTGGCCTCTGTTGCTGTTTGTGAACCAAGCGGCTAACCTGACAGCTAAGAATTCTGAAAAAATTGTTCCTCAGGAACAGTTCAGTATCATCGTCAGCACTGAGACTAAGCTAATCCTTCGGTGTCGCTGACTCGTTAGATGACGGTTGGGTCACGCATCTCCCCGTTCTTTTTGAACCTTCCTCAACACTGCCTCCGATGAAGATCCTGAAAGTCCAGACGCTCCGCGGCCCCAATTATTGGAGCATTCGCCGCCATAAGCTTGTCGTTTTGCGTTTGGATTTGGCGGACTTGGCTGATCGCCCCTCCAACGAGATTCCGGGGTTCTACGAAGGACTGGTGGAAGCCCTGCCCAGCTTAATGGAGCATCACTGCTCGCGGGGCAAGCGGGGTGGTTTTCTGGAGCGGGTGCGCGAAGGCACGATGATGGGGCACATCGTGGAGCATGTGGCCTTGGAACTTCAGGAATTGACGCAGATGCCCGTGGGGTTTGGGCGCACGCGGGAAACCTCGGAGCCGGGGGTTTATTTGGTGGCGATCGAGTATGAAAACGAGCGGGCCGGGCGGTATGCGGCCCGAGCAGCCGTGCGTTTGTGCCGCAGCATTGTGGACTCGGGCAGCTATCCCCGGGCCGAGCTAGAGCAGGACTTGCAGGATTTGGAGGAAATTCGGGCAGAGGAAGCCCTTGGCCCCAGCACGGAATCCCTGGTGCGCGAGGCAGAGCGGCGGGGAATTCCCTGGCGGCAGTTGGCGGCACGCTCCCTGATTCAGTTGGGGTATGGGGTTCGCCAAAAGCGGGTGCAAGCGACCCTGAGCGATCGCACGGGGATCTTGGCGGTGGAGTTGGCCTGCGACAAGGACGGCACCAAGCGGGTTTTGGCCGATGCGGGCGTGCCGGTTCCTCGGGGGACAACCGTTCGATACCTCGACGAACTACAGGATGCGATCGAGGAGGTCGGTGGCTATCCGATCGCGATTAAGCCCTTGGACGGTAACCATGGCCGGGGGATCACCCTGGATATTGAATCTTGGGAAGCGGCAGAAGAGGCCTATGAAATGGCCATGGCCGATTCCAAGTCCCAGACGATTTTGGTGGAACGGTTTTATAAGGGGAATGATCACCGGGTGTTGGTGGTCAATGGTCAGGTGGTGGCCGTGGCGGAGCGCGTACCGGCTCGGGTGATTGGGGATGGGCGATCGACCATTCAGGCGTTGATTGACGAAACCAATCGCGATCCGCGTCGGGGCAGTGGCCACGATAATGTGCTCACCAAAATCACGATCGATCGCCCTTTGGAGCAAATGCTGGAACGGCAAAGCCTGACCCTCGATACTGTGCTCGATCGGGGTGAAATTTGCTACTTGCGAGGGACGGCGAACCTGAGTACCGGCGGCATCGCGATCGATCGCACCGATGAAATTCACCCGGAAAACGTCTGGTTAGCCCAACGGGTGGTCAAGATCATTGGCTTGGATATTGCCGGGATTGATATTGTTACGCCCGATATTTCCCGCCCCCTGCGCGAAAACGGGGGTGTGGTGATTGAAGTGAACGCTGCGCCGGGCTTCCGGATGCATGTGCAGCCCAGCGAAGGCATTCCCCGCAACGTGGCGGAACCGGTGCTGGATATGCTGTTTCCGCCCGGGTCGCCGGCCCATGTGCCGATCGTGTCGGTGACCGGCACCAACGGCAAAACCACCACCACCCGCCTGATTGCCCATATCTATCGCCAAACGGGACAAGTGGTGGGCTACACGACCACGGACGGCACTTATATCGGGGAATACATGGTGGAACCCGGAGACAACACCGGCCCCCAAAGTGCCAATTTGATCCTGCAAGATCCGACCGTGGAAGTGGCCATTCTGGAAACGGCTCGGGGGGGGATTTTGCGATCGGGCTTGGCGTTCGATCGCTGCGATGTGGGTGTGGTGCTGAATGTGGCCGCTGACCATTTGGGACTGGGGGACATCGACACAATCGAGCAAATGGCCCGTGTAAAGGCCGTGGTGGCGGAAGCCGCGGCCCCCGATGGCTATGCGGTATTAAATGCGGATGATCCCCTGGTGGCGGCCATGGCGGAGCATGTGTTGGCCCAGGTCACCTATTTCTCCATGAACCCGGAGAACCCGATCGTGCGGGAACATGCCCGACAGGGAGGCTTGGCCGCTGTTTATGAAAATGGCTACCTGTCGATTCTCAAAGGCGATTGGACCCTGCGGATCGATCGAGCCGAAAACATTCCCCTCACCCTGGGCGGAAAGGCCGCCTTCCAAATTGCCAATGCCCTGGCCGCCAGTTTGGCCGCCTTTGCCCAAGGGGTGCGCATTGAGGCGATTCGTCAGGCCCTGATGACCTTCACCTCCAGTGCCAAGCAAACTCCGGGGCGGATGAATCTGTTTGATTTGGGTCGCTACCATGCCCTAGTGGACTACGCTCACAATCCCGCTGGTTATGAAGCGGTGGGCGTGTTTGTCCAAAACTGGCCCGGTACCAAGGTGGGCGTGGTCGGTGGCCCGGGCGATCGCCGTGATGAGGACTTTCAATTGCTGGGCAAGCTGGCGGCCCAAATGTTCGATGAAATTCTGATCAAGGAAGATGACGACAATCGCGGCCGGGCCCGGGGCAGTGCGGCGCGCCAAATTGAAGCGGGCATCACCGCCGCTCGTCAGGAAGGGATGGCGCGGGTTCGCCGGTTTGAAACCATCTTGGATGAAACGACGGCGGTGAATACGGCCCTCGATCGGGCGGTGGATGGCGGGTTAGTGGTGGTTTTCCCGGAAAGTGTCAGCCGCGCCATTGACCTGATTGAGGCCCGCGGCCCCCTGGAGACCACGAAAACAACGCCCACCCCCAAAAACCCGATCGCCGATCCCGCTAGTAACCGCACCAGCCAGCACAGTGAGGTGAAATCGGTCTAGGCTAATAGCGGTCTAACTAAATCCTACCTTTCCGCGAGCTGAGCCAATGATGTCGCCAAGCTTGTTTGCCCCGGCCCTGCCGCCGATCGAAACCGTCCGTACTGGGCCGTTAATTCGGCGGTTAGACTGTGGTGCACTCGCGATTGTGGAGCAGATGCCCGTTGAGGCGGTCAATCTCAGTTTGTGGGTCAATGCTGGTTCAGCGATCGAACCGGAATCCATTAATGGCATGGCCCACTTTTTGGAGCACATGGTGTTTAAAGGGAGCGATCGGCTCGCCCTCGGAGAATTCGAACAGCGGATTGAAGCCTGCGGAGCGGTCACCAACGCTGCCACCAGCCAAGACTACACCCAGTTTTATCTGACCGCTGCTCCCCAGGATTTTGCAGCCCTGGCTCCTTTGCAATTTGACGTGGCCTTGCGGCCCCAGTTGCCGGCCGCGGAATTTGACCGGGAGCGCCATGTGGTGCTCGAAGAAATCCGCCGCAGCCAAGACAATCCCCGCCGTCGCACCTTCCAAGCGGTGATGAATCTGGCCTTTGAGACCTTGCCCTATAACCGGCCGGTGTTGGGCCCCACGGAAGTGATTACCCACTTGGATGTGCAGCAGATGCGCGACTTCCATGATCGCCACTATCGCCCTCAGTCGGTGACGGCCGTGGCGGTGGGCAATTTGCCGCCGGAGCAGTTATTTGAAATTTTGGAAACTGGCTTCAACGAGGCCTGGCGCGATCGGGACTGGTCTGATTTGCCCGTGGCCGCGCCATCGCTGATTCCGGAGTTGCCGTTTGATCGCGTTGAACGCCGGGAAATTATTGACCCATCGTTGCAACAGGCCCGCCTGATCATGCTCTGGCGCGTTCCGGGGCTACAGGACTTGCGGGAAACCTATCCGCTGGATGTGTTGGCGGCGGTGTTGGGCCATGGCCGCACCTCGCGCCTGGTGCGGGACTTGCGGGAAGAGCGGCGATTGGTGTCCAAGGTTTCGGCCACCAATTTGACCTACCGTGCTCAAGGCACGTTTTATTTGGCGGCCCATTGTGAGCCGGAGCATTTGCCAGAGCTGGAAGCCCGCTTGCAAGATCACATGGCGCGTATCGGCTCGGAACCGGTGAGCATGGCGGAGGTCGATCGGGTGCGGGCGCGGGTGGCTAACGGGTTTGTGTTCGGCAATGAAACCCCCGCGAATCGATCGAACCTCTATGGCTACTACCAAACCTTGGTTGGCAATGTGGATGCGGCCCTGCGATATCCCGATGCCGTCCGTTGCCTGACCCCAGAAGATTTGCAGCGGGCCGCCCAGCAATATCTAAATCCCCAGGCCTATGGATTGGTGATTCTGCGTCCTGCTGTTGCCCAAGATTAAGGCTGAGAATTGGGCGACTGCTGGGCGATGGTTGGGCGATCGCTAGCCCGGGCTGGGGCCCTCGATCGCTGTAGATTCTGAGTCCGATCCGGCGGCTGAGTTACCCGATCGCCTCCTGACCAAAATTCAGGGGGATGTCCTGAATCCGCCCCGGGCCCACAGCTTGGATGGCCTCCTTGAGATCCACGTTGCCGGTGTAGAGGGCACGACCCACAATCGCTCCCGTGACTCCCACCGGCTCCAGGGCCAGCAGCCCCAATAAATCGGTGACAGAACTGATGCCTCCGGAGGCAATTACGGGAATGGAAATCCCTTCCGCCAGCTCGCGCAGGGCTTCCTTGTTGGGGCCCGCCAAAGTGCCGTCCCGGTGAATATCCGTGTAAACAATGGCCGCCGCGCCCCAGTCCTGAACGCGCTGGGCCAATTCCACCGCCCGCACTTCGGAGGTTTCCAGCCAACCCCGAGTTGCAACCCAGCCATTGCGGGCATCAATGCCAATCACGATCCGTCCAGGAAATTCAGCGCACCAGGCGGCCACTTCCTCCGGCTGCTCCACGGCTACGGTTCCCACAATTGCTCTGGTGATCCCCAGCTCAAACAGACGGGCCGCGCGATCGCGGGTGCGGATGCCGCCCCCCACTTGGATTTGAATCGGGTGATCGCCCAGTTGTTGGGTAATGGCCGCGATCGCCTGGAGATTCACCGGTTCTCCCGTTTTGGCTCCATCCAAGTCAACCAGGTGCAACCAACTGGCCCCCGCCGTCATCCACCGCTGGGCAACCATCACCGGATCATCACCAAAGGTTTCCGCGCGATCATAGTCACCTTGAAAGAGCCGGACACAACGTCCACCCAACAGATCGATCGCCGGAAAAATATCCATGGCTAATCCTCATCCTTCAGAAAATACAAAATCAGAAACCCCAATCAATCTACCTGAAGGCTGTAATTCGCAACACAGGGCATTAACCAGGTTCTGGATGGCCCCCTGCATCGAAATGGGTTGATCAACCCATGTTGATCAACAGTTTCAGGTGGTCAAGATCGCACCCAATTACGCTTAACCGCGCTCGATCGCCCCAAATGGCAATTTCAAAAAACCAGCGAAAACAAACGATCGACCGTGAACGCCCCCGTTGGGTTTCTCGGTCGATCGTCCGTCACCCTTGAGTTTTAGGACAATGTTTAGGAATTTTGTCCTTGCAGGAGCAATGGCCAGAAGTCACCTTCTGAACGAACTCGCCCCCTCCACCATCCATCAGTGAACCTCAGCCCCAATCAGCTAGCTCCGCAGGCACATCCTTGAATCATGGATATTAGTCATTGATAAACATGCTGCTAACTGACGTGTCTTCGTGGATGCGCCAAATGGTTTCACCCAGCACATTCGCCACCGACAAAACCGTGAGCTGGTCAAAATGGTGGTGATCCATCATGGGAATCGTGTTGGTGACAATCACCTCTTCAAATAACCCACTGGACAAGCGCTCGATCGCCGGAGGAGACAACACCGCATGGGTGGCACAGGCATAAACCTGGCGTGCCCCTTCCCGACGCAGCATCCGGGCCCCTTCCGTGAGTGTGCCGCCTGTGTCGATGATGTCATCCACCAAAACGGCCGTTTTGCCCTTCACATCACCAATCACATTCAGCACTTCCGCCACATTGTGCATTTGGCGGCGCTTGTCAATGATCGCCAGGGGCGCATCGTTCAGGCGCTTCGCAAAGGCGCGGGCCCGCGCCACCCCGCCCACATCGGGCGACACCACGACAATATCCGACAGGTTCTTGCTTTCGAGGTAGTCGATCAGGACTGGCGCACCAAAAACATGATCGAGTGGAATATCGAAATAGCCTTGGATCTGCGCTGAATGCAAGTCCATGGCCAACACCCGATCGGCTCCGGATTTCACAACCAGGTTCGCCACCAGCTTGGCCGTAATCGATTCCCGGCCAGCCGTCTTGCGATCGGCCCTGGCATAGCCGTAGTAGGGAATCACAGCGGTGACTTGGCGCGCCGAAGCCCGGCGGCAAGCATCCACCATGATCAACAATTCCATTAGATGGTCATTCACAGGGCGACAAACCGGTTGGATCAGATAAACATCACAACCCCGGATTGACTCCTGAATTTGAACATAAAGCTCACCGTCGGCGAACCGTTTGCGAACCATTGGTCCTAACGGTAACCCCAGGTATGCAGCAACTTTTTCGGCCAAGGCGACATTTGCCGATCCTGAGAAGATGCGAAGTCGGCTCTTTTCCGTCACTTCGCGATGCGAAGTCGGCAGCGGAGAAGTCGCAGAGCAAATCACGGCAGACCCTCGAAGCGCGTTCATGGCAATCTTAGCATTTCCTTCCAATTTTCTTTGGATTTGCGTCCCCGCATTCAATGACATGGGTGGTTGTGAGCCGATCGCCAAGGGTAGTCGCCAAGGCTTGACCAGACGGCTGATCAGGCTCCGTGACGACAGGAATCAGATAACATCCGTGAGCAATTGCTGCTGCAGGAATCTGGTCAGGAACCGTCAGAAACCTTTGCACGATCGGGCGGCAATTGTGACAGAAAACGGGGGCAGTTTAACGAGTTCAATGGGGCGATCGACCATCCCCTAGCCCGATCGGCTAGGATGAGTCCCGAGGGTTGCCCAAACGGGCAATTCAACACCCAGCCCAACCCCAGACAGGGACAAGACCCTAACTGGTGACGCGGGCCACAGCGAGTTCCGGCCAGTTCCCGAGTCGATCGCCACGGGACAAGCCCAGGCTGCATCTGGCGGCAGATGCGGCTCAACCTGCTACCCCAAAGGAGGCGGCTAGGGACTCAGCGAAATCGCGAGCCAATGGAGATCCAACCCAATGGATCTTCAACCAACAACCGCCGCCCAGTTTCTTGGGCGGTTGTGCCGGGCGATTGATCGCAGACCTGGGATAATCAGGGGAAATGGGGGTTGGGTGACAACAATGCCGCTAATCGCCCCAAGTCTGATCGGTTCATTCAGCCCTATAAATTGGTTTTAGCGCCGGTTGCGTCTGAATAATCAAAATCACCCGAGTCCTTTAATGGTTCGATCAAACAATTGATCGATCTAATGGGGCGCTGCAAGTCACGGAATAAATTGGTTTTCTCTGAATTTCACCTGAATTTCGCCTGAGTTTTTGCTCGATCATCGCCTGACTATTGCCTGACTGAATCGCCATTTCAACTGTTCTTCGATCGCCCCGAGTCCCATGCAACCGTCCCTGCCCCCCGGAACTGTTCTCCAAAATCGCTATCGCCTTGTGGAAGTGTTGGGACAGGGTGGCTTTGGGCGCACCTACCTGGCGGAGGATTTGGGGCGATTTGGCGAGCGCTGTGCCCTCAAGGAATTCACGCCGCCCGTGGGCGATGCCTACGCCCTCGAAAAATCCAATGAACTGTTCCGGCGCGAGGCGGCGGTTCTTTACCAAATCAATCACCCCCAAATTCCCAAGTTTCAAGCCACCTTTGAGGCGGAAGGTCGCCTGTTTTTGGTGCAGGACTACGTGCAGGGCAATACCTATCGATCGCTCCTGGATAGCCGCCTGCACCATGGCCAGCTCTTTGCGGAAGGGGAAGTGTTCTATCTCTTGCAGCAGTTGCTCCCCGTGTTGAGCTATCTGCACAATTTGGGGATCATTCACCGGGATATCTCGCCGGAAAACATTATTCTGCGGGAGCACGATCGACTTCCCGTGTTGATTGACTTTGGGGCCATCAAAGAAATGGCCACCCGCTTTCAGCAACCGGGAGCCACGGCCGTTCAGGCCACCACCGTCGGTAAAAGTGGCTATGCTCCCAGCGAGCAAATTCAAACGGGCCGCGCTTACCCCAGCAGCGATCTCTATGCCTTGGCAGCCACGGTATTGGTGTTGCTGACGGGGCGGGAACCCCAGGATTTGCTAGACGATCGCACCCTGACCTGGCATTGGGATCAGTATGTGCCCCTCACGCCATCCTTGGGGGATCTGTTGCGGCGGATGCTGGCCTATCAACCCACGGAGCGCTATCCCTCTGCCTCCTTGGTGCTTCAGGCCTTGCAGGATGTGACGTTGGAGGCGACGGCCCGCCCCGTGACCCCTTCGCCCTCCACTTCATCCCCAACCCCGGCCGCTTCGGCCCCAGCCGCTCATCCCACGGGAACTGTCCCTTCAACCATGGCCACGGTGGTGGTGGGCCGGGCTGCACCGCCGCCAGTCGCCCCGCGATCGCCCGCACCGGCCCCGACTCCCGGCCCCGATTGGAGCGTGGAACCCCGAGGATCCTTGATGGATAACCCTTGGGCTGTGACGGTGTTGGGCGTGTTGTTGGTGGTGGGGACGGGAGTGGGTTCCTGGTCGCTGGTGAATCAATTCCTGAGCCGATCGCCCAACAACAGCAACCCCACACCCACCGAGACGGCTTCCGAAAGTCCGCCGCTGCCTAGCCCTTCCCCCACGCCATCTCCCACCCCGTCCCCTAGCCCGATCGCCTCGCCTGTGGTCTCCACCCAGCGGTTGAACCTTCAGCCCGCCGGAGACTTTGAAGATTCCCGTACCCTGGGCGAAAACGAAACCCTGATCTATCGTTTTCAGGCCGGCGCTGAGCAACCCCTCAGCATTTCCGTGGCAGGTAATAACGTGATTGCGAGTCTTCTGGCTCCCGACGGTGATCCGGCGGATCGATCGAGCCGAGATCTGCGCCAATGGGATGGCGTGATTGCCGTGGCTGGCGAATATGCCCTGCAAGTGCGCGTGGCCCCCGGCGCGCCCAGGGGAGACTACCGCCTGCGTTTACGGCTAGCGGCGGCTCCCGCTTCCCCCAGTCCAGAGCCAAGCCCCACACCAACGCCCACCCCGACTCCGGAGCCAACTCCCAGCCCCAGCCCAGAACCAGCCCGTCAGCCGACTTCGCGCAACTTCCGAGGCGTGACTCAGCCCCAAGTTCCCCAAACCTTTGGTTTTGAGGCCCAGGCGGGTCAGCAGATTTCAATTAGTATTCCTTCCGGCTTGCGAGCCACGGTATTTGGCCCCAATGGCCCAATTCCGGACATGGAAGGACTGGAAGGATCGGTCAGCTTGGAAGCGCCTGTGGGCGGCAACTACGGCATTGAGGTGTCTTCGGATTTGGAAATGCCCTTTGAGATTTCCGTGCGGGTTCGGTAGAAACTGTCATTAAACCCTTGGAGCAAGGAGCGGCACGGCGATCGGCCTGAGAGGGCTGAAGCCTATGGAAGCACGCTAAACCAACAGGAGGACGGGGATGAGCGAAAGACGACCGCAGCAACTGGCGATCGCGGGGAGCGATACGGAAGTGGGCAAAACGGTCTTTGTGCTGGCACTGGCGGCCTATTGGCAACAGCATTGTCAGAAACAAGGGGCCTTGGGCCTGCTGAAACCGGTGCAGTCTGGGGAGGGCGATCGGGAAATTTATGGGGAACTGTTTGCGGACTTGAACCAAAGCCCCGAATCCTTTAATCCCATTCGGCTTCAGGCTCCCTTGGCTCCCCCGATCGCGGCGGAACGCGAAGGCAAAACGATCGACCTGGCCTTGGCCTGGCAAGCTCTGCAAACCCTCCAGCGCGATCGCTCCTTCATTTTGATTGAAGGGGCCGGAGGCTTGGGGTCGCCGGTCACTTGGGAGTTGACCTTTGCGGATGTGGTGGCCGCTTGGCGGTTGCCGTTGGTGTTGGTGGTGCCGGTCAAGTTGGGGGCGATCGCCCAAACGGTGGCGAATGTGGCCCTGGCTCGCCAATACCAAATTCCGCTGCGGGGCATTGTGCTGAATGAAGTGACGGCCGTGAGCGCGGCCGATCGAGAAGCTTTGGCCCCCATCGGTTTGATTGAAAGCCTGACCCATGTGCCCGTGCTGGGCTATTTGCCCCACGTGGACAATTGGCGCGATCGTGTGGCCCTGGCTGCTGCGGCGGCGCACCTGAACCTGGAGCCATTGGGCATCAGCCCCTGCTGAAGTGGCTGATCAATCAGGCAGAAGTGGCGGCGCTGGCGATGTCTCGGGTGATGGGCAGCTTAATTTCAAAGGTTGTGCCGTGGTGGGGAATCGATCGACAGTCGATCGAGCCGTAGTGACGCTCCACAATAATTTGATAGGCGATCGCCATGCCCAATCCTGTGCCTTTGCCAACGGGCTTGGTGGTATAGAACGGGTCAAATAATTTGGCGCGAGTCACTTCATTCATCCCAATCCCATTGTCGGTAATTTCAATTTGGACCCAAGACAAATTGAGGGTTTGGGTCGTGATCGTAAGGGTAGGCAATTCTTGGGCCGGGGGAGCCGTTTGCCAGCGTTCTTCGATCGCATCAATGGCATTAACCAACAGGTTAATTAAAACCTGATCAATTTGCCCGATCGTGCAGTCAACGGCAGGTAAAGAGCCATTTTGACGAATGATATTGAGGTCGGGTTTTAGCTCCTGAATCCGATGGTTCAAGATCATCAAAACCCGATCAATGGACTCATGAAGGCTGGCCGGCTCCTTGGCTTCGGTGGTGACGTGGGAATAGATTCGGAGGGATTTCACAATCTCCCGAATGCGATTGGTTCCCACGCGCATGGAGGTGAGCAGCTTGGGAAAATCATCGGCGATGTAATCTAAATCAAGGGTCTCGGGCTGGGCGATCGGGACGAAATGAGGGGTTTTGGCATATTGCTGGTTGTGGCGATCGATGGTATCTTGGTAAGCAATCACGGCTTCTAAAAGTTCCGTGGCATATTCTGAAGCGTGATGCAAATTACCATGCACGAAGCTCACGGGATTGTTGATTTCGTGGGCGATTCCGGCCACCAATTGCCCCAAGCTTGATAATTTTTCGCTTTGAATCAGGTGTGTTTGGGCTTCTTGTAGTTCCTGAAGGGCCGTTTCTAAATCTTCAGTGCGATCTTGTAGGGCTAAGCGAGATTCCTGAAGCTGTTGGTTGCTGTAAATCACTTGGTTAAGGAGTGATTCTTGCACCACGACTCGCCGAATATTGTTGAACAGATAGGCGGCAATGCTGGCGGTGAGGCTTAAGCCCACGAGAAAGGCCGCAATGCTGTTAGGAAACAGGAAGGGCGAAAAAATTTGATGGGGTAACACGAGCAGGGACATTTCCCGATCGCCCACGTTAATGGATTGGGTGCAAATGTCCCAAGGGCCTTTCCAAGGACAACGCAAGGCCTGCTGGGCCCCAACAGTCCAAGGGGCTGTGCTAGCGATCGGCAGGATGCGATCGAAGCTACTGGGGTTGGCTAGCTGGGATTGCAAATAATCCACCGGGCGATCGAACAGGAAAATATCCAAATCCAACACGCCCGTTTGTCCACGGGTGAGGTGGAGCGATCGGGTAATTTCCGTTTGGGTCACAAACCAGCCCTGGTCGGTTCCCTGCACCGTCAGCAGCCGAGGATCTGGATTGGACACAATCATCGTTAGGGGCCGCTGAAAGGACTGGGCCCGCTTCAGCCAAGTTTTCAGGGCAGGGGGGATTGTTGCTCGCTGACCGGATTGCCGACCGCCAAGGGACTGGATGCCTTGCCCCAGTTGAAATTGAACATAGGGGCCCGTTTGGGGATCGGCCTGAACCCAGGCCGTATCGGCCGTGTTGGCCACGTCGGACAGGAGGTTTTGGCTGATGGATTGAAATTCGGCGGCCGAGGCGGGGCGACGGCGATCGAACATCAAAGCCCCGGCACGGGTGGTGCGGGTAATTTGTTCTAAGTCATCACGAAGATTGTTGCCCAATTGTTGGGTTTGTTGTTGCAGTTGGGCGCGGGCTTGGGCCAAGTCCCGATCGGCCGCCCAGTTGGCCGCCCAGGCCGACAGCCCCACTCCCACCAACAAGGCAATGGCAACGGGCCCGTAACGACGATAGGGAACAGGGGTTAGGGACGGGGCGGGGGGTGGGGGTGGCGCAGATCCCGGCCGATCGGTTCGACGAGCAGCGACAGGCATGATTAGGCAAGCGGGTGTCAAGGGAGTGGTGTTGAGGTGGGTGTTGTTCACTGGGGGGTGGGCTGAAGTGGCGGTCAACCATTCGGTAGTTTGAGTGGGCCAATGACTCTCAATTGGCTCCCGGGTGGAGGGTTCGGGGGCTTGACGGAGGTGAAATAGCCTCCAAAAACGCTCCGGCCAGCGCGTGGCACTTGACGGTAACTTCTTCACGATCAAAAACTTGCTGATTGGATCCATCCCCATGGGGCGATCGCGGGTGGGGGTTAGTGGGGCCAACGGTCAAAAATTGGTGATGGGGCCATGGTTTGGGGGCAACGAATCAGGTCACCGCCCCGAGAGCCAGTGAGTGACCCGCTGGCGGCTGTAGCGATTGACACCCTGACCTTCATCCTAATTGAGAATAAGTTTTAATAAATAATTGACTTGATTACAATTTTCAAATTTCAGATGCCGAATTCATAAGCACAGCGTAATTCTGTGCTGAGTTTTAATCGCGTTTAATGGCAAGAAGCGTGATCTGTTGCCCGATCGCTTGCCAGGACTGGCTCCTCTGGCTCAAGATGGGCCTAGTTTCGGTTCATTAACTGGTTTGATGGCTGGTGCTATGGCTGGTGTAGATCAGCCTAGTTTTGGGTGATCAGCTTTTTTGGATATTGCTTTCGTTATCAGCATTTGCGCCCTGCCCCTATGGCTGCCGGATTGGTTCACGATCGAATCACGATGAACACGGCCGGGATTTGGTTCTTGGCGGCATTGGGGGTGACGGCGGATCTGGGGCTGGCCGCTGCGAGTGCGATCGGCTGTGTGGTGGGCGGCTACTGGCTCAGTCCAGATCTCGATATTCGATCGCACCCATTCCAACGTTGGGGCCCCCTACGCATCATTTGGATTCCTTACCAAAAACTGATTCGCCACCGCTCCACCTGGTCCCATGGGCCGCTGATTGGCACGACCTTGCGGGTGTTGTATTTGGCGATCGCCCTGGGGTTGGGATGGTTGCTGCTGTTGGGATTGGCGGCGATCGGGTTTTCTCTGTTGGGCGGGGCCGATCGCTATGCCAGCTTTGAGGCGGCCACCTTGGCCCAAACCCGGGCGATCGGTCAATGGCTGTGGGTTGATCAGTTCCCGTTTTTGACGGCGGGGTTTGTGGGGCTGGAGGTGGGGGCCCTGTCTCATATTGCGACGGATCATCTCAGCTCTTGGCAAAAACGACGCGCCCGCCGGGCCAAGCGATCGACCAGCCAAGCCCGAGGGCGATCGCCCGGTGCTCGAACCTCATCCCGCAAACCGGCCCGCAACCGTCCATCGCGCAGTGGTCAAGCCCGCAACCCTCAACCTAAGCAGACTAAACGAGCAAAAAACCGGTCAACTTCATAGCCAGCGGCGACGCAGGAAATCCAACGCGGTGCAGGCGCTGACGTGGCGGATCCATTCCCGATCGCGCTGGATCCCGAGGCGCATTTCATGGGTGGTGACCCCATCGGGGCCAGCAATGCCCGCATAGACCAGACCTACCGGTTTTGCCTCGCTGCCACCGCCGGGCCCGGCCACCCCGGTGATGCTGATGGCCCAGGTGCTGCCGAGCCGATCGCGGGCCCCGATCGCCATTTCCTTTGCTGTTTCGTGGCTGACGGCTCCGAAGCGATCCAACGTTTCCGCCGAAACCCCCAACAGGGCTGTTTTGATCCGGTTGTCGTAGGCAATGATGCCGCCGAGGAAGTAAGTGGAACTGCCGGCCACCGCCGTCAGCAACTGTCCCAAGCCGCCACCGGTGCAGGACTCCGCCACCGCTAGGGTTTCGCCTCGATCTTGGAGCGATCGACCCACCACGATCGGCAATGTGTCCTCATCCAAGCCATAGCAATCGGGCCCCACGCGATCGCGAATTTGCGCCACCATCGGCTCAATTTTGGCTAGGGCTTCGGCCGCCGTTGCCCCACAGGCCGACACCCGCAACTTCACCGATCCTCGGTTGGCATAGGGAGCCACCGTCGGATCCGGACTGGCTAAATAGTCCGCCACCCGTTCCGCCAAGGCCGATTCGGAAATGCCCCAAAACTTCAGGGTTTGGGAGACGATCGTTTGGCGCGACCACCCGTGATCTCGCAGGTAAGGCACGGCCACTTCCGCCCACATGGTGCGCATTTCGCTGGGCACACCGGGAAAGGTCATCAACAACAATTCCGGAACCGGTTGCCAAATCATGCCCGGAGCCGTGCCCACCCGGTTGGTCAAAATGGCCGCACCGGTCGGCAGCAGGGCCTGCTTACGATTGCTGGGAACCATAGTGCGGCCGCGCTGGGCAAATTTTTGTTCAATGTCGGCAATGACGGCCGGATGTTCCACCAGGGGCACATCAAAAAACTGGGCGATCGTTTCGGTGGTTAAGTCATCGGGCGTGGGGCCCAGGCCGCCCGTAAACAGCAAAATGCGCGATCGTTGGCAAGCGGTGGCGATCGCCCGTTGCAGTCGCTGGGGATTGTCGCCAACCACCGTTTGGTAATAGTGGGGAATGCCCAATGCCGCCAGTTGTTGTGCCAAAAACTGAGCATTACCATTGAGAATGTCGCCAAGCAACAGCTCAGTGCCGACACAAATAATTTCAGCGCTGGGGGTCATTGTGCCAAGCTCCGCACAGGATCAAACGAGAATCACCGAACCATTCAACCATCAAGGCGACACTGATCAAGCCCAACTGATCAAACCTAATTGATTAGGCCCATCAGTCAATCATCATCATCTCGGACTTTGCCCTTAACAGATCGTGGGACAAGGGGCAGAGCAAGGGATGGAACAACTGGTGAGACAACTGGTGAGACAAGGGGTAAGACAAGGGGTTTAAACCCCTTGCCTGATCGCGATTGAAGCAAGGCGGTCAAATGCTCTGGCCCTCGGCGTTGCTCTCAAACTTTCGCCTTAATTGATTGCGAACGGATCGCGTGAAGGACTAATTCTCAGTCTAAGCTTGATCAGCCCTAGATCAACAGGGACAAATTGGTTCCATTGTAGCGTTGAAATTTTCAGGCTCCAAGCCATTTCAAGCCGCTGTTTTCGCGATTTTTTCGCGGTTTCATCTTAAATGAGAAATTGAGAATCACTCGATCGATCTTGACCAACTTGGCCAAAAGATGGGGCTACGATCGGCTGAGTTTGCTTGAGACTTGCGATCACGAATCATTGCGATCATTGCGATTTTCTCTAAATAATTACCCCTGCCCAAGGAGGAGAGCCATGGCGACATCGAAAGAATTCACGAGTTTTGATGCCATGATTCGGGAAGCTGAAAAACCCGTTCTTGTGGACTTTTATGCCACTTGGTGTGGCCCTTGCCAAATGTTGTCGCCAGTGTTGGAGGAGGTGAGTGTGCGGCTGCATGATCACCTGCAAGTGGTGAAGATTGATGCCGATCGCTATCCCGATTTGGCAACTCAACACCAGGTGACAGCCCTGCCGACGCTGATTTTGTTTAAGGGCGGCCAGGCGATCGATCGAATCGAAGGGTTTATGAAGGCGGAGCATCTCATTGCCCACCTAGAGCGCAAGTTGAGTTAAAGGGAACAATATCCAACGAACCAATAACGGTTTGTTGCGGGATGGGCTGCGATCGATGGATCTTGTGTTGTGCCACATGACGGTGGATTTTGATGCCCTAGGCGCGGCGGTGGGCTGGGCCTGCCTGCACCCGGGGGCCAAAATTGTGCTGGCGGGCGGGGCGCATCCGGGAGTGCAGGCGTTTTTGGCGCTCCATCGCGATGAGTATCCCTTGATTGAACGGCGATCGGTGGATCCGAAGCGGATTCGATCGCTCGTGGTGGTGGATACGCAACAGCGCGATCGACTGGGGAAGTTGGCGGAATGGCTGGACTTGCCCCAGTTAAACGCGATCGCCCTCTATGACCATCACTTGGGATCCGTGGGGGATATTCCCGCCACCCGACAACAAATCGAAGCGGTGGGGGCCACCACCACCCTGATGGTGGAGCAATTGCAACGGGCTGGCGACTTGCAGCGGCCCCTCACACCGGCCGAGGCAACGGTGATGGCCTTGGGGATTCATGTGGATTCCGGATCTTTGACCTATGAAACCGCCACGGCGCGGGATGCGGCGGCCCTGGCTTGGTTAATGGCCCAAGGGGCCAGCGTCAGTGCCATTGCCACCTATTTGGATCCGAGTTTGTCGCCCCTGTTGCAACGGCTGTTGGCGGAGGCGATCGACCAAGTGCATGGCCACCCAGAACAAACCCAAGTGGTGGCCGGGGCCCGCTTGACCTGGGTGTTGCTGACGGCGGATCAATACGTGCCCGGTCTTTCAACGGTGGCCTCGCGGTTGGTGGACACGATCGGGGCGGATAGTTTGCTACTGGGCACGCTCTATGGCACGCGGGAGGGGTCTCGTGGCCAGCGGCTATCGTTGGTGGGGCGATCGCGGTTGGTGGGCCCGGACTGGGGAGCATTGTTGGCTCCTTGGGGAGGTGGCCATGCCCAGGCGGCGGCGGGCACGGTGCATTGGGATTCAGAGCCAGCGGAGCCGATCGAGCAGGCGGCGACCTTGTTGAAATCCCTGATGGCGGCCTTTGCGGCGCAGTTGCCCCATCCCCCGATCGCGCGGGATTTGATGTCGTCACCCGTGCGGACGATTTTGCCGGAAACCTCGATCGACGAAGCCCAGCGAATTTTGTTGCGCTATGGCCATTCCGGCCTGTCCGTGGTCGATCGGGGTGGGCAGTTGGTGGGGATTGTGTCCCGGCGAGATTTGGACATTGCACTTCACCACGGGTTTCACCATGCCCCCGTCAAGGGCTACATGACCACCCAACTCAAAACCATCACCCCGGAAACAACCCTAGCGGCCATCGAAGCCCTGATGGTGACCTATGACATTGGCCGGCTCCCGGTGCTCGATCGGGGTGGGCAGTTGGTGGGGATTGTGACCCGTACCGATGTGTTGCGCCGATTCCATCGCGATCGACAGCAACAGCCCACCCCTGCCCTCTCAGACCCGATCGCCGCAATCGGGAATTTTTGCCCCCTGCTGTCGCGGCTCACTCCGCCCTTGCGACAACTGCTCGATCGGGCGGCGGCTTTGGCCCAGGCCAGGGGCTGGCAACTGTACCTGGTGGGGGGTGGGGTGCGCGATTTGCTCCTGAGTGACGCGGCCCAAGCGTTGCACCTGTTGGATTTGGACTTGGTGGTGGATGGTTGCCATCAACCCCGGGCGAATCCTCCAGAGGCCTCAGAAGCCATCGCGCCAGACACCGGAGCCGCTGTGAGTTTGGCCCAAGCCCTGGCCCAGGACTATCCCGGGGTACGTTTACAAGTCCATGGGCAATTTCAAACGGCCGCTCTGTTGTGGCATCGAGATCCGCTGTTCGATTCCCTGTGGGTGGACATTGCCACGGCGCGCACGGAGTTTTATCCCTATCCAGCGGCCAATCCGGAAGTGGAAGCCAGTTCCATTCAACAGGATTTGTATCGGCGCGATTTTACGGTGAATGCGTTGGCGGTGCGGCTGACGGAACCCAATCCCGGTGAGGTGCTGGACTTTTTTGGGGGCATGGTGGATTTGGGCGATCGACTGGTGCGGGTGCTCCATGCCAACAGTTTTATTGAGGATCCCACGCGGATCTATCGAGCAGTGCGGTTTGCGGTCAAGTTGGGATTCACGATCGAAACCCAAACAGAGCGCTATATCCGCTATGCCATGGCCCAACTATCGCCCTTGGGAGGGCAGCGCCGCCAACCCGCCCTGGAAACCCGCTTGAAGGCCGAGCTGAAATACATTTTGCAGACGGATTTTTGGTTGCCGGCCCTGGATTTGCTCGATCGCCTGGAGGCCCTGCGTTGCATCCACCCCACGTTGAAACTGACCCGATCGCTTCGACAGGCGGTGCGCTGGGTGGCCTGGGTTTGGGCGGCGGGGGTGTTGGCTTGGGGGGACGATCGGGCGGTGGCCGGTCTCCATCGTTGGGAACTGTTGCTGGAAACCTTGCTGGCCAGCTTGGCCCCGGGCGATCGCGCCGAGGTAGCACGCCGGTTACAGCTCACCGAAGCCAGCATTCAACGGCTGGAACAACTGGCGATCGCGGAAACCACCTTGCCCGCAAAATTGGCCCGATGCGATCGCCCCAGCGACCAAGTGCAGGTTTTGGAATCCTGGAGCCGACCGCTGCTGTTGTTGGTCAGCCTCCACAGCGATCGGGTGACAAGGCGGCAAATTTGGCACTACCTCACCCGCTTGAGCCAAGTGACCAGCCCTTTGAATGGCAAAGATCTACAACAGTTGGGCTATGCGCCGGGTAAGCAATTTCGAGAAATTTTGGGTCAGTTGCGAGGGGCTTGTTTGGATCGGCTGGTGGGCGATCGCACCGAAGCGATCACTTGGGTGAAAACCCACTATCCGCCACAAAGTCCGGTGGGCTGAGGCTTTGGGGGCGATCGCAACCCAGGGACAGGATCGCAATTGTTGTGAATCTTTACGAAAGAAAAACTCTTGACTTATTCTTAAGAGTTGAAGCGGCATCCACCCCTCTCCGATGCCCCGAGGTTTGCTTTGAACCCTTCTTCTCCCCAACCGCAACGAAGCCGCTGGATTGCTCCCTTGTTTTTGGTTACCGCTGCCTGTGCTTCCATGCTGGGCGCGGGAGCAGTGGCCGTCGTGCGATCCGGCGAAATGAACCTCTTCGGCATTCGGTTCGAGTCCCCCCCCATCCTGAACTGGTTGGCGGGAGAAGAGCAGTCCTTCCCACCGCGTGAAGGTTGGCCGGTGTCCAAAACCGCTGAACAAGAGTTGGATCCAGCCGATCCCAGCATTCCTGACCTAGTGCTGCAGCAAATTCGCAGTCATCCTCACCGGGATAGCTCAGCGGCGATTCGCAGCCAACGCATTGCCCCGATCGAGCGGCCCGTGCGCAACAGCCCTCGACCAGCGGATCCCACCGCCGATCGCGTGCCCCTGGCCAGTCCCAGTCCCTTGGATAATCCTGATGGCAACGCGCCACCGACTGACAGCACACCGCTGGTGGATCCCTCCGGTGGCAATTCGGGAACGGCCAACCCAGCGAATGACCGACCCGATCGCCCCGATCGCTCCAACTCGGGCGATCGCGGTTCAACGGCCGATCGCTCACCGTCGGGAACCAGTGCCCCCGAGCCGGCCAGCAACTCAGCCCCCTCAGAACCCCGCTCCGCGCCCGATCGCCCCGCCAACCCCGAGCCGCGCCCCGTCACAGAACGCCGCCCGACCACAGAGCGCCGCCCCGCACCGGAGCCAGCCGCCGTTGAGCGTCGCCCCAGCGGTGGCAGCTCCAGCGCCCCAGCCAGCGGCGGGGCATCCGGCGCTAACAACGGGGGCAGCGCTGGCAGTGGCTCTGCCCCAGACAGCAGCAGCACGCCCTAAGGGCATACCCTGGCCTGAAGTTCTGCGCCCTTGATCCTGATCCCTGATCTTGATCCCTGACTAGGCCGCAGGTGCGAATCCCCCAGCCAGCCCTAAACTGCTCATGCCAAACCTGCCAGCCCAAAACCACCACGCTATAATTCAGAGCGGTCGCGCTAGCCCGCTCCGGCCCTGCCTAAAAGCGATTATGCGCGCACCCTAGCTCTCAACTAGCGCTTGACCTTCCGATCCCCGATCGCCTTCCAAGTACTTTCACCCGCGAGTTTCATGAGTAACCCGCTTGTCCATGCCTTCTTTGTTGGTCGCGCGATCGCTGAAGTGGTAAACGAACAAATCGAGCGAACTGCCACCGATTGGTTGAGCGAGCTTGGGAAGTTCGATGCCGAACAGCGGGAAAACCTGCGTCAACTGGTCGAAGAGGCCCTGGCCAGGGCCCAACAGGCCGAAGCCGTCGCCACCAATGGACGCACCAGCAGCAGCGCTTCCGGTGGCGACGATGTGCAAGCTGAACTCGATGATCTGCGAGCCGAAATTGCCCGCCTCAGGTCAGAGATTAAGCAATACCGCAGCGAAGCCAACCCAAGCTAGAGTCGAGACGCACCGCACGGAGTCGAGGGTGAAAACGTACGACAGCAAAGCTTACCGATGGAACCGCGAGCGGTACTCCCGCCCCCGCCGCTTTATTGATATCTGGACTTTTGTCACCCTTTGGCTGTTGTGGCTTTGGATTGATACCAAGCCCTGGAGCTATCGCGGAGGCATGACGGAGGCCAAACAAAAGGCCCGCCGCCGCCAACAGGCCATTTGGGTGCGCGATACGCTGCTCCAGTTGGGGCCCACGTTCATCAAAGTGGGTCAACTGTTTTCGACGCGCGCTGACCTGTTCCCTGCGGAATATGTGGAGGAACTGTCGAAGCTGCAAGACCGCGTACCGGCCTTTGGCTATGACCAAGTGGAAGCGATCGTTCGCCAAGACTTGGGCAAGTCGGTGCAGGAACTTTTCCAGAGCTTTGACCCTATTCCCTTGGCGGCCGCCAGTTTGGGCCAGGTGCATAAGGCCCAGTTGCGATCGGGCGAAGAAGTGGTGGTGAAGGTGCAGCGCCCGGGTCTGAAAAAGCTGTTCCAAATCGATTTGGCCATTCTGAAGGGCATTGCCCGCTATTTCCAAAACCATCCCCGTTGGGGCCCCGGTCGGGATTGGTTGGGCATCTATGAAGAATGCTGCCGGATCTTGTACGAGGAAATTGATTATCTAAACGAAGGACGCAACGCCGATCGCTTCCGGCGGAACTTTCGCCATGCGGATTGGGTGCGTGTACCCAAGGTTTTCTGGCGCTATTGCTCACCTCGGACGATTGTTTTGGAATATGTCCCCGGCATCAAAATCAGCCACTATGAGGCGATTGAAGCGGCTGGACTCGATCGATCAACCCTGGCCGAGCTGGGAGCCAGGGCCTACCTGGAGCAAATCCTCGAAGGGGGCTTTTTCCACGCGGATCCCCACCCGGGCAACTTGGCGGTGAGTCCAGATGGAGCGCTGATTTTCTATGACTTCGGGATGATGGGGCAGATTAATGCCAACGTCCGCACGGGGTTGATGGAAACCTTCTTTGGCATTGCCCAAAAGAATGGTGAGCGGGTGATGAACTCCCTGATTTCGCTGGGGGCGCTGCAACCGACCGGAGACACGGGGCCCGTCCGCCGATCGATCCAGTACATGCTGGACAACTTCATGGACAAACCCTTTGAAACCCAGTCCGTGACCGCCATCAGCGATGATCTGTATGAAATCGCCTACGGCCAGCCTTTTCGGTTCCCGGCGACATTTACCTTCGTGATGCGGGCATTTTCAACCTTGGAAGGGGTAGGCAAGGGCCTAGATCCTGAGTTTAATTTTATGGAGGTCGCTAAACCCTACGCGATGCAACTGATGAATGGAAATCAACCGGAGGCTGCCGGAGACTTACTGGGCGAGTTAGGTCGCCAGGCAGCGCAAATGAGTTCAACGGCCCTGGGTTTGCCGCGTCGCATTGATGACACGATCGAAAAGCTCGATCGGGGTGACCTGCGCTTGCGAGTGCGGGCCACGGAAACCGATCGCGTACTGCGTCGTCTGAGCAATGCCCAAGTGGCCACCAACTACTCAATCCTGACTGGTAGCTTTGCCCTCTGTAGTGCCATCTTGGTGGGCACAGGATACGGATGGTTCGCAGTGATTCCCGGTGGCATCGGCCTCCTCCCCGCGATCGCCCTCTTGCGCTTGCTGCGGCGGATGGATCGCTATGAGAAGATGTTCTAAAGTCCTAGGGATTTGAGGGGTGATACCCCTCACTCTCCGACGCGCTCCATGGCCAACCAAGCTCGATAGACCGCGATCGCTGCCACCCGCGCTCAGCGTTCGGTTGGCTGCCAATCCTGATTGCCCCTGTTCTACCCCCGTCCCGTTCGCCCATGAAGTTTCGAGCCTCGGGATTGACCGATCGCGGAATGCTGCGAAGTGTCAATCAAGATAATTTGTTTGTCGATCCTGAAGGTCGGTTATTCATCGTTGCGGATGGAATGGGCGGCCATGCGGGTGGACAGGAAGCTAGCCGCATTGCGATCGAAGTGGTTAGCCAAGTGATCCTGCAAGCTTGGGAATCAGAGGCTTCCTCACCGGCCCTGTTGGAAGTGGCGATCGAGAAAGCCAACGATGCCATTTTGGATGACCAAGTTCGCCATCCGGAACGGGCCGAAATGGGCACGACGATCGTGGCGATTATGTATCGCGATGACCAGTGGTGGCAGGTGCATGTGGGTGACTCGCGCCTCTATCGATCGCGGGAGCAACACCTGCTGCAACTCACCAAAGATCACACCTGGGTGGCCCGGGCCGTTGAAAGCGGCGACCTGAGCCAAGAGCAGGCCCGATCGCACCCCTGGCGACATGTGTTGATGCAATGCCTGGGACGGCGAGAGCTGGAGTTAGTGGAAATTTATCCCCTTGAGTTTCGATTGGGGGATCAATTGCTGCTCTGTAGTGACGGTCTCACGGAGGAATTATCCGACTCCGAAATCTTGCATCATCTTTGCCAAATGCCTTCGGCCCACCAGCTCGATCAGTTGGTGGAACGTCTGGTGCAGTCGGCCAAAGATCGCGGTGGTCGTGACAACATCACCGTTTTGCTTGTGGCCAGCGAAAGCACTGAAGAAGATGAAGAAGAGGAGTTTATTCCCCTTGGCCCCGTGGACGATGAACCATCCGAGGGCATGATTGATGAAACCCTGCCTTTTCCCACCGATGATGATTTTCCACCGGAGCTTGCTCCCCTAAGTTAATTGCCCTGGGCTGGTTATCTTGGGTTAATTAACCTGAATTCATCGCTCTCAGGTAAATTGCCCTAGATGACTATCAGATTGATTAACCTGAGCCAATCGTCCTGAGTGGATTGCTGTTGTTTAAATTCCTCTCAATTGGTAGTTGATTGATCGAGTGTCTTCAATCAGCGTCTTCAATTAATGATGGGTGGTGATGAGTCGTTGATCGGGGCTTGGGGCTTTTAGCTCTTTAGGGTGTATTTAGGGCGATCGGGTCACGATCCTACAATTAATTTCAGCTTGTAATTACAGCTTGGTTTCTGATCCCTAGGTTTGATAATCTCCTAGAGGTTGTTTATACAGTGCAAACCCAATTTAAGCCGGTGTTTCACAGCTCAGATCTCTGACGCGAGATTCATGCTTGAAACCTTTGATCTTGGTAACTGTTAGTGCTTATAGAAAGCGCAATCTTGTTCATGGAGATTAAATTTGGGAGTTTTCAGCGATGTTAAAGATTTTTGTGACAATGACTCAAGCTAACGAAGCTCGTCTTCAAAACCTTGATGCTCACCTCGATCGAGCAGATGCAGTTGAGTTGAGTAACCATTCAATGCATCATCCTTGGCGGCGATGGGTTGTGTTGCCACTGCTGGCCTTGAGTTTGGGGCTGACCTTGCTGGCGGGTTGGGGTGGATTGGCGGAACCCGCTTGGGCAGAAAATTACAACCGCTTCTCGTTGGTGGGTGCAGACTTTTCCAATCAAGATTTGCGAGATGATGACTTCACCAAAGCCAATCTGCGGGAAGCAAACTTTCATAACGCGAATCTTGAAGGAGTTCGCTTCTTTGCCGCAAACTTAGAATCAGCGAATTTGAGCGGTGCAAATTTACGAAATTCCACCCTTGATTCAGCCCGATTAGTCAATGCAGATTTGACCAATGCGGTGCTAGAAGGAGCCTTTGCCGCCAGCATTAATATTCCCGGTGTCAAAATTACGGGAGCGGACTTTACGGATGTGTTGTTGCGATCGGACACCCTAGACAAGCTTTGTGCGGTGGCGGATGGGGTGAATCCCGTGACGGGCCGGGCCACGCGCGACACGTTGTTTTGTCCCTAAGGTCTTTTACTCGGGTGATTTCCCCCGGGTGGTTTCCAAAGGTGCTTTTCAGGGGCCTCAAGGGTCATCCATTTTGGTGTCTTTTCGGTGCTGAGTTATGTCTATTGATAATGCCGATCGCTTCTTAATTGCTGCTGCCCAGAGCGAACAGATTCGACAATATTTCAAGTCTGTGAAAACGCCCCAAGAATTTGCCGATGTGGCCTGTCGGTTGGGCTATGAATTTAGCCCTGAGGATTTGAAAATGGCCGTTGCAGAGCATAGCCAAAATGTGACGCAGCGAAGACATACGGGCGTATGGGAATGGTTGCGTACCGTGCCCTGGATTGAACGCTAGCGATCGGCCTAAGTTGCAGCCCAAATTCAGCGAACTGAACATGCCGATTTAGCCAGCAAGTCCAGCAAACGAATCCAGCAAACCAGTCCAGCAAACTAGTTCAGTAAATCAGCCCAAGCATCCGTAGTTGAGAGAATCGATGGACTTTCTGAATCCGCGCTTGGCGGGGCGACGGGTAGGGGTTTTGTTACATGAGGGGTTGAGAGGCCCACGCGGCAAAACGGGTCTCGCCTTCTTGCGCTACAGCGCGGCGGAGGTGGTGGCAGTGATCGATCGCGATGCGACCGGTGCTAGCCTGGTTGCCCTAACGGGGATCGATCGCCCGGTTCCCGTGGTGGCCAGTGCGCAGGAGGCGATCGCCCTGGGGGTCGATACCTTGCTGATTGGGATTGCGCCTTCGGGGGGAATTTTGCCGGCGGAGTGGGAAACGGAACTGAAGGAGGCGCTGCGGGCGGGGGTTTCCCTGGTGAATGGCCTGCATCGCCCCCTCAGTCAAGCGCCCGATTGGGTGGGCTGCCAACAGCCGGGGCAATGGATTTGGGATGTGCGGGTGGAACCAACGGGCCTGACGATCGGGTCAGGGTTGGCGCGGTTGCTGCCGGGGGTGCGGGTTTTAGCCGTGGGCACAGATATGGCGATCGGGAAGATGTCCACCACCTTGGAACTGTGCCGAGCAGCCCGCCGCCAGGGCCGACAAGCGCATTTTGTGGGCACGGGTCAAGCGGGGTTGATGATTGCCGGGCAGGGGGTGGCCCTGGATGCGGTGCGGGTGGATTTTGCGGCGGGGGCGGTGGAGCGGGCCCTGTTGCAGGCGGCCCAAGACGCGGAGGGCTTAGGCGAGGGGGATTTGTTAGCGATCGAGGGCCAAGGATCATTGCTGCATCCGGGATCAACGGCCACCTTGCCATTGTTGCGGGGATCGCAGCCCACCCATTTAATTTTGGTGCATCGGGCCGGGCAAGTTCATTTGCGAGATTTGCCCCATTGCCCGATTCCGCCATTGCCGGATGTGGTGGCCCTTTATGAAGCGGTGGCACGAGCGGCCGGAACCTATGCCCCAGCGCCCGTGGCAGCGATCGCCCTGAACACGGCGCATCTGTCGGAGGCGGAGGCAAGGGCCGAGTGCGATCGGGTGGCGGCCTTGACCGATCGCCCCTGCACGGATCCGGTGCGTTACGGGGCAGAATTACTGCTGGCTTCGATTGGCGTTGATTCGTTCAATCAGCCAACTTGATCTACTTGATCACTGGGTGTCGATTAGTGTCGATTCATCAGGGCCAAGCAGTCCTAATCAGTGCCTATTGGGATGGAATTGTGGAGGATGACTGATCCCGATCGAGCGATCGTGCTCGTTGGGGTTTGCAAGGGTTTCCCCAAGCGATCGAGCGAGCGGGAATATTCATCAGTACCGTGCTTCTTGCGCCGATGATGCTGTTTGCGCCAATGCTCACGCCGGGGGCCACAAAACAATCCGTCGCGACCCAAGTGCCATTACCAATTACCACCGGTTCCACCAACAACCCAAAGGCGCGATCGCGAATATCATGACTGCCGGTGCAAAGATAGCTGCCTTGGGAAATGATGCAGTGGGAACCCACTTCAATGCGATCGAGACTGTAGAACGTGACATGATCTCCAACCCAAGACCAATCACCAATTTTTACTTTCCAAGGATAGGTAAATCGAGCGCTCGATCGAATCACTACGCGCTTACCAATCTTTGCCCCAAAACAGCGCAATAACCAACAGCGAAACCCATTGGCCGGGTGGGGAGAGAGGGGAAACAAAGTGCCTTGAATGAACCACCACAACAAAATAAACCAGCCGGGCCGCCCCCGATCGAACCAAGATTGATCATAGCAACTGAGATCAAACCAAGCTGGCTCATCGGTCACCACAGGGTTCACCCGATCGGGGTGGGCATAGGATTGGGTTGCCCGCTCAAAATTATGGGGCACAGTCATAGGCGATGCCTCAGGAATGGAGTGACGACGAAGCCGATCGGGGACTGGATTTGGGTTGTTGCTGTTGGTTCAACTGCCCGCCCGACTTGCGCAATTCGTAGAGCTTAACCCCAATTTGAAACTCATACTGACTCAGCAACCGACCATACACATAACCGGGATAACCATCCAAAAATCCCAGCCGAATAATATAAAACAGCACAAATCGAATGAAGGGCTTCATAGGCAACCGCACCCACAACCGCTTCAGGGCCCGCTTCCGCTCCACGGCATTTCCAAACAGATTGCCCTTCAAGGTTCCGTCTTTGCCGCGCCCTTCTAATAGATTTAAATAGACCTGGGCTTCCCAATTGGAATAGCGATTGTGGCGAGCTAGCCACTGGTAAATATCCCGGAAGTCAATATGCAGCATATCTTCCTTGAGATAGCCCACTTGGCCATGGCTTGGATTGATCAAAACATGCTCATGAACCTCGTTGTCTCCCGTGTTGCGAATTTCTTCGGTTCCCAGGTTTTCGTAGCGACCCGATTGATGCTTAAACAATCGCAGATTCCAATCGGGATATTTACCCCCATAGCGAATCCATTTCCCTAGGAAAAAGACGCGGCGGTTGAGATAGTAACCCGCGAAACCGGGACGGGCGATCGCCTCAGCAATTTCGTCCCATAGCTCCGGGGTAATTCGCTCATCACAATCCACAATCAAAACCCATTCATTCCGAAAGGGCAGATTTTCCAGCGACCAATTTTTCTTTTTGGGCCAACGACCGTTGAACTGAAATTGCACGACGGTTGCGCCGTAGCTTTTGCAAATTTCAACGCTGCGATCGTCGCTGTGGGAATCCACCACAAAAATTTCGTCGGCCCGAGCCACGCTTTCAAGACAGGCGGGCAGGTTGGCCTCTTCGTTTTTGGCCGGAATGAGCACGGAAACGGGAACCGTGTTGCTGGTGATTTGTTGCGGATGAATGGTCATGCTGAAGGGGGGTGAGACAGCAGCGGATGGCGGAGACAGGGGTGATTTAGCGAAAAATGAAGCCGAATCGAACGAATTTTAGGGGTAATGGGGAACGGGGACATCGACGATGATCACGAGGGCCAAGCCTATAATGCCCGACGACCCATGAGGGTGCGGAGGATGGCCCACAGGTAGCCCAACTGACCATAGGCATAGACCAGGTTGTCAAAACGAATGGCAGGATCCCGCCAGTGGCGAAGGGCTTTCCAGAGGCCCCGCAGGAACCGATCGCCCGCCAAGCCAAACTGGCGCAAGCCCGCCCGTCCAGCCAGTTGTTCGCGATAGCACTCACTGATGCCTTGCCACCAGGCGCGATTTAAAAACCATCGGGGATTCAATCGCTCTGGGGCAACGTTGTGGGCGGCATGGGCGGCGGGAATGTAGCCCACTTGCCAGTTCAGTTCGATCGCCCGTTCGGTCATCATTAGTTCTTCGTTCGACAGCAATTTTTTCCCCACGCGCCCTAGGCTGGGGTCAAAACCGCCCACCCGATCGAGAAAAGACCGACGGATTGCATAATTCAAGCCGCGCGGCGTTTGTCCCGGATTGTGAATGATGATCGGTTGATCGCCCAAGTCATAGGCCCCCAACGGTTCAGTCATGCCATCGGAAAGCCAGCGCGGGCGCGATCGCCCCGGGGGCCACAGCAGGGTAACGCGCCCCCCGGCAATGGCCAGGCGATCGTTTTGGGCAAATGCTTCGTAGAGCATCCGTAACCATTGGGGGCTGGCTTCTGCGTCGTCGTCCAAATAGGCGAGCAAGTGACTGCGGGCGGCTTTGGCTCCGGCATTGCGGGCCACAGACAAGCCTGTGATCGACTCGTAAACGTAGCGCAATCGGGGGTGAATCAGGCGTGCTTCCACCACTTCCCGCGTGTGATCGGTGGAAGCATTGTCCACCACCACAATTTCGTAGGGGAGCGTTGCCCCGCAATCTTGGCTCAGCAGACTATCGATCGCCCCGCCCAGATATTCCGCTCGATTGTGGGTGCAAATGATCGCAGAAATTAGGGGTTCCCGCGCGTTGGTTTCTGGGCCTGGGAACTCCGAAGTTTGGGCGTTTGGAGTGGGTGAGTCTGGGGTTACTGAGTTTGGAGTTTGGCTGGCTGGAGTTTGGCTGGCTGGAGTTGGGGTTTCTGAAGCTGGCGACTCAGTGGGGAGAGGTTCCGGGGATAAAGCGCCCATAGCATAACATTGGGGAATCGAAAGATTGGGGAAATCGAGGGCTTGAAGATCGAAAAATTGGGCGAATCCAGGGGGCAAAAATCGAGGGATTGGGCAATTGAGGGATTGGGCGATTGAAATTGGGCGATTGAAATTGGGCGATCAAGGATTTCCTGAACCTAGGGTTTGCGAGGGCCGCGCTGGGGGCTGCGGTTCAGGAGCTGGTGCAGGCGATCGCGAAAGGCATCCACCCCAAACAGGCCAAGGGCCTCTTGCCGCAGCCATGCCCCATCACAACGGCGATCGCCCCTGGTCGTCAAGGCAGCAATGGCGGCGCGGGCCACAGCTTCCGAATCCCGGTGGGGCACACGCCACCCTAATCGACCATCCTGCAAGGGGTCGGCGGAACCGTCGTCATCACCGGAAATGACCGGCACGCCCGTGGCCATGGCTTCCAGGTAGGCAATGCCAAATCCCTCTTGGGAGGGCATGACGTAGAGGTCGGCGGCTCGGTAGAAGTCCGGCAGGGCTTCCGTGGCCACAAACCCCGCAAACACCACGCGATCGCCCACTCCCATCTCACAGGCCAGGGCCTCCAAACGGGGGCGATCTTCGCCGCGACCAATCACCAGATATTTCACGTTGGGCACGGCTCGGGCAATCAGCGGCAGGGCCCGAATGGTCACATCCACCCCTTTGTAGCGATCGCCCGGCCAGAGCCGCGCCACGGTCATGAGCACCTTGCAATCGGCCAAGCCGTACTGCGCCAACAGTTCCGGCGGTTTGGGCCCTGGCCGGAACACCGTGCCATCCACCGGACAGGGCATCAAATCCACCCGATCGGGATTGAGCTGATTGGCCTGACTGGCGCGATCGCGGGAATAGCGACTAACAATCCAAAGGGCATCGGCCCGCTGCAAGGCCCGGCGAGCCGGAGGCGAGAGGGGATCCCAAACTTCCTTGCCGTGGGTCAGCACCGTGTAGGGAATACGCCGCACCTGGCAAATCCAGGCGATCGCCTGAACAAGATTGATGTGGCCACAAAACACCTGGCGCGGTGGCGCAATCCACAGATTCCAGGCCAGGCTGGCCAGCATTTGCAACCGCCCGATCGCCCGGGACTTGGCCCCGCCAAAACAGTTGAATTCCAAGCGCCCTTCCCCGATCGGGGGTTTAGCCATGGGGCGATCGCGCAGAATCCAGACCCGGCCTTGGCGATTTGGCTCCGCTACGCAAGCGTAAGCCGTCAGCAAATTTTGGTTATAGGTTTGGATGCCGCCCTCGTTGTCGAACACCTCAAGGAAAACGAATGCATCCCACTGACTGCCCCGCGCCGATCGAGACCGTGGCTTAGCCGAAATGGGTTTTGATGGAACGTGCTGCATGACGAATCAACCACCCAGAATCCTACTCACGACTCGATCACTCAATGGCATAGCTAATGCAGAACGAAACAATGTATGGCCCCACAATGCACGCCTCACCTCATGGTGTGGCTTAAATCATGCATGACTGACAATGCACGACTGAGAATGCACAGCTAAACGACGGAACTGGATGATTAGCCCCGGTCACTGAACCTGTTAACGGTAGTCTGCATTTCCAATGTCTCCGATTCCGCTCGGGACTGCCACTGCTACTGGTGCTGTTTGTGGTTTCGTGGGTCTGTGCTAGGGAAATTAGACCTCTTGCATCAATCAAAACCCTCACCCTAAATCCCTCTCCCAAGTCGGGAGAGGGACTTGACAACCAACAACAAAATCGTCGCTATTCCCGATTTCTGGCTCCCCTGCGCCCTCCTGGGGAGAAGGGGTTGGGGGATGAGAGCTGTGAGCTGATTCGCGCAAGAGGTCTATTGAATCGGGATTGCACCTGAATGAATCTGCCGATTTCAACTGTCCCCTATCAATTTACCCAGGGTTTTTCCGTAGGAATCCGGTTAATTTGCATACCTATACGCAGGCCCGTAACCCAAGGCTGGGCGGTTGCCCGGTTCTGAGGTGATGCTTGAACGGGCCTGCTCAAGATGACTTACAAGACGACTTAAATGATCAGAATCGAAATGTGGTGCGGATAGTTCCCACCACGATCGCCCCGCGATCGGCCTCATGCTCCGCTTGGGTGACCACAAAAACACCGGGCGTGATGGAAATTCGATCGCCCACCTTCAACCGATAGAAGGTTTCCAGGTGCATTCCCTGGCCCGAATCATCTTCCACATCGCCCGTGCCTTTCACCAGGCGCAGGGGCTGGCCCACCAAAAAGGCCCAAAGATCGCCCTCGCGGCCAAAGGGATCTGACCAGGCCAAGGACACCGCATAGGTGTTGGACAGGGCCGTGGCTTCCCGATCGATGTAATTGGTCCAAACCCAGCCTCCCCAGGCCGCCAGGGTGAGGGCTTCCGATAACCGCCATTGCAATGTGCCGCTGAGGCCGTGGATTTGGGCCGGGGAATCGAGCTTGCCGGACAGGTCGGCGTTGAGGCTGCCGGTGAAGGTGTTGAGATAGCCCCGATCGTCATAGGCGTTGATGTAAGCGATGCCCGTGAGCAAGGTGGCAGCCGGTTTGGTCAGCAGTTGCACCCCCCAAGCGCTGCGATCGCTCCCAAAGATGCCCTGATCCGATCGGGCGCTGTTGCCCGCGCCATAGGCAAATTGCAGCCGCCCCCGCTCCCACAGCAGCCAATCTGCCCCCACGCCCCCATCCAGGGCCGCCAGTTTAAACAGGGGGCTGCCTTCCGCGAACCGAGAGATAGCCCCGCGGCCGGTGTCGAAAAAGGGCGAGTTGGCCGTGAGGACGCTGCTGAGGTCAAAGCCGACGGGCCGCAGGGTCAAAACCACCCGATCGCCCCAGGCCGCAAACCGATAATCCAACAGGTCTAACTGAATGTTGTTGTCCAAATCCGTTTGGAACGAGAGGCGGGCCATGTCCGTGCCCAAAGATTGGCGACTGGCATAGCCGTTGTTGCCCAGGTTGCCCGTGGCCAGTTGCAGCCGCAGTCGATCCTTCCCCGTGAAGGAGGTGACGAATTGCAAGCGGGTCAAGTGGGCAAAGGTGGCGGGATTTTCGTTATCACCGGGCGGATTGTCACCCGCGGCCGCCGACAGACCAAAAATCGTTTCGCCCCCCATCAACAGGGTGGGGCTAAAGCGCTGACTTTCCAGGCGGGCGGTGGTGGTTTCCAGGCGGTTGACTCGTCCCGTGAGCTGCTCTAGTTCTGATCGAAATTCCGTTTGTAGGCGGCTCAGGGCGGCCTGGTCGTCCCGTTGAACTGCGGCATCGGTGGCGCGATCGAGCTGGGTTTGAATCGCCTCTAAGCAAGCGGCTAAACCGGCGGCAAACTCAAACCGGCCCAAGGGCCGATCGCCCCGAAACAGTCCATCGGGATAGCCCGCCAAACAGCCGTAGCGCTCCACCAGGGATTGCAGAGCCTGGAACGCCCAATCGGTGGGCTGCACATCGCTGAGGGCAGAAACGGAGGTGACCTGGGCTTGGGCGGGGATCGCGGTTTCGGGGTCGATCGGGTCAGTCCCCGTCGGATCAATCGCTTCCAAGGTTTGGGCCACAACTCCGCTGGTTCCCGCCAGCAGCCCCACCAGCGCTCCCAATAGGGATCCCAAGACCGATCGCACCATGGCCCTTGATCGGAACCCACCGGCCTGCCGCGATCGCCCTGAAGCGGTGATGGCCCCGATCGGGGGTTGATGCATGGGTTGATGCATTTTGAGCTGCGGAATGGCCGTTGCCGCCTTGGTTTCTGAATCGGTTTCTGAATCGGTTTCTAATGCTGCTGCCGTCATCCTGCCCAGACTCCCTTTGCACACCACAGGCAGATCGCCCTTGCTTCAATCCCTAACCAACCGCAGGGGCTTGCGCTCGGGTTATGGATTTCGGATCGAAACTATCACATGCCCATTCCCTCAGGACGATTTCGCGCGGAAGTTGCGCCTAGAAAGGCCGATCGCAAGGATCACCCAACAGCACGCTGCCGCACCCCCCCGAAGGTTGATCGCGCAGGAGCGATCGCACATCAAAGGTAAACGCCGCGTAGATATCCTCCACCGTGTCTGCCTTCGGCTTTTGGGCCAAGCCGCGTGCAATCAATTGCTCATCCACAGGCGGATCCTCATAGGCCAACAGGATGCGGGCCGCCTCCGCCGCACTCAAAAAATGCACCGTTTGCATCCCACAGCTTGCATCGGTGTTTCCTTCCAAGGCTTGACCGAGCGATCGCCCCAAATCATTCCCCGAAGCATCAACCCCCAGCAAACCTTGGTTGCAACCATTGGAGTCACCCCGACCGCGGCCGTGAATGCCCACCAACTCCCCATCCCCATTCAGCACCGGGCCGCCACTCATCCCCCGCCGAGTTAGGTTGTCATAGAGCACGCTGTAGCCCCCATCGCTTAAGGGATTGGGGGAAATGGCCACCAAAGCCCCTGAACTGGAAATCCGTTCACGGCGGGCGCTGTCGTCCTCGGGATTGGGCCAGCCAGACACCACCACCCGATCGCCCCGCCCCATCCGCCGGGAATTGCCCATCACTGCCACGGGATAATCCAGATTGCTGGTGAAACGCACTAGGGCCAAATCCATCCCCGTGATCGCGGAACCCATTTCATCCTGTTCATTGCCCAGGGGAATGATATTGCTCGGATCATTTTCGTCATCAATGAAATGCACCTCACCATCGCTGGTGCGCACCCCATAGACCGTGCCCCGCGTCCGCACCACATGCAGCGCCGTTAGGGCGTAGTAGGTTTGCCCTTCCCGAGCCACCAGCACCCCAGACCCCGGATTCCATTCTTGGCGCTGTTCAATGTCTCCCTTTTGCAGCCCCTGGGCAATCACCACCGTGACTTGCGAGGCGATCGCATCCACCTGATCCAGCGTCAGCGCCTGCACGGCCCAAGCGGGAATCGTCGCCACAATCATTGCCGCCCCTACCCACAGCCACCAGCGAACACAGCGATGGTGAAACCATCGCCGCCCTTGGGTCAGCGTGACAAACAGTGATGTGATAAAGCAGCCCATAATTCGGCTCAATCATCTAGAGCCTCTTTCCCCCCTAGGCTACAGGAGTCAGGAGTCTGGCAAAAAGTTTCGGGTTGCTGAATTTATTCCTGAATTGCTTAGTCCGTGGACTTTTCCTGAACCCCGCGCATAATTCGCGACAGTTCCGTTTTTTCGTCCACGCTGACCCGCGAAGGGGAACCACTGATGATTTTTTCGTAGTTGCGGAACGAGTCGCGAATTTCTGGGCCGTTGCGACTGATGGTGTATTCACGAATGCCCTTGTCGTGTTCCGAGCCTCGCATTTTGAACACGTTAATGGCCCGGCACATTTCCCCACGAATTTCCACATACTGCAACATCAAAATGGTGTCGGTGATGGTGGAAATATGGGAATCGGTGATGGCGTGGGATCCCATGAACTGGTCGGTGGTGTTCGTGAAGAAACCGGTAATTTCTTCTTGCTTGGCAAACCCCGTCACCCCAATCACGAATTGGCGGAAAGCGTTGTTGCTGACCCCTCGTGCCAGGGCTGAAAGGGAGTCGATCGCGATGCGGGAGGGTTTAAACTCAGCAATCTCAGACTTGATGATCTGCAAGTGATCTTCCAAGCCCGCTGACTCCGGATAGGCACAAAGAATTTTGAGCAATCCACGGCTTTCCAAGTCCTCAAAATCAATGCCCCAGGAATAGGCGTTTCGAGAGAGTTGGGCCCGCGATTCTTCGTAGGCAAAGAGGATGGCGCGTTCGCCATTTTGGCAAGCGTCTTCAATGAATTTACTGACCAACAGGGTTTTGCCCGTACCGGTTGCGCCTGTGGCCAAAATAATCGAATCCTTGAAGAAGCCGCCGCCACACATGGAGTCGAGGGTGAGCACCCCGGACGATACCCGCGCATTGGACGATCGCTGAGTGAGGCGCATGGCTCCCAGCGGGAAAATGCTGATTCCTTGGTTGGTGATGGTGAAGGGATATTCTCCCTTCATGTGGGTTGTGCCCCGCAGCTTCAGAATTTCGATCGTCCGGCGACGGCGTTCCCCCTCCAGCACGTTGCGGACGATCGCCACATTATCCGAAACAAATTCCTCAACCCCAAACCGAGCCACGGGGCCATATTCTCGCTCCCGCTCCGTGGTCATGATGGTGGTCACGCCCACTTGCTTCAGGCGGGCCACCAATCGAAAGATCTCCCGACGTACCACCGAAGCCGCGTCATATTGCTGAAAAACAGCGGTGATTGAGTCGATCGAAACCCGCTTGGCCTTGTATTTCCGAATGGCGTATTGAATGCGTTCAATCAGGGCCGACAGGTCAAAATTACCAACAATATCTTGCCCTTCTGGATCCGGGGAAGCATCCAAAATAAACAGCTTCCCCGAATCTACCAACTGTTGCAAATTCCAACCAAAGCTGCCTGCGTTCTTAATAATGTCGGCGGGCGATTCCTCAAAGGTGACAAAGATGCCCGGCTCATCAAAATAAACAATTCCGTTATAAAGAAACTGGATCGCAATTAGCGTTTTCCCAGTACCAGATGTTCCGCTTACGAGTGTTGCTCGACCGACAGGTAGCCCGCCATGGCTAATGTCGTCAAAGCCCTCAATCATCGTCCGAATTTTTTGAACACCGGTCATAGTGATATCTGTTTATATCTGTTTCCTAAGGAATCAACGCTATCGGAGTTGCCAGTCATTCAGCCACCCGTGCCAAGGAAATGCCAGGGAATGGAAAACCAGGGAATGGAAATGGTGTCTGAGGGCTGGGGCCTTTAACCCGATCGGGCATGGCCCCCGAGGGTTAACCATCACCAAGGGGCAGATCCAGATTGCCAAATGGAGAGGCTCAACTGCCGAGCATGATACCGAGCACAATGCTAAACGCAACAGGGATCGAACCTGATTGATTGGGGCTAGATGGGACAGTCGATCGGGGTGTGGGGCCCGCGATCGCGGCACACCAAGGCAACCGATGCACCGGAACGAACCCACCCGCCGGGCATTTGGGGGTTGGTTTTGCCGTTCCCGATCGCCTCGGAGCCTAAACAGCATCCCACGATCCATCGCAAAACCCTACTGATTCTAGTATTCAGCCTCATCATCCGCCAATTCTTCATAGAGCAGATCGAGGCCAATCAACACCCGCTCGCGATCGGACAAATCGCCAATAATCTTCCGCACTGGCGGGGGCAGAATTTTGGCGAGGGTTGGGGTGGCTAAAATCTTATCCTCCTCAGCAAGTTGGGGATTTTTTAGCACATCGATGACCTTCAGCGCATAAACCCCTTGAAACTCATCTTCCAAAATATTCTTCAGGGTTTTCAGGGCCCGGACTGAATGGGGAGTATTCCCTGCTACGTATAACTTGAGAACGTAGGTTTTTTTGAGGGGACTCATAAGCAATACAACGAGTTGAGTTTAGGAAGTTCTGTCCACGGGAATTTGGGTAAATACAAGACCCGTTGAGAATGCAAGGTTACCGGAGTCCCTAAAACCGGAATCAGATCCCTGCCAATCACAGGACTCTCCCCAAGGGCTGGGGAAAACTTACTCCCAATCTGTTATCGAGCAGACCACGCTCCAGTCATCATCCTCAAAATTCAGTTCATCAATGGCAGTTTGATGGCAGTTTGATGGCAGTTTGGTCGAAATATGCCGAAATCTTCTGTTGACAGCTTGTACTGACTTGTCAAACTGACTCTTGAATCGGATAGGGTCACCTGCACTCAGAACGTGAGAAGGAACGCGAAAATGGCTTGATGCCAACTGCGACGACAACGATTGACAGGGAGAAACAAAAAATCAAAGCGTTAATCCTAGAGCTTTTGGCGCAGCCCGTAGCTAACTTGTAAACGAACAATAGGCCAAAGATCATGGAACTTGATTTTATTTAATATAATAACCCGACTGTCAGATGGTAATCAGAAAAGATTCTTAAGTTTCCTGATTTGAATCAATTAATCTACGAAACCTTCATTCTTGACGGAAATTAATAATAATTGGACTAAAAAATGACGTGAAAGCAATTTCTGAGCGTGATCTAAAAGAAGCTATTTAAAAATAAATTGCAAGAATAATTGCAAGCGGCCAGTCGCGTTTTTGCCCTTTGAACGAAATGGCTTCATGCACAGATCTATTAATTCGCATAATTCGCCAGCGCTGTATTGTTAGACGATGAATTAGGGCCCATCACTCGCGAGGGATAGAGCGTCGATACATCTCGCAGAGGTGGGCAATGATATCAATGAGCGTGAGTCGATAGTCTAGAAGAATTTCTTCACTGCGTCCTTCCAGCTTGAGTTGAGTAGCAAGGGCATCCATCAACTCCATGTGAATTTCTACAATTTGCGAAACAGACATATCCGCAAAGAAAGCCTGCTCCACAAAGCGATCGACCCGCATATTGACGGTGCCATCCTCTGCAAAATAAGCCAGGACAATTTCGCGATATTCGCTTCTCAATTCCTGTAGGAGAGCGTGCCTGTCTTCGGCGGGCAGGTTTCTGAGAAACAGCTTGGGTTCGCGCTTGTAATACACACCTAAATATCCTAAGCGCTCTTTGAGTTTGTCTGTCAGTCGTTTCTGTTGCTCAAGCAGGTTCACTGCATTGGTGGGAACGGCAGAGGCAGTGGCAACATTTGCCTGACCAAGGTTCGAGCCGATTGGTGTTAGGTATAGAAAATTGTTGATGGCGCGATCGATCGATCGGCGGAAAATTTCGAGGTCTTGCTCTGAGGCAATCACTTCAGCCGCATGATAAATCCAGGGTTTTTTGGGTAAATTCTGCGATCGGGAACACCAAATAACTGCCGGAAGAATGATGTTAGCGGTAGAGAGCTGCTCAATGGTTTGCTCAAGCAGTGGATCCTCTTGAATAATGAGACAATCAATTTCCTGCTGGTTTTGCTGAATGGCAGCCAAGAATGATTCTAAAGTTTCGTGGTATTGCGTTTGATAACGAGCAGTATCAAGGATTTTGCATAGGACTTCAGTGCTCTCTGATGAGTTTGTGAGCGCAGTAATTGCTAAGTAATATCGCACGATTTTCGCAGAATGGGGTTAAACAAAAAGGGGCTTTGCTATCTTGAGCTTGAAGTGGCTCTATCGTAGTGGGTTTTGCCGATCAATGGCGATCTTGAGGGGGGCTGGGGGCGCGATCGGGAATGATTTTTAATAATTTTTTGCTGTCACCAATATAAGAAATCAAAATAAGAAAATTGAATGATTGGGATCAGGAGGACAATGGGCTGATCATGCAGGCCATGGCCAGTTCTGTTGCAGAACGGGACGGACGGTTGACGGTGAAAGATGGCTAGGGGCCGTCTGGGAGCATTTCCTCTGGTTCATTGCCAGGATGATACTCGGGGTCAGTAATACAGGGATAATTTAACTCAATTGCTGGGTGATGGTGGGCGGCCCCATGGGCAAGGGGGCTGGCCGTTTGGGGAGTTCACTGGGGTGATCGCCAGGTGGAACCCGCATTGCAAACTCGGAGGACTGGGCGATCGGGCAGGGGCGACCGCAGGCCAAGGAAAGCCAACACCAAAGACCCAAGAACCCCTCAAAAAAATTTAAACCATTGGCTTAAGGAAATTTAAACCATTAGTTTAAGCCATCAGTTTGAGCCATAGGGAAACTAGGGCGATCGGCAGTCGGGCCGCCAAAAGCACCAGCAGTTTCTATGGAGGCAGAATGAGGAAGAATCCAGCGTTGCGAACCCTGGATAACAGTAAATTGGGAAATACAATCGGGATGACTGGATTCGAACCAGCGGCCCCCTCGACCCGAACGAGGTGCGCTACCAAGCTGCGCTACATCCCGAGGCAGATTCCGCGATCGAGCCAGTAATTTGACCGGCGCGAAATTTGACCTTCAGAATTATAGGGGATGGTGAGCCATTTGCACGCAACTGGACGAGGTAATTTTTTTATTTTTCTCGCGCCATTTTCTTATGCGCCATTTTCTTGCGCGCCGGGTTTGACCAGCCCCCTTTTGCCAGACCTGTTTTTATCACTCGTCTTGCTCAGCCCAACCCCCAGGCTACAAAACCGATTCAGCCAGCGCCCCATCCACCGCCGTTTCCCGAAACTGGATGGAATCTTGGCGTGGATCCGCGTGGCTCACCTCCAACCAGAGGCGATCGCCCGGCGACAGATCGCGATGGAATCGCGTTGCCAGCTCCACCCCCAAATCCTCCAGCAGCACCGCCGCCAGACCGTCATCTTCGCGCAACCATCGCAACATCAAGGTTTGCCAGGGGCCGCGGTTGCGCCGTAAATATTCCAAGATCCAATAGCGCGTGGTTTGGCGCTCCACTAAAGTGGCCTCATAGGCTGTGGAACTCACCCCTTGCACCAACTCCTGCATTTCGTTAATCGAAAAGGGCAGGGTTTCGCCTCGCAGGTGCGCCTTAATTTGAAAGTGACCTAATAGGTCGGTGTAGCGGCGAATGGGTGAGGTGATTTGGGTGTAGGTATCCAGGGCGAGGCTGGAGTGGCGGGCGGGCGTGGTGCTCATTTCGCTGCGGGGCATACAGCGGCGGATGGCACAGGCCCGCACGGGGCCCGCTGGCAACAGCATCAATTCTTCTGCGGGGGGCAGTTCCGGTTGGGGTTGGCTGCGGAAGGGCATCGGCAGGCTATGTTCTTGGCCGTAGCGGGCGGCCACTTCCCCGGCCAGAATCATCATTTCTGCCACCAGTCCCCGTGCGGCGGAATCGCCCAGGACACGGATTTCAATTTCGTCATCCTTGACGGCGATCGAGGTTTCGGGCATTTCAATGCGGATTGCCCCTTGGCTGGCCCGCCAGCTCTCGCGGCGCTTGGCCCACTTGGCCAGGGCTGTGAGTTGTGGCTCGTCGGTGATGCCCAAATCGAGCATTTCGTCCACGTCGTCGTAGGTGAGGCGATAGGTGGGTTTGACGTGACTGGCGCGAATTTGGTAGTCCGCAACGGAGCCATCTTCGTTGAGAACAATACCGAAGCTGAGGGCGCAGCATTGCCGACCTTGCACGAGGCTCATGGGGCCGGTGGCCAGCTCGTGCGGAAACATGGGCACGGGGCCCGTGGGTAAATAGACGGTGGTGGCGCGGCGGCGGGCTTCGAGGTCTAGCTCGTTTCCGGGTTCTAGCCAGCGGGTGGGATCGGCAATGTGTACCCAAATGCGCTCGGTGCCATCGCTGAGGAATTCCAGGCTGAGACCGTCGTCAATTTCGCGGGTGCTTTCGTCGTCGATCGTGTAGGTTTTGAGGTGAACGAGGTCGAGCCGATCGCGATCCAGATCGGGGGGTGGGGATTCGAGGTACGCACGGGCCACATCAAGCACCTTGGCAGAAAAACGGGTGGGCAGTTGCGATCGCCGCAAGTGCAAATTTTCGTGGGGACTCCACAGGCCCAGGGCCACAAGCAGATCAAATGCACCGCGTTCGGTGGTCGGGCGATCGAGCTTTGCGAGTAAGTCTAACGCAGCCGATCGATTGGTCATTTCATCGCCTTGGACGGCATACCGTTCCAGTAATTCAAGGCGCTGACGAAATGGAGAATCGTCGGGAATTTCGGGGCGATCGCCCGGGTTGCTGACGGCCGATTGAACCCACTCGCAAAAGGCCTGCTGTTCCTGTTCTCGCTGCCGGGTCAGCTCCTGTTGACGGCGCATTTCTGAGACTTGGCTAGCGGGTCGAGGTTCGTAGCGATCGCCCTTCTGCTTAAAAAATAGCTTATCCTCGCTCAGCATCCGGTGAGCAGCGTAACAAGTGACCGGCGAAGCTTCCGAAAAAAGAATGAGGCTCAGTTCCTTGGCATCCACGGCGCGGTTGTCTTCCTCGCACAGCAGTTCCCAAGCCACTTCCAAACTGTCGGGGTCAAAGTAAGGCGCTGTGGCGGCTCGAAAGGCAGCAATGTCGGCGGGCTGAAACCCACCCCCAACGGTGTAGGTCACATCCTGGGGACGGATCTTGTGGTTTTTGCCCTGCTCGCCGATCGCGATGAAGAGTTTTTTGCCTTCCGGGCGATCGATTGTGGCCAACACCCGCTCGTCATCGAGTCGCAATTCAACCAGCGTTCCTTTGTCCATAGACTCGACACCAAGCCTGCACAGTTCGGCTCTTAGTGTAGGGGATTGACTGGGCCCGCGAACCGATCGCCCGGGAGAGGTTGTCGGCCGGAATTCGGAGCGTTAATCAACCGGTGGGTTAGGTTGAATGGACACATACAATTGCTTTCAATTGCCTTCAATCGCTTGCGGCTCCAACATTGAAACTCAATGTTGAGTTTTGCCATTGCTGTCAACCTCGCTGTAATCACCTCGCGGTCAGTCGCTGAAAATCTATGGCTCCCTCAACGGTTAATCTCCCCTACTTCGATGCTTTGTTGGGCTTGCTGGATCGATCGCCCGCTGTGCAAACGGCCTTCCGCCGCCATGTCCATTGGGGCTATTGGGCTGATCCCGATCGGGCCCAAATTAGTCCTGCCGCCTTTGATGAAGCGGCCGAGCAGCTCACCCGTGAGGTGTATGGCACAACGCGGATTCAAAATGGGGCCAAGGTGCTGGATGTGGGCTGCGGGTTTGGCGGCACGATCGCCAGCCTGAACCAACAATTTTCAAACCTGCAACTGACGGGGGTGAACATTGACCCGCGCCAGCTTGATCGGGCGAAACAGTGGGTGACTCCGCAAAATAACAACACCATTGAATGGGTGGAGGCTAATGCGATCGAGCTGCCTTTTCCGGATGCGTCTTTTGATGTGGTGTTGGCGGTGGAATGTATTTTTCACTTTCCCGATCGACAGCGATTTTTCCAAGAAGTGCGCCGTGTTCTGAAGCCGGGTGGTCAACTGGCTATCTCAGACTTTTTGCCCAGTGATTTGTTAGCACTGTTGCCTAATCTCAAATCTCCTCTGGATAGTACTGGATTTTATGGTGGGTTTGACTTGAGCTATACCCTCAATTCCTATCGGAATCTGGCCCAAGAAACGGGATTTCGGCTCACCCAGGCTCGGGATATCACGGTGGAAACTTTGCCAACCTATAGTTGCTTTCGATCGATGGCGGTTGATAATCAATGGTTCGATCCGTCGGCAATGGTGCAAACTTTGGCGGTCGAGGTGGTCAGCCGTCTGCGGGCGCTCAACTATTGGATTTTGCAGTTCGATCGTTGGTAAATCTTGGGTGTGGAGCATTGAAGTCTTGAAGCATTGAAGTCTTGAAGCTTGCAAGGATTTAAGCCCGCAGGCAAACTTCTCAGTTCATCAATCCATCTAGTTCATCAATCCATCTAGCTCATCTAGTTCATCAGTCCTTGAGACAGGAGATCTTGAAAACGTGTCTTCAAGTATGAATCGATCGCCCATTACCGGTAAAACGCGATTGCTTGGCGTGATTGGGGATCCCATTGGCCATTCCCTCTCGCCAGTGATGCATAACCAGGCGATCGCCAGTTTGGGGGCCGATGCGGTTTATGTGGCTTTTCCGGTCAAGCCCGCAGACTTGACTAAGGCGATGGATGGCTTTGCGGCGGTGGAGGTGTTGGGTCTGAGCGTCACCATTCCCCATAAGCAGGCGGTGATGCCCCTGTTGGCAGAGATTTCCGATGTGGCTCGATCGGTCGGGGCCGTAAACACCCTGTGGCGAACCGATCGGGGCTGGGCCGGCACCAACACCGATGTGGACGGCTTCGTGGCCCCGCTCAAGGTGTTGCGTGCCCATTGGCAGGGGGCCACGGCCCTGGTGTTGGGCACGGGGGGCGCGGCCCGAGCCGTGATTGCCGGAGCCAAGCTGTTGGGGTGCGATCGGATGGTGGTGGCCGGGCGCGACCCCCAAAAACTGGCGGCCCTGCAACAGCACTTTGGGCCCCCAAACCCCCTGTCGATCGCCCTAGAAACGCTGGTGTGGTCAGACCTCGATCGGGTGCTTCCGGCCACGGATTTGCTGGTGAACTCGACTCCCGTGGGAATGCATCCCTTGGCGGCCGACTCGCCCCTTTCGATCGCTCAGTTGGCCCTGTTGCCCCCCAGCAGCATTGCCTACGATTTGATTTACACGCCGCGTCCCACTTGCTTTCTGCAAATGGCGGGCGATCGGGGCTTGCAAACGATCGATGGGCTGGAAATGTTGGTGCAACAAGGGGCGGTGGCCCTGTCCCGCTGGTTGGGTCAGCCGGCCCCGGTGGCCGTGATGCGATCGGCCGTGGAAGCGTTTTTGACCCCCGGATCCTGACCAGCGTTGTGATGGCTGGATGGCCTGGATCAGTTCCCGATGAGATGAGTTCCTCAGGCGCTTTCGATCGGTTCCGGATGGGTTCTGGATCGCCCCTGCCAGCAATGTGCTGGATGATGGTTCATCCGAGTTCATCCCGAATTGATCTGAACGATTGACTAGCTGTTGATGATGTTGATTAACCCTTTTTGAGACCTCCCCCAAGAGTCTGAAATCTCGAATGAATCGATCGATGATCGTGCCCGCGTTGGCCGCTGCTGCCTTTACCCTGCTGTCTTCCGTTGCGGCTTGGGTGGTGGATGATATCGCTCGCGATCGATTTGTTGGAGAAGCCCGCTCCAGCCTCTTGGCCCGCCTGAGCGCCAAGCGGGCCCGGCTGGAATCGGCCCTGAATGCTCGCATTCAAACGGCCCAAGGGATTATTCCCTACGAGCTGAATGCGGGGCCCCTATCCCAAGGCCAGTTCAGCGCCTTTGTGCGATCGCTCATGCAGCAGCAACAGGGGGTGATTGCGGTGCTGTTGGTGCGATCGGCCCAGCCCGGTCAACCGCCGCCTCTGAACGATCCCCAAGCACTGCAAATCTTGGCCTATCCGCCAAACACAGAAACCCAAGCCGTTTTGGATGACTACCGCCAACAACAACAGCGGTTTAAACGCCTAATTCCCAGTGGTCTTATTTCCCGAATGCCCCAGCCCTACACCAACCGGGCACGCTACTTGGGCTACATCCCCGTTTGCGATGGGCGCTGCTCCAGTCGATCGCCCCTGTTGGGCATGGTGGTTGTGATCTTTGATGAGCTGGCCCTGCTGGCAGATGCGGACTTGCTCAACAACGACAACAGCACGGAATACGCCATCTATGAGCATGGGGCCAATGGGGTGGGGCGGTTGCTGTTTGGGTCGGCCACCGTGTTCGATCGCGATCCGGTGATTTTGGAAATTCCGTTGCTTACGGGGCGCTGGCAACTGGCCGCCGTGCCTACCCAAGGCTGGACAGTGGTTTCCACTTCCATGCTCTGGTTGCGGGTGGGCGAAGTGGTGGCGATCGTCCTGGGCACGGTGTTGACCTTCCTGCTGGTGCGCCAACCGATGCGGCTACGGGTGGCGATCGCCCAAACTCGCGAAACCAACCGTTTGTTGCGAGAAGAAATTCTCGATCGACAACTGGCCGAAGCCAAATTGCAAAGCCTAGCGGAACAACTGGAGCAACGGGTGTTGGAGCGCACCGCTGAACTGTCCAAAGCCCTAGAACAGGTGCAAAAGGCGCAGGTGCAAGTTGTTCAGTCCGAAAAAATGTCCAGCCTGGGGCAGTTGGTGGCCGGCGTGGCCCACGAAATCAATAACCCGATCAACTTCATTTACGGCAATTTGGGCCATGCAAAGGAGTATATCCACGGCCTGTTGGGTTTTTTGGAGCTATTGCACCAGGAACAGCCGGAACTGTCCCCCACCTTAACGGCCTATGCCGAGGCGATCGACCTGGAATTTCTAGAGGCCGACTTGCCGCAACTCCTGAAATCCATGGAAATTGGTTCCGAGCGCATTTGCGGCATTGTGCAATCGTTGCGAATTTTTTCCCGGTTGGATGAATCGGATTTGAAACGAGTGGACATCCACGAAGGCATTGACAGCACCCTGACAATCTTGAACCATCGCTTGAAAGGCAGCGAAACCCAACCGGCCATCATCATCCACCGCGAATACGATCCGGCCATGCCTTCGGTGGAATGTTATGCGGGTCAGCTCAATCAGGTGTTTATGAACCTGTTGGTAAATGCGATCGATGCGTTGGAAGAGTCTGGCACATTGGATCCACAAATTACGATCGCCACGGCCCTGCTTGACCCCAATCAGCTCCAAATCCGAATTATCGACAATGGCCCAGGCATTGCCACGGCGGCCCAATCCAAGATTTTTGATGCCTTTTTCACCACGAAGCCGGTGGGCAAAGGGACGGGAATGGGGCTGTCCATTTCCTATCAGGTGGTGGCCGATCGGCACAAGGGATCGCTGGAATGCGTGACGGAGCCGGGCCAGGGAGCCACGTTTGTAATCACCATCCCGATCGAGCAACGGCCCGTCCCTGCGGCATCTGCGGCAATTGACCCGGCCCCCTTAACAACCTAGGGGCGATCGCAAAACTCATCAAAACGCAAGAAAAGACTCCCCAGTCCAGAACCCTGAAAGCTAGGATCGAATCGTCAGGAATCTTGTCTTGGGTCGAAGCAAGTTTGGTGGGCTGATTGCTGATGATGATCAGCATCGGGCTTGCGCAGTCAGGGTTGGTGCATCGCTTGGGTTAAATCACGGTTCATGGATGAGTTGGCGATCGACGATTGGTGATTGAGATGAGCGACTTGAGATGGGCGACTCATGATTAGCCACCCGCGATCGGCGATTCATCATCCGAGATCAGTCAATTGGGTGACTGAGGCAACGTTCTTGGCCAATGGGCGAACGCGGGCCGGGTTTCCACAGCAGCGCCCCTTGCCCCAGCATGTTGATCAGTCCCGTTGGTTCCATTGATTCAGTTGATTCGGTCTTGGCCGTCCTTAACCCAGTCTTTCAAAACCGTTTATTTGTCGGGGATGTTTCGGAGAGTTAGGGTTAATCAACAATGTCAGAATCCAGTACCCCTTCAGCAACCACCCTCAGAATCCTTGAGGCGGGCCAATCCATTCTGCCGATCGAAGTGCAACCTCCTGCGGACTTAGACAGCACCACAGCCGATGCTGCCGCCACGGACTCCGCCATGGATTCCGCCATTGATCAGAATTCCCCCATTGAGAACCTGTTATCGACTGCCAGCGAAACGATGGTGGATGTTGTGACCCATAGCCAAGTGTTGCTTGCGGTGGTGCAGCCGGACAGCTTTGAAGTGGACATGGCCAATGCGGCGTTTTGTCAGGCGGTGAAGCTGGCCGGTCGCCAGGAGTCGGTGCGTGGTTTGGTGGCCGTTGGCCGATCGCTCGCGGATTTGTTGCCGGGATTAGAAACCGAAGTCTTGCGCGATTGGCTGCGGCGACAGGTGGCCTACCGCCTGTTGCTCGATCGCCACCCCAAGGACAGCCGAATTCGGCGGTTGCTGAATGCCCCAAAACTGGTGCAAGTGGCCGATCGCTGGTTGGAATTGTGGATGCGGCCGGGGGCCTTGGTGTTTGAGTCGATCGCCCCCGATGTGCAAACCCTGATGGAAGCCTCCACCTCCTTGCCCTCCTTTGAAAGCGCGTTTCAGTTGGAATGGTGTCAATTCAAGGGGCAACTATTGTTGGAAGGGTGGGATGTGACCGCGCGGGAGCAATTACGCCGGTTGGGTCGCCTGTTGCTGAATGGCCATTCCATCTTGCAGCCGGAGAAGTTCCGGGAGGTGGGGCAATCCATGCGATCGCTCTTTGCTGGTGATGCCACCTTTGTGTTGCGCACCGATGGCGATCGGCTGCAATTAACCCTGGGGAATGAGGCGCGGCTGCGCACCGTCCGGGGCTATGACCTGGGGGACTTGCGCGAATCGCCCTGCTTGGCGGCCATGCAGTTGGAGCGGGTGACGATCGTTCGGGATTTGGCCACCCAGGCCGTCACGCCCCTAGAGCAGGATTTGCGCGATCGCGGGGCCCGATCGCTGCTGTTGATTCCCCTGTTGCTGCGGGATAAGGCGGGCGATCGTCCCCCCTTGTTGATGGGGTTAGTGGGGGTGGCCAGTCGTCTGCCCGATAACTTTGACCTGCTGGACATCAATCGAGCGGAACTGCTGCAACCTTCCTTAGCTGTGGCCTTGCGCCAGGCCGGCCAGTCCCACTTCAGCAACATTCACCCGGCCGTGGAATGGAAATTTTTGCAGGAGGCAGAGCGGCGCAGTTGGGGCCTGCCACCCCAGCCGATCGCCTTTGAAAATGTTTATCCGCTCTATGGCATCTCCGACATTCGCGGTTCATCTCTCGCGCGCGATCGGGCCATTCAAACGGATTTGCTGTCCCAGTTTCGCCAAGCCTTGGCCATTCTTGATTCTGCTTGCGCGGCCAAAGACCTGCCCCTGTTGCGGCAACTGCGCTTGGACTTGCAGGAATATATCCATAACCTTGAAGGCGGCGTGACCGTGGAAGCGGAAGTGCGCGGGGCCCAATACCTGCGGGAAAACATTGAAGACGACTTGGATTATCTGGCAGGGTTGGATCCGGCCACCGCCGCCGCCGTCACCGCCTATCGCCAAGCTTGCGACAATCCCCATGGGGCCGTCTACGAAGCCCGCGCCGAATATGACCATTTGGTGAGCGAAATTAATCGGCGGATGCGGGAAACCTGGGATCGCTGCCAAAGCAAAATGCAGTCGATCGCCCCCCACTACTGCGACATTGAATCCACCGACGGCATTGATCACATGATCTATGCCGGTGGCTCCATCTATCCCGACTTCACCAGCTTTCACCTCCGCAGCCTGCGGTACGAGCAACTGCGAGCCATCTGTGCCTGTGCGCGGATGGGCTTTGAAATTGAGCGCACCCTCAGCGACCAATTACGCTTGACGCATCTTGTGTTGGTGCAGGGTTCCACGGTGGATATTCTGCATGATGAAAACACCGAAAAGCTCTTTGATGTGCGAGGAACCCGCGACACGCGCTATGAAATTGTCAAAAAGCGGATCGACAAGGCCCGCGACGCGATCACAGGGGAACGAATTACCCAGCCCGGCTGCCTCACGGTGGTTTATGCCACGGAGGACGAGGGCCACGAATATCAGGAATATCTACGCTACTTGGAACGCGAGGGCATGATTGGTTCCAAGCGCGAGAGCGGTGAGGTGGAATCGCTCCAGGGGGCCAATGGGTTGCGGTTTATCCGGGTGGCCGTGTTGCCACCAGAACCCGATCGCTAACTTCAGGTCGATCGCCCTGGTGATGAGGTGGTGATTAGACCTCCTGCACGAATCAGCTAACAGCCCTCATCCCCCAACCCCTTCTCCCAAGGGGGGCGAAGGGGA
>MKGP02000034.1 GCA_001913845.2 Limnothrix sp. CACIAM 69d | reverse complement strand
GAGGGACTTGAAAATCAACAACGAAATCGCCGTAACTCCCTATTTCTGACTCCCCTTCGCCCTCCTTGGGAGAAGGGGTTGGGGGATGAGGGCTGTTAGCTGATTCGTGCAGGAGGTCTAATGGCGCAAAGGCATGGTGGGCATCGAGGGCACAAACAGCCAGACATCCCATGGGCGGCATATGAGTGGCATAGTCTGCCGGGCAACTGGCCCAACCCCCTTAGCCCAGATGGGGGGCTGGCACTGGCCCCACGGTGTGCTTAAGGGCAATTCCTATAATCGCGGCAATTGGAGGGGCTAACCCCTCAGCCCACATCCATGGAGACCTGTTGAGACCTGGGGAAACCGGTTTTGGCCGCTGGCAACCCGTCGCCCACGGTTCAACCCGTCACGATCGGGCATACGGCTCAACCTATCGCCCAACAAGTCTCCATGATGGGCTGCTTAACAGTTGCTTGCCTTGAGTTGCTGGTCTTGTCGTTTGTTGCCGTTGATTGTGGAGGAGTGTAGACCATGCCTTTGATGTTGGATCCCCTACGGGCTGGCTTGGCCCTGGCGTTCACGATCGGGTTAGGAACCGTTGGCCAACCGGCCCAAGCAACCCCCGCTGCTGAGCTGACGGAATCATTGGTGGCGGAATTGCCCGCCCCCGAGCAGGACAGCCGCCAGCCGATCGCCCTTGATCAGTTCGGTGCGCCCTCCACTCAGGCCAACCGGTTGCGGGAAACGGTACCTACCCTCGCCGTTGCCCCGGCCACCTTGGAAGCGGACTCGCATTTCGATGGTCAGCTCGCTCAACAGCCCGATCGCGCCGCCAATGGCCGCCGCACTAGCGGCAAATTCAGCTACATCGGTGTTGGTGGGGCAATCGGCCTAAGCGGCGATGACGATTCTAGCGCCCTAGGCGAAGGCGGCTTTGCCCTTCTGAGCAAAACGGCTTTCAGCGAAAACCTTTCCCTACACAACGCCAGCATTTTGGGCAATGGTGGCACTTCGGTAATTGCCCTAACCGCCGATTTTCCCATTCGCAATCAGGAAACGGGCGACATCTCGATCGTGCCCTTCGTGGGTGGCGGCTTGGCCATCAGTGACCTATTCGGCGATGACACGGACGTGGGCTTCGCGCTCACGGGCGGCATTGATGTCCCCCTCAGCTACCGCTGGACAGCCACTGGACGAGTGGCCGCCGCCTTCTTAGACGACAACACCGATGTGGCCCTCCTGTTGGGCGTGGGCTACACGTTCACGGGCTTTTTCAAATAACGCCCCGTGGCTGAAACCATCCTGAAACCACCAAGGCCCCATAACCCCCAAACATCCAAGATTGGGCGTGCATAGCTGGGAAAGGCCGCGACGGAACTTTTAAACTAGTTCTCTCGCAAGTTCCATGGAGCGTGGGTAAATGACGGTCACCGCCAAACTGGATCGCCTTCGATCGTTGTTTCAAGAGATGGATCGCGCCCTCATTGCCTATTCCGGCGGCATTGACAGCACCCTCGTCGCCAAGGTGGCCTTTGATGTGCTGGGCGATCGCGCAGTGGCCATTACTGCCGAGTCCCCTTCCCTGTTGCCCGATGACTTGCTGGAGGCCCAAGCCCAAGCGGCTACCATCGGCATTGCCCACGAAATTGTGCAAACCCATGAGCTAAATAACCCCAACTACGCCGCTAACCCCGCCAATCGCTGCTATTTCTGCAAGAGCGAGCTACATGACACCCTGAAGCCGATCGCGATCGCCCGGGGTTATCCCTACGTGGTGGATGGGGTGAATGCGGATGATCTCCGGGACTACCGACCGGGGATCCAGGCCGCCAAGGAACGAGGTGCGCGATCGCCCCTGGCCGAGCTGGGGATCAGCAAGCTCGAAGTGCGCGAACTCTCGAAGCAATTGGCCTTGCCCTGGTGGGACAAACCGGCCCAGCCCTGCCTGAGTTCCCGCTTTCCCTACGGCGAAACCATCACCCTCGAAAAATTGCAGCGGGTGGGTCGAGCCGAGCGCTATCTCCGACAGTTGGGCTATCGCGATTTGCGGGTGCGTTCTGAGGGGGACACGGCCCGCATTGAACTGCCGCCAGCGCTGATTAAGGACTTTGTGGGGGCGATCGACCTGCCCAAGCTAGTCCAAGATTTCCAAGAACTGGGGTTTTTGTATATTTGCCTGGACTTGGAAGGACTCGTGAGCGGCAAGCTCAACCGCGTCTTGAACTGGCCCCAAGGGGCTACATCGGTTGCCACGTCAGGCGTTTCCGCCACCGCAGGCCCACAACGCTAAGCAAATTACAACCGATCGCTGAGGAAAAGTGCAAAATCGAACTACCATTGCACGAGAATGCCCCGCTTGTCGTACCAAAAGCGACAGGTCGATCTAGAATCAGCGTTAGGTTTCTTGGTTAACGATGGGTTAACGTGACCAAAACCCAATGGAGAGCGGTCACGACCTCCATTGCGGCGGTTGTCATAGAATCCTCAGGAATCTGATCTCCGCCAAATTACCCGGATTCCCGATCGCATCGTTTAAGATGACAGTCGGGTTCATTTGACTACCCCATTTTGTGCTGTTGAGGAGTGACAACAAACATGAAATCTACCCTGAAGACTTTGGTTTCCCGCGTTGCCCGTGGTGTTGTGGCTGCAAGCTTGGTTGCCGGTCTGGCAACCGCTTGCGGTGGCGGTGGCGGTGAAGCCCCTGCTAGCCCCGAAGCCAGCCCCGCTGCTAGCCCCGAAGCCAGCCCCGCCGCTAGCCCCGCTGCTAGCCCCGAAGCCAGCCCTGCTGCTAGCCCTGCTGCCAGCCCCGCTGCTAGCCCCAGCCCCACCACGACTCCTTAGTCTGGCTAGGGTTGGCGATCGGCTGCTGTGCCTCACCGGATCACAGATTCAGATCACAGATTCAGATCACAGATCAATCGTGGGTGATGAGCAAGCGCGGCCGAATCAACACAACCGACATGGTGCAAGTTTGACTGAACAAGCTTGACCAATCCAAACGTAATAGGGGATGAACCGATCACAGGTTCATCCCCTTTTTAAGGCCGAGGCACAAAGGATCAGGTGCAGCGGGTCAAAGGGAAACCCAGCACCCCAACCCCTAACCGACCGTAAAGTTAGCCGACTGATTCAGCGTTCCCGGCAACACTCCCAACACCACACCCAAATACTGACCATTCACCGCCGAAGTTGGGTCATTGACCTTGATCGCTGTGCCCGTTTTCACCCCCGTTGTGAGGGCCCCGGTGATTTCCGTGGACACATTAATCGCCACAAACTCAAAACTCAACTTCTCCAGCGTCAGGCTATCGCTCGTGTTCAGCCGAATCTTGTCTGTTCCCAGCACAAAATCCGCCACAATATCGGCGCTGTTGGCACTGGTTGCCGTGTTGGACAAGCCCGCCGTGGTGTCGCGATCGGCCCGCAGCACGAAGGAATCAGCCCCCGCACCTCCGGTCAGAATATCCTGGCCAAAATCGCCCGACAGTTGATCGTCCCCATTGTCACCAAATAGCAAATCGGAGTTGCGGCCACCATTCACCGTGTCATTGCCTTCGCCGCCCCGAACCAAATCGTTGCCATCGTTGCCATTGAGAATAATTTCGTTGCCAGCGCCGCCATCAATGCTGTCAGAGTCTTTGCCGCCCCGAATTTGATCAATGCCATCCCCACCCAGCAACACATCGTTACCCCGGTTGCCGTTGAAGAAATCATTCTCCGAGGAGCCAGTAATGGTGTCGTTGCCATTCAGACCCACCACAAAGAAGCCTTTGGTTTCGACCCGCACACCCAAATTGGTGTTGTCTGCATCGTCAGACAGGTAAAACAGGGGCAACCCCGACAGATCATCGCGTCCTGCGGAAGGGCCGCTAGGAATGCCATTGGGCGAGGCCAGTTCCGCTGTCGTGGGGAAGGTGGGGAACGCGAAGGATTGACTCGTGATGTCACCCACCGACAGATCGGCCGTTCCGGCGGCTGTGGGCCCCGCAATCACGGCGCTGGCATCATTGGTCACTTGTAGGTTGAACCCCCCAGCGTCGGCGCTGCTGCGGGCAATTCGCACCACGTACTGGGTTCCCGCTTCGGCGGCAAATTGCACCAAGGAATTTTTGTTGGTGGGCGAAGAGTCGTAGTTATCGGCCACCAGGGTCAAGGTTGTGCCGCTCTTCTTAAAAACTTGCAGGTAGGGATCGAGGGTGCTGGCATTGGCTGAGGCGACAATTTGGGTGCTGCCTGCCGTCAATCCCGTGATCGTGTATTCCCCAAAGGGCACAGTGCGTAACGGATAGAGGCCGCTGTTATTGGCATCAACGGCATTGATCGTCCCGGCAACAGTGACGGTAGGCATGATTCAACTCCTGGTGATAGGGAAAACTAAACGAAGGACGGCAACAGGCGGGGGCAAACATCCGATCGGGAAGTCGATCGAGGACTGATCGCACCTGACATTTACAAGATCGTCACCCAAAGATCGTCACCCAAGCGCCGCCCCCGCAGGCTGTCGTCCAAGGGTCAAGCGACCCCAGGACAGCCTGCGGAAGCAAGGCATCAAAGCGAGTGATGAGCGAGTGATGAAAGCTAATGATGATTGTCGCGAGTTGAGTTGGGCATGATGCGGATGGTTAGCCGCTTCCATGAACGCCACAGCCTGACCCAACGTTTAGCGGGCAAAAACCGGCCTTTTGAGCGGTTTTGCTCGGTAACTGCTGAAGCCAATGACGCAACTGGCCTAGGGTTTGTTTCAGTCGTCGATCGGGGGCTGCTTTTGAGCCTGTGGTCTGTGGCGGAGAACCTGTTCTCAGATCCTCCAAAATCCGGTTCTACCGTTGCGAAATCGGGCAAGCAAGGGGGGTAGCCTCCTGTCTGGGGCGCTCCTGCGGCTAGGAATAAGTGTTGTGACAATTTTTGAGGTCATGAACGGGAGTTTTTCGATGCTCGCCCGGATCGATCGCCCCCTTCCCCCTTCGGCAGAGTCGATCGCCCTCCGCCCAGCAATACCCCCAAAGACCGATGGCATAAGTTTCTTTCTTTTGGAATGTCTTAAAAAGATCTGAGAATTTTGGCTTCGTAGCGGGTCTCAAATCTTAAAGAATTATGAATTTATTGCTTAATAATTGGAGTCAATTGGCATCAAGCATTAGCGGAATTTATACACAAAACAGCTTTTTTGAATCGCCAAAGACTTCTGTTTTGATCAGAAATATAGCGACAATGAAATTCGGGTTGCAGCACTCAACTTAGCAGCGCTCAACTTAACTCAGTTTGACCCGGCTTTTGGGCATCGGCTCCCTGACAACAGAACCGAACATAGCCAATTAGTTTTCAATCCAAATCTCAATACAAAGCCAGGAGGGGTTGCTATGGATAGCGGAGTGACGATTGCTACGCTGTGCGGCATTGGTAGCGGCGCGCTGTGCTTGGTTTTGCCGGGGTTGATTGCCTGGGGTGCTCGCCAGCAGCGGGCTGAGGTGGAAGAGATACCCTCGGGATCCCTGCGGTTAGAAGCGGAGTTGGTGGAAGTGGTGGCCCCGATCGACCTGTAATGTTGTGCGACCCTTTTACAGGGTGCTGGTCGTTGGTTGTGCCTGTCCTTTTTTTCAAGTTTCCAGCTTATTGCTTCCCCGCCCGATCAGTCGATCAGGCGGGGAATTGTTTTCAGCAGCAAACTCCATCAAACTCAAAGGAAAAATGGCATAAACACGATTTAGAAACGGTAGGTGACGCTGAAATAGACTCCAGAATCTTGGGCATTGGAGCCGCGATCGTCCAAATCCACCAACGGCAAACCATAATCTAAGCGCACCAGAAAATCCGTGAAGGGTTCCCACAACAGCCCTGCTCCCGCGCCGATCAGAAACCGTTGATCCGGGATGGAGTTGGGGTTGGTGCTGTGGTTCCACACATACCCCGCGTCAATGAAGGGAGCCAAGGTGAGGGTAGGTGCGCCGGAGGAGTCGCGCAGCAGGGTAATGCGATCTTCCACGGACAGCCGAAAGCCGTTATCGCCCGATCGCACGTTTTGGCGGAACCCGCGCACGGACTGCCCCCCACCGATCACAAACTGCTGTGAGGCTAATAGTTCATCAAAGGCCAATTGCAAATCCGCTTGCAGAATCAGCAGATGGGTGGGATTCAGACGCTGAATTCGCTGAACCGTGCCATTCCAGCTCAAAAACTGCCCGTCGGGGTCGTCGCCGTCGTTGGTGGTGGCATCCAACAGGCCGGTTCCTAGGTTGAACTGCGATCGCAACAACCAGGCTCCATTGGGGTCACGGCGCAGGTAATCTTGCCCAAACCGCAACACACTGGTGATGCTGCGGCCGTCTTCGTCGGGGCCAATGCCAAAGGGAAAGCCCACGTCATCAAACAGGAAGGTTTGGCCGCGCTGGTGACTGAATCCGAGGGAAAGGGCAAATTCTTCGCGGGGCGATCGCACGAGGGGCTGGCGGTAAGTCACTTCATAAAGCTGGGATTTGCCACGAATTCCCAATTCCGCAAACTGAGGCTGCACAATTTCGTTCCAGTTGGGCGAGAACCGAAACTGGATCGTGCCTTCCATGGGGTTCACGGGCAGACGATAGCCAAAATCCAACACGTCGGCTCCGTCTTGCCAGGTGTGGCTGTAGCTGAAGCTGGCTTCATCGCCAATGCCCGTCAGGTTGCGATATTGCAGGGCGAGGATGCCGCGTTCGGAGCCAATGCTGGGGGGCGAGTAGTTGTCGGTGCTGATGCTGCCGCGCAAGGCTTTGGCTTCGGTGACTCGGACGGTGAGGACGCTTTCGCCGGGGCTGTTGCCGGCTCGCAGGCTAGCCTCGATCGTCTCCAGCAGTGGATTCGCCTTCAGCAGCCGCAGTTGATCTTCCAAGTAGGCGGCGTTGAGGGGGCGACCGGATCCCAGTTGAATGCGCGATCGCAGGTAATTTTGGCTGAGGCGCTGGGTTCCTTCAATCCGAATATCCGAGAGGTAGCCCTCAATAACGGCGATTTTGGCAATCCCATCGGGGCCGATCGTCTGTTCGGGCACGTAGGCGCGGGAGGTGAGATAGCCCGCGTCCAAATAGCGCTGGGTGATGCTGTCAGCCAGGGATTGCAGTTCGCTGAGGGTGAGTTCGCGGCCTTCGCTGGGTTGGGTCAGGGCGGCCAGCTCGGCGGCCGAGAGCCAAGTGCTGCCTTCCACCACAATTCGCTTCACCAAAAAGCGGGGCGCATTGGGATCCGCCGTTTGGGGTGGCGTGATCGGGTTGGGCGAGTCGATCGCGGGGCGATCGTCCGGCAGGGGTTGCAGCGGGTCTGGGCCCGTTTGGGGAAACCGATCGCGGTTGAGGTCAGGAACTGGGCGGGTGTCGGGGGGCAATTGGGCCAGCCGTTGGGGCGTTTGGGTGGCTTCGGGTTCGATCGCCCAACCCGGTGCGATCGGCCCCCACAGCCCCCCCGACCAGAGCAGGGATCCCAGGCCTTGGGCGATCGCAATTCGCCCTAACGCCGTCTTCACGTTCGTCCGTTTCGTTGCCATAACCCATGTCACCGTCTGCGCAAGTACTGTGCCGCCGTCAACCATCATCGCGATTTTGACATGCGGCTCCATAATTGCCCAGCGATGGATCCTCATGGATCCTGGGTGATTTTAGCTATTGACGATAGCGATTGCTTCTATCGGTTTTAAGGTATTTTTCAGCAATTTGAGGAATGATTTTCTCCAAATGCATAGATCAACCCTGAAAAACAATTAGCAGCTAACTGAACCCATCCCATTGGCAGATTCAGTTAAGAATTCCACCCCTCTTGCATTGCCTGTTAATGCCCGTTGGGGACTGATTTATGGTGCTGGGAAGGGTTCGACTGCGGCTTCGGCCTCAGCTTCTTCCAGCACTTGCAAGCGCACGACCCGATCGCCCCCACCGGCCAGGGGAACGCTGACTTGCTCGCTGGACAGGGTTCCCAGACAGCTAATCAGGTTGCGGAGGTGGGGGGTGCTGGCTCCGCTATCCACCCAGAGCCGATCGGCCAGATCGCGCACCCGTTTCCAACTGCTGTAGGTTTTGACGATCGCCTGCTCCAGTTGGGCCGCTTGGTTCACCAAGTCCGCCGCCAAATTCAAGCTGCCGAGCCGCAGGGCTTCCTCCAGGGCCTGTTCTAGATCCAGTTCCGGGCGATCGAGTGCCGCAACTCGCGTGGCCGCATCCAAATATCGCGCCAGAAACTTGGCCTGGGCCGTGGCCTGTTTCACCGTTTCTTTGTCCGGTTGGTCTTCAATTTCCTCGCGCAGGGCCACCTGATGCACCTCGGGTAGCTTTTCCATTTCCCGCACCAGGGGCGCAAGGTAGCGGGCCGGGAGGGAATGTTCGGCGGCTTTGATGCGAATGTTTTCGGGCAGCAGTTCGGAAGTGGCGGCCTGCCACTCATCGGTGAGGCGACGAACGGTGTTGGTGGCGATCCGATCGCCCTGATGAGCCGCGGCCACCACCATGTGTTGCACTTCGGCGGGGGCTTTGGCCGTGGCCACAAAGGCACGCTTGCTGAAGTGGCGAAGGGTTTCCGGTTCCAGCGCGTCTTGATCCATCAGTCGATCGGCGCTGTCGGCCAGCTCAATCAGGCTATAGGCTTGACTTTTGCTGATTTCACGATCCTTCAGCCAGTTCAGGAAGCCCGTGCCCCGGCCATCACCGCTGCGTTTTTCCCGATCGCGCACAATCCGCAAAATCCGTCCCCGCCAAATATCCGTTTGCAGGTCGAAGCGATCGCAAACGCGCCAGGCATTGTCAATTTGGATTTGGAAATCGCTGAAGCTGATTTTGTCGTCTTCCGGATCCGGCAACTGCAAACTCAGATCCGTGGGTGGTTCCAAATCCTCGGTGGTTAAGGGTGGGCGGGCCACCGGTTCGATCGCGTCGGGGGCCAAGTCGGCGGGCATTGCATCGGGATAGTCCATGGGGGTGCGGGCGATCGCAACAGCCGGATCATTATGCGGCCGATCGGGAAGGATCGATCGCCCCGTCAATGGCGGGATCAGTTACCCCGTTGATTGCCCCATTGATTGGGCCACTGATTGGGCCGTTGATCGCCTCATAGAGGGTGTCCCGTTGGCGAGCCGGTCGGCCCAAGGCAGCGATCGCCCCGCGCAAATCCTCCGGGCTTTGGCAAGTCCCGCCCGTGGCTCCGGCCATGGTGGTGATGTGCTCTTCCATCAGGGTTCCGCCCAAATCATTGCAACCCCAACGTAGGGCTTCGGTGGCTCCCGCCAGACCCAACTTCACCCAACTGGGCTGGTGGTTGGCAATCACCGGGCCTAGGTACAACCGCGCCACGGCCATCAAAATCAGGGCATCGATCAGAATTGGTTGATCGCGGCCCACCCGTCGCCGCAAGGCCGGTGGCGCATCCTGGCCCACAAAGGGCAGCAAAATAAACTCCGTGATGCCCCGATCGCCCCGATCGCGCGATCGTTGCTGGAGTAATCGCAGGTGTTCCAAATGGGCAATTTGTTCAGCGGGGGTTTCAATGTGACCCGAGAGCAGGGTGCTGGTGGTGGGCAATCCCAGGCGATGGGCCGTTTCCACAATCTCTAACCAGGTGGCACTGTTAATTTTTTCTGGGCACAAAATCCGCCGCACCGAATCCACCAACACCTCCGCCGCCGTGCCGGGCATTGACCCCACCCCCGCATCTCGCAGGGCCCCAATCACAGCCGCAAAGGACAGGTCATCTTCTCGGGCAATGAATTGCACTTCTTGGGGCGAAAAGGCGTGCAGATGCAGTTGGGGAAAGGTGTCTTTAATCGATCGCACCAGTTGCAAGTAGTAATCCAGCGATCGCCCTTGATGTTTTGCTTCGAGGTTCAATCCCCCTTGCATACAAATTTCCGTGGCTCCCCGGGCCACCGCGTCGGCGGCTTTTTCCAAAATTTGCGCCCGATCGAGCCAATAGGCCCCCGCCTGATCCGCATCCCGCCGAAACGCACAGAAATTGCAATGCTGCTCGCAAATATTGGTGAAATTAATATTGCGGTTAATCACGTAGGTGACCGTTTCGCCGGCCTGTTGTTGCCGAAGCTGATCCGCCACCGATCGCAGTCGATCGCGCGGGGCCGAATCCTTGGATTGATAGGCCGTTTCCAGCAACGCCAACCCTTCAGAGGGCGACAGCAACGCACCGGCCAAAGCCCGTTCCAAGGCCTGGTCAAATGCTGCCAACTGGGCGGGGGATGGGGCGATCGAAGCCATCATAGGGGAAGCCAAACGCAATGATCGCCAGTTTAAGGGCTAATCAACGGATGGCTAAAGATGGCTAATGACCAGGCGATCGCCCAGGGCCAGAGCAGCGCAACCGCTCCACTATGCCGGATTCGCCCAAGATTGCACCCAAAATTTTGCCCCAAGGATCAGCCCATCGGGCAGCCTTGAGCCTAGCGCGTGGCTTCCGGCGGAGCAATGAAAGAATCCAGGGTTTCGGCCTCCGTGGCAGGAGCCGCTTGGGGCTGGTCGGCCTTGGTGGGCGGAGACACCACCGCTTCGCGATCGAGAATCACCGGTTTGAGCGGTTGCGAGCTGGCACCAGGAGCCGCGTGGGAAACCCAAGCCAACCCACTGGCCACCATCACCCCATAGCCCGCATAGAGATGCCAAGGCTTCAGTTCCAAAGCAGGATTGGTGCTGCGATCGCGCTGGGACCAATCGGGAACCACCGCCACCGATTCCGTGCGGGGCAATGCGGCCGCCAATGCCTTGCCATCCAGGCCCAGCGCTTCTGCCATGCGCTGCACAAAACCCCGTACATAGATTTGCTCCGGTAAGCGGCTCAGGTCACCGGACTCGATCGCCTGTAAATGGCGCAAAGGGATATGGGTGCGCACATGGATTTGTTCCAAGTTGAAGCCCAACTGTTGCCGAACCTCGGCCAAGGTGCGACCCATGGCCCGCAAACTCTCATCCCAATCCATGGGATCCATCTCCGGTAGGGTAATGGTGACGACCGATCGGGGATTACTCAGGGGATTGCTCAGAGGCTTGGGTGCTACATCGTTGAGCGGTGAACGATTCAACCCTGAATGATTCAGCCCTGAATCGTTCAAATCTGCATCATTTAGCCTTGACCCGTTTAACCCCGCCTTCCGGGGCGCTTTGCTCCGGGGTGTGGCATCAATGATCGGCTGCTGGGTAGCGCTGTTCTGGTAATCCGGCTTGGCCCAAGTTCCTTCAAACACGTTCATCAACAACTCAGGCAAATCAAAGGGGTTGTCAGTGGGGGCCGGCACCATAGCGGGATCCGGCCAAAGACCAATCGCCCCAGCCTGTTGGCGGGCGATCGCTAAACCGGCGGCCGGGGTCATTGGCTCTTGCAGGGCGATCGGCACAGCCATCGACTGGCTGCGGTGCAAAGCAAGCCGCGCCGCCTCTCGGCCCACCGTCACCAACGCTCGCCGCGCCGCCTCCGCCGATTCACCCAACAGATCCTGCAAGGAGGCGATCGCCTGCTGATAAACCAAACTGCGCGTTAGTTCCGCTTCAATTTGCCCCAACAAAACATCCGTTGGTTGAGTATTTGGTAACCCTGGCGGTGTGGCTTGAGCAAGCATGAAATCCCCTCCTGGCTGGCTGATCTACTGCTTCCAGCCGGTGGGGCCAGTTTCAGGAGAATTTCCAGGCGAGTGGGTTAAATAACGGCAATTGCGAACGGAATTCGTCAAGACTGATGTAGCAACCGCTACTGTTTTTCCGCGTCCCTGCGCCGCTGTGATGCTTCAAACTGGCGAAACGGCCGTCAGCGGATGGGGGAAGGTCAACCGGATCGGGGTGACTCAACGGTTACCGATGTATCGCAAGCTGGCCGATCGATTCGCAATAGTGGCCTGTGGATCTTGTTTTTCGAGCTTGTCGTTTTGAGTTGTTTTTTTTGAGTTGTTTTTTTTGAGTTGGTCTTGATTGCTCAGGCTGCCATTTTTTAGGTTGTGCCCCGAAACAGACCTTGCGGCCGCACCAGCAACACCAAAACCATCATCACCAAGGCCACAGCCATCTTGTATTCCGTGGGCAGCCAATAGGTGCTGACTTCCTGGGCAATCCCGATCGCCAGGCCACCCACGATCGCCCCGTAGGGATTGCCAATGCCGCCCAAAATCACCGAGGCAAACATCGGCACAATCAAAAACCAGCCCATGTTCGGTCGCACGGCCGTTAGCAGCCCATACATACCGCCACCCAAAGCCGTCAGACCAGCGGCAATGATCCAAGTCCACAGCACCACCCAATCCACGTTGATGCCGGTCACCCGCGCCAAGTCCACGTCATCGGCCACGGCCCGCATGGCCTTGCCGACCTTGGTGTTTTGCAGGAGGTAATGCAACCCGGCGATCGCCAGGGCCGCCAAACCCACCACCACAATGTTGTAAAACTTGACCTTCAGCCCCCACAGGTCAAAGGCTGCGGCCACGGGCAGGTCATAGTTTTGGTTGTTACCACCCCAAATCAGGACGATCGCGTTACGGAGAAACAAGGCCACCCCGATCGAAATGATGATCAAGGTGGTGGAGTTGGCGCGGCGTTGGCGCATGGGTTGCCAAATCGCCACTTCGCTCAGCAGGGACACGCCAATGGTGCCCACGGCTCCGAGGGCGATCGCCAGCCAAATATTCACCCCCGCGCTGTTGGCAACCCATGCCAAGTAGGCTCCGAGGGTCATCAAGTCCCCATGGGCGAAGTTTGACAAGCGCAAAATGCCGTAGGTGAGGGTTAAACCCACGGAGGCAAGGGCGATGATGCAGCCGACGGCGACCCCGTTAATTAGAAACTGAACCAGTTGCAGATCCATGAGCGATCGAGGGCGATAATGCTAGGCTGGGCGACGGTTGCCAGTGTACCGCTTGGCCAAGCGTCTGGAAATTAGCTTGCGCCCCGGACGCGCTCTTGGAGCGTGCTTGTTCAATGTGGTTTCAAGGCAATTTCAAAGTCATTTTCAAGAGTCTATGACACTGCAATTTACGGTTCCGAGCATGGCCTGTGCTTCCTGTGCGGCGGCCATTACCCGCGCGGTGCAGGAAGTGGATCCCCAAGCGACGGTGCAGGGCGATCCGGCCACCAAGCAGGTGATTGTGGAAACCCAGTCGGCGGAAGGCACGATTCGCGAGGCGATCGAGGCGGCGGGCTTCCCCGTGGGCTAATCAATGGCTCATTGCTGACGGATGCGGCGAGCAGTTCGGGGCGATCGGGCGATCGGGATTGATCGATGGGCGATCAGTGGACTGGCGATCGGTAATTTGCAGTCATGGCAGGAATTGGGGTGAAAACGGTGCAGAGCAAGCAAGCACGCAGTCGATCGAACCGGCGGGGACGCGGGCGATCGGGTCAGCAATCCGGTTCAACAGGCTCGGGCCGCTGGTGGCTGGGCGTGGGTGGGGCGATCGTCCTGGGGTGGGGGGCAATGCCTGGCCTGGCCCAAACGGCTCCCCAACCCCGGATGCAAGCCGCTAGCCTGAAGTCTGTTGCCCCGATCGCCTTACCCAGTGCAGCATCTGGGCCCATGGATTCTGAATCCACTAATTCTGAATTAGCCGCTGAATTAGCAAAAGAGTCTGGAAAATCAGCAAATTTTGGATCGATGGGTTCTGTGTCAAACGGTTCTGTGTCAAACGGTTCTGAATTCACCGGTTCTGTGTCCTTGAGTGAGGCCGACTCCCTGTTGCCGCTGTCGGTGATTGCCCAAGTGGCGGCCGGGGCGGAAACCAGCACCCAAATCACGGTGAATGGGCGATCGATTCCCAACAGTTGGGCCAGTTGGGCCCGCTGGAGCGAGAACGGCCAAACCCGCATTGGCCTATCCGACGGGGCGATCGCCCAGTTGGTGGGGGCTGATTTGCTGGATACCAATGCACCCGATCGCCAGCCAATTCAATGGTTTTCGCCCATGCCTGTGACCTTGGCGGCTCGGCAGGTGGGTGCTTTTCGCTATTTGGACATTACCGATTGGGCCCGCGATCGGGGATGGCAGTTGCGGCCCAACGGCAGCACCCTGGACATCACCGCCGCCGTTTCCACCCTCCGAACCTTGCGCCAAGGAAATCAGGCTTGGGGCCCGCGCTATGTGCTGGACTTCGATCGGCCCACGGCGGTGCAACTGGAAGAAGACGGCAGCACCCTGATCGTGGCCCTCGATGCCCGATCGGCCCTGCCGCCCAACAGCAGCACCTTGGAAATCACCGCCGCCGGGAACCGCACCATCATCCGGATTCCCGTCCCCAGTGGATCGCGACCCAGGGCGTTCACCCTGGTGCAGCCCGATCGACTGGTGATTGATCTGCGGCCCGATTGGCTCCCCAGCCGTTCGATCGCCTGGGCCAATGGCCTCACCTGGCGGCAGCAATACCTGAGCCTTGGGTCTGCCCGGTTTCCGGTGCAGTGGCTGGAACTGAACCCACGCCAACCGGGTCTGCGGCTGCGGCCCCTACCGCCCAATGCGGCCGGCCAAACGGGTATTGCCCCCCTTGTGCAAACCATCCGCCAGTGGGAAGCGCCCGCCGGCATCAATGGCGGTTACTTCAACCGCAACACCCAACTGCCCTTGGGGGCCCTGCGGCGCGATGGCCGGTGGCTGTCGGGGCCCATCCTGGGTCGTGGGGCCGTGGGCTGGAATGATGCGGGACAATTTTTGTTCGATCGCCTGCAACTGCGCGAGCAAATCAGCGCTGGCAGCCAAAATTGGACGCTCACCACCCTCAACAGTGGCTACATTCAAGGGGGCATCGCTCGCTACACCAGCGATTGGGGCAGCAGCTACAAAACCCTCAGCGATGGGGAATTGGGCATTTTGGTGCAGGGCGATCGGGTGGCGCAACAGCTCACGGGGGGCCCGGCCGGCAGCAGCAATTTTCCGATTCCGGCCAATGGCTATCTGCTGGTGGCGCGATCGCTCTCCAGCGTGGCGGCGGCCCTGCCCGTGGGAACCACCCTGCGGTTGCAGAGTAGCAGCACCCCTAGCGGCTTTGATGGTTTACCCCAGATCATTGCCGCTGGCCCGCTGATGCTGCAAAACGGGCAAATTGTCTTGGATGCCAAGCGCGAAGGCTTCAGCGATTCCTTCATTGTGGAGTTGGCGGCCCGCAGTGGCTTTGGACAAACGGCCGATGGTCGGTTATTGGTGGTGGCTGTGCAAAATCGCGTGGGCGGTCGCGGCCCGTCGCTCTCGGAAATGGCGCAATTAATGCGGCAAATGGGGATTGTGAACGGGGTGAATCTTGATGGTGGCAGTTCTACCACATTGGTTGTAGGTGGGCGGATTGTCGATCGCCCGTCCCGCAGCGCGGCCCGAGTGCATGGTGCGCTGGGCATTTTCCTCAACAGTCCCTAGAGGATGTCTGAAAAGCCAAAATTGCTACTCTGTCCGCTCCAGTGATCGACGTAGACAAGGGGCTTGAGCATCTTGCCCCCATAACTATTGGTGTTTGGCACAGGCCAAAAGATACTTTTCAGAGAGCTTCAAGACAGTAATGCTAAGCGCCAGTTGCGTAGCAGATCAATCGTGCCATTCACCCGAAATTTGGCAAATAATGCCATGGTCAGGTCAACCATATGTACTGATTTAGAGACAACCTTTGT
>MKGP02000028.1 GCA_001913845.2 Limnothrix sp. CACIAM 69d | reverse complement strand
TTTCGCTTCCCCCTCAGCGCTTTATTAAATTAACAACCTTTTTCTTGATTGTCAACTCCTTTTCAAGAAAAATTTTTTTCCTCTCTTTCCCTAAAGCCCCAATCCCCCTCCCCGTAACGCTTTGAGCACTAAAAAAAATTCTGATTGACCGGTTGCGGTGGGGCGCTCAAGTCGAGTTAGGCTTGGGCGCGTTGTTTTTGAAGGGCTTGTAGATATGGCTAAGGGCATGTTGCCGGGTTGGCTACAGGTTGATGGGCTACTGCGAGAGTGGTTACTAGAGGATTTAGGGCGGGGCGATCGAGCAACGTTGGCGGTGGTTCGAGGTGCGGCGAAGGAGCCATGGGGACGGGCGACTTGGATTGCGAAGGCGGAGGGCGTGATTGCTGGGCTGCCGATCGCGGGTCGTGTTTTTCAGTTGCTGGACGATCGGGTGGCGTGGAGTGCTGAGGTGGATGAAGGCGTTACCTGTGTACCTGGGCAACTGCTGGCCCAGGTATCGGGGCCGCTGGAGGCGCTTCTCAGCGGTGAGCGGGTGGCGTTGAATTTGGTGATGCGCTTAAGCGGGGTAGCAACGCTGGCTAGTCAGTATGTGGAGCAACTGACTGGACTTCCCACACAGCTAGCAGATACGAGGAAGACGATTCCAGGACTCAGGATTTTGGAAAAATATGCGGCTCAGGTTGGAGGCGCGGTCAATCACCGTATGGGACTGGATGATGCGGTGATGTTGAAGGATAACCACTTGGCGGCGGCTGGTGGGGTGGAAGTGGCAGTGGAGCATGTTCGATCGCTCTGTCCCTATCCCTTGACGATCGAGGTGGAAACGGAATCCCTAGCGCAAGTGGCAGAGGCGATCACAGCGGGGGTAGACATCATCATGTTGGACAACATGCCGCTGGCAATGATGCGGGAGGCGGTGGCCATGATTCGCGCCCAGGCTCCTCATATCAAAATCGAGGCTTCGGGCAATGTTTCGCTGGCTACGGTGCGATCGATCGCGCAAACCGGCGTGGATTACGTTTCCACCAGTGCGCCGATGACCCAATCTCGCTGGCTGGACATCAGTATGCGTATCCAGAACACTGACATCCAGTAGGCTGCCCATATCACCACACTGACATCACCACTGAGATCAGGGGTTGATTCGAGGGAGCAAATGAGCGACTGGGCTAAACAGGAAGTGCGATCGATCAGCCCTGATCCCAAAAACCTGATCCCAAAAACCGAGCCAGCACACTCTACATAAAGCCGCGCTTACCACTGGGCATGATAGTCATCCAGTTGGTTTTAGCAACCGCCAACTGCTCTTCGTCAATCTTGGCCCCGGTCAGGTTCGCGCCACAGAAGTTAGCCCCTGAAAGGTTGGCATTCGTAAAATTGGCGTAGCTGAGGTCGGCTTTGCGGAAGTCGGCCTTGGCTAAATTCGCCGTATGGAAATAGGCGCGAATGAGCTGGGCCCCGCGCAAGTTAGCCTCTAGCAAGCTGGCTTTGGCGAAGTTTGCTTCCGTTAAATTCGATCCCTGCAAGTTTGTCTTATCGAGCTTTGACTCTCGGAAAATGCAGCCGGATAGGTTGACGTTTGGCAGTTCCCCACGACTGATGTTGTGGGCGGCGAAGTCCCGGCGGCCTTTGGCGTAATAGGTTTGAACTTCATTGCCCTTGAGCCATGGCATGGGGCCACCGGCTTTGGGTTTGTTGCCGCCGCTCACCCGACCACTGTTACCGGCGGCCCCCGATAAGGAGCTACCCGTGCTGAGACCGCCGGTTAGTTCAGGGCGCGATCGACGGGCACGGATAGATTGGGCTAGGCGGGAAGTGTTGTTGGCAACGGGCGGCCCGCCAAAATTGCCTCCCAGGGAAGGGCGGGTTGGCTCGGTACTGACTGGTAGCGCCATACTCTGCGCTAGGTCATCCATGTAAGGCTCCAGGTCGAGGGCCCGCAGGATGTCTTCGGAACGCTGATACCGGTTTTTAACGGCAATTTCCAGCATTTTCTTCAGCACATTGGCCAGGTGAGCGCTGATGTGGACGTATTTTTGCCACATCATTTCACCGGTAGTGGGGTGATAGTCCAAATCCTTGGGCGATCGCCCCGTTAGCAAATAAATGCAGGTTGCACCCAAGGCATAGATATCACTGGCATAAACAGGGCGCAGGGATAGCTGCTCCGGTGGGGCATAGCCGGGGGTTCCCACCGACACCGCCGTCAAAGCCGTTTGGTCAGAGACGGGGCCCGTTTGCACCTGATCTTTTACCGCGCCAAAGTCAATGAGGACAAGCCGTTTATCCTGTTCCCGTCGAATGAGGTTATCCGGCTTGATATCCCGATGGATGACCTTATTGGAATGGACGTATTGCAGAATGGGCAGGGCTTCGCTGAGAAATTGTCGAACAGCCGCTTCACTGTAGGGGCCGTTCTTTTTCACTTCACCCTTCAGGGTCATGCCATCCACAAATTCCTGAACAAGATAAAACTCCTTATCCCGTTCAAAGAAGTTCAGGAGTTGGGGAATTTGGGGATGATTGCCAATTTTGCCCAGGGTTTTAGCTTCCCGCTGGAAAAGATTACGCGCCATTTCAAATACATGGGGCGCGGTGGTGGCGGGTCGTAATTGCTTAATGACGCACTTGGGGCTACCGGGCAGGGAGATATCTTCTGCCAAAAACGTCGCGCCAAACCCCCCCTGGCCAAGGGCACGGAGGATGCGATAGCGATCGCTCAATAGCAACGACGAACCGCAAGTTTGACAACGTTCGGCCTCGTCGGGATTTTCGGGGTGGGGGCAGGCAGGGTTTAGGCAATAGCTCATCCGGCATCACCAAGGATTGCAGAGTCGATCCGGTTGCGGGGTCGATGCGTTGCAAGCCCGAGCAGCATCTTTCATCTCTACGATACCAAAGGCGCTCATCGTTGCACGGGTTTGAAGGAGTCGGGTGGTGGTGACTTTGATTGCTTAAGGATCGCTCTTGCGGATCAGCACCAACCATTCGCAAACTCAGATAAAGCGTTAATTGGCAGCGTTTTTGGGATTCAGTAGCTAGGGCTGTTTACGTATTCTTTCGGAGCATACAAGTTATCAATGACACAGATAGATTTGGGATGGAGATCTGGGATGACGGGTTAGCTTCATCCAAATTTCACACAACCTTGCCATTCACCCTGCCATTGACGAAGGCGTGATTCGCCAAGCATCAGTCCACTTCGCTGACCTAAATTCCGCCCCCATTCGCCGGGTGGTGATGACTTATGGCAAGTGAAGCAGGGGTTGTGATGCTGATTTTGATCGGGCGGGATCCCACAAACACCCGGAAAATCAGCCCTTGGCCCAACCAAGAGCGCTAAGATAGTCCCTTGGCAAACTGCCCTCCGTCTTGGGTGATGGGGTTGGTTGGTTCCCGGAATATCAATTTCCGAAGGGTTGTCACCCCTCGGGGAATGGTGTGTTCGATTGTTCGAGTTGCTTAGATTTAGCAGCAATCACGCCTAGTTTCCGGGATGTTCCCCCAGCAGTATGCTCATCCGGGAGCAGTGATGCGCCTCTGACGTTCCTAGCCTACTGTGCTGCTGCGCCAATTGGCTGACCTTTCCGAACACTTTGTAGCTTTATGGGTGACTTTTGTGGCTCAGGGTGGGTCGCTCAAGCACGCTCGATGATGCCTGAGGGGGGATACCCAACGGGAGATAGCCAGTGGGTGGTGTTCCGTCGGGTTGGGTTAGCCAAGGTCTAGATACCAAGGTTTAGCAGCAGTGGGTTGGTTATGGGTCTGGGGCTGGGATGGAACAGAACCACTACCGTTCTTCGGCTAGTACCACGCCACCTGAAGTATTCAATTCTCGATCGATAGACTGAATTCATGCGTATCTCTTTGAACTGGCTGCGTGAACTGGTCCCCTTCAACGCGACGGCGGAGCAGTTAGCCGAAACTCTGACCTTATCAGGGTTTGAGGTGGAATCCATCGAGGATTTGCGGGCGTTGGCTGATGGGGTGGTGGTGGGCAAAGTGCTCGATCGCCAGCAACATCCCAACGCCGATCGCCTGAGTGTTTGTACGGTGGATGTGGGTCAGGCGGAACCCTTAACAATTGTTTGCGGCGCGAAGAATGTGGCGACGGGGCAAACGGTGGCCGTGGCAACGGTGGGCACCTATCTGCCAGCGGTGGATTTGAAGCTGAAACCCACGAAGTTGCGGGGGGTTCCTTCGGCGGGCATGATTTGTTCCCTGAGTGAATTGGGTCTGACGAAGGAGTCGGAAGGGATCCATGTGTTTGCGGAGGGCGAGTCCCTGGCGGCGGGGATGGATGTGCGGCCGCTATTGGGGCTGGACGACGTGATTTTGGACGTGACTTCAACGGCAAACCGGGCCGATGCGTTGAGCATGGTGGGAATTGCCCGGGAGGTGGCGGCCCTGGTGGGGGGTGCGGTGACACTGCCGCCAACGACGGCAACTTTGCCCGATCGCCTGGGATCGGGGGTGACGGTGCGGGTTAGCGAATCCAAGGCCTGTCCGGCCTATGTGGGGACGGTGATTGAGGGCGTAACGATCGGCCCGTCGCCGGATTGGTTGCAGCGCCGCTTGCAGTCGGCGGGCGTGCGGCCGATTAGCAATGTGGTGGATGTGACCAACTGGGTGATGTTGGAGTGGGGTCAGCCGCTCCATGCCTTTGATCGCGATCGACTGCAAGGGGTCTGCGGTGGTTCGGAGTTGGCGATCGGGGTGCGCTATGGCCGGGCGGGCGAAACGCTGAAAACCCTGGATGGTCAGGAGCGATCGCTCTCGCCCCAAGCGCTGTTGATTACGGGGAACGATCGCCCGATCGCCCTGGCCGGCGTGATGGGTGGCGAGGAAACGGAGGTGGATAGCAGCACGACCAATTTGCTGTTGGAAGCGGCCCTGTTTGAACCGGCCGCCGTACGCCGATCGGCTCGATCGATCGGGATTCGCACGGAGGCTTCCACCCGCTATGAACGGGGTACCAATCAGGTGGAATTCGGTTTGGCCCTGCAACGGGCGATCGATCTGATTCTGCAATTGGCGGGTGGGCAAGTGGTGGCCCGCGACCAGGCCGATGCGCGTCCGCCCCTGGAAACCTTCAGCCGCACCCTGAATTTACGGCTCGATCGCTTGCACCAAATCCTGGGGCCCCTGCAACCACCCGAGGGTGAAAAGATTGATGAAGCTAGCGACCTGCGCGACTTTGTGCCCGCCGAGGCCGTGGAACAAATCTTGAGCAGCTTGGGTTGCCAACTGCGCGTGACCACCACCGGAACCCCCGAAGGTAGCGGCCGCGAGTGGGAAGTGATCGTGCCGCCCTATCGCTATCGAGACCTGGAGCGGGAAATTGATCTGATCGAAGAAGTGGCTCGCCTGTTTGGCTACAACCGCTTTTCGAGCACCCTGCCGCCCAAGAGCGAATTTGGCTGCTTGCCGCCAGATATTGCCCTGCTGCGTCAGATTCGGGAACTGTTCCGGGCGGAAGGCCTGACGGAACTAATGCACTATTCCCTGTGCAAGCCAGCGGGCAGCCGCCAGGTAACCTTGGCCAATCCCCTTTACGCGGAATATTCAGCCCTGCGCACGGAGTTAATTTCCGGCCTCGTGGATGCCTATCAATACAACCTGGAACAGGGCAATGGTGGGCTAAATGGCTTTGAAATTGGCCGTGTGTTCTGGTCTGAGGAGGATGGGCTATTTGAGGCAGACAAACTCGGCGGCATCCTGGGGGGCGATGCGCGGCGCGGCCGCTGGACGGCGGGCGGCAAGGAAACGCCCCTGAGTTGGTATGAGGCGAAGGGCATTTTAGAGGCGGTGTTCGATCGCCTAAATCTATCGGTGGAATACCAGGCCGATCGCGCAGATGCTCGGCTCCATCCAGGGCGCACCGCTTCCCTGTGGCTGCGGGGCAACCGCTTGGGAACCTTTGGTCAACTGCACCCGGAGCTATGCCAAGCGCGAGATCTGCCCGCCGAGATTTACGTATTTGAGCTAGATCTGGAAACGATCTACAAGGTGGCGATCGACGATGCACCGCCACAACCGAAGTTTGCGCCCTATGCCACCCTACCCGCCAGTAGCCGCGATTTAGCCTTCTTTGCGCCAACCAAGGTGACCGTGGCCGAGCTGGAGCGCACCATGGCCAAAGCGGGTCGGCCCTTGCTGGAACGGGTGGAGCTGTTTGATGAATATCGAGGCGATCGGGTGCCGGAGGGGCAACGCAGTTTGGCCTTCCGCCTGCTCTATCGCAGTCCCGATCGCACCTTGACCGATGAGGATGTGGAACCGTTGCACCAAAAGGTGCGCGATGCCATTACCGAAAAGTTTGGGGCGACCCTCCGCAGCTAAAGATCAGGACTACCCACCCGCGGCCTAGCGCGATCGGGAGAGGGTGAGCAAACTGGCCACCCGATCCACGATCGCCTGGCTCACCAATCCATTGCCCAATTCCGAGAGGTGAATGGAGTCGCGGAAGAGGCCCGATCGGTTAGCCAGTCGCCAATCCGGTAGAAAATCCAGCAGTTCAATGCCTTCCTGGCGGGCAAACGCCACCAGCCGATCGCGGGCCTTGGCCTCATAGTCACGCCCTTGGCCCACCACCTCCCTTACCAGGGGTGTCATTGCCACCAAAAAATCCGCCTGATTTTCTTGGGCGAGGTCACGAATTTGGGCGATCGCGGCCAAATTAATTCCCACCCGATCGCCCGGTTCTGGGGGGCGATTTTGCAATTGAGGTGGCATTTGGGGCGGCCGCACCCGCTGCCACAGTTCCAGCCAAGCCAAGGGCGGTTCCCGATCGGGATAGTTGGGATCCAGACCCACCGGCAATGAGGACGGAGCCATCGCAAACAAATCATCGGTATTCAGCAGCAGCACCACCACTTGCGCCGAAAACGTGCCAAAGCTTTGGAGATAGCCCAATTCATTGCGCGGGCCCCAGGAGTTGGCCGAGGCATTTAAAACCTCGATCGGGCGATCACTCACTTGGGCCGGCAACCGCTGCGTCAAGCCGCGCTCCAACAGGGCCCCCATGGTGGCCCCATCATCCGTCCACCAGCCCCCATTGGCGATGGAGTCCCCCAACAGCAACACCCGCGTGGTTCCCTCCCGCAGGGCCGGGCTACGCATGGAATAGGCATTCACCGTAATCCGGTTGCCAAAGCGCCGAATTTGCCGATCAGGCTTCAGGCGATACCCCGTGTGGGGATCAGCCACATACAGCGGTGGGTGACCAAAACCAAACCCCCACCGCAAAACCCCTTCCCCAATTGCAAATAGGGCGATCGCCCCGAAGCATCCCCACAGGAGCCACTGCGCCACAACCATTCTCAACTCCTCAGCCGATAACCACGATCCCCAATTCATGGATCACCCCCGATCCCCCGGTTTCTTCGCATCCTCCGAGCATCGATCGCCCACCCCATTCACCTCAAACCGGGGACGATCGAGGACTACAAGCATGTCATCAAAGCAGAATAGTCCCACCCTGCTGCTGAATTAGGCGGCCGTTTTCTGTCCGGACTCGCTAAAATCAGTACCGGAAATTTTTACAATTTCGCTTGGCTCCTAGCCCCCATTCAGCAGCGATCGACCGAGCGATCGAGCGTCCGTCCCCTCGCCGGGGCCCGCAACCCCTCGATTTTGTCACCGGCCGATCTCCCCGGGCGAGCTACTTCAATCTTTCGCAACTCTTTCGCAACCCCCACAAGATCATGTCAGACCTCGATCGCGGCATTATGAAATTCAAGGGAGCCGATAGCCCCGTGGCGATCGCCCTATCTGCCACCTTCATCCTGGGCGGCATCGTAGCCCTGATTGTTTGGGCGCTACAATCCGCCTACAGCCTGAGCTAGTACCATCTAGCCCTAGAACTATCAGCCCATACAACACAAAACCAGCAGCCAGAAGCGGCCGCTGGTTTTTGGTTATTTTGGATGTTTTCTGATTTTGGTTGAGCATGGCGGGCCCGAGGCGATCGCCTAACCCACCCGGACGCTACACAGGCGTGTTTTTCAGGGGCATCCAACGCAGGGCCCGATCACCCCCCATTTCCACCACCACCTTCACGCGGGGATCCAGCTTCGGCAGAGCGCAAAGAAACTCAATTTCCTGGCGCGAGAGCACAAATCCTTCCAAGATCCAAATCAGCAAACCCTTGGAACGGGGCGACAGGCCCGTAAGCTGCGTTTCAATGATGGGCGGAATGAAATACGTCTGAATATCTCTTTTGCCCAAGTGGGCGGGACGAACCCCATGCACCCCGGTCAGGTAAGTATTCGGGTCGCCTAAGCCACGCGCCGTCAACTTCACGGCGGTGTAACCATTGGCTCGGATGCGGCGAATATAGCGACCTTCGTAGCCCCCTTCCAAGGGCGCATAGAAGGCTAAAGCGCCGTGGGTTTCGAGATCGCGCACCAGGCGCTTACCGTCTGCGAAAAGCGAGAAGACACTATCTTGCAGGGCTACCATAAGCGTTTGCGCGATCGCGCGGAATGCTGGACTAGAGCGATCGACCCCAAACCATTACGGGCTGGTCGATGACCCTAGGCAATCTTACTACGCCCGTTTCAACCACAGGCGGTCGATCGGGCGGGAAATCGATTGCTTTTGATCATGAGTCCGATAGCGATTCGATCGAGCCGCTCAGCCAGCGCTGCCCTGGAAGCTCGATCGGGCCGTTAATCCCCAACGACTCGATGAATCTGTAGCAGCGTTGATCAATTACCAGTTTTTTCAGGAATTTGACCCGAAAATTCAGTTTGGAACTGAATCGGCCAACAGTTAATGGCCTCTAATGACCTCGCTGATTGGTTAATCCGAGTTCTGCGATCTTGCTTCTACACAACTGACCAGGATGCCAAAGAGCCGATCGAGCGGTTCGATCGCATATTCCCGCAAGTCGATCAGCGCTTGATCACCCCGAAACTCCAGAAACTTCCAGAGGGAGCCGGTGGTGACCACGCCATAGAGGGGCGATCGCAGATTACCTCGTTGCCGATTAAAGCGATCGGCTGCTATTAACTCAGCAATACATTGACCCAAACCAGCATTCAGGTTTTCATTTTTGGCTTCCACAATAGTCAGGACGGGCGCTTTAATCCACAGTTGCTCAGAAGATTGACTGATCAAAAAGTCAACTCGCCCGGTCAATCCCAATTCAAAATCCACATTGAATTCATTGCCGGAAAACAAACTAATTTGATCATTAAACCAATGTTTCAGTGCCAACAAAATCGGTGCAATAATCATTTCTGATCGAGCTTTTTCGGTATTGATGGCGACTGCGATCGGGGTATTAATTTGCAGAAATTGGGCCAGCCAGTCGGGAGGGATGACAGCAGGGCGATCGGCAAAATAGTCCTGACTTTCGATCAGGTCAATGCCAAAGTCCCCAATAATCCGATCAAGGGTAAATTCGCTATAAGCCATTAAATTCATCACCTCCCTTGGATTCTAGATTGTGAACAACCTGAAACGCACTGAAGCAAATGGGCTGAGGGCGATCACAGTTAGTTCCTAGCTGGCTACATTGTATCTACCTTACATCTGACAATTTTAAAATTTTGCTATCATAGTGAAAGTCTCTAGTCAACCCAAAATAACGCGGGATACTCTCTGAAGATGCAATCAGTCATTATCAAGAAATTTGAGAAGCTGCCAAAGCCTTTACAAATAGAGGTTTTGCATTACATCGAATTTTTGTTAGAGAAATATGTTCAACAGACTGCTGCATCAGCACCAACCAAAAAGCGCAAGGCAGGATTATTGAAGGGCAAAATCTGGATGGCTGATGATTTTGATGCTCCATTAGAAGATCTTAGGGACTATATGTAATGCTATTGGATACTCATGCATTGCTATGGTTCCTTGAAGACAGCCCCAAGCTACCTTCAGAAATCAAAGAGCGGATTGAAAACAGCAGTCAAGTTGTTGTTAGTATTGCTTCTATTTGGGAAATTGCGATCAAGCTATCAATCAATAAACTGAAATTGCAATTTGAATTTCGAGAATTGCCAGCAATCTTAGAAGAACTAGAAATCAGCATACTGCCTCTCTCTTTTGAAGATACCAATATTTATCTCAGTCTTCCACTACATCATCGCGATCCATTTGACCGCATCTTGATTGCTCAAGCAATAAACCATTCTCTAAGTATTGCTAGCGCTGATATCGCATTTGATGCATACGCAACAATTCGCAGGTTGTGGGGATGAATACTTAGGGCATCATCATTTTTTCAAAAAATTTTAGTCACCAGTCAGTAGATACTGCTTTAAATTTGGCAATCTTATAATATTGCTATCATAGGGATATCTCTGTATCAGCCTTTGGAATTAGTCCAAGACACTAGAGAGTTTTCATTAGTCCATGAATTGATTTTGGGATCGCGCCATGAACGCTCAATTGATGACCAAACCATCATCTTTCATTGATTCTGGCATTCAGATTCAATCAGTTCGAGGCTTGCTTTTATTCAAGTTCAGTGAGTACTTGCAGGAGCGCCTAGAAAACCTTAATGAAAAACAGCGAGAGGCACTATTAACACCTGATGAAACAGTTGAGTTGGCTGGAATTTTAGAGTTGGATCGCATCTTTACGCTACTCAATGCCAAGATCATTGCTGAGTCTGCTTAGGGTATGGCAATTTCAAAAGAGATTCGGCAAAAGGTTCGTGAGCGAGCCAACTATCTGTGCGAATACTGTCATTCTTTAGAAGAAGCTAGTGCGGCTCGATTTGAAATTGATCACATCAATCCGCGATCGCGCGGAGGAGCAGATGATCTTGACAATTTGGCATTGGCTTGTCAACACTGAAACGGCTATTGCTATAACTTTACAGAAGGGATTGACCCACAATCTCAAGCTTCAGCTACGTTGTTTAATCCTCGATTGCAGCAGTGGAATGATCATTTTGCTTGGCAAGATGGGGGATTAGTGATTCAAGGTAAAACGCCAACTGGCCGTGCAACTTGCGATCGCCTCGATCTGAATGATCAGACTCATAATGAGGGCGCGATTGTGAATGCTCGCCGACTCTGGATTCAGGGTGGCTGGCATCCACCAACTGAGGATATGATTGAGTCCTAGAGCAACCTTGCGGCTACTATGACTGCTCATTAACTTATCCAGCGAATCTGTCCTAAGGCTCTTAAGGTCGCCGTTGCGGTTTCGCGAAAAGTCTCTACTGTTGTTTTGAGAACTTCGCGATCTTGATCGCTGATTGTTATGTCTTTGTTGATAATGTCGAGGATTGTTTGAGTTTCAGTATTTGCCACACTCGTTGCCATTAAAAGCACTAAGTCGTGTTCCTGTGAATGACTTAGATATTGGACAGAGTTAACAAATACAGACAATTGTTCTGAGGTCAAAAAATCCAAGGTTCTATATAGATTTTCAGGCACTCCGAAGAGATGTTCAACGGCTTTCCAGGCGACGCTATCTCGACAACCTTCACTAAGCTTTCCACGGGTCAAGGTGTAAAGTTGGTTGCGATTAGGCATCATGCCTCTAGGTGCATAAGATTTCATAGAATAGATTTTCTATTTTTAAGTAATGACTAGCTGTGATGAGTTTTAGTATATGGGATCGGTCAATGGATCCTGATTGATCGCCCCTTGCATAACTTTTGTCGATCGCGTCGATCGAGTAGGGTAGGAGTCCGATCGAGCGGTGAGGCGAATGCTCGAAACCGAATTACGAGAAACGCCGATCGCGCCAGTTTGGGCCGCGACGGGCTATGTGGAAGTGTTGGTGGACTGTCCCGGCGTGACCGAGGCCTACACCTACACGATCGGGGCAGACCAGGCGATCGGGCCCGGGGACGTGCTGACCGTGCCCTTTGGTGGGCGATCGGTTGGGGCGATCGCCCTGCGCTGTTGGGAGCAGTTGCCCGAGGGAATCGATCCCGCTCGGCTGCGGGAAGTCGAAGGAGTCGTGGCCAGCGGTCTGTTTTCCCCGGACTATTGGCAACTGTTGGCGCAGGTCGCCGACTACTACTGCGCGTCGCTGATCCAGGTAGCGCGGGTGGCTTTGCCGCCGGGGGTGTTGGGGCGGGCATCGCGGCGAGTGCGACTGGCTGACCCGCTCCCGGCTTCGGCGGCGGCGGGCGTGGCAGAAACCCTGCTGAGTCCGATCGCCCTACGGTTGTGGCAATGGCTGCGATCGCAGTCGGGGCGCGACTACAGTTGGCGCTTTTTGCAACAGAAATTTCCCGGGGGCGATCGGGGCTTGCGGGACTTAGTGCGGCGCGGCTGGCTGATCAGTTATTTGGAATCGCCCAGCGCCCCGAAACCAAAGCGCCAACAGATGGCGATCCTGATTGGCGAAGGGGAACCGTTGACCCCACGCCAACGGGAAATCGTCGGCATTTTGCAGCGGCGCGGCGGGGAGCTGCTGGCTCAGGAGTTGATCGCCCTCGGACGCACCAGCAGTGGCACCTTGCGATCGCTTGAAGAAAAGGGCTGGCTAATTTTGGAGGCGCGGGAAATCCTGCGCGGCGACCAGCACGACTCGGGCCAGCGCGATCGCCCCAAAACCCTGACCCCGGCCCAAGCCACCGCCCTGGAAACGATCCACGGTTTGGAATCGGGCCAAACAGCCCTGCTGCATGGGGTGACGGGTTCCGGCAAAACGGAAGTTTATCTGCAGGCGATCGCCCCGGTGTTGGCGCGGGGTCAGTCGGCGTTGGTGCTGGTTCCCGAAATTGGTCTCACGCCGCAACTAACCGATCGGTTTCGGGCCCGGTTCGGCTCCCAGGTTTGCGTTTACCACAGCGGTCTCTCAGGCGGGGAGCGCTACGACACTTGGCGCAAGATGCTGGACGGTGCGCCCCAGGTGGTGATTGGCACGCGATCGGCTGTGTTTGCGCCCCTGCCGAATTTGGGTCTGATTTTGCTCGATGAGGAGCATGATCCCAGCTTCAAGCAAGATTCCCCGACTCCCTGTTACCACGCCAGACAGGTGGCCCAGTGGCGATCGCGCCTGGTCGGTTGCCCGCTGGTGTTGGGGTCGGCCACGCCGTCGATGGAAACCTGGACGAGCCAACGGGTCTATGTGTCCCTGCCCGATCGGGTGCATGGTCGCCCCCTGCCGCCGGTCGAGGTGGTGGATATGCGCCAGGAATTGCAGGACGGCAATCGATCGATCTTTAGCCGATCGCTCCAAGGGGCGATCGCCTCGTCGATCGCCGCCGGCCGCCAAGGGATTCTGTTTGTACAACGGCGGGGCCACAGCACCTTCGTCTCCTGTCGCAGTTGCGGCCATGTGATGATGTGCCCCCATTGCGATGTGTCCCTGTCGTTTCACCACCAACGGGAAACGGCGCAACCTCTACTACGATGCCACTTTTGCGGCTTTGGGCAACTACACCCGCCCGCCTGTCCCGCCTGTGGGTCGCCCTACCTGAAGCATTTCGGCAGCGGCACGCAGCGGGTGGTGCGGGAACTGGAGCGGCAATGGCCCGACCTGCGAATTTTGCGCTACGACAGCGACACGACCCGCACCAAGGATGCCCACCGGATTTTGCTCGATCGCTTTGCCCGAGGCGAGGCGGATTTGCTGGTGGGCACGCAGATGCTAACCAAGGGAATCGATTTGCCGCAGGTGACGTTGGTGGGTGCGATCGCCGCCGATGGGTTGCTGAATCTATCCGATGTGCGGGCCGGCGAGCGGGCGGTGCAAACCCTGTTGCAAGTGGCGGGCCGGGCCGGGCGAGGCGAAGAACCGGGGCGGGTGATTTTGCAAACCTACAGCCCTGAGCACCCGGCGATCGGCGCGGTGGCGAATTACGACTATCCCAACTTTCTGGAACAGGAACGGGAGATGCGGGCAGCGCTCAACTATCCACCCGTGGGGCAACTGATCCTATTGCGGCTGAGTGGCCCCGATGAAGCGGCGGTGGGGCGCAGTGCCGAACAGGTGGCGGCGCTGTTGGAAACGGCCCAGGGCGATCGCACCTTCGATCTGTTGGGGCCGGAGCGGGCGCAAGTGGGACGAATTGCCAATCGATTCCGCTGGCAACTGCTGATCCGCGTTCCCCCCGAGGGCGATCGCCCGGCCAATTTACTGGAAGTGCGATCGGCTTGTTTACCAGGTGTCAGCCTGACGATCGATGTTGATCCCCTGAATTTTTTGTAGGCACAAAGGGGGCGATCGGCTTGCCCCGTTCCCATCAAAATCGCGACAATAGCAATAGTTGTTTGATTCCCCTTGGGGCGATCGTCATGTCTATTCCCGAATCTGATGTACTCCTGAAACGGATCACGATCGATCCGCAACTATGCCACGGAAAACCCTGTATTCGCGGTCTGCGATATCCAGTTGAGTTTCTTCTAGAGTTACTCGCATCTGGCATGACCCATGCTGAGGTGTTAGCCGACTATGATGACCTAGAACCGGAAGATCTCTTGGCCGCATTAACCTTTGCCGTTCGCCTAAGCCAAATCAAACAAACCTACGCGATCGCATCATGAAGTGGCTAGTTGATGCGCAACTACCCAATCGAGTGGCAATTCTTCTCCGGTCACAAGGTCATGATGTCTTGCACACACGAGATCTACCCGACGGCAATTCAACTTCTGACGAACAAATCATCAAATTAGCAGTTCAGGAGAATCGCATTGTCATAACAAAAGACAGAGACTTTCTAGATTCTTTTTTATTGAAAGGCGAGCCTGAAAAACTATTGTTAATCAGCACAGGCAATATCCGGAATAGTGAGTTGGAGAGTTTGTTATCCCTGGTTTTACCTGATCTGGTCAGCTTATTTCTAGGACATCGTTACATTGAGCTTACTAGAACTACGATCATTGTTCATCAATAAGGCTATCAATACAGCTCAATTGATTGAGAGCTGTCCACCATGATTTCTACACCTTTTCAGCCCATTTCTAGCCCGCTAAAGCAAACAGAGGATGACTATTTTGCACTAGACACTCGCTCCGAACAACGCCACGACTACGATCGGGGAATCATTACTCCCATGACTGGCAATATATCTAACCACAGCACGCCTAACCACAGCACACCCAACCACAATTGAATCATTGTCAATCTTGCTGTGATTTTGAAAATGGGCTTCAAACGCCAGCCCTACGATGTATTTTCCAGCGATCAACGGTTGTGGATTCCTGAAGTCGATCGCTACACCTACCCTGATGTGATGGTGACGCGCGATCCGTTGGAGTTGAAACCGGGTCGCAAAGATACCGTGATCAATCCGATTTTGTTGGCGGAGGTGCTATCGAAATCGACTGAAGACTACGACATTGGCGATAAGTTTATGTCCTATCGCACGATTCCTGGCTTTGGGGAATATTTGGCGATTTCGCAAACTCGGCCGCAGGTTGCCCATTACGTAAAACGCGATCAAGGCTGGTTATTAAATGATGTGATCGGGTTAGAAGCCAGCTTAAAATTGGAGTCGATCGCCCTAGAAATTGCCTTGGCTGATCTATATGACAAAGTGGAATTTTCAGAATAATTCAACAGATTCCACCATTCCATCGATCAAATGCAATAGACCTCTTGCACGAATAAAGCAGTAGTGTAGAAAGTCGTCGTCACCATGATCGGGAGATGCTCTACGAAAGCCTCGCCTCGCTGCCCCCATCACAGTTTCGCCGTGCCTGTGGCTTCAGTCGC
>MKGP02000010.1 GCA_001913845.2 Limnothrix sp. CACIAM 69d | reverse complement strand
TTGTCGTCGCCAACCCAATCAAGGCCCCACTCGCTGGGGCCCCCACTTGATTGGAAACATGAATAGCTTGCCATCAAGCTTTTGGCTCGGTAACGTGGCCCCACTCGCTGGGGCCCCCACTTGATTGGAAACCAGTTTCAAGATCAACAGCCTTGCGATACATTTTCTTGGCTGGCCCCACTCGCTGGGGCCCCCACTTGATTGGAAACAGGTGGTATTTCCCGGGCTGGAGGATTTTGCGGCGGCGGGGCCCCACTCGCTGGGGCCCCCACTTGATTGGAAACCCGCAAAAATCGACCTCGCGTTGCGCAATCGCATTGAGTGGCCCCATCCCCCGGGGCCAAACCCCACCATCCACCCCCAAAACCGATCGCCCCAACCACCCCGCCGCTGCAAATTAAGCCAGGGTTAATCAACCGTTTGCGAGCTACGATCGCCCTAAGGACACATCCACCCCCAGCGATCGAGCGAGGAAAAGCCATGGGTAGTTACCGGCAAACGGCGATCGGGATTTTTGGCATCGGCATGGCCCTCCTGGCCAGCCCCGTCCATGCCGAACCGGCGATCGTTCCCGCCAACGACGGCCTGGGCACCACCGTTCAACAACAGGGCAACCAATACAACATCGGCGGCGGCATCCGATCGGGCGATAACCTGTTCCATAGCTTTCAGCGGCTGGGCCTCAGTTCCCAGGAAATCGCTAACTTTTTGGCCACACCGGACTTGCGGGCGATCGTCGGGCGCGTCACTGGGGGTGAACCGTCCGTGATTGAAGGGCTGATTCGGGTCTCCGGCGGCCAGGCAAATTTATATCTCATGAATCCTGCGGGGATCCTGTTTGGGGCTGGGGCCCGGTTGGATGTGCCCGCCTCGTTTATGGCCACCACGGCCGATCGGCTGGGTTTCAGCGATGGCGGTTGGTTTCCCGCCCAAGGGCCCGTAGACTTTCGCGGCTTGAGCGGTTCCCTGCAATGGCTGGATTTTGTGAACGATCGCCCTGGTCATCTGTTGAACTGGGGTTCCCTGGCCGTGGGCGAAGGACAAAATCTGTGGCTGTTGGGCGGTGGTTCCGTGGTGTCCACGGGCCGGCTGCAAGCGCCCGGGGGCAACGTGACCGTGGCCGCCATTCCCGGCACGAATCGGGTCAGAATTGCGCCCGATGGATCCACCTTGACCTTGGAAGTGGCCTTGCCGGAACCGGGGGCGATCGGGGGGCGATCGCTGGCGGAATTGTTGGCCGGCAGCCCCACCGCCGCCGCGTCCCAGTTGGTGATCAATCCCGATGGCTCGGTGCTGTTGCAATCGGTTGCGTCGGGGCCCGTGGCCTTGCCCGATCGGGGTGTGGTGGTGGCCGGAAATGTGGACACCGCCCGCTCCACCGGCCCCGGCGGCAGCATCACGATCGGGGGCGATCGGGTGGGTTTGGTGGGGGCTAATTTGGAAGCCAGCGGCCCCCAGGGGGGCGGTCGGGTGCAAATTGGCGGCAGCGAACGGGGCAGCGGGAATCTGTTCAGCGCTTGGGCCACTTGGGTCGATCGGGCCAGCCAAATTCAGGCCAACGCCACCGATCGAGGGGCCGGCGGTCAGGTGATTGTTTGGGCCGATGGTTTGACTTGGTATAGCGGGGCGATCGCGGCCCGGGGCGGCCCCAACGGTGGCCCGGGTGGTTTTGTGGAACTGTCGGCCAAGGGGGAACTGGCCGTGCGGGGAACGGTGGATCTGACAGCTCCCTTGGGTTCCTTGGGCACGCTGCTGCTGGATCCCCAGGATATTCGGATTGTGCCCGGTTTAGTGGGCATTAATGATTTGGAATTGAGCGGTAATGTGCCCTCTGGCCAGCCAGAAAATCAGATTCTGCGCACCGATCAAGGCTTTTTTACGGGGCCGCCCACTCCAGTGGACTTCACAATCAGTGAGGGGCGCTTGGAGCGGTTGTTGGGCACCGCTAACCTGATCCTGGAGGCGGAGCGGGATATTTTTCTGGAAAATTTGCTCGACAATCGCCTCAGTCTGCGGATGGCCAATGGTGGGTCAGTGCGATTCACGGCGGGGCGCGATGTGCGGTTTTTGGATTCCGCCGATGTGTTGAGTACCTTGGGCGCACCGATCACCATTCAAGCGGGCGAGGCGATCTCGATCGGGGCGCTGGAAACCCAGGGCGGGGCGATCGACCTCTCGGCCGGCTCCAGCATCACCACCGGCTCCTTGCGCACCACCGGTAACGAAGGTGGCCCGATCACCCTCAATAGCAGTAGCGGCTCCATCACCACGGGCGACATTAACACCATCGGCGGGGCGATTAACCTGTCTGCGCCGGGTAACCTGACCACGGGAGCCATCACCAGCCAGGGCCCGATCGGGGGGCAAGTGACATTGCGAACCTCGGGCGGGGCGATCGCCACGGGAGCCATCACCAGCAGCGGCAGTCAGTCCGGGGGAGCAGTCACGCTTAATGGCAGCACGGGGGTGACGGTGGGGGGCAATCTCCAGGCGATCGGCAACAATGGCAGCGGCGGCGGCGTAACGATCGACAGCAACGGCCCGATCGCCCTCAGTGGCGACCTGTCCACCAGTGCTCCGGTGATTGGTGTGGCCGGCAATGTGGCGATCGCCAGCAGCAACAACAGCGCCGCGATCGCTGGTCTGATCACGGCCGCGGGCAACGGCGGCGGCAACATCACCCTCACGGCCCAACGGGCCCTCAGCTTTGGCAGCCTCAGCACCCAGGGACAAAACGCCGCCGGTAGCATCACGCTGATCAGCGCCACCGACCAGATCAGTGGGGGCAATCTGAACGCCAGCGGCAACAGCCAAGGCGGCAATCTTCAGGCCCGCGCCCGCACCGGCATCAGTTTAGGAACCCTGAATCTCAGCGCCATTGGCGGCAACGGCGGCAACGCCAACCTCACCCTCACGGGCCCGGGCGATGTGCAAATCACCAGCCTGAACGCCCAAGGGGGGAGTGATGGTCGGGGTGGCAGTGTGGAGATTGTGAGCACGCGCTTTTTCCGGGCCCTGGGGGCTTTTATTGATCGATCGGGCGTTTTGACCAGCATTGCCACGGGCGGCAGTCAGGGAGGGAATGCCGTGCGCATTACCCACGGCGGCGGTTCCCAAACACCTGTTGTGCCCTTGGTGGTGGGCGAAACGCCCAGCGGCGGCGGCAATGGCTTGGCGGGCGGCGTATCCACCGGCAGCAGCACCATCAGCACCGGTTCGTTTCCCGGCCCCTTCACCCAGGGCAATATCGAATTCATCACCACGGGCGAGCCAGTGCCCACCCCTAGTCCCAGTCCCACCCCTAGCCCCAGCCCCAGTCCTGATCCAAGCCCTACCCCTAGCCCCAGTCCCAGCCCTTCCCCGAGTCCCACGCCCAGTCCCACCCCGAGTCCCACGCCTAGCCCCAGCCCCATACCCAGCCCCAGTCCCACCCCCACCCCTAGCCCGAGTCCCACGCCGACTCCTTCTCCGAGTCCCACGCCCACGCCCGTTGTGGAGCCAGAAACGGAGGGCGATCGCGCTGACCCGGAAGCGGGGCGCAGCGTGCAGCAACGGGCCATGGGCAACGGGGGGCAATCGGGAGACCATTTGGCGGACGTTGAACAGGTGGCCCGTCGTCAAATCATTGACCACCTGAAAGACGGTGCTTCGGACAAGGCAGCGGTGGAAATCGATCGGCTCTATACCACCCTCACCAATGGCCATCTGGGTCGGGCCCTGAGCAACGATGTGCAAAGTTTTCCCGACCTTCAGGGCACGTTGCGCCGTTTGGAGTCCAAAACGGGCCTGAAACCGGCGATTTTGTATACCTTCGCTCGCCCTGAGCAGTTGGATGTGATTTTGGTGATTCCCGATGCGCCACCGATCTATCGCGTGGTGCGCGAGGCCCAGCGCGATCGGGTTTTGAAGGCGGTGATTGACCTGCGAGCCGCCATCACCACCCCCGTAGCCCGCATCAGCAACACCTACCGCCCCCCGGCCGAGCAGCTATACCGCTGGATTGTGGGGCCCGTGGCCGAAGATTTGGTGCGCCATCAGGTGGACACGATCGCCTTTTCGATGGATCGTGGGATGCGATCGCTGCCCGTGTCCGTGTTGCACGATGGTCAGCAGTTTTTGATTGAAAAATACAGCGTTGGGTTAATTCCCAGCATTAACCTGACCGATACGCAGTTTGAACCCATTCGATCGGCCCCGGTGCTCAGTTTTGGGGCCTCGGAGTTCACGGACTTGCCGCCGTTGCCCGCTGTGCCGGTGGAACTGGCCACGATTCAGCGGCTCATTCCCCGGGACAAAACCTTTCTGAATGAAGAGTTCAACTTAGAAAACCTGAAACGTCAGCGGCGATCGAACCCGTTCCCCATTTTGCATTTGGCCACCCATGCGGATTTTCGGCCCGGCTCTCCCCAGGATTCCTTTGTGCGGTTATGGGATCGACGGCTCGCGGTTAGTGATTTGCGCTACTTGGGGTTGGGCAGTCCGCCCGTGGAATTGTTGGTGCTGAGTGCTTGTCGCACGGCGATCGGGGATGAGTCGGCGGAGTTGGGATTTGCGGGCTTTGCGGTGGATGCGGGGGTGAAGTCCGTGGTGGCTAGCCTTTGGTATGTGAGTGATGAGGGAACCTTGGGGCTGATGGCGGGGTTCTATGATGCCCTGCGATCGGCCCCCATCAAAGCGGAAGCCCTGCGCCGGGCCCAAATTGCCATGTTGCGGGGACAAACTCGGGCCGAAGATGGGCGCTTGGTGTTTCCCGGTGGTGTGGTGAATTTGCCGCCGGAGTCAAGCAAGTTAGCGACTTTTTCCCTAGCGCACCCCTACTATTGGGCCAGCTTCACCACGATTGGCAGTCCTTGGTAATTTGCGGCCATCTCATCGATTTCAAATCGATCCCGAATCGATCTCCAGACGGGTCGATCGATTCCCCGGGTGATCGCGTTGCCCTTGGCGGCCACCAGTCCCAGCCCGCTATCCTGGCGGGAGGATTTGCCTGTGGATCAGCTAATCGTGGTGCATCTGTTGCCGTTTTGGTTGCTGTTTTGGTTAGCGCTTTAGTTGGTGTTTTAGTTTCTGATTTTGATTTGGCTTTGATTTGGCTTTGATTTGTTTTTTTTGATTTGGTTTTGATTTTTGCTCTTGAGCCTGTCCTTGCCCGCCGCTGCTGTTCTCCCATGACCGACTCTTCCACTTCGGACTCGCAACCCACCCCCGCTCAAACTTTCTGGGGCCGCCACCGCTCCAAACTGCTGGCCCTGGGCCTGTTGGGGGCGATCGCCCTGGGATCCTTGCCGGGTTATGTGGCGGGCGGGGCCTGGCGCTGGCAACGGGCCGGCAACCCCAGCCAACTAAAAACCCTGCGGCAATTACCCAAACAGGGCTTAGCCATTCCCGGTTGGCAAACCCAGCAGATCAGCCAGCGCAGTTTGGGCGGTGAACAGTGGCTTTGGCAGCCGATCGAGCGAGTGCGGCCCCAAGGCCCGGGCGCAACCCCCAACGCCGCAGCCCAGCGCGATCGCGCCGTGTTGTTGCTGATGCCCATGAAGCGTGGGCGCGATCGGCCCCAAGTGGAATGGACAGCCCTCGATTCCGGCAACTGGTTGGGCGACGGCCTGCAAACAGACTCAGAACAGACCTTGACCCTGGCCCCGGCGGGCCTGCCGCCCTTCCGGGCCCGGCTGGTGCGGCTTTGGACCAGTCAGCACCAAACCTATTTCCTGTTGTCCTGGTATGCCTGGCCCCAAGGGGGCGACCCGGCCCCGAGCCAATGGTTTTGGCGTGATCAACTGGCCCAATGGCAACAGGGCCATACCCCTTGGGTTGCGGTCAGTTTGCTGTTGCCTACGGATAAGCCCTTGGATGAGTGGGATCAAAACTATCAAGCCCGCTTAACCGACCTGGCGCAACAGGTGCAGCAAGTCCTGTTGACGGGGCCGCTGAAACCTGCCCCGCCCAAGGTCGATCGCTAGCGCCGATCGCGAATTGCTGCATGGCTCAATCGGGATGGCATTGCTGCCCTTTGCCCCTGATTGAATTTTGCTGATTGGATGCTTTGGATGCCGCTGATTCTGCCGTTGCTGCCCTTTTCTGTCCTATGGCCCGTTCCTCCCTGCCCGCCCTGGCCTTGGCCCTCAGCCGTTGTTTACCGATCGTCCTGCTCAGTAGTCAGGCGATCGCCGTCTTGGCCCAAACGCCTCGCCAGGGAGCGAATGGCTCCGATTTGGAGCAGCCCACCAACCGGCCCGATTTCAATCCCGATCCGTCGGCCGCCGAAGCCGTGTTTCCGGATATTCCCCGATCGGGCCCCGATCGCCCCCAAATTCGACCGATCCAAGCGGCCCCCCAACCCAACCGGCCTCCAGCCTCCCCAACAACCCCAGCCCAACCGGCCCCCGGCCCGGCCTTGGCTCAACCCTCCGACCCCAACGCCGCCCCCGTGCCGCTTTTGCAACCGGGGCAACCGGGACAACCCATTCCCGACTGGCCCGAATCCTTAACCGCACCGCCTCCGGAGTGGCGGGTCTATCGCCTCTCGTCCTACGACACGATCGCCGTTCAGGTGCAGGGCTTCCCCGAACTCAACACCTCCACCATCGTCAATGTTCAGGGGCAAATTTCCGTCCCCCTACTGGGAATCGTCAATGCGGAAGGGCTAACCACCGCCGAACTGCAAAAGTTTCTGCAACAGGGGTACGAACGCTATCTCGTTAACCCGATCGTCACCGTCGGTGTGCTCACCCCCGTGAACCCTGACATTGTGGTCACTGGCGAAGTGGTCAAACCCGGATTCTATCGAGTCAGTCCCTTTGATACGGTCGTGACCGCCCTGGTGGCCTCCGGCGGAGCCACCGACTGGGCCGATTTACGGGCCATCAAAGTTCGTCGCCAACTGCCCGACGGCTCCACGATCGAGAAAAACGTGAACCTACTCTCGCTGCTCGTGGAAGGGGCCCCGGAACCCCGGATTTATTTGCAAGATGGCGATGCGATCGTGGTGCCTCGGCGCGAATCCGGCATCGATCCGGGCTATGACGCAGACCTGATGGCCCGCAGCAACGTAGCCCGCGCCGCCATTCGGATTCGGATGGTGAACTATGCCGGTCGCGGTGGCCTGGTCACCCTCACCCTGCCCAACGGCAGCACCTTCATTGATGCGCTCAATGGCGTGTCATTGGATACCGCCCGGCTCCGGCGAATTGCCCTCATTCGTTTTGATCCCGAACAGGGCAAACCGGTGACCCGAGTTCTGGATGGCAAGGCTGCGTTTATGGGCGATCCAGCGAATAATCCTCCCCTGCGTGATAACGACGTGGTGGTTGTAAATCGCAATCTCATCGCCCGTATTACCTATGCCTTGAACACCGTGACCCAACCGTTCCGAGATGTCTTGGGCTTCCTGCTCTTTTTCCAACAACTGGATGAGGCGGCCACGTCCCTTTTTGGCCCCGGCGGTACGTTTGGAAGCCCTGCGACAACGGAGGAAGAAGGCAGCAGTAGTAATAACAATAATTAGGGTAATGATGGGGGTAGTATCGTAATTTAGTGCCGTAGTTTCGTAATAATAAATGAATAAAAGTCTTGTGATGCCAGCAATCGCTTGCCGTAGATCATCACCTCAAAGGCAGTACCTAGCGTTCTAGTCCATCACTACAACTCAAGTCAGGTCAAATTTCTGGAAGATTCGCGTGATTTTGGAGCCAAACGAAAGCAGGCGATCGAGCGGATATTCCGACCCGATCGCCTGCCTATTGGTTAGCAGTTGATGAGAGAAACAGGGAAAAGCAATGGGGCAGATTGTGACAATAATAATGGCAATTATTGATAGTTCACAATCCGAGCAAAGCCGATCGGGTCAAGGCTCGCGCCACCAACCAACACACCGTTAATTTCCGGTTGGGCCATGATTTCATCAATCAAATCGGGCTTGACGGAACCGCCGTATTGAATCGGCAAGTCTTCACCATTGAGTTGATCGCGAATCCAGCCAATTACTCGGTTGGCTTCTTTGGATTCGCAAGTGTCTCCGGTACCGATCGCCCAAATGGGTTCGTAGGCAATCACCAAATTGCTCAGGTTCACGCCCACCAACCCCGCCTTCAATTGTTGGGCAATGTGGGTTTGGGTTTCGCCTGCGTCGCGCTGTTGTTTGGTTTCGCCCACACACAAAATCGGGATCAAACCGGCCGCTTGGGCCGCCTTCAATCGGCGGTTGACGGTTTCGTCGGTTTCACCAAAATATTGCCGCCGTTCGCTGTGGCCCACCACCACGTAGCGAACACCCAGTTCGGTCAGCATTTCAGCCGAAATTTCGCCGGTATAGGCTCCGTTGGCTTCCCAATGGACGTTTTGCGCGCCGATGCGAATGCGGCTGCCGTGAAGAGCATTGGACAGCACGCTGAGATCCGTGAAGGGAACGCACAGCACAATTTCGCGATCGTCCGGGGTTTCGGCGATTTGCTCAACGAAGGGCTTCAAAAACTCCAGGGTTTCGGCCTGGGTTTTATACATTTTCCAGTTGCCTGCAATGACGGTCTTAGCCAAGGTTCGGGGTTGCCTATTGCGCTAGAAATTTCCTCCTAGAACCTTATCGGGTCGGGCGATCGCGGTCAATTCAGAAGCGAAGACCAACCGTCATCGATTGCTGGAACCGTTACGGGGCGGACTTGGGCGCGGGCTGGGTCGGTTGCCAGTGGGGGCGGTGGGGCTGGGCGGGGTCGATCGTGCCGGTTCCATCCGTTGCAGATATGGACCAGGATTTTGCGCCACCCAGCCCACGGAGGAGTTGTAGCGAACTTCAAACCACAGGCCACGGCTGCGGCCGTTGGCGGGGCGGCTGGGGATCGTGCCCAGGCGAGTGCCCGCGTTGACCCGTTGCCCGCGCTGGACAGAGATGGCCCCCAGGTTGGCATAGCGGGTTTGGCGGCCGCCCTGGTGATTGATCACCACCAGTTGTCCTGGATAGCCGGAGTTAGGGCCCACAAAAGCAACGGTTCCGGGCCCAACGGCCAAAATAACGGCGCTGGGTCGGGCTTCGAGGGTGATGTAACTGTTAAAAACGGCGGCTCCGGTGGGCCCCACTTGCCAACCAAAGTCCGTTAGGGGGCGGCTAATTTCCGACAGGGGATAGCGCAGCAGGTCGTTGTCCGGGTCGCTGGCGCTGGGGGGCGCGCCGACTCCAGGGTCGATCGGGGACCAAAGCACACCGGGCACAAAGACCGATCGACCCGGTTGGGCCTGGCAACCATTGACCGTAAACAGGGAGTCGGCCCGAACGCGGTATTGCTGGGCGATCGATTGCCAATTGTCGCCCGGTTGGGTTTCCACCCGAATTCCGTTAATGGGAGCAATCAAAATTTCCGTGCCGGGTTTGGGCAGTTGGCCGCCCCGCAGGTTGGGATTCAGGGCCAGCAGGGTGCTGGGCAGCAGGTTATAGCGACTGGCGAGGCTTTCGACGGTTTCTCCGGCGGCCAACCGATGACGAACCAGTCGATCGAGCACCGCTGGGCCACAGGGGTTGCTGTTTTGCTCGGGAGTGGGGGGTTCGGCGGCTTGGGCATGGGTGATGGGCATCAGGACGGGCCCCAGGGCGATCGCCCCCCAAAGCAACCAGCGCCAAGGGCCCGATCGCCCCTGAATGAGCGATCGCTGAAGGGTCGATCGTCCACTCGTTTCCTGGCTCCGGGTCTGGCCCAGCCCGCCACCGACCAACGCAAATATCTCAGATACAATGAGGCCCATCTCGCCACCCAATGCCCAAAGCGGATACATCTTCCACGGTACGCATTTCACCATACGCATTCCACCATACGCATTCCAACAGGCTTCAGCAGCAATGACGGTGCAATCCGGCCCCGATGCTTCCGGCTTTCCCTCGGCGGATGAAGCTCGCGAAGAAGGTTTTGATCATTACCGCGATGATTACGATACCGATTCCCGTGAGGTGCCCTTGTGGCCCACGCGCCGGATGCCCCGTTCCCCCGCCAGCCGATCGCCCCAAGACTTCACATCGGTGCTGCGGGAAATAGACCCCAGCGCCGGACAGTCCGACCTCGCACCACAGCCCGACTTAATCGATTGCGTTGAGTTTTTGCGGAGTTTGCACCGCCCGATCGATCCGGCCGTGGCCGCCTTGCCCCCCCTGGACACCGCGCCTTCGGAGCGCCAGGCGATCGAGTGGGAATACAAAATTGTGCGCGCCAAGCGCCCCCTCTTTGCCAATCCTGTCACCTTTGCCCAACTTTGTCGCGAAGAAGCCCTGGCCGGTTGGATTTTGTTGGAAAAATTTGATGATCGCCGGGTGCGATTTCGCCGGCCGCTGCACTTGCGCGACGAACTGGACTTATCGGCTCTGCCCTTTGATCCCTATCGCACCCAATACCAAGGGCCCGGCTTCCGCAATTGGGGTTGGGGAATTGCCGCCCTGCTCGCGGCGGTCACGATTCCGGCCTACGCGGGCTATGCCTGGGTTTCGGTGCAACTGCTGGGCCCTTGGCGCGATGATTTGCCCCGTCCCGCCCAGCGGGTGGCTCCGGCTCCACCCCTGAATCCTCCCGCTGAGTCGGTTCATGAATTGCCCGCGTTCCCCAACTCTTCCCGCGACCCTTCTTCATCCAACTCCAATTCCAGTGCCGACCTTTCTTCCCGATCATCCCTGTCCCGATCGACCTGAGCGAGCAGCTCGCCTTGATTCCATTCATCACACCCTGCTACCCGATCGCGCCCTGGCCCGTTGGATGACTGGTTCGATCGCCAGCCTCGCGATCGCCTGGGGAGCCGGGACTGGCCCCGCGATCGCGGCGGAAACCATCACCCTCCGCTACGGCCCGTTGGGGGGAGCCTTGCCGGTCACCGATTTGGTGACTTGGGCTGATCGGGGAGAACTCTCGGATGATTTGGAAACCTATTTGATCCTGAGTCAGCAACGACCCGATCGGGTGCGCCAAATTTTGACCCAGCGGGTGACCATGCCCCCTGCGTTGCTCGATCGGGCCCTGGCCAGTTCCCAGGGAACAATCCTGTTGGAGCAGTTGAGCCAAGTATTGCAAGGGCCCAAACGCACCGATAACCATCAAAATCTCCGCCGGGCCCTGATGGCCGCAGCGGAGAATGACGGTCAAATTTCCCTGTTGGAGTTACTGCAAAAGTACCCGACCCAAAATGTGGATCTGCGGGTCGATCGACTGGTGAACTTAGCGGAAACTTGGCAACAATGGCGCGATCGGGGTGGTCAGTGGCTGGAGCAGCTCAATCAATGGAGAGACCGACTGCGATCGCGCCTGTTGTTTTGAGAGGGCCTCACTCTGGCGACCATTCCCAGGTCTTGCAACCCTAGCGATACAGCAGTCGATTCAGAATGTTGCGACCATTGGGCGAAAACACTTCCACCCGAATCGTGTCCGGATCCGACGGTTGCCAGCTCACCCGATAGCGATGGCCGCTATTGTTCCAGGTGTAGGTGCGGCGGCTGGCATTGCCACCCACGGAAGCCCCGCTCAAAAACAATGAATCCCCGCTATTTTCATTGCGGCCGTAATAGGTAAGAGCGTTGCCTTGGTAAGCAATGCGCACGGTCCATTCCCCATCGGAAAATGTGCCGGTGGGCAAGCTTTGGGCCAAAACCACCGACGGGGCGATCGCGCTTTCAATCACTGGAACTGCCAAACCGAGTCCAATGGCCAAGGCGATCGCCGATAGAGACATCATCGACTGCTTCATAAGTTGGAAAACATTGAGAAACGGATCCAAAACGGCTGAGGAGCTGAGAAAAACAATCGGCAGAGATGTTACACACCCCCGCCGAGAAGATCCAACTCGATTTTTATCTACCGCTTCTGAACCCCAGAATATCGGTGGAATCCTGAGATGGAAAGGAGTTGTGACCGATCGCTCGCAATTTTTAACAGACTGTAGAACTTTGCATTGGTTAGTTACCAAAACGCGAGTTCTCTGAGCAATGCCTCTGTATTTCCAGGCCTCGCGACGCAAACATCAGGGCTTCAGAAAGAAGACGACAGACCCTAGAGCCTGTCGCTTGTTCCTGGAATCCAGCAGAAACGGTTAATTTTCTATGCCCCAATCGTCGTAACAAGGGGCTTAAGCCCCTTGTCCCCCCTGATCGGCTAACGGTGGCATCAGGGTTGTGGACTATTGAGCGACAAACCTTCAGCCCCTTGTTCCCCCCGATCGGCTAACGGTGGCATCAGGGTTTGAGGAATTGGAGGATAAACCCTAAGACAGTTGCCCGAAGTGGGTCTCAATCAGCTCGGGGATCCGATCGGGCGAGATCCGGGTGTGGCGGGTTTTGTCCGGAAGGGTCACCACCGCCGGGCCACGGCTACATTCCTTGAGACAGCCCGTGGTTTGCACCTTGACCCGATCGCTCAGTCCCCGATCGGCCAACGCCTGGTGAATGGCCCGGCAAACACCATCGCTGCCCCGCTTCCGACAACTGGACTTTTGACAAATCAGAATTCTGCCGACGGGGCGGTTGGAAGGGCCCGTGGTGGGGCGATCGGTTGAGCAAGCGGTTGAGCGATCAGTTGGGCGTGCCAATGACCGATCGGGTGAGGTGGACTGTGCGGGCGGCGCGAAGGGGGCCCGTTGGGGCATGGGAGCCGCAGCGGGGCGCGTTGGGGGCGCTGCCGGTTGCCGAGTCCAGGGCAAATTGGCCGAACGACTGAAGGGCGATCGCCCTGCCGGTTCCATGGGTTGCACCGAAGATCCCGTGAGGGCCTTGGCCTTGAACTTCACCCACCCTTTGTGGGGATGACATTTGGCCGTGCCCGCCAGGGAAACCCAACTGCCCACATGCAAGGTGTGGCCCAGACGCGATCGCAACGGCTTGGCCAGCTTGATCTGTTCGATGCGTCCGTCGGTTTCGAGTTGAAGCGCCTTGCAGCGGCCGGCCTTGTCGGTGTGGGTGGCACAAATGCGACCGCTCAGTTGGAAAAATTGGCGTTTTTTAAAGGGATAAAAGACCGATTGCAGCCCAAGCCGAGGGGGCGTGGCGGGGTTGAAAGGATTATGGGCGTTATGCAAGGGGCGATCGAACGAAAACGGCTTCACGAAGTCCTCCAACTATCCAGAAAGATTTGCAATAAGGGAGGCTAAACAAAGGGGGCACGTCGATCGCCACCCCCGCTTCAGCCCATCAGGCTTGATTTATTGAGAAAACTATTCAATTAGAGTTTAGGGGATCTTGGCACACTTGCATCAGGGCGATTGAAAGAGTTTGCAAGAGGTTGCCTGAGCACAGTTGGATGGGTTAAAGGCGGATTAACGTTTGATTAATGGGCGATCGGTTATGGATTGCCCTTTAGCCACTCATTCCCCTCCTCCCTCGCAATGCAAATTTGCGTCGAACGTTTCACGGTCACCAAGCGATCGCCCCTCACCATCAGTCGCGGCACCAACCACGGCAACACCAATCTCTGGCTGCGGATTTTTGCAGAGGGCTACGAAGGGTGGGGCGAGGCTTCCCCGGTGGTGCATGGGGCCCACGCCCAAACCACTGAGGCCTTGGCCAAGGCTCTGGAGTCGATCGGGCCGCAACTGGCCGGCTGCCACCCGCTCGATCGCCAGCAAATTGCCGATCGGGTGCGCTCGTTGCCCTCGGCGGCGCGGGCGGCGATCGATCTGGCCCTGTGGGACTGGGTGGGCAAGCGATCGGGATTGCCCCTGTGGCAACTGTGGGGGGGCGATCGGGAACGGATTCCGCCCATTTCCGTAACGATCGGGATTGGCTCTCCGGCGGCGGCCCGGGAGCGGGTTCAACAGTGGCGATCGGTGATTGAAACCCCTTGGCTGAAGTTGAAGCTCGGTAGCCCCGAGGGGTTGGCGGCCGATCGGGCCCTGGTGGAAGCCGCATTGGCAGAAGCCCCCACGGCCAAGATTTTGGTGGATGCCAATGGGGGCTGGGACTTGGCCGGGGCGATCGAGATGGCCCGCTGGTTGGCCGATCGGGGCGTGGTTTATCTGGAACAGCCCTTGCCCGTGGGCCAAGAAGCCCAACTGGCGGAACTAAAGGCGCGATCGCCCCTGCCGATTTTTGTGGATGAGAGCTGTTTTGATGAGCGAGATATTCCGCAGCTTGCGCCCCACATCCACGGCATCAATATCAAACTGATGAAATCCGGCGGTCTGACGGCGGCCAAAGGGCTGGTGGCCACGGCGCGGGCCTGTGGCTTGCAAGTGATGTTTGGCTGCTATTCCGACAGTGCCTTGGCCAACACCGCCGCCTTGCAGCTAGGCCCCTGGGCCGATTACTTGGACTTGGATAGTCATCTCAATCTGATGGACGATCCCTTTGTGGGCGCGGCAATTGCGCCCGGTGGTCGATTGTTACCCCCGATCGAGCCAGGGCTAGGGGTGCAACGGCGCGATCAACCCGCCATTGAAGAGCCTTAGGCAGCAGCAGCCCCCGATCGAGACGGTTGGGAAGATCTAGGCCGTCGGGGCTGGTGAAATCAACGACACAATCACGATTGCACCCTCGCCTTGGGCCACCTCCGCTCGCAAGTTGGGGCCAAAGAAGCGCTCAATCTTGTCCCGCTTGGTCTGCCAGGTTTCAAAGGGCATTTTTGGAGATTCAAACTCCAGGATCAGCCCATAGTCTCCCTGCAAATCCACTTCTTCCACGCTGACTAGTTTGGGCCGTTCAGGATCCGTGGGAGCCAAGCCCAAACGCTCCAGCGCCAAGGAAAGATGGGCCTCTTCGCCGTAGCGATAACGGGTTACATCCTTGCGCACCTGATTTTGGGTAGGGGTGGCCAGGCGATCGCGCAGGTCAACCACCTCCGGCGACGTGGGAGTTTTGTAGGGGGCTGGTTTCAACTCCGCAGCCTTCAGGGCCAAGCCCCCCAACAGCACCGGCACGCCGTAAAAAAAGGTGATCAGATTCAGGGTTGAGTTACCAATGACGTAGGCCACTGCCGCGATCGCCGTTAAGGCTCCACCGGCATAGAGCAAAATTCGAGCAAGGGGGAGGCTGCCAAACACGATCGCGTTCCGAGTATTCGTTAATTAATGTAAATTCTGAGATGGAATGGCCCATTCGTCCAGCGGATGGGGCGATCCCCAACTCCGCACCAATAGGACTGGACAGCCGGCCCGAAACCTTTTGCCCCCAACCCTTTAGAACGCTTCCGTCAAGCTGAGGATGACTGTGCCATGGATGTGCAAGTGCTGAAAGATCAGGTGCGATCGATCGCGGCCAAACGGGATTATCTATTGTCTCTGCTCGATCGAGCCGATTTGGGCCCGATTCGGATTGATGTGAACCAGGCTTTGGAAGAATTGGATGATTTGATTGCGGAATATGAGGAAGCTTTTCCCGGCGAGGCAATTCCCCAGATTTAATTCCCCAGATTTAATTCCCCAGGTCTAATTCCCCAAACCTAGGGGCGCGATCGATTCAAACTCCGATCGACGGCAGGGCCCTAAACCAGCGAGTCCCTAAAAACAATGGGCTAGCTTTTGGGCGGCAGATAGTCCCGATCGCAGGGCCGCTTCCAGGGATTGTCCCGGGGGATGAGCAACACACCAGTCCCCCGCCACCGCCAGGGCCCGATCGGGATCAACCCAGCACCCCTCAGCCAATGGGTTACGGGCGATCGCGTAGCGCCAGCGGTGTACCTGAATCCATTCGGGCTGTTGCAGATCCAAGCCCAGATCGGCCCCGGCGCGATCGAGCAGCGCTTGCCCCACGGCCTCCAGCGCTGGCACATCCCACAGCCGCTCGGCCACCGCGGCCGAACTTTGCAACAGCAACACCGGTTGCCCCATGGCCCAGATCCCGTCGGCCTTGCTGTCTTCGCGGGCTAACCAGCGCCAATCGGTGGGAATTTGGGCCCGAATTCCCTGCCAAACTTCCCCATTGGGCAACTGCAATTCCCGATCGGGGCCATAGGCGGCCGTGACGCTGAAGCAGGGATCGAAGGTCACTTGGCGGGCCCGCTTGGCCCAGTCGGGAGCCACCGACTCCAGCAAGTCCGCCGCCTGGGGAGCCGGAATGGCCAGCACGATCGCCCGAGCGGTCCAAAATTCCTGCTGCTGCTCCGGTTCGATCGCCGCCGGAAAATCACAATGAATTGTCCAAGGTTCTCCCGGTTTCTCTGGAGCCTTCAGGGCGATAGCCCGGTGGCCCCGGGCGATTGTTAACCCCGCTGCCAATTGTTTGGCCGCAACGCTTAAGCCAGCGGGCATGGCCCAGCGTTGATCCCCCGGGATGGTTCGCAAGCCCTCGGTGGTCAGGTGATGGAGCGGTTGGGGCCAAGGTTGCAGGTTGCCGGTGTTTTGCAGTTCCTGGATCCAAGCTGCCGTTAAGGGCCCCTGGGGTTCCAGGTAGGGCACGCCTCGATCGGCCCGACTGTCCAAATGGCGACGGGTATTTAGCCGCCCACCCAAGCCCCGGGACTTTTCCAGCACCACGACCGATCGCCCGGCCGCTTGCAGTTGGCGGGCTGCCGTGAGTCCCGCCAAACCTGCGCCAATCACCGCGACAGAATTAGAGGGAGTTAAAGCCGGGGGAAGCGTTGTCATAGGGACTTGATATCGGGGCGATCGGGCCAGGGATTTTACGGAGACTTTGCGTTATTTTTGGGGCAACCCAGCATCACTGGCCAAACGCTCAAGCCAACTGTCAGGGTTAACTGAACTTCAGACACCAAAGACGGAATGCAAAGAAAATCTAAAGATTGTAGCGAGATCTAGCGAAATCTTACGTCAAGGCCATGGGCGTTTTCCCATCCCTTTGTACAATGGGGCTGACCCCAGGGCAAAGCAAATTTAGGCGTTGAGTTGCCATTCCTGCGCCCTTGTGTGACACCTTTGGGAGCGATTGGCGCTGACTCACCCAAGCCATAGAAGCCAAGCCATAGAAGCCAAGCCATAAATAGGCTATTAGCGAGCTATTCATCGGCGATTCAAACGCTATTTAAACGCTGGCAATCACGCTGGAAATGATGCGGAGTTGGGGCTGTGGACGAACTGCGAGCAGCATTGGAATTAGCAACTAATGACGAGTTGCGCGAACTGACGGAGATGCTGTTCGCGCGGAAGTTTAACCCCTTGGACTACGTTGCTACGCCCGATCCCCTGTCGGTGCAGAGCCGCGATCGGGAAGCTTGGTTAGATGCGATCGACCGTCGATTTCGCTACTTGGCCGCCGACGGGTTAACGGTGTTGCGGGGGCGGTTCCACGAGGTGACCTACCGCGATGTTTTGGTCAGGGTTTGCCAACATTTGCGATTGCCCTACGGCGAAACCTGGACCGCAACGGAACTAGAGGCGGAAATTTTTCTGCACTTGCTCGATCGGGCCTGGAAGCGATTGCCCAAGCGCCAACGGGCCGCCCTGACCAAGGACTTGCAACGGTCGATCGCCACAATTCCCGGTGTGGATGCCATTCCCGCAGCCCTGCGGCGTGATCCGGTGCGGCTGCTGTTGGAAGGGGGCGGCGCGATCGCCCTGGATGCGGTGGTGCGGCCCCTGGTATTGCGGCAAATTGCCCAACAGTTCGTGACCCACATGGTTCGATATCAGTCGGCCCAGGTGGCGATCGCGGCTTCCGGCGGTGCGGCGGCGGCCCTGGAAACCCAAGTGGCGGCCAAGATGGCCCAACGGGGGATGATGCTGACGGCCGCTCGCTATGGTGCTGCGCAAACGGTGTTGGCGGTGATGGGGCCCCTGATGTGGGGCTGGTTTTTTGCGGATTTGGGTTGGCGAACGATCGCCACCAACTACGGGCGGATTGTGCCGGCGGTGTTTGCCCTGGCCCAAATTCGGATGACGCGCGGCGATGACGCGATCGCCTACGGATTTGCCTAGGGAGCGAGCCTAGGCCATGGGGAAGTTGGCCGCGCTGGGGCGAGTTTGGCTGGGGCCCACGCGCTCGATTGTGATTGACCCGGCCCTGTTGGGGCCTTGGGCGGGGCTTTGGTGGGGGCTGTTGGTTTTGCCCCTGAGTCCGGCCCTGGGAGCGGTGGCGATCGGGTTGGGGATCATTGCCACCTATTGGCAACGCTGGGATGCGATCCGGCGCGATCGGCTGGTTTGGGCCTGGGGGGCGATCGGCCTGGTGATGTTGCTGTCCTTGCCCGGTTCGCCCAACCTGGAGCGGGCGGCGTTGGGGCTGGCGAATTTTTTGCCGTTTTTTTGGGCCTTTGGGGCCTTCAGCCAACTGATCACCCATCGATCGCACCTGCGGCCCTTGGCTCAGGCGATCGTGTGGGGTTGTCTGCCCGCTGTGGGGTTGGGGTTGGGGCAATTGTTTGGGGGATGGCGCGGCCCGGTGCGCATCGTGCCGGTGATTGACTGGATTTTGGCTGCGGGCGGCAATCCGCCAGGGCGGCTGTCTTCGGCTTTTGAATACGCCAACGTAACCGCCAGCTACTTTGGGGTGGCGCTGGTGCTGGCTCTGGGGTTGTTGGTGATGGATGGGGAGCGGTGGCGACGGGCACAAACCCACCGATCGACCCATGCCGCCCTCGGTTGGGGGGTGATCCTGGGCAATGGATTATCGGTGTTGTTGCTGCTGGGGGCGATCGGGCTAACGGACTCGCGCAGTGGTTGGGCCCTGGCCGCGATCGACCTGTTGGCGGCGGGGTTATACGTGGGTTGGTTTTGGTTGTTGGCCCTGGCGGGCGGGGCGATCGCCTTGGTGCTGGGGGCGGCCTTTGGCCCGGAACCGGCCGCCGGGCCCCTGAGGGCGATCGTCCCGAAGGCCATTTGGGGCCGGCTAAATGATGCCCTGTATCCCGATCGCCCCGAAGCCACCCTGCGCCGAAGTCAGTGGGACTTTGCTTGGAACTTGGCCGCCCAGCGGCCTTGGACGGGTTGGGGCCTGGGAAACTTCACAGGACTGTATGAACGGGCCACAGGCAATTGGCTGGGCCATCCCCACAACCTGGCCCTAATGTTGGCCATGGAAACGGGTTGGCCAGCGGCCTTGGGGCTGATCGGCCTCTGTGGTTGGATCATGGCCCAGTTCACCCGGGCGATCGGCCGTTGGGGCGATCGGGACTCCCAAACTCGCTTGGCCGCTTGGGGATTGGGATTCGCCAATCTTGCCGCTTACCATCTCTTGGATGTCACCCTGTTTGATTTGCGGGTGAATTTATTAGGCTGGGTATTGTTGGCGGGAATGCATGGCTTGCTCAAGGCCTAGGCCGGTTGTGGCAGCCATGGGCTGGCAGGGGCTGGGATCGGTTACCAAAGTGGATGGCTCCGAAACCCAGCCCGCCTAAACTGCAACGCCTAAACTGCCAGTTCGTAGGGGCTTTCCAGCTTATCCAACTGCCGCATCAGCAGGCTCAGGAACAGACCCACATCGGTCACCACGCCCACGGACTCCAGGGAGCCGCGATCGGCCAGTTTTGTCACCACTGCCGGGTTGATGTCCACGCAAACCAGCTTCACGCCCGCCGGGGTCATGTTGCCCACCCCGATCGAGTGGAGCATGGAAGACAGCATGATGATGGTGTCTGCCCCTTCCAGCAGTTTGGCGTAGGCCTGCTGGGCTTCCACCATATCCGTCACCGTATCCGGCAAGGGGCCATCATCTCGGATGGATCCCGCCAGCACAAAGGGCACATCCTGTTTGACGCACTCATACATGATCCCGTTGGTCAACACGCCCTGTTCAACGGCCTTGGCAATGTTGCCGCAACGGCGAATGGTGTTGATCGTCTTCAGGTGGTGGCGGTGGCCGCCGCGCACGGCGATTCCTTGCTTCATGTCCACCCCCAAGGAAGTGCCCATCAAGGCCTGTTCCATGTCGTGAACGGCGATCGCGTTGCCACCCAGCAATGCATGGACATAGCCTTCGCGGATCAGCCGCGAAAGGTGTTCACCGCCGCCCGTGTGGATCACCACCGGCCCGGCCACCACAACGGTTTTGCCGCGCCGTTCCCGCACCTGGCGCAGTTCCCAAGCAATTTGTTCCACCACCAGTTCCACGCGGCGCTCACTGGAAACGCCGGATCCCATGAAGGTGAATTCCTGGGATTCGCGGGCCGTGCGATCGCCCCGGGCCTCTGCCTTGCGCACCGTGCGGATCCCGTCAATGCCAGTCACCACATATTCACCCAACTCCAGATCCCGCAGCAGTTTGCAGCGAGCCACCGGTTGCCCTTCGTTCAGGCCCGCGATCGCGATCGCCCCGTCCATCCGTTGATTTTGCAGACGCACCCACCGGCCTCGGATCCGCACTTCCGTGGGGTAAATGGTGGTGACGTAAAAATCATCGGGAGCCACACCAGGCAGCTCAATGGGTTCCAACTGAGCATCCCGCTCGGCGCGATCGTCCGGAGCCACGGCCCCCAGATCGATCAACTGGGCCATCAATTCTTCCATCACCTCATGGGACGGTGCGGAAACCTTGATCCGAGCGGCGGAGGTGCTTTGGCGCTGCTCACCCAACCGGAAGTCCAACACTTGGAAGCTGCCGCCCCCTTCCACAATCAAATCCAGGGCGCGGTTAATTAGTCCCGAGTCCAGCAAGTGCCCTTGCATTTGAATCACACGGGTTTCAACGCCGGCCACCGCATGGCGATCTTCCATCACCGGCTCATTCACCCGCAGGGTCAGGCATTTGGCCGCGCCACCCGCTTTCAGGAATTCCGTGAGGGGCGTTTCCACCACCTCAAACCCGGCCCGCGCCAGGGCGGATTTCAGGCCGTTGCTGGCCTTGTTCATGACCACCACTTGGCCTAGGTTGACGGAGTTGCAGGCAAAGTTCACCGCGTCGGCTTCCTCGATCGCGATCCGCTTGGCCGCCGGAACCCGTCGCTCAATCAGTTGGTTGGAGTAGGCATCGAATGCACCGGGATAGTAGAGCAAGTAGCCGCCTTCGAGGGGGCAGAAGCAGGTATCCAGGTGATAGAACCGCTCATCAACCAAATGCAGGGACAGCACCTCAATATCCAGCCATTGGGCCAGGTAGGGATGCGAGTCCAATTCGGAGCGGAAGCCATAGCCCGCCCAAAGCCAACGCCCTTCGCGATCGAACAGGGCATCGCCGGCCCCTTCAAAGGGCAAATCCTTAGGCAGTTCGTAAACCGTGAAGCCGTTTTGCTCAAACCAGGCTTTGAAGTAGGGTTCTTCGCCCTGCCGTTCCTTGTGATAGAAGCGACTGAGGACGGCCTTGTCTCCCAGCACCAAACCAGCGTTGGCGGTGAACACCATATCGGGCCAACCTTTGGCCGGTTCCACCAAATCGACGATCGCCCGAGCCTTGAGCACTTTGTAGAGTTTTTGCCACTGCTCCACTGCCCGATCGCGCGAGGACTTGTGGACATTGCCCTCCATCCAGGGATTAATCACATAATCCACGTCGTAGTGGTCAGGCGAGCACATCAGAATGCGAAGCTGGGCGGTCATAACAGTGTCAGGTTGTGTGTGGGCCGAGGTTGAGCAAACAAGCCGTGGTCTAAACCCCGATCCAAGCTTGGATCCGGGAGTGATTAGGGCGCGGGTTCTGTGGAGGTTATTCTAAAAAATGCCCCCGCTCCGCAAGGTTCACAGGCGACAGTTTTCAGAATCATTTTCAGGGCCGAGGTTGGGGCGATCGGGTTCCGATGGGCACGGAAACGGCTCAGTGGGCAGGGGTGGAATCGGTTGGGTTGGGGGTTTCGGCGGGTTCCGTCTTTGAGGGAGAGCTGGTCGGGATCGGTCGCCAACGCCACCACCCGATCGCCCCCAATAACCCAATCATTAGGCCGCCAATGCCCACCCAACTGGGAACCCAAAACACCGCTTCGATCGTGGTGACCGTGCCCGGTTCCAGAGTCCAAACCCAGCGCCCCTGTTGCCGTTGGGGGCTGGGGCGGTTGGGCTGGATTGGGCCCGGTTGTCCTGCTTGGGGGTTCCAGTCGGGTTCCGGGTGGGGCGGTTGGATAGTGCTTTGGCCCCAATGGGGCACTCGCAAGCCAAATTGCCAACGCAAGAGCCGGCTCGTGTCCACCAGGGCCAACTGCTCGCCGCCCAGGGCCGCCAGCGATCGCAAGTCCACCTCGTAGCGAAGTTGGTTTCGGACGGCGACCAACCAATTTTGCTGTTGCAACTGGAACTGGCTGGGAAAGGCCAAGGGATCGAGCAACGCCGAATCCGCCAACGAGTCCTCATTCACCTTTAGCGTTCGATCGGCCAGCCGATCGCCCCCTCTGGCAAGGGATCTCGTTTGGGCGGCGGTGGTCTGGGGGCCGGAGCGATCGCCAGACTTCGCCGCCTCTTGATCGACGATTCCCAGGGTTTGGCTGAATGTCTGAAAGGTGGATTGTAAATCTTGCCCGTTCTGGAAGGGAATGGCGATCGTCAGGGTTCGATCGCTTTGTTCCAACACTTGACCCCCGATCGTCTTGGCTTGGGCGGCCCAGCGATCGAGCCAGGCCTTGGCCGTGGCCTCGCCCCACACCTGCCACCCTTCACTCAGCCGCACCCTTTGCACCAATGCGCCATGGTTGGCATCCGGAAACCGCACCTCCGTATCCAAATCCACACAGCCCCCCAGCAGCACCAGCCAAACCATCACCAACAACACCCGCAACGGGCGCAACCCCCACGCTTTTCTCGATCGCTTCCGACTTTGCCCAATTTTTGGTCGCCTCCCGGTTCCCGTTAGTCCAGCGGGGCGAGGGTGAACGGTGGGGGCTGGGGTTGAGAGAAACGATCGCTGCGGCATGATCCTCATGAAGGCCTAGGCAAGGGTTAATCAACTGCTTCTAAATCAACTGCTTTTAACAGAGGGATGCACTCGTTAACAGAGATTCATTTTTTGTCACAAGCAGCCTAGAAGTGGCTTGTTATGCTGGATTCAGAGGACAGACCCCATTGAACCGGGCTAAAAACCCTCGGTCTTCGGAAGACCCTGCCGATTGCCGATGGGAGTGGCAACATCCACTGAATTGAACTGGCTGAATTGAAATCAAATTTGCTGAATTGCCTTCGTGACTGGCGGGAGCACCATGGGGCGGTGATCTACGGCTGAATAACCACGAGTAACCGTCTAAGCAATCAACCGTCCAATAAGTCCAATAACTAGATAGATCGGCATTGGCCGATCGAATCCAGCTTAACCGAGGAGAGATCATGACGACTGCGCGCGTCTCCTCCCCGCAAGTCCTTTGCGTGGGTGAATTGCTTTGGGACTGTCTGGCTGATCAACCCGGCCGATCGATCGAAGCGGTGGAGTCTTGGACAACCTACCCCGGTGGTGCGCCGGCCAATGTGGCTTGTGCCCTCAGCCGGTTGGGGGTGTCGGCTGGGTTTGTGGGCTGTGTGGGCAGTGAGCAGTCGGCCGATCGCCTGCTGGGGGAACTGCAAAGTTTGGGAGTGAATTTGGATGGGGTGCAACGTCATCCCACGGCCCCCACCCGCGAAGTTTGCGTCTTGCGGGACGATCGGGGCGATCGTCAATTTGCTGCCTTTCGCAGCGGTGGATACATTGGCCACGACACCCGGGAATTTGCCGATACCCGGCTGCAAGCTTCCTTGCTGTTGGCGCGGCAGTTCCAAGCGGCCGATTGCTTGGTGTTGGGCACTTTGGCCTTGGCCTATCCCGACAGCAGCGCCGCCATCCGCCGGGCCTTGGACTTGGCCGATGAACACTATCTCAAAATTGTGTTGGATGTGAACTGGCGATCGGTCTTTTGGCCCGACCCAGGTATTGCACCGGGATCGATCATGCCGTTGCTGGAGCGGGTGGATTTTCTGAAGTTGGCGCGGGAGGAGGCCGATTGGCTGTTCCATACCCACGATCCCATGACGATCGCGGACAAGCTGGATCACCTAGAAGCCGTGCTGGTCACGGACGGGGAGCGCGGTTGTCATTACTGGATCAGTGGCCATGGGGGAGTGATGCCCGCTTTCAATGTGCCTGTGGTGGACACAACCGGCGCGGGCGATGCCTTCACGGCGGGGTTTGTGGCGCAACTGTTGGAACGGGGGCTGGCGGCCTTGGCCGATCCGGCCGTTGCTCGATCGGTCGTGGCCTTTGCCAGCGCGGCCGGAGCCTTGACCACCACCAAACCGGGGGCGATCGATGCCTTGCCCCTGCGATCGGCCATTGAAGATCTCTTGCGATCGCAGGGATGATCGGGATTGTCAGGTTTGGGCTGAGGCTGCCATGAACGCCGCCACGAACCACTCAACCCTGAGGCGATGATTGCGATCGACCATGCGGTTACCAGGGTGGATCAACATGGGTCAATAGGGTTGATCCATGGGGCTAATCAACGGTCAAAAAATGCCCATTTCCGTCGATTTGGCAAGCTGTTAAGAAGCAAAGTTGCACGATCAACAAGTATTTGTTACATTATTTTACAAATAGGAGTTGGTCGATGAAAACCAACAGTCGCACAGCCCATCCGTGGGGCTTCACCGCCACCGCCGAAGTCTGGAATGGTCGCTTGGCAATGCTTGGCATCCTCGCGGCCATGATCACAGAATTGCTTTCCCGACAAGGGGTCATGCACTTTTGGGGACTGCGCTAGCGGCAGCACGAAGGCAGATAGCGACTGTCGTGATTCGGATACCAGTCTCTCTAGTCTCTAAGGTCTCTAAAGTCAGGTGAGTGGGAGTTTTAAACGGCTCCCATTTTTTTATGGATATTTTTATGGATATTTTTCGGATCAGTCTTTTTGAGCAGTTTTGGGTAATTTTGAACAGTGTTGATGGATTTTGACGGGCATTTTTGATGGGCGTTTTTGATGGCTATTGCGGCGCTCCGCCTGAGCATTAGCCTGCAAATTGCGGTGCTAAACCCGCAAGCCCCGCAAACAACGGGCTAGCACGGCTCGCACTTCGGCCGATCGCACCCAAAGCACTGGGCTGGCGTTGCCTGGGGGGGCGGGTTCCGCAGGGATTGATCGCCCCTGAAGTCCTGCCAGTTGTGCCAAGGGTTGATAGGTGCGGGAGCCAACTTCCAGGACGATCGCGTCCGGCGGGCAAAGGGGCAACAGGGCCAGGGCTGGATGACTGGGAGAGACGATCGCCTCTGCCGTTTGAAAGATCCCAATTAAGTCCGCCAACGAGCAGGCGGCCGGATCCAACAAGCTGAACCCCCAACGGGCCAAGTCTTGGGCCACGGCGGGGCCGTTTAACCAAGGGCGATCGCGCCCATCACTGGCCGAAAGCACCCAACGACGGCAGTTGGGCGCAGTTTGCCGAAACCCAGCCAGGGCTGATCGCTCAAAACTTTCTCCCAATTCCCGCAGCGCCGCTACCCCATAGCTGGAAGGGCCGTTAAAGCGGCGCGGCACAATCAGACTGTCGGCTTGGATTTGTAGGTGTTGATCGAGTTCCAGCAGTCGATCGGGGGGAATGCCCAGGCGATCGAGGGTTTCCCGTTGCCAAGGATGGGCCAAACGATCGACCACAATCGCCGCGAAGGGTTCCCAAAAGGCTCCCCCCTCCGACTCCAAGCTTTGCAAAACCTGCAGCCGGGGCAACAGTTCCTGAAACCAACGGTCGATCGCGCCCCCCGCGCCGCTGGCCACCACCGCCACTCGACCCGCCACTTGCACAGTTGGTATGGGCCTGGGCGGCTGCGTCTGCAACCAACGGGGCAAGGCCCCATCGGATAGCTCCAAAATTAGCCGTTGCTGGGCATCAAACACCCCCACCATGCCCCGCCAGTGCCAGAGGGATCCATTCTCCACCTGGGCCGCAAAGGGGCGATCGTCTAAGGGGGTCGGGGTTTCCAGACGGGTGAGTTGTTCTTGATGGCCCAATCGATCGGCCAGGGCCCAAAGCCAATGATCCGCCAGTCGTCCCCGCCAGCTATCGATGAGCTGAAAGGGAGAATGGGCCAGGCGATCGAGCTGGGCTAACCAACGGCGAGCTTCCGGGCGATCGGGATTCGCCAACCAGGCCCGTAATGCCAAATCTTCCGCCAGGGCCAGTTCTCCTTGGGCCGCTTGGGCTTGGCTGGCCGTCAGCAGCAGGGGCCCAGCGCTGGGCCATTGGGGCAACAGGGGTTCCAAAGCGGCCCAGGCCGCAGCGGGCCGATCGCGCCGTAGTTCCACCCGCGCCAATGCCAAGGCCGCTAATCCATCTCCCGGGTAGGCTGCTAAGGCTTGACCATAGGCGATCGCCGCACTGTCCCAATCGCCCGATCGCGCCAAGTCATGGCCCCAAGCCAGTTGCCAGGGATTGGCCAGCGGTGCGAGGGCCGTGACAGGTTCCTGCACCGGGCCAGGGGCCGGTGGGGCAGACTCGGGCGGCGGAGCAGGGGGCGAGACCGGCGGCAGGCGAGAAGCAAACCCCGATCGGCGCGATCGAAACGACGATTTCGCCATGGATTAAGGAGGATGTCTGAAAAGCATCTAGTCGTGGAGGCAAGGGGCTTAGGGGGGTCGTCATTTCCTAGGATCAGGTGAAAACGATTGATTTTCCATGTCCCAGTTGTTGTAACCAGATGCTCAAGCCCCTTGTCCCTCACGATCTGCCAACGGTGGAATCAGGGTTTCAGGCGATTTGACGACACGCCCTAGGGGGGTCGTCATGTTTCGAGGTAATGCTGAAACGGTTGATCTTCCCTGCCCTAATCGTCGTAACAGGGGGCTTAAGCCCCTTACCCCCCACGATCCGCTAACAGCAGATCTAGGGTTTCGGGTTAAACGACGCGAGGCCCTAAGCCCCTTGTCTTCGGCGATCGATGAGATCCGCAAGGGGGCAGTTTTGGCTTTTCAGACCCCCTCAAAGAGTCATGGGCTAAGAGCTATGGAACAGGGCGATCGGTTTGGATCCCCATTTGGGAGCATCGGTTAGCGCCAGCGCACGAGATTCACCAAAGCCGCTTAAAACTTCGCTTGAATATCCGTTGCCAGTTTACCAACGGCCTCTTCAACAGCTTTGCTTAACAGAGCATTGCCATCGCTGCTGCTGCTGCTGCCACCAACGCCAAACACCGAGCCGCCACCGCTGCGGGAACTGGCTTCCGCTTCACCCCGCGCCGTGCCCAAAATATCACCCGTGGCCGTGTCCACAATGCGGGCCGACAACTTCACCCGGGCGATCGTTTCTTCCGAGTTGCCGCCAATGCCAAAAGCGCCCCCACTGGCCCGCCGACTTTCCACCGTGAATTGCGTGACCGTGCCAATGATCACCGCATCCACCCCGTTGGCCTTGCCAATTTGCACCGCCTGCGCCGTGCTCACTTCTCCGTTCGTGCGGGCCACTTGGCTGCGATCGGCCACGCGATATTGACCCCCTTCCACCAGCGCATTGGTCACCAACTCGCTTACCCCCGTGCCCGCTGCGCCGCCCCGGTAGCTCGACCAATAGCCCGTGTCGCCCGTGTTGCCGTAATAAAAATCCAGCACCACAATCCGCTTCTTTTGGGTTTGTTTGTCGGTCTGCGCGACTGTCGCGCTGTGGGCCGTGGCCACCGGCAACGCCACCGCCGGCAGTGCGACCCCCGTTGTCAGCAGGGTGACAACCAATGTTTTCGCAAAACCCAGTCCAATCGTTGATTTCATAAAAATGCCCCTGTCACTCGATCGAGGACTTCCGTGAACAATTCATCGGCATTCGGTCAACGTTTCGTTAATTCGTTAACCAGAATGCAGCGCTGGATGCTGTATAAACGCAACGCCTATCTTAGGCTGGTGATCTTGGGATCGACAATGGGTAAAAATAGGTGAAATCCTTAAGGCTTGTCATTTTTTTAGTGTTTTTCCCAAAGTGGGTCAACGCTACGCGATCGCGCATTTTCAAGGCTCTGAAGATTGTGTTCATCAGATCGGATTCTTGAATCAAATTCATGAAAAGATCTATTTGATCAAAAAATCAATCTTCTCGTTAGATTTTTTAGATTTATGATCATTAATCTATAGAACAAAAGTTGTAAACTTAAAATATTGCAAGTCTGTTATATGCATTGGCATGTATATAAACATCAAGAGACCCATGAAACGATGAGAAAATTTTGGCAGCGAATTTTCAACGAGATTGATTCTGATCGTCAGCATCTCTCTGGACAAGACTCCCTCAAAATTATTGGTTCTAACCTAGCGATCGCCGTTGTTTACTCTCTCTTGGCAACCGTTAGCTTAGAATTTATCTCCTTGCCGGGTAAGGTTGCTTCGGTTTGGCTCCCTTCAGGATTCACCTTCGCTATTTTTTACTATTACCGATTCAAAGCACTGCCTGGCATCATCTGTGGGTCGATGTTTGGTTTGGTTACATTATTTTTTGATTGGAAATTTTCTTTCGCTAGCTTTGTTCTGCTTAACTTAGTTTGTACCCTGGCCAACTGCTTTCAGCCCTTGATCAGCACATGGATTTTTCAGAAGAAAGCCACGCTCGATCGCGCCTCTGGTCGAGTGCAATCTGCATCCTTTTTTGTCATGGCAGCGGCCGCCGGGCCCTTCGTGTCTGCCACCATGGGCATCACCATTTCCTATTGGATTGGCACGATTACTTGGAAAGACTATGGAGTTTGTTGGTTGTCCTGGTGGCTGGCAAGCACGTTGGCTCACTTAATCTTTACACCTCCCATTTTGCTACTCAAGGAATTGGGGTGGCGACAAATTTTTGCGGGACTGCACCGAGCAATGCGCTGGACTTTTGAAAGCAGTGCCATTGTGGTTTTCACCGCAGCTATTGTTTGGATTGACTTTTTTCATGGCTATCCTTTGGCTTATGTTCTCTTTGCAATTTTGATTTGGAGTGTTTTTCGATTGGGAGAACTGATTTCAGCATTGGGAGTGGCGATCATTTCCTTGGCAGCAATTATCGCCACTTCCCAAGGAACAGGATCCTTCTCCGATCGCACACCCAATGAATCCATTATTTTGTTGCAATCATTTATCGGAATTCTTTCGATTACGGGGCTAATTTTGTCGGCAACAGTCCAAGAGCGCCAAGCGATTCGGTCAGATTTGGTGCAAATGCTGGAAACATTGGAAATTAGGATTGAAGAGCGCACCGCTGACTTACGGTTGAGTGAGGCACAACTGGATGCATTTTTTTCGGCAGCACCTTGGGGCATGGGAATCATTGATCATCACTATCGCTATGTGCGGGTGAATCAGGTATTGGCGAAGATTAATGGCTTACCAGAGTCGGGGCATTTGGGGCGCTTAATTTGGGATGTGGTTCCTGGGTTGCGATCGAGTTTGGAGCCACTGTTTCAAGCGGTTTTCACCACGGGCGATTCGATTTTGAATCAGGAAATTAATGCCCAAGTTTCTGCTCAATCTCGAATTGATAACACCTGGCTAGTGTCCTATTTTCCAATTTTTGATATGGATCATCAGCCCTATCGGGTTGGGTTTCTGGTGATGGACATTACCGATCGCAAGCGCCTGGAATTGCAGTTGGCTCACCAAGCTCGCATTGATGGCTTGACGCAAATTGCCAATCGTCGGCATTTTGATGAAGTGCTGCGATCGGAGTGGAATCGATGTTTGCGATCGACCCAACCCCTGTCTTTAATGCTCTGTGATGCGGATTATTTTAAAAAATATAATGATACCTATGGCCATCTAATGGGCGATCGATGCTTGGTGGCGATCGCGCAAGTGCTTCGAGAACATGCCCGCCGCAGTAGTGATTTGGCGGCACGCTATGGGGGTGAAGAATTTGCAATTTTGCTACCCAACACAACCCTAGCGGAAGCGGTGCAACTAGCACATCAAATTCGCGGCCAAATTCATCAATTGGCGATTCCCCACAGGGGTTCTCAGGTGAGTAGCCACGTGACTTTAAGCATTGGGATCATGAGCCATATTCCCCAATCGGGAGATGAAATTTGTGATCTGATTACTGGGGCCGATCGCTCCCTATACGAAGCCAAACAGCAGGGGCGCGATCGAATTGTGGCGCTGCCCTATGAGGCAATCCGGCAACCATCTTCCTTGGCGGGGGATGTGCCACGCGATCGCCCCAGTTCTCGGTAATGGCCTAGGTTGAAATGTCCCGTGGGGCCGCATCACAGGTGTCGTGGTAAGGGCAAAACTGACAGGCGGGGCCCGGCGTGGGGTCAAATTGCCCCGATCGAATTCGTTGGGCTACTTCAATCGCTTGGGCTTGCAGGGGTTGCAGTTGGGATTGAGTGAACCATTCGATCGGGCGATCGGGATGGCGCAAGTAGACCAGGGCGGCCCGATCGGTCTCCAAGGCATGGGCATAGGCCCACAGTTGCAGTCGGTGTTCGCTGGGCACGCGATCGCGATCGGTTTTGAAGTCCAAAACTCCGGCGGTTCCCACCCAGTCGGCCACCCCATTCAGCCGCAAGGTTTGACCGTGAGGCAGCACTAAATCAAACCCGATCGGCACTTCTTGCTGAGCTTGGGGATCGTGGCTCAGGGGGGCCAGGGCGGGATCTTGCCAAAATCGATCGGCAAGGGCCAGGGCTTCGTTGACCGCTTCGAGATCCAATCCGGGATCCTGGGCCGCCAGGGTAGCAATATTTTGGATCCGCCGTTCGATCGCCCGGTGAACCAACGTGCCAATCCGGCGCGATCGGGCGGGCCCGTCACCGCTGGGAGGGCGATCGTCCACAATGCGCCAGGCAAACCGCCGGGGACAGCGTGCATATTCACTAAGGGCCACCACGGGTAATTCATCCAAGCCGGAGGACACCCAACCCCAGAGGGGCTGACCTTCGCCGGGGAGCGGGCGGGTGGTGGTTGGGGGGCGATCGCCCGGAGCGGTTGGGTCTTGGGAAGTTTTGGAATTGGCTTGATTGGTTGGATCGGGCTGATCAGGTTGATCGGGAAAATCCGGCGAGTCTGCGGGGATCATCACACAGTCGATCGGCCAGCCTTGGGCCTGGGCTACCCCTTGCACCCAATCCCAGGGCCGGAAGCGATCGCCCGTTTCGTCCTCGCTGGTTTCGGATTGGTTCGACTTGCCGGATTTCTCGGCCTTTTCTTCCTGCCAAGGCAAATTGGCGCTCAGGAGCAACCGATCGCGGGCCCGAGTCAAAGCAACATAGAACAATCGGCGGGTTTCCGCCTGCTCCGCTTCCCGATCGGCCGCTGCCAGCAATTGCCACAGAGCCGGAGTTTGCCAATCTCCCTGGGGTTGGTCACGCCACTGGAACACGAATCCCAATTCCGCGCTCATCCGCCAAGAAGTTGACTGCTGGAAATCTCGCTGGGGATTCAGATCCGGCAACACCACCACCGGCCATTCCAATCCCTTGGACGCATGGATGGTCATCAGGTCAATGGCGTTCCCGGCTTCCAGGGGCGATCGAGCAAAGAGGGTTTTCAGGTCACCAGAATTCAGCCGCCGCACGGTTTCAATGCGTCGCAACCGCCGCACCACGCCAAAGGTGTCGCCCACCCCTTCCTCCAATTGGGCGATCCAGTCGGCAAAGTCGCGCCAATCCCGCAGGCGGCGGGCCCCGTCCGGTAAGTTAGCGATCGTGGCACTGTAGCCCGTGGCCCGATCGGCTCGGTGCAGCAACTGGGAGGGCAGTTCCCGCCGCCGATCACCCCGCCAGCGCCGCAACTGCGCCACTGCCCGCTTCAGGGCCTGTTGATCGCCCTCGTCTAACTGATTGAAAGTTGCTGAATCGGTGAGCAAATCTTGCAGGGCGACCCACCAATTGGGCGATCGGCGCGGGGCGGGGGATCCATCGGGGGTGGCGGGTTCCGGCGCTGGAAACTGGCGGCTGACCGCAAACAGGGCCCGATCGCTGACCGCAAACCAGGGGCTGCGCAAAATCGTGACCAGGGCCACGCTATCTTGTGGATCTGCCAAAAACCGGAGCAAGGCTGTTCCATCCTGCGCCTCACGGGTATCCAGCAAATCTCCGGAGCAGAGATTCACCGGTAACCCCGCCGCCGTTAGGGTTTGGGCAATGATGCTCAGTTGTCGATGGGTGCGCCCCAAAATGGCAATGTCGCGAAATTCCAGCGGGCGAGGGGTTCCCAAGGCCTTGTCGAAAATCAGCATTCCCCGATCGACCCAATCGCGCAATCGTTGGCCGATCGCTTGGGCCTCGGCCACCCGTCGGATCGCAACCTTCTGTTCCTTGTTGGTGGCCTGCAATGCCAACAGGGTCACGGGTCGATCGAGCGCTGGTTCTGCCCGATCGCCCCGTAAGGGTTGGTGCAACTCATTCAACAGCGGCTCACAAAGCGCATTCCCAGCGGTCACCAAATCCCGATGGGTGCGGAAGCTCTGGGCCAAGCTGACCCGATCGCCCTCAGCAGACCGGGCCAGGCGATCGCACCAATCTTGAAATAGCCCCACTTCTGCCCGGCGAAATCGATAGATTGATTGCTTGCTGTCGCCCACAATCGTCACCTTTGCCCGATCGTGTTGCAGGCGATCGAGCAAGGCACTTTGCACCGGATTTGTATCTTGAAATTCGTCCACCAAAAATGCTTGCCACCGTTGACCATAGTAGGCTTGAACTTCTGGCCTTTCCAACGCCTTGAGGGCATACCATTCCAGATCGCTAAAATCCATGAGCCGGGCTTGCTTTTTCGCCACTTCCAAACGAGCACACACCCAAACATAGACTTGGCGAATGGTTTTCAGTTTTTCCTCAAAGCGATCGTCAACCTCTCCTAATTCGCAAAGAATGGCTCCTTCTTTTAAGGCCTGGTTAATTTGACCTCTCACAGCCTTCATCGCTGCTTTAACGGATTCTAAAAGCTCCGCAGAATCCCAATTCTTCTTGCTGCCTCGCCCTTTACTAAAATCAATTGCCTTTGCCAAACTGGCCCATTGATCGGAATCGCGATCTTGGGCGATCGCATCCATTAATTCCAAAATTCGCTGCCGATTTTCCTCGGCTCCGTCTCCGGGCTTCCCCGCCCATTGGGATAAAAACTGTTGTGTCGATTGCCAACTGGGAGTATTCACCAGCCGATCGAGCGCTGCTTGTCGCCAAATTTTGACCTGTGTTTCCCAATCGGTGCGATCGCGCTTTAAGGCCTGTTCTGCCGTGTAACGATCGGCTAATAAACCTTCCAAAATGGGGCGCAACGTGGAATAGGGCACAGCCGCATAATGCGATTCTGGCAGTTCATCCAACGCCAAATCTAGCTGTTCCTTTTGCCAAAGACTCGTTTCCCAAGCCTCTTGAATCGTGAAGTTGGGCGCTAATTCTAAATGGTGCGCTTGTTCTCGGCAAATTTGTCCCGCCACGGCATGAAACGTATTAACCGCTGCTGCTTCCAAATCCGCCAATAGGTCACAGCCTGGCCAGCGATCGTAGAGTCGGGTTAAGGCTGATGGATGGCCATTGGCCAGAGCTGCGGCTTCGGTAGCCAAAAGCTGTTGTAAATCCTGCCGAATGCGCGATCGCAACTCCTCCGCCGCTTTGCGGGTGAAGGTGACCGCCACAATCTCGATCGGGGAGTAGCCAAACGCCGTCACATGGTACAGGTAGCGTGCAGCCAGCATGTGGGTTTTGCCCGTGCCGGCCCCCGCCAACACCGCCACGCTCTGGGGTGCTTCCGCGGCCCGCCGCTGATCAGGAGTGAGCATCAATGATCCCGCCGTTGCTGCATGGGTGGACGATCGCGATTGATCCTATCAAATCAGAAAAACAAGACCAAAAAAGCCACCCTTGAGAGGCGGCTTCTGTACTCATTTTTGAGGTTTTGGAAAAATCAGCTATCCGTGAGGTTGCTGGCCGAGCTTAGAGGATGTCTGAAAAGCCAAAATTGCGACTCTGTACGCCCCAGTGATCGACTTAGACAAGATGCTCAAGCCCCTTGCCCCCACGACTATTGGTGCTTGCCCGTGCCAAAGAATACTTTTCAAACATCCTCTTAGGCTGAATCCCGATCGCCCGCCTCCCTGGGTAATGAGGGGGCGATCGGGACTATTTCGGGACTATCACGGTCTACTGATCGATGCCGCAACCAGCACCCACAGTGGCCACCGCTTGCAGGGACTCAACGATCGAACGCACCGCCGCCACCATGGCGATTTCGCTGTCCAGCTTGTTGATGGCCGAACCCACGCCCACGCCCGCAGCACCCGCCGCGATCGCCAGGGGAGCCGTCACCGCCGAAATGCCCGACGCGCAAAGCACCGGCACGGACACGGCGCGGCTGATTTCATAGGCAGCCGCCAGGGTGGGAGCGGCCTTCTCGATCAAGCCCAGGCTACCGGCGTGGGCGGGTTGGCTGCTGGTGCCACCTTCGGTTTGGATGATGTCTGCGCCAGCGGCCACCAAAGCTTCCGCCAAAGCCACTTGCTCATCGAGGGCCAAAATGTGGGGAACCGTCACTGACAGCAGCACATCGGGCAGCAGACGGCGGGTTTCTTGGGTCATGGCCAACACTTCAGCCGCTTCAAAGCGAATGCCTTGGGCATAGAAGCTGTCGAAGTTCCCAATTTCAATCAGGTCAGCGCCGGCCGCCACGCAGTCCACAAACTTGGCGGGTTCCACGGCGGACACGCACACGGGCAGGCTGGTGATCGCCTTGATTCGTTGCACCAAGGCGGGGTCGGCGGCAATGTCCACGAAGGTTGCACCGCCCAGCTCGGCTGCTTTGACGATCGCTTCGACCCGATCGCCGTCGAAATTGTTCAAACCAGCGATCGCTTTCAGCGCTTGGCCGCGATCGAGGGCGGATTGCAGTTGGGACATTGCACTCATAGGTTTACCTGATTAGCGTGATTCTGTCGGCAATTGTATCAAGCGTCCGGTGCAACCCTCAGCTCCCACCCCTTGGGCAAGGTGGATCCTAAGCTGGGGCTGGGATCATCCTTCAAAAATGCCCTTACGCTTCAACTGACAGCCTGATCCATTGATAACTGTTGATTCATCTAATATCCACAGTAGCTTTAGTAGCTTTGATAAGCAAAGCAGGGAATTTGATCTTGATGGCTTTAATTAATCAATTATTCTGGATTATTTTCTCGATTTTGGGATAATTGACCGTTAATTTCATTCATAAATTGGTTGGTAAAGACAATGAAGAAAAATCTGCTGATCAAATCAATGGCAGCAACGGCTTTGGTCGCGACAACGGCCGCCGTTGTAGTGCTGAAGCCAGCATTACAAACCTCGGTGCAGGCTCGGGAAGCAACGGGCGCACCAGCAACAACTTGCAAAGTGGCTAACGAAGCTGAAATTACAGCGCTGTTCGATCGCTGGAACCAGTCGCTGCAAACGGGTGATCCTGAAAAAGTCGTGGCTAACTATGCCGAGCGATCGATTCTATTGCCCACGGTTTCCAACAAGCCGCGCCTAACTCCCGCCGAAAAAGCCGACTATTTCCACCATTTTTTAGAAAATCAACCCTCAGGTAAAATCGATTTGCGGATGGTTGATATTGGTTGCAACTACGCGATCGATGCGGGACTTTATACGTTTACCTTCGCCAAAACCGGCGCAACGGTGAAGGCTCGCTACAGCTACTCCTATCGTTGGGATGGTTCGCAGTGGTTGATTACTAGCCATCACTCCTCCAAGATGCCTGAGTAATTCCTCGGGGCGATCGCGCCACATGAATCACATCGCTACCCATTAAAAAGCAGGGGCAGGTTGCAAGCCTGCCCCTATCAGTCTTTGGGTACTCGTTTTTGCGCTCTTGCCGTTACAGCAACTCGCGCACGTCGGTAACCGTGCCGGTCACAGCGGCGGCGGCCACCATCGCCGGACTCATCAGTAACGTGCGGCCGCTGGCGGAACCCTGGCGGCCCTTGAAGTTGCGGTTTGAGGAAGAGGCGCTGATTTGGTTGCCCTGCAACTTGTCCGGGTTCATGGCCAAACACATGGAGCAACCGGCTTCCCGCCACTCGAACCCAGCGGCCTTGAAGATTTCGTGCAGGCCTTCTGCTTCGGCCGCTTGCTTCACGGATTCGGAACCGGGCACCACAAAGGCGGTGATGCCCTCGACCACCTGGCGACCTTGGGCGACTTTGGCGGCTTCGCGCAGGTCGCTGATCCGGCCGTTGGTGCAACTGCCGATGAAGCAAACATCCACCTTGGTTCCGGCGATCGCCTGGCCCGGGGCGAGTTGCATGTAGTCGTAGGCTTCCTTGGCGATCGAGCGATCGCCCTCGTCCAGTTCATCCACGGTCGGGATTGTTTCCGTCACGCCAATGCCTTGGCCGGGCGTGATCCCCCAAGTGACGGTCGGTTCAATGTCCGCCGCATCGAACACCACCACATCATCGTATTCAGCATCCGCATCACTGCGAACGCTCGTCCACCAAGCCACCGCCGCATCCCAATCGGCTCCCTTGGGGGCAAACTCGCGCCCTTGCAAATAATCAAACGTGATTGGGTCGGGGTTCACATAGCCGCACCGCGCGCCGCCTTCAATGCTCATGTTGCAAACGGTCATCCGTTCTTCCATGCTCATCGCTTCAAAGGTCGTGCCCGCGTATTCGTAGGCATAGCCCACGCCGCCTTTCACGCCCAGCTTACGGATGATGTGCAACACCACGTCCTTGGCGTAGACCCCGGGCCGCAGGTCGCCGTTCACTTCCACGCGGCGCACTTTCGGCTTGGTCATGGCCAGGGTTTGGGAAGCCAGCACGTCGCGCACTTGGCTGGTGCCGATCCCAAAGGAAATCGCGCCGAATGCGCCGTGGGTGGAGGTGTGGCTGTCACCACAGGCGATCGTCATGCCCGGTTGGGTCAAGCCCTGTTCGGGGGCGATCACATGGACAATCCCTTGCTTGCCGGAGCCGATGTTATAGAACCGAATCCCGAATTCTTGGCAGCTTTGCTCAAGGGCCACGATCATGTCCTCGGCCAGGGAATCGATGAAGGGCCGCTGGCGTTGTTGCAGTTGGGTGGGGACAATGTGATCAACGGTGGCCACGGTGCGTTGGGGAAATGGCACTTTGAGACCCCGCTCGCGCAACATGGCAAAGGCTTGGGGACTGGTCACTTCGTGGATCAGATGCAGGCCAACGAACAGTTGGGTTTGGCCCGAGGGCAATGTGGCGACGGTGTGCAAATCCCAAACTTTGTCGAAGAGGGTTCCTTGGCTCATGACGGGCGATCGCTCTGTGGTGGGTGTATCTCTCAGATTTAGGACTAGCGCGATAGTCTAGCAGACAAGGGGCTTAAGCCCCTTGCCCCAGTTCGGTTGGGGATGCGTCAGTCCGATCGGGTAAACGGGCGATCGGCGGGCAAGCTTGCCGGGCCGATTCAGAGGTCTTATTCTATCGCGTTGCTGACGATCGCCCGTTGATTGGCGCGGGGACGATCAAGGTCATAGATCCAGTCATGAATCAGACCCCTCAAAATTCGCAGGAGCGTATGGCCGTAAGTCCTTCAGCATTTCATGAAAACGATGATTTCTGATTCACCCGATCGCCCGGTAGCATCTGAGCGAGACCGATCTGATCTGTTGCGCGATTGGCGATCGCCCTTGCGATATCCGGGGGGAAAACAAAAAGACCTGCCGATTTTTACGCCCTACTTTCGATCGGCGAAGGAATATCGGGAGCCGTTTTTGGGAGGCGGCAGTGTGTTGCTCCATGCGATCGGGTCGCAGGTGGCGCAAGCATTTTGGGCGAACGATGCGAATCCGTTGTTGATGGATTTTTGGCAACAGGTGCAAACCGATGCGATCGCCCTGGCCCGGTTAGTGCGATCGCTGCGGGATGACTATGACGGCGAGCGGCGCAAGTGCGATCAATGGGTGGAATTTCGCGATCGCTATCAACAAAAACTGGCGAACTTACCGGGCGATCGGCTCCATAATGCGGCGCGATTTTTTATTTTGAATCGCAGCACCGCCAGCGGCCTCACGGAATCCGGCGGCATGACAGCGGCGGCCTATTGCGGTCGGTTCACGGAATCCAGCATTCAACGGTTGGAAAACTTGCAGGGCCGATTAGCCGGGGTGCGCTTGACCCTGGGCGATTATCGGGAACTAATTCATGCGCCCGGTGAGGATGTGTTTATTTTTCTTGATCCGCCCTATTTTTCAGCGGAACAATCGCGGCTTTATGGGCGATCGGGTGATTTACACAAGGGTTTTAATCATCAACAATTAGCCGAGTCCTTGCGCGACTGTCCCCACAATTGGCTAATGACGATCGATAATTGTGAAGCAATTCAGGATCTCTATCCGGCTGATTGGGCGGACTGTTTACCCTGGACTAAGCCCTACAGCATGACCAATACCCAAGGGCGGCGATCGAAGGCGGGTCAGGAATTATTAATCGCCAAAAAAGGTCTGATCCAATGCTGATTTAATGCTGAGTGGATGTCTGAGCAGTCAATATTAAAACCATGCTTGTCCCAGCGATCGCCCCGGTGATCGACGAAAACAAGGGGCTTAGGGGCTGTCGTCATTTCCGAGGGTCAGGCGAAAACAGTTGATTATCCTGACCCCAATCGTTGTAACAAGGGGCTTAAGCCCCTTGTCCCCCGCGATCTGTCAACGGCGGAATCAAGGTTTCAGGCGATTTGACGACACCCCCTAAGCCCCTTGCCTTCACGACTATTGTCGCTGGTTTGTAGTCCAAAGATACTTTTCAGACAGTCTCTGACAGGTGTGGCTTAAATCAACTTCTATTCTCAATGGTTATTCCCGATCGCCCATGGCTGCCAATCCGCTAAATTCTGAATTTTCTGAGTCCATGGAAGGGCCGATGGATCGGCGCACTGATATTGATGGAATTGATGGAATTGATGGAAGTGGCTTAGATCGCGGGGACTTTGAGGGTGATGATTTTGAGAGTAATGATCTTGAGAGTGATGATCTTGAGAGCAACGATCGCCTAGATGAGTGGGATGCGGTCGATCGGGAATTGGACGCGGCGATCGAGTCTTTGGCGGATTTAGATGCGGAGTTGGCCTATCGCCAAGCCCGATCGGCCCTGCGATCGCTGATGGAGCGGTTGGACTTGACCCCCCGGGAGCGATCGGGCCTGGAGCCAGATCTGGAGGGTTTGGCGCAAATGCTGGACAAGCTGGAGGATCAGCGGGTGCAGATTGCCGTGTTTGGGGCCGTCAGTCGCGGCAAGTCTTCTTTGCTCAATGCCCTGTTGGGGCGATCGGTTTTTGAAACGGGCCCCACCCACGGCGTAACCCAATCTAGCCGGAGCATCCATTGGACAGTGCCGTCCAGTTTAGGCCAAGTGGAACTGGTGGACACGCCGGGCATAGATGAAGTGAATGGGGCGGCGCGGGCGGCCCTGGCTCGGGAAGTGGGGCAAGCGTCGGATCTGATCCTGTTTGTGGTGGCTGGGGACATGACCCAAGTGGAATGCGAGGCCCTGTCTCAGTTGCGGGAAGCGGGTAAGCCGATTCTGCTGGTGTTGAACAAGATTGATCAGTTTCCCGAGGCCGATCGGCAGGCCATTTACGAAAAGATTCGGGACGATCGGGTGCGGGAGCTGCTGTCGCCCGATGAGATTGTGATGGTGGCGGCGGCTCCCCTGGTGGCCCAGGTGGTGCAGCGGCCCGACGGGACGATCGCGGCGGATTTGCAACGGGGTGCGCCCCAGGTAGAAAGCCTGAAGCTGAAAATTTTGGAGGTTTTGGCAAGGGAGGGCAAAGCCCTGGTGGCCCTGAACTCGTTGCTTTATGCCCAAGCGGCGGGCGATCGAATCCTGTCGCGCAAGTTGGCCCTGCGGGATCGCTCTGCCGATCGGCTGATTTGGAATGGCACGACTGCCAAAGCGATCGCCGTGGCGGTGAATCCCGTGGTGGTGTTGGACTTGGTGGGGGGCGCGGCGATCGACCTGGCCACCATTTTGGCCCTCTCGCGGCTCTACGGAATTCCCATGGGCCAACGGGGCGCGATCGCCCTGATGAAAACCATCGCGATCGGGCTAGGCGGCCTCAGTGCCGGAGAATGGATCGCCCGATTGGGCCTCAGCGCCCTTAAGGGATTTCTGGGCCTGTCCACCGTCGCCACGGGCGGGATCACCACCGTGCCCTATCTGTCGATCGCCGCCACCCAAGCCGCGATCGCCGGGGTTTCTTCCTACGCGATCGGCCAAGCAACCAAAACCTACCTAGCCAACGATGCTTCCTGGGGCCCCGATGGGCCAAGGGCCGCGATCGGGCGGGTGTTGGCCACCTTGGATGAACAATCGATCGTCAAACGCATTGAGGCGGAACTGTGGGCCAAGCTGGGCCGGCCAGCGGTTCCCGATCCCTTTGGTTCCCGTTAGGAACTACGTTTGATCTCAACAACGGGATTCCCCGGATTTGCGATCCCTAGGACTCGCGATCGGGCGGGGGTGGTTGGGCCGTGCCTTGGGCCGCTTCCACCGCCCGCACCGCATCAATCAGACCCCGCACCTGGTCAGTGCCCTCGGATTTTTCAAACGTAAGCGGCATTTTGCCCCGAGCCACCATCCGCCAGCCCACCGGAGCCAAACTGGCCAGCCCCCGCCAATCGCGTCCCGAATTGCCAATGACCCGAATGGCAAACTGACGCTCATCAATCCAGCCCCCCTCGCGCACCATCTGCACCAGGGTTTGGCGGTGGCGTAAGGGGCGTTCGATCGCCTCGCCGGCCGTCGCCGCCTGCGCCAACAGTACCGATTTAATGCGCGAGATGCGATCGAGCGGGTTCACCTCCATCGGGCAAACCTCATTGCAAGCAAAACAGCGCGTGCAACCCCAAACGCCGCTGCCATCCTCACCCAACTGGCTTAACCGTTCCGCCGTGGCCCGATCGCGCGTATCGTCCACCAACCGCTGCGCCTTCGCCAACGCTTGGGGCCCCGCAAACTGCGGATTCACCATCACCGCGTTGCATTCCGAATAGCAAGCCCCGCAAGCGATGCAGTTGCCCGCCTGCTCCAACAGGGCCCGCTGATCCGGCGTTTGGCGCGTTTCCCGCAAAGGTTGATCTAGAGGTTGATCTAAAACTTGACTGGCCTGATTGGCCTGACTTGTTGGAACTGTCTGATTTTGCTGGGGCGATCGCTCCTGAGCCGCCACCGTTTCCGCCGCCGCCAACTGCTCCGCCCGACTCACCGACGGGTGAATCGATTCCAACCGGGCCCAAAACGGTTGCAAATCCACCACCAAATCTCGAATCACCGGTAAATTGCCCATCGGAGCCACAGTAATCACCGGTTCACCGCGCTCATCTGTCCCGATCGCCCGGGTCAACATCTCCGAAACATTTTCTTTACAGGCCAGGCGCGATCGGCCATTAATCTGCATGGCGCAACTTCCGCAAATCGTATTGCGACAATTCTTACGAAAGCCAAGACTGCCATCTTGCTCCCACTTGATACGATTCAGGCAATCCAGAATCGTATTTCCGGGTAAAACATTGTCCAGGCGATAGGACTGAACCCGAGGAGACGATCCGGGTTCCCGACGCATGATTTGGAAAGTGACTTGCACGGCTGGTCGATTCGGCAAATACGGCAGGGATTTGATACTAGTCTAGTCGCAAATTGCTGGGAGACCCGCTCCCCCATCACACAATCTGCAATGTTTTTTGAGGAGGGTTTGAGCATCCCGCATCCATCGTCCGATCGCCTGGCCCCCTTCCGTAAAAATCATCCGAAAACACCCGATTTGCAGTGCTTCTTCCCTGAGAAGGATACATTTTCTATTTTTCCGCTCCCCTTGTCTTTGCTTTTGGCCAGCCCCGCTTTAGCCTTAGCGGCAAAGGCCGTCATCCCGAACTGATCAAAGCAATCGAACCCACCCTGGGGGATAGATCAATCTATAGGGAGCCAAGAGCTTTTTTTAATCTAAAAATTTTGAGCAATCCGATTCAAATTTCTGCCGCTTGGGGCTATAGTCTTAAGGTAGTCAATCTCGATTCCGGTGTTTTTCTGGATTCTGCCCAGGAGCGCATCTAAAGCTGCCTCAAAAATTTATCTCCGTGCTTAGTCTCTAGGTGATCAATTTTTATGGGTAAATCCTAGGCTTCAGCCATGATTGGCATTGGCCGGTCTAAATTCAGGCTGCCTGTCAGAGCATGATCAACACCGGTAAAACCTGATTCCGATCGAGAGAGACATCCTCACCGACCATCCTTCGATGCAAGATTGTGCGGTTTGATCGTTTGTAGAATTACCGCTGGATTTTGCCAGATTATGGCAAATCCCTGATTTTTGAGGGGGCCAATCCAGTCAAATCGAACAATCGATCCAGCCAAGATCGATCGGGGTTTGATCACCCTCCAATGAGTCGAAGAGTCTCTGAGGAGGTGATGTCTGAATTGGGGAAGTTCGGAACAATTGGCCTCGACTAGGGGACGCGCTAGGCTACGTCGGCGGTGTTCTTGGGTTAAAGGGCAATTGCATCTGAGGAACCCCGCTTCAGCCGAGCTAGGCTTTTTTAACTGAACTGAATGTTTGACAGCAATGAGTGATTCCGCAACTGCTCAACAACCCACACCGCTGAAGGGTAAAGCCCTACTGCAAAAACTGAAGGAACTCTCGAATCTGCCCCGTCGCGAAAAAGCAAAGCGCTGCGGCTACTACAAAGAGACCAAAAGTGGCCAAGTCCAGGTGAACTTGGCTGAGTTTTATGATGCATTGTTGGAAGCAAAAGGCACGCGGATTGATCCGGAAAGTGCCAAGGATGGTCGGGGTCGCGAACCGACCTATCGCGTGACGGTGCATCAAAATGGCCAAATCGTGATCGGTTCGACCTATACCCAAAGCATGGGTCTGAAGCCGGGCGATGAGTTTGAGATCAAGCTGGGCTACAAGCACATTCGCCTGGTGCAAGTGGACGGCAAGGGCGAAGAATAACTTGCAGAATGCCCCTAGCACCAATGGGGGTAGAGAAGGGGCTTAAGCTCTCTGTTTTCAATTCTGAAGACAAGGGGCTTAATCCCCTTGTTTTTCTTGTTTTTGGGATCGTGCGTCGTTGAAGGGTGGGATCGTTACGATTGAATTCCCACAAACTCTGATCAATGGCTGCTGAATTGCTGCGATCGGCCCAAAATTCCTGCCCATGCCGACAAACTGCTATCGCGCTGTACGCAGGCGATCGAGTTCCCGTTGCAGGTCTTCAATTTGTTGGCGCAGGCGATCGGCTTCGGGGCTGCTGGTCGATCGGGCCGTGGTGGTTGCATTCGCCGTCACATTCACGGCCCCTTGAGCCACATCCCGTTGGTAGTCCCCGCGCCGAATGGCTTGATATTCCGTCGAAGTGGCCCAATCTTGGAGATAGCTGGCTCGCTCCACGGGGAAGGGATGGCTGCTGTACATGCCCTGGGGCAAGTTGTTGTAAAGAAAGAATTTATAAGCCTGGTTCATGGCATCCGCGTCCAGGGATTGGTAGTCGCGGGCTTGCTTTTTGAATTCCGCAAGGCTCAGTTCTTGCAGATGTTTGGGACTGCCGCCGGCCACTTTCACCATGGTCATCAATACGGTGTCGAGATCGTCGGTGGCAATCAGGGCGGCTCGATCGGCCGACAGTTCGGCCTTGCGCTTCCATTCATAAAACGCCATGACCAATGCGTTGCTAATCAGCATGTTGCTTAAGCCCATGGTCATTTGCCCCACCATGGAAGCCGCATACAGCGTCCAAATGGCCATTTGGGTGAGGGTGCTGTGGCCACATTTCAAATGTCCCAGTTCGTGGGCCAACACCACGCGCAATTCGGCTTCGTTCAGCAATTCCAGCAGGGCGGTGGTGAGCACCAAGGTGGGCTGTTCTTGACCAATGGTGAAGGCGTTGACCTGATAGCTTTGGCTGACGAACAGGGCCGGCTCCGGGAACACATCGAGGTCTCGCAAGCACTCCCGCAGGAGCTGATGCAGGCTGGCGTATTGACGGGGCCCCACTTGGACGCTGTTGCCCATGTGGTAGAGATATTGGGGCCGATCGACCGCCACTTCTAGAAATTTGCGGGCCACCAAGTCAAATCCCGGCAGGCTTCGCAGGGCTTGCTCGGCTTCGCGATCGAGCGGATGACGAAAGGCTTCGCTGGAAATTCCGGGATAGCTAGGCATGGTTGGGAGCAAGGCCCCTCGGAAAGGGCCAAAACGACTGCAAGTTCAGCGTAGCGCGTTCCCCAGAATGGAGCGTTCTAAAGGCAACGATCGCGCCGTAACAGTTGTTGATAGGTCACCGCGCTCAGACCCAAGCCCCCGATCGCCACCCCGCCCAGCACCCACAGATGCAAGGCAATATCAGCGGCCGTGGCCCCCTCGCTGGCCACCCGCAGCAGGGCCTCATTCATGTGGTAAATCGGGTCAAAACGGGCCAACTGTTGCAACAGGGGTGGAAAGAGCCAAGCGGGCACAAAGCTACCGCCCAAAATCAGCAAGGGCACGCCCAAGGCCGCCACCAACGCATTCACATCCTCCGTGCGCCGGGCAAATTGTCCCCCCAGCACAAAGCCCACCCCCACATAGGCCAACACACTCAGCAGCCCGATCGCCCCACCCAACCACCAGGCCCCCTGGAACTGGGCCCCCACGGCGGTGGCAATGATCCCCACAATGACCGCCTGGCCTAGGGCGATCGCCCCGTGAGCGAGGCTAATTCCCAAAAAATAAGCCATGCCACCCAGGGGCGACAGACCCAGCCGCCGAAACGTGCCCGACTCTCGCTCGCCCACCAGGGTTGCCACCGTGCCGCCCAGGCAGCTAAAAAACAGGGCCGCCCCCACCCAGGAAACCGGAGCCGCCCGCTCAAAGGCCGCCGCGATCGGCAGTTGGGCCCGCTCCGCCAAAATCAATCCATTCAGCACCAACACCAGCGCCGGAAACAGCGACCAAAACACCAAACTGCGCTTGCGCCGCCACAACTCCTGCAAAATTCGCCGGGCGATCGCCAGCGCCTGCCGATTCATTAACCGAAGCGCGGTCGGGGTCACTGGAGAGAATCGGGTTTTGGGAGGTCTGATCATCCTGCTGATCGTCCTAAAAGATCATCCTAAAAATTCGGTGGAGCCTTTGAAGTCATGATTTTGAGTCAACCATTGCCCGCGATCGCCCAAGCAAAAAGCCCTGCAATCATGCGCCGGGGCTGAATCCAAGCCCTCCCGAACCAGCCAGCAAAATCGTGATGGTGCGAATGTTTTGGTAGTTTAGGGTATGGCTTGGAGTTTCCCAAACATTGTTGACGCTGAATTCAGCCCTCTACTCTCGGAAAATTTTGCCTTATCCTGTTCTTAGCTTGGTCAATTCATAAGTGTGATGAATGTAACCTTAGGCGAGTTTTACGATTCTCTACCTGATACCCAAGAATACCTAACCTTGGGATTTTCACCGAGTGCGCAAGCTCGCAAAATTCGTTGGCGCAACTATGGACTATCGGCCGATTTTTTGGGCGACTATTTCGCCACCTTTTTTCCGGGCAACAATGAAGACGCGGCCGATAGCTCCAGCACTCAAGAAAATGTTAAGGCCTGTATTAGCTACGTCGCCAATGAACTCATTGAGAATGCGATTAAGTTCAGTGATGAACGGGTGAACAGCCCAGTCACCATTTCTCTCTATCTCTATGAGTCCAGCATCTTGCTCCTGGTTTGTAACAGCACAACGACCGATCGCGCCATCCGGTTTCAGAAGCACATCCATGATATTTTAACGACTGATCTTGACCTACTTTATGCTCAACGACTGGAGCAAATGGGGCGTGAAGAGTCCAATGAATCTTGCCTGGGGCTGATTTCAATCATGGCAGACTACGGAGTGAAAATGGGGTGGCGGTTTACACCGTCTACTAATGATGACAACTCCGTTGCGATCAGTGTGATGGCCCGACTCACCGTGTAGTGATTGACTATTAAAATGTCGATCGCCCTGGAACTGAGCAAAGAGACCAAGATATTGTCAAACTCTTGTCAGCATTTCGGTGATGGGGGGATCCCGAAACCTTGCATGGCCCCGAGCAAGTTCATGTAAGGATAGTTAAGGCTCGATCGCATGGTGAAACTGCACCAACTGCGATGGCTCATTCGCGTGACTGACTGGATCTGGTGACTGGATCTAGCTAACGGGATCTAGTAACGGGATCTACCAACGGGATCTGAAGATGCGGCCATACCGGTCAGCATCACCACAGGATCACGATTCGATCGCGCCTTCTCAATGGTTCGCCCCCAGCCCTTCCGCCTGACATCATGACCCTATTTTTCTGTTAATACTCCTTAGTTCCTGGTTTTCTCCAATGCCCCAGTCCTCCGCAATTTCCCACCACTCATTCGTATGGAACTAAAACAACCGGACTACAGCATTCAGTATGACCCCGCCACGGCAACGATTCTCTGTCGTGGTTCCCTGCGTCTGGACGGCCTTGAGGCTTACCGTCCTGTGCTCGATATTTTGGAAGCGGCGGCGGAAGAGTCCGAGCAAATCATTGTTGACCTCCAGGAACTCGAATTCCTCAATAGCTCCGGTATCAGTATGCTGTCTATGTTTGTAGTTCGGTTGCGACAGCGGGGGACAGCAAAGTTAACTTTTAAAGGATCCGCTAATATTGTTTGGCAAACGCGATCGCTCAAAAATCTCCAACGCCTCATGCCCAGCATTGAACTAGTGCTAACTTAGCGCTCATGAGCTTGGAGATAGTTTCGTGGGTCATGACCGGATGGCTCGCTCAGAAGGGATGGCTCAGCATGGCTCACTCAGACGGGATCGTTCGGAGTAGATCGCTCAACATCGATCAACCCTGAGTCGTCACCACTGAGTCATCATCATGACAAGCCATCATTCGGTGGATAATCCTGCGGTGAGCAATCCTACGGCATCGATCACGCAGCATGGGTTCCCTGAATCGCCCTTGATCCTTCCAGGTCTGTGCAACGCTCGGTTCAACATTCATCGGTTCAATCCCTAGGCTGTGGCGTTGATGTTGATCGCTCCCTCGGCTCTACCCTCTACAAGCGGTCTATGCCGCGTCTGTTTGGAGATACTGTGCGCGATCCCCAGTCGCTGCCCGATCCGGCGGCATCGTCTGATCCACAAGCGTTGATTGAAGAAAACAAACGCCTTCGCCAGCAGGTGGCTGCTTTAGAGCAAAGCAACCGCGATCTCCAGATCGCCCTCGAAACCACCGCCATCCATGGTGACTGTATTGAAAACGAACTACAGTCCACCCTGTCGCTGTACCGTCGCCAACAGCAGCGATTGCAGACGATTTTGAAGCAAGTGGCCCAACAGAAGCGAGATCTGGAGTGGGTCTTGCAAACCACGATCGAGCATAGCAGCGTGATTGAAAATGAGCTGTTGAGCGCCAATGAGCGGTTGACCATCGAGGCCCATCAACACCGGAACGCGGAACAAAAACTGCAATCGCTGTTGGGCACCATTACCCGAGAACGGGAAGACCTGGAGCATGTGCTGCGGCTGATTATTGAGCATGGGGATGCCATGATTGAGCAGCTCTATGTGCAAGCCACGGAAGCGGGAGCCAAGGCCACGATGGATGCCTTGACGCGCGTGGCCAATCGGCGGCGGTTTGATGAATATTTGGAGCAGCAATGGCAGACGCGCGGCAGTCGGTCTGAGCCGCTGGCCTTGGTGATGGTGGATGTGGACTCCTTCAAGGCCTACAACGATTTGCTGGGCCATGTGGCGGGGGATGTCTGTTTGCAGCAGGTGGCAATGGCGATCGCCCAGGTGGCTCGATCGACCTCGGATTTGGTGGCTCGCTATGGGGGCGAAGAATTTGCGGTCTTGTTGCCCCGCGCCACCTTGCAGCAGGCGGAATTGGTGGGAACCCGCATTCGCCAGGCCGTGTTGGGGTTGAGCCTGCCCCATCCCCGATCGGTTGTTAACCCTTGTGTGACGGTGAGCGTTGGGGTGGCGGCCATCTCGCCCTCCTTGACCACCTCGCCCACCCTGTTGGTGTCTCGGGCCGATCGGGCCCTATATGCCGCCAAACAACAGGGACGCAATCGGGTGGTGGTGGCTGACGAACTCAGCAACGAAACAATCGCCCTTCGATCGGCCGTTGAAATGCGAATTCATTAGGATTAGTGCTGAATTAGCACTGAGTTAACGCTAAATGAGAACGATCTTGAATTGGGCCGAGAATTAGGCCGAAAATCGAGCCGTCAATTAAGTTTTAAACCAGGTTTTGAAGCAGACTTTGAAGCAAATTTGGCATTGAGATTCAAATCGGGCCTTGAACCGGGCTGTTTCTGAATTGAGTTCTCCCCAAAATGCGACCGGCTTTACATCGTTTTGACCCGACATTGGGCGCAACCAATGACATGGCCTAGGATTGAAACGACGAACAAACGGCTTAAGTGACAAAATTTTTTAAGTAACATTTACGTATGAATTTACAAAGACGCTTGCTATTCATGATGGCGGGAGTGGCGGTGGTGGCCGTCTTGCCCACCATTGCCATTTTTCACTGGAACACCCATCACGAATTGATTCGGCGTTCCGAAACGGACGGCGTGCGCCTGGCCAACACCCTCAGCCGTGCTCTGTCGGTGTTGCGGGATGTGCCGACCACGGTGGAAAACAAATTGGGCCAGCAAATGGCCGCCACCGCCACCGCCTTAGCTCAGTTGGTGGATTTGAGCCAAAAACGCGGCGAACCAACCGCCCAACTCCAACAACGAATTAACAGAATTCTGGCCGATTCAATCATTGATGAAGTTTGGATTTCCGACGCGGATGGCTGTGCCCGTTTGCGACCGCCCGGGGAGGCGGTTTTTTGTTTTAATCCCGATCCGAAAAAACAACCCCAAGCCCATGTGTTTTGGCCCCTGTTGACGGGCAAGGCCAAGATGGTGATCCAAGAACCTCGGCGGCGGGAAATTGACGATCGCGTCTTTCAATATGTGGGGGTTCCGGGGATTGATCAGCGCCGCATTGTGCAAGTGGGGAACCATGTGGCCTTTTTGGAATCCCTGCGCCAGGCCCTGGGTCTCGATCGCCTGATTGAGGAGTTGCTGCGGGAGCCGGATGTGTTGGGCATTTGGGTGGTTGACTTGCAGGGCAAGGTGATTGCGGGTCAAGCTCGCCCGGACAGTGGACTCGGGAAACAGTTGGCCGAGCAGCAATTGTCTCTCTTGCGCAATAGCCTCAGCACCCAGGCAACGGCTCGCGTGGTGAATGGCAATCTGCTGCATGTGATTGTGCCGTTGCGCGACCAGTCACAAACCCTGCAAGGATCCGCCCTGGTCACCCTCTCGTTGAAGTCCCTGCAAGAGGCGTTGGCCACCCAAACTCGATCGCTCCTGATGGTGTCCAGCATGGTGTTGTTGCTGGTGGTGGTGGTGTCCTATTGGATGGCGGGTCGATTGGTGGAGCCGATTGTGGCCTTGAATCGGGCTTCCCAGGCGATCGCCCGTGGCCATTGGGATCAACCCTTGCACACCGATCGAGAAGACGAAATTGGCGCATTGGCCACCTCCTTTGCGCGGATGGTTACCCAACTGCAAGTGCATCTGGAAACCTTGGAGCAGCGCGTCACCGAGCGAACCTACGACCTAGCGCGGGCTAATCAGGAAATTGTGACCCTTAACCAGCAGCTCACGGACGAAAATCGCCGGATGGGGGCGGAGTTGTCCGTGGTGCGTCGCTTGCACCAAATGATTCTGCCCAAGGAAGAAGATTTGTTGAACACGGCGGATTTGGAAATTGCCGCCTACATGGAGCCGGCCGATGAGGTGGGCGGCGACTACTACGACGTGCTGCACCGAGACGGTCGGGTGGAAATCAGCATTGGCGATGTGACGGGCCATGGCCTGGAAAGTGGCATGGTGATGCTGATGGTGCAGGCGGCGGTGCGCACCTTGCAGGCGGTGGGCGAAATTGATCAGGTGAAAACGATCAACACCCTCAATCGCTTGGTGTATGACAACACTAGGCGGATGCGATCGTACCGAAACATGACCCTTTCCCTGTTGGTTTATGAGCGGGGGTCCCTGCGTCTCAGCGGTCAGCATGAGGAGGCGATCGTGGTGCGGGCGGATGGTTCGATCGATCGGGTCGATACCTTAGATTTGGGCTTTCCCCTCGGGATTGAAGCGGATGTTAGCAGTTTCATTGCCGAGGCGGAGGTCTATCTCCATCCTGGCGATTTGGTGGTGCTGTATACGGACGGCCTGACCGAGGCGGCCGACCACAGCAATCAGCTTTATGGGGCCGATCGCCTCTGTCGGTTGTTGCGAACCGAGCACCATCGCACCCCCCAGGAAATTTGTAAATTGGTGGTGGATGATGTGTATCGCCACATTGGTGAGGCCAAGATTTTTGATGACATCACCCTGATTGTGATTAAGCGACAGCAGGAGCCAACTGATCGCCCGATCGAGTCGGCCACGGCGATCGACTGGCCCAATGTTTGTAGCTTGCCGTCCTTGTCGGCTTAGGTCGCAAAATTCACGACTTCAGCCCTGGTTCACCCCCAAAGGCGAGGCGGCGGCTCCCTGGGCGATCGCCTGGCCCGCAATCCAACCCGTAGACCAGGCACTTTGGAAATTGAACCCGCCCGTGATGCCGTCAATGTCCAAAATTTCACCGGCAAAGTGCAACCCCGGGCAGGAACGACTTTCCAAGGTTTTGAAGTCCACGGATTTCAAATCAATGCCGCCACAGGTCACAAACTCTTCCTTGAAGACCGCCTTGCCGGTGATTTTGAATTCTCCCTGCACCAACTCGCGCACCAACGCCTCGATCGGCCCCTTGGGTAAGTCGGCCCAGCGAAAATCCGCCGCCACCCCCACCGCTTCTACCAATTTTTGCCAAAGCCGTTTCGGCAACTCCGGCGGCCCGGCGGTGGATACGGCTTTGCGTGGGTTTTGTTGCTTCAGAACCCGCAGCCGATCGCGGGCCTCTTCGGCCGAAGCCGTGCCCAGCCAGTTCACCCGCAACAGGGCCCGATAGTGAGCTTCGTGGAGCGATCGCGCCGCCCAGGCCGACAACCGCAACACCGCCGGCCCGCTCAGGCCCCAATGGGTAATCAGCACCGGGCCAATTTGTTCCGAGTCCGGTGGCTTTTTGCCTTTGCCACCCTGATCGGCCGCCGGCAAAACCAGCCGCACCTGGGCCCGCTCCACGGCCAACCCCGCCAGCGTGTCCAGCCGGGGATCGGGAATGGCCAGGGTGAACAACGAGGGAACCGGCGACACGATCGGATGGCCCAACCCCGCCGCCCAGCGGTAGGCCGTCGGCTGGCTGCCCGTGGCCAGCAACACCCGATCGGCTGTCAACGTTTCCCCCGATCGCAACTGAACTTGGAATTGTCCCGCCTCGTGGGTAATATTGCTGACCGCCGCCCGCGATCGCAGCCGGACACCCGCTTTTTCCGCCGCCCGCATCAAGCAATCGGCAATGGTGCTCGATCGATCCGTAATCGGAAACATCCGCCCATCCGGCTCGGTTTTCAGCAACACCCCCTCCCCCACAAACCAAGTCACCGTATCGCGGGGTTGAAACCGGCTAAACACCCCTCGCAGGGCCTTGGCTCCGCGTGGATAGTGCTGCACCAACTGGGATGGCTCAAAGCAAGCGTGGGTCACATTGCAGCGGCCGCCCCCAGAAATCAGCACCTTGCTCAGAAATTGGGGCCCCGCTTCCAAAATGGTCACGGCCAAATCAGGATTCGATCGCGCACAGGCGATCGCCCCAAAAAAGCCCGCGGCCCCGCCGCCCACCACCACCACTCGCCCCGATCGGTTCATGTTCGGGCGATCGTCCAAACTCATCCCCTAACCTCCCGTCACGATCAGCCAAAAATGGGCCCCAATCCGAAACAGACTCAAGCCAATAAAACTCAGCAGCGCCACAAAAATGACCGCATTCGCAATTTCCGATAGTTTATTCATGATCATTAGTTCAATAGGCGGTCTATCAATGACCTGATTAAGATAGCATTACAAAAATCACACAATACCCGAATTAGCGTAAAAATTTAAAGGAAGTTCCAGATTATTTGATGAACATTCATAATGAATCGATTAAATTTTGTCTCAGCGGCTTTTGTAGCAAGCTTAATGGCCTCTCTCCAGGGCTGTAATTTTCTACCAGGACAGTCTGAATCTCAGCCTAATGAGTCACCATCTACTCAAGTCAGTCCGTCTACTCAGCCTAGTACAACCATTCAATTCAGGGATGCTGTCAATAAGGCAATGGAAGCGGCCAAGCTAACTCAAACAGCTAAAACCTCGGAAGAATGGGTAAAAGTTGCTGACAATTGGCAACAAGCCATTGATTTGATGAAGTCGGTTCCGGAATCTAGCGCTAACTATTTAGTTGCACAGAGGAAAGTAACTGAATATCAGAACAATCTTCAATATGCGAAGCAAGCTGCTGCTAGCCTGGGTAATGCAAGTCAACCCTCAGAATCACCAACTAGCCCAAATATTCCTATTTCTGAAAAGGCTGCGCAGTTGCAACCAGGGATGACATATCAAGCAGTTATTTCTTTATTAGGTCGTCAGCCTGATACGGTCGTGAATGATCAGATTCGCCAGGAGTTGGGCGAATTGCCACAGGGAAATGATCTAATCAAATTTGAATGGGCTAATGACAATCCAAACTGTCATCCAGTCTCAGCACAATTCAATCCCTTGGATATGACTCTAACTGGATGGGATCAAGGCTTGACTTGCACAGGGCCCAGCCTTTTTAACAAGCCTTTTGGAAAACCTTGCGCTGAAACGCAGCTTTGTAAAGCTCAGTAAGATAGATTTTTTGAATTCAGAGAAAATTTGCCGTGGTTTTTGTAGATAATCAACACAGGGACTACGGCAAATTCATGAATAATTTACTGAGTAAATCATTTACGAATATATTAATAATTTATATAAATAAAAATCATAAATTAAGATCAAAAAATAATTTTTTAAGATTCAATCAATGAACATACTGATTTTAATTAGGTCAGTCAATTGTTGGTAGTTAACTATTGAATTCATCGCAAGTATTACGGATTTGGTATTACAGAACACAGTAAGCAAATCTTCCTAATTTCTTTATTGACAGTTCTCGGTCTTTAAAACCAAGATTGGGGTGTCGATGATCCAATTTTTAGGGATCGATGATCAATTCCCATGGCGCAATTTGCTATCCATCAACAACATTAACGTTTAATTTCATTATTCAACATTAATGTTGCTAAAGGTGCTGAAATTGCCGCTGTTCTGATCTGAATGATTGGGTCTGAATCATGAGGAATATTGCGTTGGGGTGAATCGCTTCAGGTTCCGCATTTGATGCCGGTATTGTCAGTTAGGCAAGAATGATATGAAACCGTTAACCCATCGCACCAAAATTGTGGCCACGATCGGGCCGGCCAGCGATTCTCCAGAGATGATCCGCAAAATGCTTTTGGCGGGTATGAATGTGGCGCGGTTGAATTTTTCCCATGGTCACTATGATGATCATGCGGAGCGAATTTGGCGACTGCGGCAAGCGTCCGAAGAACTGGATTTGCCTCTGATGTTGCTGCAAGATTTGCAAGGGCCAAAAATCCGCGTGGGTGATTTACCACCCGAAGGAATTTCCCTCATAGAAGGAGAAATTTTAACCCTCGTCCCGATCGCGGAGTATCAAAATCAACCCAACACCGTCGGTATTGACTATCCCCACTTGGCTGCTGAAGCGGAACCCGGCACGCAAGTGTTGCTGGACGACGGACTGTTGGAGTTATCTGTGCAACAGATTGATGGTCATGCGGTTCATTGCCAGGTCATTGAAGGTGGCATTCTCAAAAGTCGCAAAGGGGTGAATTTTCCCAGCCTAGATTTGCAGTTACCTTCCATTACCGACAAGGATAAGCGGGACTTGGAATTTGGAATTGCACAGGGGGTTGATCTGATTTCTTTGAGCTTTGTGCGTAGGCCGGAAGATATACAGGTTTTGAAGGCATTGTTGGCGGCTCAGGGTGCGGAAATTCCGGTGTTGGCCAAGTTGGAAAAACCGCAGGCGATCGCCAATTTGCAGGCAATTATTGATGAATGTGATGCGGTGATGGTGGCGCGGGGGGACTTGGGGGTGGAGATGCGCCCGGAGAAAGTGCCCCTGATTCAAAAACAGATCATTCGCCTCTGTAATCAACGGGGAATTCCGGTGATTACGGCAACCCAAATGTTGGACAGCATGATCCACAATCCGCGACCCACACGGGCGGAGGCCAGTGATGTGGCGAATGCGATTATGGATGGTACGGATGCGGTGATGTTGTCCGGTGAATCGGCGGTGGGCAGCTACCCGATCGAGTCTGTGAAAATGTTGGCGCGGATTGCCACGGAGGTGGAACCCTCGATTCAATTTGTGAACTATCCACCCAATCAAAATGAGGATACGGATGCCATCAGTGAAGCACTACACGCGATCGATGAAACGATCGATTTGCAATGCATTGTGGCCTTCACCGAAACGGGATACACCGCCCAACTGGCATCGGCGGAGCGCCCCAAAACAACCATCATTGCTTACACCCCCGACCCCAAGGTTTATCACCGTTTGAGTTTAAGTTGGGGAGTCAGGCCTATTCTGCTGAAGGGATTTAATGGGGAAACGTTGGCCTCTGCGTTGGCGCTGGTGGAGCAGGATTTGCTGGCTCGTCAATATGCAGCGCCGGGGGATAAGGTTTTGGTGATGGGCGGTGTCCCCTTTGGCAAGGCCGGGAGCACCAATTTCCTGAAAATTCACACGATCGCCGCTGATTAGCCAGGAAGACTGAGCATTTTGAGCGCCTGGGGTCAGGGGCGATCGCCCTAAAATCCCAGCGATCGCACCAAGGCCCTATGGCAGAATTGAGGGCGTTCAACCCGGGCGTTCAACCCGGCTGTTCAAACCCGACGGGTTTCATCTGACAATCTTCTGACGATCTTCTGACGATCTGTTGAGATGATCGATTGATCTGTCAGCTAATCATCTGTCAGTTAATCGGCAACCCGATCGCCCCTCACGCGCACCGACGCTACAAGCACCAAAATTTTTGCCAGCCATGACCAAATTCATCTTCGTAACCGGTGGTGTCGTTTCCAGCATTGGCAAGGGAATCGTCGCCGCCAGTCTCGGTCGGCTGCTCAAGTCTCGGAATTACTCGGTTTCCATTCTCAAGCTCGACCCCTACATCAACGTTGACCCCGGCACGATGAGTCCGTTTCAACACGGCGAAGTCTTCGTGACCGGCGACGGAGCCGAAACCGACCTAGACTTGGGCCACTATGAGCGCTTCACCGATACGGACATGTCGCGGCTCAACAGTGTCACCACCGGCCAAATCTATCAATCAGTGCTGAACAAGGAGCGGCGCGGCGACTACAACGGCGGCACGGTGCAGGTGATTCCCCACATCACGGGGGAAATTCGCGATCGCATCCATCGGGTGGCCCGCAACACCAACTCCGACGTAGTGATTTCGGAAATTGGCGGAACCGTGGGGGATATTGAGTCGCTGCCCTATCTGGAGGCGGTGCGCCAGTTCCGGAAGGACGCGGGGCGCAACAATGTGCTCTATGTCCATGTGACGCTGATTCCTTGGATTCCGGCGGCGGGCGAAACGAAAACCAAGCCCACGCAACATTCGGTCAAGGAGTTACGATCGATCGGGATTCAGCCCGACATCATTGTTTGTCGGTGTTCTCAGCCCTTGCCGGCCAACCAACGGGCCAAGCTGTCGGAATTTTGCGACGTGCCCGAAAGCTGCGTGATTCCCGCCATGGACAAGCCCAGCATCTATGATGTGCCCCTGAGCTTGGAAGAGGAGGGCCTCGCCCACCAGGCCCTCAATCTTTTGGGGATGGAGCCTCGCCAGCCGGATCTGAGTCGTTGGCGAAATTTGGTCGATCGCCTGCATAACCCTGTGCGCACCGTGACCGTGGCGATCGTGGGTAAATACGTCAGCCTCAGCGATGCCTATCTGTCCGTGGTGGAAGCCTTGCGCCACAGCGCGATCGACACCCACAGCGAACTCAGCATCCGTTGGGTCAGCTCCGAAGACCTGGAAAATGGGGGCCCCGAAAAATACCTCAGTGACGTGGACGGCATCGTGGTGCCCGGTGGGTTTGGGATTCGAGGCATTGACGGCAAAATCTCCGCCATCCGCTACGCCCGCGAAAACCACATTCCCTTCCTGGGCCTCTGTTTGGGAATGCAATGTTCCATGATTGAGTGGGCCCGCAATGTGGCCGGCCTGCCGGGGGCCAACAGCGCGGAATTTGATTCCCAATGCGAAAATCCCGTGATTGGGCTGTTGCCGGAACAGGAAGACGTGGTGGACTTGGGCGGCACGATGCGCCTGGGGCTATATCCCTGCCAAGTGCAGCCCGATAGTCTAGCCCACCGGCTCTATGGCAAGGAGGTGGTTTATGAGCGCCACCGCCATCGCTATGAGTTCAACAATTCCTATCGATCGCAGGTGATCGAAACCGGTTACCGCATCAGCGGCACATCGCTGGATGGCCGGTTGGCGGAAATTGTGGAACTGCCGAGCCACCCGTTCTTTTTAGCCACGCAGTTTCACCCGGAATTTTTGTCGCGGCCCAACCGGCCCCATCCCCTGTTTTTGGGGTTTGTGCAGGCGGCGATCGCCCGACAAGCGCCCAGCAGCCCAGCCCCGATCGCCCCGCCGGAACCGGCTCTGGCATCCCTAGAGGCGGTGAATGCCATGGAGGATCCGGCAGAAGATCCCCTGTCCACTTTTGCCAGTAATGCAGAGGCGGAACTGGCGAACTTGTAGAGTCTTGTAGAGTAAGGTTGATGTCGTTCGGGCGATCGCGCGGCTGTGGCACATTGGATTCAGTTTTCCTACGAACGCAACGAATATCTCGTGAATTTGGCGAGTATCGGTTTTTTGCGCGTGACAGCAGCCAGCGGATCTCGTTTTGGCTGCCGGACTCTGCCATGCCCGTTGTTTTGGTTCCCCAGGATCATCCAACGGCCTACCGGCAGGTGATGGAATTTATCGATCGCCTGCCGGATGCCAACGCCGACTGTTACTGGGTGAGTTTGGTCTACGATCGACGGGAATACACCATCAATCTGAAAACGATTCGGGCCTTTTCCCGATCGGCCAATGGGCGGCTGGTGTTTTGGTTGCCGGACAATGGCCAAGACATGGTGTTGCACCCGGAACTCAACGCCGAAGCCTATCACCTGGTGAATGACTACATCACTAAATGCATCACGGGCCCCGGGGCGATCGATCCCCTGATGGGCGATTGACCCCCCGATGGGCGATCGACCGATATCAACACAAGCATCAATCCAAGCATCAACCGTCCTGGGGACAAGGGGCTTAAGCCCCTTGTCTGTGTTGATCGTTTTGTCTGGGTTGATCTGGGGGGCGTACAGGGTTGTGATTGCCAGACGCTACCAAGGATTGCCGATGACGGTGAACGCGGCCCAATAGTAGGGGTGCGATAGCAGTTCCTGGCCGGTGGCCGCAATATCCGGCGGCAGAAACACCGTGCCACCCCGGGCCCCGGAGCCACGTAACTCATTGCCCTCAATGCGCACCTGGCCGCGCAGGAGGGCCAATTGGGCTTGGCGCAGGGCTTCCGACTTGGTGGGGGCCTGGCGCAATTGGCGATAAAACTCGTTCATCAGGGCCAGGGTTCCCCGATCGCTCACATACCAAAGACTGGCGATCGAGGCTTTGACCCCGGACGCGATCGCCATGCCCGCAAAGCCCAACTCCGCCTCCCGATCGCCCACGGCGGTTCGACAGGCGCTGAGCACCAACAATTCCACCGGCTTGCTGATCCAGTCGATCGCCTGGATTTGCGCCAAGCTCAATCGCTCTTGCCAAAACTGAATAAACGACGCTTCGGGGCGACCGGCTTTGAATTCCGCATGGGTCGCCAAATGCACAATGCCGTAGTCGCTGCGTTGGCGTTCCCGTTGCAACGCGCCCAAGGTGAACTGGTTGTTCAAGAAATAACGACCGGGCCACAGACCGGGCCGATCGCCATTGCCCACGATCGCTTCCAGCTCGATCGGCACACCGGGCAAGGGGCTGAGGTTGGTGGTGTCTTCAAATTGCGAAGCGCCCATGGCCAGAACCCGCGATCGCTGGAGGTTACCCGCTTGTGGATCAAAGAGGCTGAAGCCGGGAATTCGAGCGATCGCGTATTTTTCAATCAAAAAGCGCTGGCCATCGTGCAGGGCTGCCAAGGGAGCCGATCGCAGCCCCTCTCCGGGGCAAAAAATCAGCAGCTCAATCCCTTCCGCCTGGAGCTGTGACTCGATCGGGGCAATCAACCAATTGTGCAAGCGTCTTGCATAGGGTAAATAGCTGACCCCGTTTCGCTGCACCGGGTTGGTGATCGCAACGGTCAATAGCTTCACCGCTTCGTTGACGGTTGCTTGGGACGCGCTGGGAATGATTTCAATTCTGGGTTCGCTGCGGCCGGTGACCAACACCAATTCCACATCGTTGTCCCGGGGCATCATGTACAGCAGCGCCGATCGCTGGCCGGTGCGCCGTTCCATTTCCCGCAACTGCTCTGAGACAATCGCCGCCGAAATGCGTCGGGCGGGTAAGTCGCGGTTGAATTGGCGTTCGTATTCCCCCTCCCACAATGCTTCGATTTTGTTGACCACGTTGGCGGGGGTGACGGGTTCGCTGGGCTGGCTGGCCCAACCCGGCGGCGCGATCGTGCTGCCCACCATTACGGCTGCCAGGCTCGCCGTCAACTGTCGAATCATGCGATCGCCCATGGGTAATGAAAACGCTGTTCCTATTCAAACAAGGCAACAGGGCGATCGTCAGGGCGACCTCAGGACGATCGCTGTTGTGGGTCGATCGCATCCCGCAGCCCATCCCCGATGAAATTGGCGCTTAAAACCGTCATAAAAATCGCCAGCCCCGGAAAAATCGCCATATGCGGCGCGGTTTCCAAAAAATTCTGGGCATCGTAGAGCATTCGCCCCCAAGTGGGCACATCGGGCGGAAACCCCAGCCCCAAAAAGTTCAGGGTCGATTCCGTCAAAATGGCCGTGCCCACCGCCAAGGAAGCCGCAACAATGGCCGGGCCGATCGCGTTGGGCAAAATATGCCGCCAAATTAACCAGCCCGATCGGGCCCCCAAGGCATAGGCCGCCAACACGAAATTTTGTTCTCGCAGGGTCAGGAAATTAGCCCGAATTAACCGCGCCACGCTCATCCAGTTCAGCCCACCGATCGCCCCAATCACCAGCAGAAAAATCCCCAATTCTGGCCCCGCGATCGCCCGCAACGGTTCCCGAAACAGATAAATCAGCAGCAACAACAGGGGCAACTGAGGCAAGGCCAAAAACAAATCCGTGAGCCGCATCAACAGCCCATCCACCCAGCCGCCATAGAACCCCGCCACCGCCCCGATCGTCGTGCCCAAGGTGACCGCCACCAGCATCGAGGCAATGCCCACCGTCAGGGACACCCGCCCACCGGACAGCACCCGCGCCAGCAAATCCTGCCCCCGATCGTTGGTGCCCAACCAATGGGCCAGGCTGGGGGCTTGGTAGGCGCGGCCATAGTCCAAGTCCGTGGGCGAAAGGGGATAGAGCCACGGGCCCACCAAGGCCGCCAACCCGATCGCCCCCAGGCAAATTAGCCCAAACAGGGCCAACCGATCGCGACAAAATCGCCGCCAAGCCGCCCCCCACAGACTTTCCGAGTGATTCATTGATCTGGTTCGTAGTTTTGTCTAATTTTGTCTAGTTCTGGCTTGTTCTGTCCTGCCTTATCGTGTTCTATAGCAACCGCACGATAGACCGCCCCATTTTTGCCTTATCCCATGACTGACTTTTCCGATCCACCCAATCCCCAACATCTCGCCACCTTGATTCGGGGCACCAGTCTGTATTTAGTCGGGCTAATGGGGTCAGGAAAAAGCAGCACCGGCCGCCAGTTAGCTGCCGCCCTGGATTATCGCTTTTTTGACACAGATCAGTTGATTGAGCAGGCTGCGGGCCAGTCGATCGCCCAAATTTTTGCTACCGAAGGCGAGGCGGCCTTTCGCCAACTGGAAACCCAAGTGTTGGCACACCTGTCCGCCTATAAGCGATTGGTGGTGGCCACCGGGGGCGGCATTGTCACCCAACCGGAAAATTGGGGTTATTTGCGCCATGGATTGGTGATTTGGTTAGATCCAGCCCTGGAGACGATCGTGGGCCGCTTGCGGGCGGATCCGGCCGAAATTGCCCAGCGGCCCCTGTTGCAGTCGCCCGACCCGGTGGCGGTCTTGGCGGAATTGCGCGATCGCCGATCGGCCCAATATGCCCAAGCGGACTTGCAAGTGGCGATCGAGCCGAAGCAGTCCCCCGCCCAAGTGGTGGATCAAATTCTGGTGGGTATTCGCGGGGTCTTGCGGCCGGAGGTGACTGGCTCCACCGAAAATTAATCAATCAAGTTAATCAGTCAAGTTAATCAAGCAAGTTAATCAAGCAAGTTAATCAATCACGGTTGATTACCCCCCAGAGGCCGTCATTGTGACCCAATCCCGTCGTCAGTTTGTTCAAAATCTATTGGCCGGTGGTGTGCTGGCCACGGGGGCGGCGACCTGGCTGCAACGGGCCGATCGCACCTGGGCCCAAAGTCCTCCCAATTTGGAGCAAGCGCCCCCGCCCGATCGGGGTGATTTGCGGATCATTGCCATCAGCGATCTGAACAATGGCTATGGCGAAACGGATTACCGCGCGGAGGTTCATCAGGCGATCGCCCTGATTCAGCGCTGGCAGCCGGATTTGGTGCTTTGTGGCGGGGATATGGTGGCGGGCCAAAAACTGGGCCTCACCCGATCGCAGTTCCAAGCCATGTGGGCCGGGTTCGATCGCACCATCTATCAACCGCTGCGCCAAGGGGGGATTCCCTTTGCGTTCACCTTGGGCAATCACGACGCTTCAAACATCACCTTGCCCGATCGAACTTTTAAATATGCACTCGATCGAAACGAAGCCGCAGCCTATTGGCGAAGACAGCGATCAACAATGAATTGGGACTGGGTGGATGATGCCTGGTTCCCTTTTTTTTATGCGTTTCGGATGGGAAATGCCCTAATTGTCTCCTGGGATGCTTCGGGGCCCGTCATTAGTACGGAACAATTATTACGGGCCGAACAGTTGTTTACCTCAGAAATCGGCCGAGCAGCCCAGGTGCGATTGTTGTTGGGTCATATGCCACTCCATGCGGTTACTCCCCAACGCAACCAACCGGGAAATGTGTTGCGAGATACGGCTCCAGTGCAATCGCTCTTGGAACGGGCCCAAGTCACTGCCTACATCACGGGCCATCACCATGCTTACTTTCCGGCGCGTATGGGTACGGTCGATCTATTACACCTGGGATGTTTGGGAGGCGGTGCGCGATCGTGGCTGGGCACCTCTAGCACTCCAATCCGCACTTTGACCGTCATTGATGCACGGTTTGGATCTCCCAATTTGCGGTATAGCAGTTATCAACTCAATCCTTTCCGCTCCCTGCGTGATGATCAGCTACCTCGGGAAATTGTTGGGTTTAACGGTCGGTTGGTGCGGCGCGATCAACTACTGTCCAAAGATCATGCTTTGAAGGTCACAATTTAAATAGAGGACACTAAAAGCTGGGCGCGAAAAATTGAACGCTAATCCCAAACGCCAATCGATTTTTCGCCAATTCTGCAAAGCGTTGGTTGGGTTATCCCCGATCGACCATGGGGTAGACGATCGATGAGCGATGGCTGGCTAGCACTCAAAAACGACGGCCCGGGATTACCAAAACTAGGGCTGATGTCGCTGATAAGTAGGGGCAGGCATGACTCAAGGACGAAATGGTTGGGGTGTAGTGCGCAGTCAACGAAATCACCGATCGAGCTGCCGAATCCGGCGGCCGGGGGGTAAAAGTCGTCCGCAACGATCAGTTCTCCCGTTAGGGTTGGCTGTGGCCTTGGTGGTCTGCTTGGGTTGCATTGAGGGGGTGGGGCGATCGGCCATGGCGCGATCGCCCCAAGATTTGGGAACTGGCCCAACGCCCACAACCCCTTGGCCCGCAGAATTGCCGCCTCGCAGCCCCTACACGGAATTGTGGGGCCCCCTGGGCTTAACGGGTTTGTCCCTGGTGCTGTGGCTGAGCGATCGCCTCTTGCGCCATCGCCTGCTGAAGGTGTTGGATCCAAGCCTGATGGCGGCGGATTCCTTGGGGGCGGTTCCTGGTTCGTTGGGCCGGTGGCGCTGGCCTCGGGTTCGATCGCCCCAATTTCCCCGATCGCTCCAATTGCCCCGTTTTCTGGCCCATGCCAACCCTGAGGCGTTGGGGGATGGGGTGGTGCAGGGGGGCAACCGTTCCATGGGGCCCATGGGGGGTGCAGCCAGTACGGAATCTTGCCCTTCCACCGTTGCGGAGGCGGCAGCTTCGTCCTTAGCCGAAGCCCAATCCCCGGCCTATGCCGACTTGTGGAACCGGGTTGTGGCCGTGACCAGTGCGGCGGCTGATTTTGACTCTGCCTTGGAAGAAGCGTTGCAAGTGTTGGGCCAAGAAACCGGCTGGGTGGCGGGCGAAGCTTGGGTGCCCAGTCTGGATGGTGCGTCGTTGGTTTGCAGCCCCGCTTGGTTCTGTGCGATCGAGGGGGTGAACTTGTTTCGGCAGGCTAGCTTGGATTTGACCCTAAAACTGGGTTGCCAGCCACCGGGACGAGTTTGGCAAACCAAACGCCCGGAATGGATCAGCAACTACGAGCTGGAGTCGATCGACCATTGCAGCCGCAGCCAAATGGCCCTGGGGGTGGGCTTGCGATCGAGCGTGGTGTTGCCCATTCTGACCGGCGATCATGTGTTGGCGGTGCTGACTTTGTTTGCCACCCGCCCCCGAGAGCGGGACTTAACCTTGCTGAATCGGTTGGCGATCGTCACCGCCCAACTGGGGCCCATTTTGCAACACAAACAGGCCGAAGCCCGCTACCGCAACCTGTTTGAACGGGCGATCGAGGGAATTTTTCAGGTGTCTCCCGATGGCCGCTATCTCCATGCCAATCCCGCCTTTGCGGCCATTTTGGGTTACGAGTCTCCCGAAGCGGCCCTGCGGGCCCTGAATGCCACCGATCGCCGCCTCTACGTGCGCCCGGCCGATGAAGTGCGCTTTCTGGAGCTGTTGGAACAAAGTCAGGATGCTTGCAACTTTGAATGTCAGGTCTATTGCCAAGACGGCCAACGTATTTGGGTGGATCAACGGGCCCAGGCCGTGCGCGATCGCAACGGACGATTGCTCTATTACGAAGGGTGCCTGTTAGACATCACTTCCCGCAAATGGGTAGAAGCCCAATTGCAATACAACTCCTCCCATGATGTGCTGACGGGCCTGTGGAATCGGGCTTGGTTTTTGGAGCGGTTGGTGGAAGCGGTGTCTCGGGGGCGGCGCGATCCACAGTTTCGCTTTGTGCTGTTGTTTTTGGATATTGACGGCTTCAAACGGATTAACAACAGCTTGGGCTACTGGGTGGGCGATCGGCTGTTGATGATGCTGGCGGGCCGTTTGGAAAAGGCCATTTCCCCCGATTATGTGCTGGCTCGCACGGGGGGGGATGAGTTTGTGGTGTTGGTGGAGTCCGCCGCCACCTCCGACGAGGGGCAATTGGCCGCCGCCAAGGCCGCCGCCCACCGGCTTCAGGATGTGTTTCGCGATCCCTTTGTGGTGGATGGGCGCGATGTGTTTTTGCAAGCAAGCATGGGCATTGTTTGCCGCCCTGATTCCCACGGAGATTCGCGCCCCGACCAGCCCTATCGGATTTTGCGCGATGCGGATGCGGCCTTGCATCGGGCCAAACAACAGCGCAATGGCAGTTTCGTGATTTTTGATGCGGCCCTGCAATCGGACACGGAACAGCTCTTGCAACTGGAAACGGATTTGCGCTGGGCGATCGAGCGGCGGGAATTTTGTTTGCATTACCAACCGATTGTTTCCCTCGACTCCCGATCGATTGTGGGGTTTGAAAGCCTGATTCGTTGGCAACACCCGCGCCACGGGTTAATGATGCCTGCTTCTTTCATTGGGTTGGCGGAGGATCGCGGGGCGATCGTCCCGATCGGGAATTGGGTGTTGCAGTCCGCTTGCAAGCAAATTGCCATCTGGAAAACCCAAATGCCCGAAGTGTTTCCCATTTGGGTGAATGTCAACCTTTCGGCCCGGCAACTGGTTCCCGAATTGGCCGACCTGATTGAAGTGCTGATGGATGCCTACGACCTGGAAGGCTATGAACTGCGCCTAGAGATCACCGAAACCTCCTTGGCGCTGGATCCTAACGCCAGCCGCGCCTGTCTCGATCGACTGCGGGAACGGCGGATTAAAATTTGCCTCGATGACTTTGGCACGGGCTACTGCTCCCTCAACTATTTGCGGGAATTCCCGATCGACTCGATCAAAATCGAGCGATCGTTCATTCAAGCCATGCTCGAAAATCAGCGCGACGCGGCGATCGTCCGTGCCGTCATCGGTTTAGCCAACGATTTGGGCCTCAGCGTCATTGCCGAGGGCATTGAAACCCAACCCCAAATTGATCACCTGAGAGACTTGGGCTGCGGCTTTGGCCAGGGCTATTTATTCTCCAGAGCCGTGCCCGCCGAGGAAGCCGGTCTGTTTCTCAATGCCGGATTGCCACCGGCCATTCGTTCCTTGCCCCGTTCCCAGTCGGCTCGCCATCCCCTTTGCTAGGTTGCTGATTAACCGTTGATTGACCGTCATGGTCGCGATCGGGTCTGATCGATGCCCGATCGAATGGCGATCTCAAAACCTCGATCGGGAATTGGCTCAAGAGCGCGATCGAACAGAGCGCGATCAAACCCATGACCCAACACCAAAAACAGCACCAGAAACAGCACCCAAAATAGGGCTGAACCTCAAGATCAGACAATCAAGATCGGGCAAGCAAAATCGGAGAATCAAGATCGAACAAGGCCGCCACAACTCCAGGCAGCAAAACCTAGTGCAGAACAGATTGCTACTGTCATTTGTTTAAGTATTGGTTAAACACATATTATCAACAGATCAAATTTAAATAAAAATTTCCCTTAACTCATTTTCTAAAAATATCCCCGAAAAAGATCATGAAGATCTCTTGAACTGATGATTCAATAATGAACTTGCTGCTACGGCAAAGCCTTGCCCTGACAAAGCTAGGCTGATTGAAATCAGATGCTTTGACAAGATTTTATGGTAGATCTATTCTGTCTTTCCTGCTGTAAGATGCTAGCCTTGAAAAGAATAGAAGTCGGGAACGCTTACCTGCAACCAAGTAATCTTAAGACCCCGATTCCAAGCGATCGATTCATCAAACTGAATCAATTGACCTCGGCCCTTGGCCAAGGCAATTAGTTGATCAACACTGGATTTTCGTGGGGTTGTATGGGCTATCTAAGGCGATTTCGATCGAGCGTGCCAGCCTGATTCATTTTTTCCCCATGAAATCTCGGCCCCGAGATTGGCCCAAAGCCCCCTGTGCAATGCTCTGAGCCTGTTGGCTGCTCGCCCGTCCCTCTGCACCCTCATTTCCTATGCTTGCCACTTCCACTTCAACCATGGCTGCTCCGGCTGTGCTGCCCAATCTTGCTGCCTCGCTGAATTTGGAGTCCACGCTCAATGACTTGTGCTTATCCTGCTTTGCCATGGATTTGTCACAGCCGGGGATTGAGCTGGCCCAAGCCTTGGAGGCGGATCCCCTGCTGCCAGGGGCCGTATTGCTCGATCGGGGAGCCTTTGCAGGGCTGCTGTCGCGGCGGCGTTTTTTTAAGCACCTGAGCCGACAATACGGCCCAGAGTTGTTTCTACATCGGCCCCTGCGCGTCATGTATCAATACGCCCATGTGCCGCTGTTGGTGTTGTCGGGCAGCACGCTTGTGGTGCAGGCGGGGCGGGCGGCCCTGGAGCGATCGCCCGATTTGCTCTATGAACCGTTGGCGGTGGAATCCCAGGAAGGCTGCTATTGTCTGCTGGATATTCACCAGTTGCTGGTGGCTCAATCCCAAATTCATGAGCTAGCCATGCAGCGAATTCAAGAGCAAACCCGCGCTCAGGTGATTCAAGCGGAGAAGATGGCCAGCCTGGGGCGGATGGTGGCGGGCATTTCCCATGAAATTAAAAATCCGGTGAATTTCATTTCGGGCAATGTGGTTTATCTGACCCAATACGCCCGAGATTTGATTGAACTGGTGACGGCCTATGAAGCCCTGTTGCCGGAAATTCCCGAAACCTTGCAACAGTTGCGATCGACCATGGAGTTTGACTTCCTGCGGGAGGATTTGCCCAAACTGATCGACAGCATGGCGATCGGGGCAGACAAACTGAAAAAAACCGTTGCCGGTCTCCAAAGCTTTTCCCATGTGGGGTCAGAAAACTTCAAGGCGGCCGACCTGCACGATTGCATCGAGAGCACTCTGATCGTGCTCAACAACCGCCTGCGGGAAGGGGTGGAAGTGATTCGCACCTATGGGGAACTGCCCCTGGTGGCTTGCCAGTCTGGACACCTAAGCCAAGTGTTTATGAACCTGCTGGCCAATGCGGTGGATGCGCTGCTGGAGGTGCAAAACCAAATTCCGCCACTGGAGCGACAGCGCTGGCAACCGACAATTATGATCCGCACCCAATGCATGGACGCGTTGCCGGCGGATTTGGCGGCGATCGAGCCGGCCTCGATCGCGGCGGTGGAACCCCGCACCATGGATGTGACGGGCTGGGTGATGGTGGAAATTGCCGACAATGGCCCCGGCATTCCCGAAGCCATTCAGACCAAAATCTTTGAGACCTTTTTCACCACCAAGCCGATCGGAAAAGGAACGGGCCTGGGTCTGGCCATCACCCACGAAATCATTGCTCGCCATGGGGGCCACCTCCGATTGCGATCGCCCCGTTGGCCAGAAACCTATCCCGATCGCCCCTTCGATTTACCCGGCACCAGTTTTGAAGTGTGGTTGCCCCTCACCGCCGAGCTGTGATGGCGCACCCGGGCCCAGCGCCAGTCGTCCATGGGCGATCGCGAGCCAAAACTAGGGCGGGCCAAAGCTAGAGCGAGCCAAAGCTAGAGCGAGCCAAACTGAAGTTGCTCCAAGCCCACGGGAGTTGGCGGCGGGATGACTTGATCAATACGCCGTTGCCAGTCGGCCGCATCCGGTAGCGTCAACACCACCTGAGCGTATTGATGGCCCGTCAGCCTCAAGGTCAGAAACTCGCCACCATCATGAGTGACATACCAAAACTCCCGACCGCGCCTTGTGTAGTAGGTTCCTGCTTTGATCACACCCGGCAGAAACGTACCCGGCGCACGCAGTTCTCGCCAGTCGCTGGGCGGTGCTCCCAACTGGGCGGCTTGAATCTGCGCGATCGGGACTTCCAAATAAAGGGGCCAATGAAAAGCCCACAGCTTTTCCCAACCCTCCAAGTCAATTCTGAGGGAATCGCCCATCAGGCTTAAACGCATGGGGTTTGCTCCTTGTGCTCGGCGCAGAGTGGCCCATGGAGCACAACTGGAATCATCTCCATTCTGGCGCGGCCAAGACTCATTGGGGGGCAACCGCCCAGCCACCCTGCGGACGAGCAACCCAACCCTTTCCACAAGCTGACACAAGCCCCCGATCGCCCGTAATCGCCAGCCCATTAACTGACACCGCTCCTTCACGCCGTTAGTTTCATGCCGTCTCCCCGTCTAAAGCGGTTAAGGGGTTGTTTCTCGCCCTTCTGCCTGGGATCTCCCGAGACTTCAACCGATCCCGACAGATCCCCACAGATCCCCATAGATCCCGATCGCCCAACATCTGGTCAAATTCACGACCTACCCCCGGTCGCACTTCGCCTTAAAATCTGCTAAGGCTGAAGCCAAGCTTTACGCCGATCCGGCCAGAGCGATCCCACGAGCGATCGCCTCAGCCTTATTAATTGCGCTCTAGGACAATTGCTATGACCCTTGGCTATGTCGCCCTCGTCCTGCACGCTCACCTACCCTTCGTCCGGCACCCCGAAAGCGACTACGTTCTAGAGGAAGAGTGGCTCTATGAAGCCATCACCGAAACCTACGTCCCCCTGTTACGCGCCTTTGAAGGACTCGAGCGCGATGGCGTAGATTTCAAAATCACCATGAGCATGACCCCGCCCTTGGTGTCCATGCTCCGCGACCCTCTCTTGCAAGACCGCTACGATCAGCACCTCGCTCAGTTGCAAGAACTCGTTGAAAAAGAATACGTCCACAACGAATTCAACGGCCACCTGCGCTACCTGGCCGAGCACTACATCAAAGAATTCCAGGAAGTACGGGAACTCTGGGAACGGTACGATCGCGATCTAGTCACCGCCTTCAAAAAATTCCAAGACTCCGGCAACATCGACATCATCACCTGCGGCGCAACCCACGGCTACTTGCCCCTGATGAAGATGTATCCCCAGGCCGTGTGGGCCCAACTGAAAGTCGCCGTTGACCACTACGAAGAAAACTTTGGCTGTGCCCCCAAAGGCATTTGGCTGCCCGAATGCGCCTACTATGAAGGCCTCGAACGGATGGTGGCCGATGCCGGCCTACGCTACTTCCTCACCGACGGCCATGGGATTTTGTACGCCCGGCCGCGCCCCCGCTTCGGAACCTACGCGCCCATCTTTACCGAAGCCGGGGTGGCCGCCTTTGGCCGCGACCACGAATCTTCGCAACAGGTGTGGTCTTCCGAAGTGGGCTATCCCGGCGCGGCCGAGTACCGGGAGTTTTATAAAGACATCGGCTGGGAAGCGGATTATGAATACATCAAGCCCTACATCATGCCCAACGGCCAGCGCAAGAACGTAGGCATCAAGTACCACAAAATCACCAGCCGCACGGCGGGCCTGTCCGATAAGGCGCTCTACGACCCCTATTGGGCCCGGGAAAAGGCGGCGGAACATGCCACCAACTTCATGTTCAACCGGGGGCAGCAAATCGGCTACCTCAACGGTTTGATGCAGCGCCCCCCGATCGTGGTGTCGCCCTACGACGCAGAGCTATTTGGTCACTGGTGGTACGAAGGCCCCTGGTTCCTAGATTTCCTGTTCCGCAAGTCTTGGTTCGACCAAAAAACCTTCCAGATGACCCACCTGTCGGACTACCTGCAAAAACAGCCGACCCAGCAGGTCTGTCGCCCGTCCCAGTCGAGCTGGGGTTACAAAGGCTTCCATGAATATTGGCTGAACGACACCAACGCTTGGATCTATCCCCACCTGCACAAGGGGGCGGAACGGATGATTGAGCTGTCGAAGCTGGAGCCGGCCGATGAGCTGGAGTGGCGGGCGCTGAATCAAGCGGCGCGGGAGTTGCTGTTGGCGCAGTCGTCGGACTGGGCGTTCATTATGCGGACAGGGACGATGGTTCCCTACGCGGTGCGCCGGACGCGATCGCACATGATGCGGTTCACGAAGCTCTACGACGATATCCGCGCGGGCAAGGTGGATTCGGGCTGGCTGCAAAAGGTGGAGGCGATCGACAACATTTTCCCCAACGTCAATTACCGCGTCTATCGCCCGTTGTAATTTGTCCCGCGCCAGGTAGCCGATCGGGTCGGGTGTGTGGGAGTATCTCGTCTTTGTGAAAACAATTTCTCGGTGATCTCCCACGCACCGCCAGCCTGTTAGGTATGCGGGTTGAGGCGATCGTGGTTCCAGCATTGAGGGTTTGTGACGATGTAATTGCGAAAATTGGTTAATTCATCATCATGACGCACCACCCTTTCCCAATAATTTCGCTGCCAAATTCGTCTACCTGTCTGACCCGCTTTTTGATTAATCGTTTTCGTCGTTTGATATTTAAAATAAGCCACCACATTCCCCAACCCCGTAACCGTAGGGGCGGGGTCTCCCCGCCCAGCCCCCACGACCATCTCCTCCTGACCACCTCCCCGCCCAGCCCCCACGGCCATCTCCTCCTGACCACCTCCCCGCCCGACCCGTGGCGATTTGTCTACAATTTCCAGGATGCCGTGAATATGATTGGGCATCGCCACAAACGCATCCAATCGAATATTTGGAAATCGCTGGGGCAAGGATTGCCAAGCCGCGATCGCAATTCTTCCGTCCTCTGTTGGGTCAAATTTGCCGTCCAGGATTTGGCCCAACCAGGGTTCGCGATGTTGGGTGCAAAGGGTCAAGAAATACATCCCCGGTGTGGCGTAATCATAGTGCCGTAAACGGATCGATCGCCTGTGGTGAATTTCGGGTTTATATCCCACGGTTGTGCCATCGTTGACAATATTTCACATATTATCTGCATTTTGCATTTGGGCGGGGAGACCCAGGCGGGAGATGGTCGTGGGGGCGGGGCGGGGAGACCGAGGTGTGGGATTGTCGTGGGGGCGGGGCGGGGAGACCCCGCCCCTACGGGTCGGGTGGGGTGGTGAGTTGTTGCAGGATGGCTTGGGTGAGGGGGTGGTCGGAGAGGTCGGCGGCGCGTCCCTGGTTCAGGGCTGCACCGATTAGGCTGAACAAGCTTTGAATCGAGCCTTGCGTGTTGGGATGCGCTTCGCCCAACACCTGCGCCCAAATCAGCAGCGCCCGCATCAGCAACCGCTCCGCCTCGCCCCAGCGAGCTTGATAGCAATACAGCACCGCCAAATTGTTGAGGCTGGTGGCGGTATTGGGGTGGTTGGCTCCCAGTTGCCGTTCGTGGATGCCTAAGGCCCGTTGGTAGAGCGGTTCGGCGCGATCGTATTTCCCTTGCGATCGGTACAAATTCGCTAAATTGTTGAGGCTGGTGGCGGTATCAGGGTGGTCGGCTCCCAGTTGCCGTTCCCTGATCTCTAAGGCGCGTTGGTAGAGTGGTTCGGCGGGATCGTATTTCCCTTGCGAGTCATACAAGAACGCCAAAATTGTTGAGGCTTAGGGCGGTGTCGGGGTGGTCGGCTCCCAGTTGCCGTTCGTGGATGTCTAAGGCGCGTCGGAAGAGCGGTTCGGCGTGATCGTATTTCCCTTGCGAGTAATACAATCCCGCCAAATTGTTGAGGCTTTGGGCGGTAGAGGGGTGGTCGGCTCCCAGCTGTCGTTCACAGATGTCTAAGGCGCGTTGGTAGAGCGGTT